>NZ_CP113939.1:1979843-2639791 GCF_029392315.1 Bifidobacterium sp. ESL0690
ACGCCGCCAAGGCCAAAGAAGCGGTCATCCAGGCGCAGAAGAGCAAGCGCAACACCGTACTCACGGCAGTTGCGGCCATTCTGCTTGCCATCGCGCTGGCGTTTGCCGACACGAAGCTCTTGATGACGTTCTCCATTTTCATCCTGGCGATTTTCGTGGGCTATTACGTCGTTTCCAACGTCACCCATTCGCTGCACACACCGCTGATGAGCCAGACGAACGCCATTTCGGGCATCATCCTCATCGGCTCGTTGCTGCAAATCGGCTCGAACAACACGCTGGTGACGGTGCTCGCCGTGGTTTCGGCGGCCATCGCCTCCATCAACGTGTTCGGCGGGTTCCTGGTGACTTACCGAATGCTCAGCATGTTCAGGAAGGACGCGTGAAATCATGACACTTGAATCCATTGCCCAATCCGCCTACTTGCTGGCGGCAGTGCTGTTCATTCTTTCTCTCGCGGGTCTTTCCAAGCAGGAAACCGCCCGTCGCGGCAATATTCTCGGCATGCTTGGCATGTTCATCGCCATCGTCGCCACCATCGCCTTGGCGCTCGTTGATTCCCAGCGTCCAATCTGGGTGACAGCCCTGCTGATCGCCCTGGTCTTCATCGTCGGCGCATCCATCGGCATCTGGAAGGCACGCACCGTCGAGATGACGCAGATGCCGGAACTCATCGCCATGCTCCACAGCTTCGTGGGCATTTCCGCGGTTTTGATCGGCTACAATTCGTGGCTCACGGAAAAGAACCCGAACGGCGCACATCTGGCTGAAATCTACATCGGCGTGCTCATCGGCGCCGTGACCTTCACCGGTTCCATCATCGCCTACCTCAAACTGGCAGGCAAGATGAAGTCGAAGCCGCTGATCATCCCCGGCCACAACATCATCAATCTGATCGTCCTCATCGTGATGCTCGCGATGATCGCCTGGTTCATCCCGACGCAATCAATCTGGCCTCTGGCCATCATGACCTTGCTCGCACTGCTGCTCGGATTGCACATGGTCGCGGCCATCGGCGGCGGCGATATGCCCGTGGTCATCTCGATGCTCAATTCCTACTCAGGCTGGGCTGCGGCCGCTTCGGGCTTCATGCTCGACAACAACCTGCTGATCATCACCGGCTCGCTGGTCGGCGCTTCCGGCGCCATCCTCTCCTACCTGATGTGCAAGGCCATGAACCGCAAGTTCATGTCCGTCATCCTCGGCGGATTCGGTGAGAAGCCGGCCAAGTCGAGCGACGCCAAGGAGATCACCGGTGAGGTGCACGAGACCACCGCCACTGACGTGGCGGAGATGCTCAAGAACGCACATTCGGTCATTATCGCCCCCGGTTATGGCATGGCCGTGGCCAAAGCACAGCAGGCCGTGGCCGGCTTGGTCGAGAAGTTGCGCGCCCAAGGCGTCGAGGTCCGCTTCGCCGTCCATCCTGTTGCTGGTCGTTTGCCTGGTCACATGAACGTGCTGCTGGCCGAAGCCAAGGTGCCGTACGACATCGTCATGGAAATGGACGAAATCAACGACGACTTCGCCGACACCGACGTCGTTCTCGTCATCGGCGCCAACGATACCGTCAACCCGGCCGCCGCCGTTGACCCCGATTCCCCCATCGCCGGCATGCCCGTGCTGCGCGTCTGGGAAGCCAAGCAGGTCGTTGTCTTGAAGCGCTCGATGGGCACCGGTTACGCCGGCGTGCAGAACCCGCTGTTCTTCAACGACAACACGTCGATGCTCTTCGGCGACGCAAAGGCCAGCGTGGAGGCCATCTCGAACGCGGTTTGAACGCAAAAGGAATAAAATAAAAAGCAGTTGGGGTCTATCCGTTGCTATCAGCGGATAGACCCCAACTTTTACAAAATCTGGGCCATGAACCAAATAATTGAAGTTTTCAACCGAAAAATTTGGGTTCTATACCAAAAATTTGGGCTTATCCACGAAACTGTAGGTGGATAAGCCCAAATCGTTTAACAACCAGAGCGATAACTCAGCCGAAGATGTCCTTGGCGGCCTTGGCCACGGAGTCGCCCATGAGCTCGCCCGTGTCGTTCTCCGCACCGAAAAGACGATTCAGCGCCTTGTCGGCCTGTTCGACGGTCATAGGCTTTCCGACCTCTTTGGCAACCGCCTGCAAATCAGTGATGGTAGTAACCTTAGAAAGCTTATCTACCAATGTTTTCTCGTCCATGAGCACTCCTCGTTGTAATCTCACTTGTACGTTCGGCATTCTCTGCCTGCACCCCATCTTAGCCGCCTATGTAGATGAATGTGTATCATGTCACAATTTTTATCACAAAATGATTAAAGCGAATCATAACACCTCCTTTTTCGCTTGAACCGCTGCCCCAAACCACTACTACAAAGGGATACGAAAGCGATACGGAAGGATGCCGAACGAGCTTCGCCCGACCAACCGTCGTTTATTTCACAGCGATGGTGGCGAGCAGCGCGGCATGATCCGAACCGGGTATCGGCAGGGTGCTCACCTGCCCGGCGGTAATCCCCTGGTCGAGGACGATATGGTCGATACCCGCGAATTTCGGCACCCCCGGCTTGTTCGCCGGCCAAGTGAAAACGAACCCGTTGTCCGAACTTTGTGCGGCATCATGAAAGCGCGAACCCAGGATATTACGGAACGGCGTGTGGTCGGTGGTCGCGTTGAAATCCCCCATCAGCACGTACCTGTCGTTCTTGTGCGAGCGCATCGCCGCCACCTCGTCAAGCGAAGTACGCCAGTCGTCCCAATAACCCGGCTTGGGAGAGGTGGTATGCACCGAAACGAAACGAATCGGCGTTTTGCCGTCACCAAACGAAACCGTGCCGCCCGGCATGAAGGAAGCACTGGAATCGACGTCATCGTCGGCCGGCGAGTCCAACGCCGTAGCCGAAAAAAGCGCGTTGCCGTATTTGCCGTCCGACGAGGAAATCTGGGAATACGGCAGGTAATCGTCGATGCCTTCCGCCTTCAACGCACGGACGAACGGCTTGGTGGTTTCCTGCAGCGCCAGCACCTCCACGCGCTGGTCACGCACCGCTTCCACCACCGCTTTGGCCGAAGCCCGGCCTTTGTAGACATTCGCCGTCATCACACGTGCGTAGGAATCGTGGGTATCCGCGTGGCTTTCTCCGACCGCCGAGACCGCGGCATCGTCAAGATGGGTCTTAGCGACGAAATAGGGATATTGCCACCATCCCTGAAGCCCGAGGCATGCCAACGCCAGCAGCGCAGCAAACCATCTGCGCGACGCCAAGGCGAGCACTAGCGCAAGTACACCCAACACGGCAAACCAAGGAGTGAACGCGGCGACCACAGGCACATACGGCAGCGATTGCAATTCCTCAGGCAGCTCACGGCTCACCGTTCCCAGCAACGCGGCGAGCAGACACAACCAAGCCAAAAGCGCTAGAACCTTACGCAGAAAACCTCCGCGTTTCCTTGATTGAGGCGCGGATTTCACAGTTGCTTTCGAGGTGGCCTTGGGCTTCGACCTGCCTTTTTGCGTCGATTTCGACCTCGACTTTGTCTTGCTTTGAGATGCCGTTCTGGATTTGGTTTTCGCCTTCACATTGCCTTCCTGGTATTCGCAACCTTGATCGGGACTCGGCGGTTGCCTAGCATGATTTCTGCATTCATATTAGCCAATATCATGGCATTATGCCCGGCTACGCCTAGGATAAATCCATCGGCCGAAAAGCCTTTACCTTCATAATACGAAACGAAATAGAGGAAACGAGGAACCATGCCCGAAACGGGTCACAACGCACGAGTAATCACCATCACCACCAAGTCAGAGGACGGCCCGCTTCTCGTAATCCACGGCGGTGCAGGCGCTCGTGGCAATCACAGCGCCGAAGAAGTCAACGCCGACCTCAACAGGGCACTCGACGCCGGATACGCGAAGCTAACAGCCGGGGCAAGCGCCGAAGAAGCCGTGGTCGCCGCCATCCATGTGATGGAGGACGCTCCGGAGTTCAATGCCGGACGCGGGGCTGCGCTCACCAGCGACGGCATCGTGCAGATGGACTCCTGCCTGATGGACGGCGACGGCAGGGTCGGTGCGGCCACCGGGCTCGACACAGCGCGTCACCCCATCGACGTGGCGCGGGCCATCAAAGACAAGACCAAGCACGTCATGTTCGCTGAGCCCACCGAGCAGGAACTCGCCGACTGGGGAATCGAAACCGAAAAGAACGAATACTTCATCACCGAAGAACGCCGCGAAGAACTTGTCGACGCGCAAAACAACGGCGACGACTGGCAGAAGCATGGCACCATCGGCGCCGTCGCCCGCGACGCACAAGGCCATATCGCGGCCGGCACTTCGACCGGCGGCATCACCAACCAGATGCACGGACGCGTCGGCGACACCCCGCTGCCCGGCTGCGGCACTTTCGCCGATCAGCGTTCGCTCGCCGTCTCCTGCACCGGCATCGGCGAGGCGTTCGTCAAAGCCGTGGCGGCAAACCAAATCGCATCCAGGGTACGTTTCGCCGGCCAAACCCCAGAAGAAGCGGCCAAGGCAACCCTCGACGAAGTGGACGGCTACCACGGCGATGGCGGCGTCATCATCGTCCCCGCCAAAGGCCACGGCGTCATCTCCTACAACAGCGAGACGATGAAATGCGGTTACCGCTCGAGTGCGGAAAGCCATGTACAAAGCTGAATAACAGCCGCTGAACGGTTAACAGCTGACAATGCCAAAGCGGGATGAAGTAAATCGCGCTGATAAACAGCAAACCACAAAAGGCAACAAACAGCAGGGGCGTTCCTCCATATCTAATCCTGGAGGAACGCCCCTGTCATATCTGCCTATCTATTTTCCGGACACCGGAACGGCGTGCTGCACAACGCACGCACAGCGCCCTGCTGTTGCCTTACTTCGTAATGGTGTTGTAGGTGGGCAGGTTCGTGTAATCGAAGTCCACGTTCTTGAGCTTCGGCGAAGAAACCGCGGAAACGTTGTTGCACCAAAGCGGGATGGCCGGCAGGTCATTCAGGAGAATCTCCTGCGCGGCGTTGAAATCGGCCGTACGCTTGGCAGGGTCGAGCTGCGACTTCGCTTTGAGCAGCGCCTGGTCGAATTCCGGATTCTTGTAGTCGCCGTCGTTGGAACCGTGCCCGTCGGCGGATTCGGAAGCGTAAAGCGGCGTCATATAATCCTCGGCCGAAGGATAGTCCAGAGACCAGCCCGAGAAGAACGGGGTCTGGATGGTGCGGTCGGTCACGCGGTTGAGCAGGTCGCTGAAGGTCGGGTAGGCGTCGCCCACGGCCTGGATGCCCAGCGTGTTCTTCAGCTGGTTGCAAACCGCATCAACCCAAGGCTTGTGGCCGCCGTCGGAAGGATAGGCCAGGCTGAATTTCTCGTTATACGGCGAGATGGCGTCGGCCTGCTTCCAAAGCTCCTTGGCCTTGGCGGCGTTGTGCTTGAGATTGGCCGTGCCCTTGAGGTTCTTCTGATGCTCGGGAACGCCGGGTGAGGTGAAGTCCGTGGCCACGGTCTTGGTGTTCGAGAAGACCTTGTCGACGATCTGGCCGCGATCGATGGCCATGGAAATCGCCTGACGACGCAGGATGCCTTCCTTGTTGAAGCCGAAATGCTGCGCCCATTCGGGGATGATGAAGCCCTGATAATAGCTGCCGGGGCGGCTATAGGCGTGAATGGTCGAATCGGTACGGAAGGTCTTGACCTCGGACTGGGGCACGTCCATCAGCAGGTCGAGGCTGCCGGATTCCACGTCGGAATAGGCCGCGTCGGGGCTGGAATAGACGCGGTATTCGATGCCGCCGTTCTTGACCTTGCGATAGCCCTTGTAATCCGGGTTCTTCACCACGGTGATGTTCTTGTTAGGCGTCCACGACTTGAACTTGTACGGGCCATTGCCGATCGGGTTCTTGCCAAAGGTCTTCATGTCCTTGTAGGCGACGCTGGGCAGCGGGAAGAACGACTGGTGCGAAATCTGGGTCGGGAAGACCGAATCCGGGCTGTTGAGTGTGACGATCAGCGTGTGGTCGTCGGGAACCTGAAGGCCGGAAAGCTGGGCGTCATCGGCGGCGCCGGGCTTCTGCAGCTCGTCATAGCCCTTGATCACGGACATACGGCTGGACTGCTTTTCCGCGTGCTTCACGTTGGCGGCGTAGCTCCAGGCCTTGGCGAAGGATTGCGCGGTCACCGGCTCGCCGTTGGTGAACTTCCAGCCGTCGTTGAGCTTGATAGTGTATTGCGTGGCTTCAGGATTGGCCGTAATGGACTTCGCGACCTCCATATGTTGCTTGCCCCTGGCGTCGAAGCTGACCAGGCCTTCGAAGAGGTAGCGGATGATACGGCTTCCGCCCATTTCGTTGGTATCGGCGGGCACCAGCGGGCTTTCCGGCTCGGTGTTGTTCACCGAAATGATGGCGTTGGGATCCGCCTTCGCACTATTGTCACTTGTCGAACTCGACCCGCAGGCGGCCACCGAAACCAGCGTCGCCGAAGCGAGCAGCGCGGCCGCGAGACGGGTACCCCAAGATTTGAATGTCATCTTTCCCTTTTCTCTTTTCCCTTGACGTTTGGTTGACAGGATATCTCACCTTACACCGGCAAATGATACCGGTACGATACAGGTTTGTTACCTTGAGACAATAGACCATAATATACGGCCATAATGGAACATTGTGCTCGATATTTCACAATAAGAATCACCGTCTTCAAACGGACACAATACGAAGTCATGCCCAGCGGCGTACCATGGCAGATATCCAAACAAACGCTCAATGGGCGTCATGGCGCAGTGGGCATTGTTGTGCAATGGCCACTATCGCTTTATCGAAAGGAAACGAACCGATGGCATCACCCAGTCCAGTCAAATCAATCGTCACCAAAGGCGGAGAAAACGGTATCCTGCTCGTCATCCACGGCGGAGCCGGAAGCCGTGGCAAGCACAGCACACCAGAACGCCAGGCGCAGGTGGAGAAGGACTTGCAGCGTGCGCTTGACGCCGGATATGCCAAGCTTAAGGCCGGAGCCAACGCCGAAGACGCCGTGGTGGCCGCCATCCACGTGATGGAAAACGCCACCGAGTTCAACGCAGGGCATGGAGCGGCGCTCACCAGCGACGGCATCGCACAGATGGACGCGTGCCTGATGGGCGGAGACGGAGAGGTCGGGGCCGTGGCCAGCGTACACACCGTGAAGAACCCGATCGACGCCGCACGGGCAGTCAAGGAGCAGACCAAGCACGTCCTCTTCGCCGACCCGCAGGACAAAGAGCTTGCCGACTGGGGCGTCGAGACGCGCGACCCGAGCTACTTCATCACCGAGCAGCGCAAGCAATCGCTTATCGAGGCGCAGACCAACGGCGACGAATGGGAGAAGCACGGCACCATCGGCGCTGTGGCCCGCGACGAGAAAGGCCATCTCGCGGCAGCGACTTCCACTGGCGGCATCACCAACCAGATGCACGGACGCGTCGGCGACACCCCGCTGCCCGGCTGCGGAACGTATGCCAACGACGAGACGGTTGCGGTTTCGGGCACCGGCATCGGCGAGGCGTTCATGCGCACGGTGGCCTGCCATCAGGTCTCGGACCGCGTGAAATTCGCCAAGCAGACCCCGCTGGAATCCGCGAGCGCCACACTCAACGACATCGAGGCTCATCGCGGCGACGGCGGCCTAATCGTGCTGCCGGCCAAGGGTGAGGGCGTCATCGCCTACAACAGCGAGATGATGAACTGCGGTTACAAATCCCCCACCAGCAGCTACGTGCAGGGCTGAGATAGCGGCTGACTTATCAACTGCCTTCATCGACCGATTTACCGGCTGATTTTTTAACGGGCCCGGTGTCGAAAATCTGTAGTTGTATACAGGTCTCGGCACCGGGCCCGCAGCAATTCCGATAAGGCAAATTCAATAGACCCAACAGATATAGAGGGGTCGGGCAACAGCTTTATGAGCCGTTGCCCGACCTCTCTATTTAACTGTTATTCAGTCAGTTACGAACTATCGCCTTACTTGGTGACGGTGTTATAGGTAGGCAGGTTCGTGTAGTCGAAGTGCACATTCTTGACCTTGGTGGAAGCTGCGGCGGCCACGTCCTCATTCCACAGCGGAATCGAAGGCAGGTCGTTGAGCAGGATTTCCTGGGCGGACTTGAAATCAGCGGTGCGCTTGGCGACGTCGGTCTGGCTCAACGCCTTGGCCAAAGCCGCGTCGAACGCCGGGCTCTTGTAATCGCCGTCGTTGGAACCGTGGCCGTCAGCGGAAGAGGAGGAATACAATGGGGTCATATAGTCCTCGGCCGTCGGGTAGTCAAGCATCCAGCCGGAGCGGAACGCGGTCTTGATGGACCGGTCGGTCACCTGGTTGCGGATGTCGCTGAAGGTCGGGTACGGATCGCCGGATGCGTTGATGCCCAACGTGTTCTTCAGGCTGTTGCTCACTGCATCAACCCACGGCTTGTGCGCGGCGTCAGAATTGTAAGCGATCTTAAAGTCGCCGGTGAACTTCGAAATCTGGTCGGCCTGCTTCCAGAGCTCCTTGGCCTTTGTGGGATTGTATTGTAGATTGGCGGAATTCTTCAGTTCCTTCGAATGTTCGGGAACCAGAGGCGAAGTGAAATCGGTGGACGGCGTCTTCGTGTTTTGGTAGATCTTGCTGACGATCTGCTTGCGGTTGATGGCCATGGAAATGGCCTGACGACGCAGGTTGCCTTCCTTGCCGAGCGCGAAGTGCGGCAGGCTTTCGGGGATGACGAAGCCCTGATAGGACGAACCGGGCTGCACGAACGCCTTCACCGAAGAATCGGTGCGGAAGGTCTTCAATGCCGACTGCGGCACTTCTTCCATCACGTCGAGATTGCCGGATTGCAGGTCGGCGTAAGCAGCATCCTCATTGGTGTAGACACGATAGTCGATGCCGGCGTTCGCGGCCTTACGGCTTCCCTGATAATCCGGGTTCTTCACGACCAGAATGTCGGTGTTGGGCTGCCAGGACTTGAACTTGTACGGGCCGTCGCCAATCGGTGCCTTGCCGAACGCCTTGATGTCCTTGTACGCGGCGCTGGGCAGCGGGAAGAAGGACTGGTGCGCGAGCTGGATCGGGAAGACCGAATCGGGGCTCTTCAGGGTGACCACCAGTGTCAACGGGTCTTTGACCTCGAGGCCGGAAAGCTTGGCGTCAGCGGCAACGCTCGGATTCTGCAGCTCGTCGTAGCCCTTGATGATGGACATGCGGCTGGACTGCTTCTGCGCGTTCTTGACGTTGGCGGCATAGCTCCATGCGTCGGCGAACGAAGAGGCCGTCACCTTCTCACCGTTGGTGAATTTCCACCCGTCGTTGAGCTTGATGGTATATTGCGTCGCATCCGCGTTGGGAGTGATTGACTTCGCCACTTCCATATGCTGCTTGCCCTTGGCGTCGTAGCTCACCAGACCTTCGAAGAGGTAACGGATGACCTTGCCACCGCCCATTTCGTTGGTGTTCGAAGGCACGAGCGGGCTTTGCGGCTCGGTGTTGTCGACCTTGATGATCTCATCGGTGGTCGCCGCCTTCTTCGGTGTCGAGGTATTATTATTACCCGAACCGCCGCAGCCTGCAACGGAAATCAACGCCGCGCCTGCAGCCAGTGCGGCCACGATTTTTATACTCCATGATTTCGAAGCCATAATTTTCCCTTTCTTCCCTGTACTCGTTATTAGCATGTAACACACGCAGTTATAAAACACATATATTTACACGTATAACTACGTTTTGGATTATATGCCCACCGAGTGTTTCCATATCATGAAGAACGATTAAATTGAGACGAAACGCGTATACCGGGTTAAAGAAAAAACTTATATCACGCGACAAAACCCGCTCGGCACAGCCCCTGAACAAGCAATAAAACGTGCCGCATATTGAGAACATCAGGCTCGACTATCGGATAAAGTTGTATTGCAAAATACCGACAAGAAAAATTTGTGCCCGGAATCAGATTCGAACTGACGACACCCGCTTTAGGAGAGCGGTGCTCTATCCCCTGAGCTACCCGGGCAACATAAGGTATTGTACACGCAAACCTGGCCCGCCCAGCGTGGCGAGCAAAAATGTCCCTGCCATCACGATGATGACAGGGACATTAGCGTGAAGCCATATCAATCGGTAAGCCGGAATCGGCCGCCGATTAATGGATCAGAGGTGGTTGTAGGAGAAATCGCGAATCTGACGCAACGTCTCCTGACTTTCCGGCAACCAGCTCATGCAGACCGGATAGACGTGACCCAGAGTTACGCCCTTGGGTGCGTGACGGTCGTGCAGTTCGAAGTCGCGACCCGCGTCGCAAAGCGCCGCCGCAAGCCGCATGGCATCGCCCTGCAGGAAGTCGTCGTTGCTCGTGTTGAGGAACAGCGGCGGCAAGTCGACGTGAGCGGCCATAAACTCAAGGTCAGCCCACTGTTCGCCCCGCTCCTTCAAAGTCTTGAAGAAGAACGGCGAAATGACCATCATCGAACCGGTCGGCGAGCTCTCGTCGATATCGCCGAAGCCATCGACCGCGTCAAGATACGGCTTGAGTTCAAAGAGGCCGGAAATTAGCGTGGACCCCTTGAGATTGAGCCCGGAACGCTTCAAACCCAATGCGTCGGCCATCTCCTGGCTGCGTTCAACGGCCGTGGCATACAGCGCCAAGGTGCCGCCGGCGGAATCGCCGGTGAGGAAAATCGACTGGGGGTCGACCGGGTAATCGTCGATATGGTCACGAATCCATGCGAACGCGGCTTCGGCATCGGCCAGCTGACCCAGGAAATCGCTTTCCGGCATCACCCGGTAATTGACCGAGAACACCACGAATCCTTGTTCGGCTAGATGAACGTTGAAGTTGCGATTGAGCTCCTTGTGGCCATACATGAAGCCGCCGCCGTGGATGTCAATGTAGACCGGAGCGGTTTTGCCGCCGCGAACCACCACATCGTGCGGAAGATACACGTCAAGCTTGTGCGCCCGGGTGCCGTCGTCGATGTACGGGATGTCGGCGATGACGTCGATATCTTCAGGAACCTGCCAATAGGCAGTACGCGAGCGGTCGCCGCGCGCGAACATCAGGCGCGAAGCCAGAATGGTCTGCGCAACATGCTCGTCACAGCCGGCAAGGTCGCCGTCAAGCTCGGTCCAGGTGGAGAAAAGCTTGCGCTCATCGTCTTCGATCTTCAAATCCATGGCGCTCACTCGGCTTTCATATCCTCAAGCTCGACTCCATTGGTCTCCGGCAAAGCCTTGACCACGAAGATCCAGCTCAAGGCTGCGAAGACCGCATAGAACAGGTAAGCATTGCCGATGCCCCAGCCGTCACGCATCGGCGGGAAGGTCGTGCTCACCACGAAGTTGCCGATCCAGTTGAAGGCCGTGGCAACGGCCACGCCCATGGCACGGATATTGTTCGGGAAGATCTCGCTGATGACCACCCACATGGCCGGACCCCAAGTTCCGCAGAAGATGAGGTAGAAGAGATAGACCGCAACGAGCGTCAGCGGAGCCCAGAAACCGCTCAAAGAAACGCCGTTTGGAGTGATGGTAGCGTGGTAGAAACCGAAAGTGGCGATCAGCAGGAAGATGGTCATACCGGCCGAGCCGAAGGACAGCATCTTACGACGGCCGACGCGATCGACCAAGACCATGGCAAGAATCGTCGGGATGAAAGCGACGATGCTGCGGATCACGGAGATGTTGAGCGCCTGCTGCTCGCTGAAGCCCACGGAACGCCAAAGGCTGGAATCGTAATAAAGAATGATGTTCACGCCGTTGAACTGCTGGAAAAGCGCGATGGCGATGGCGATCCACACCACTTTCTTCAAGCCGAAAGTATGGCCACGAAGGTCGGAAAGACGCGGGGTGGTGTCGTTGCCAAGCGAGGCGCGAATCTGCGTGACCTTGGCCTTCGGATTGGTGGAACCATTGAGACTGCGAAGCAGACCCATGGCCTCTTTGTCGCGGCCCTTCATCACCAGGTAACGCGGAGACTCAGGGAGTTTGAAGCAGGCGATCAGCATCAAAACTGCGGGGATGACCATCATCAAAAGCATCCAGCGCCAAGTGGAGATGCCAAACCAGAACGGCCTGTCGGCGCTGCCGGAACCCTTGGCAAGCAGGTTGTTGACGATGGTGGAAAGGAACATGCCGATGGCCACGCCGAACTGCTGGAAGCTGGTGAGGAAGCCACGCATCTTGGTAGGAGCGACCTCGGAAATGTAGGCCGGACCGACCACCGAAGCGAAGCCGACACCGACGCCGCCGACGATACGAAAGATGACGAAAATCCAGACGCCGGGCGCGAATCCCGAACCGATGGCGCTCAACAGGAAGAGAATGGCGGCGACCAGCATGATCCTGACCCTGCCATAACGGTCTGCGAGCTTGCCTGCGAACCAGGCGCCGAGAACGCAGCCAAGCAGCGCACCTGAAACCGAGATGCCGCTCATCAGACTGTTCAGGTTGAATCCGGAAACCTTGCCGGCGATGGCGTCAACGGCCCCGTTAATCACCGAGGTGTCATAGCCGAACAGCAGGCCACCCATGGCACCAGCCAGGCATACCAGAATAATCCTTCTGCGAATCTTGGGGTCGAGAACCTCGACGGCCTCATCTTGAGAAGGCGAGCTATCAGTGCTTTGTGACATTGTTACTCCTTCGTTTTGTTTAACAACGATGTTCAATAGAGAATCTATCAAGTCCAGAAAGGCAAATAAGCGTATTTTGTGATATCAAAAATCTGTTTTGTGATTATTTTTAGGCTAAAAACAACAGTTTGAGACTTATTCATACGTTATGCTCGAAGGAGGGAGGAAACATGGCGCTTTCATCACCCAAACCGACATACAACACCGTCATTACCCCCGACTATCTCGAGGAGGACGTATATCCGGAGGAATACCCTGCCTTGGTAATCATCCACGACAGCAACTACGAATACGTCCACCCACACTGGCATCGCGGGTTGGAAATTGTGCATTCGGCGAGCGGCGACGCGCGCTTTACCGTGGGTAAGAAAGTCTACGACATCGAATCAGGAGACACGTTAATCATCAGCCCTTACGAGCTGCACCACGCGTTGATTGACTCGCCTTACCGCGGAATTTCAGTGACCTTCAACGGCGACATCATCGCCAAACTCTATCCTTTCGCCGACCGTTATCGGTTTTCCTGGTCCGCCCCCAGCGCGAGCGACGACGACCGAGCCACTCTGGTCGCTTTGCTTACACGAATTATGGAATTGTCGAACCGTCAGGAACGCGACCGCAGCTTCCTCATCAACGCGGCACTGTACGAAATGCTCAGCCTGCTATACACCAGATTCACCTGCGGAATCCGCCGACCAGAGGAAATCCGGCGCGGCCGCAACATCATCATGGAAATCATCGGCTACTTGAACAAGCATTACACCGAGCCGCTCAACGAAACGTTCGTCGCCCAGCAGTTCGGTTACAGCCGCGAGCATTTCAGCCGGCTTTTCAAGCGCGCCACAGGTAATAGTTTCAAGGAATATCTAACCGAATTGCGTTGCGAAGACGCCCACGCCAAACTGCTCAATTCGAAAGGTAGCGTCGCCGACATCAGCCGGGCCACGGGCTTCCCCAGCGCCGCTAGTCTCAATTCCGCTTTCCGACAGCGTTACGGCACATCCCCGCGCGAGTACCGCGCCGTGCGGCATACGACGACGCACCGGGCATGAGAAATCGTATCGGATCTTCAATGTCATGTCGTCTCGTTTTGTCCGCATCGATATGACATACCGATATACTGTAGATAAGCGAGCGCTTGCCGCACAAATTCCGCTGCGGCAGCCCACGCGAAAACAAAGCGCTTGAATGTATTATGAATGCATTACCTCAAGGAGAAAGGCCGACAATGACCGTCGCACACTGCACAACCGTAAGCGCAACTTCGTTGGGATTACCTGGTTCTTGTGCCATCCCCGAAGCGAAAAGCGTGATTCCCAAGCAGATGTTCTATATGAAACCACCGGTTTCGGCGCGGCTCAAGCAGCGGTTCGTCGGCGATGTCGAATCGATCACCATGCTCGCGCTGCTGCGGCCGAACACCATCAACGTGGCTACCGGCAAGAAAACCCGCGAAATTCTGGTGATGGGCATCGCGCAGAATTGCAAGGACGCGCCCGTTGAAGTGATGGAGCACATCGCGAAACTGCGTTCGTCTTCAAACATTCTTTTTGTCTGCGTGCGCGATGCGAGCCTCGGCAAAAGCGAAGGCAAGGATGGCGGCAACGCCCAGAACGGCGGAGCTCAAGGTGGCAGCACTCAGAGTGGCAGCAGCGATTTGCAATGTGCTTTAGCACTGCAACGCATTCTGCCCGTTCGCGCCGGACATCAAGGCGAGGCCCAGACCCAAACTTACGTCAGCAAATGGCAGGATCCGAAAACCGCTTCCCTATCGGTAACCGGCGAAACGCTGGACGACGTGTGGCGAAACCTTTGCGCGCAGGTGATTTTCGGCGACAGCGACGGCACCGACCTTGACGCACGACTCGCCAAGCAGTCGGCGATCGCCGAGCTCACCGCGCAAATCTCCAAGCTCGAAGGCGACCATGCCCGCGCCAAGGACGGTACCAAGCGCAACGAGATCTACGTCAAGCTCCACAAGGCCAAGAAACAGCTGGAAGTACTGCAAGGCTGAATAGCTAACGTAAAGCATGGCGTATCTACGAAATACACTCGCGCAATCCATCTATGAAACTCACTCATGCGGTGTACTTACGCTTGATATTTATAACTTGACATAGCAGAGAACAGGAGTCATCAGTATAAATGCGTTCCCTGCTACATCTTCATGCGAAATCCATACATCGCGTAGCACGGAACACAAATCGTCAACATATATTGCATTCCCTGCTACATCAAACTTGAAATCATCGTCTGTCTAATCGTGAAATCGTTGAAATATCAACATTGCAAAAATTCTAATCACTGCTTCGAAAGCAGGGAATCTCAGGAATCGGGATATATTGCTTCAGTGCTGCAACTTATACACAGGCTTTATTCGCAACTCATGAATTATCGGAAGACCCACCGAACTCGTCAACGCCGACAATCTGCTGATAGAGCCGCTCCAACGTTTCCTCGCGACGAGCCTTGCTCAACTCACATTCCCAGACGACGAGCACCTTCCAACCGGCAGCCTCGAGCTCGGCGTGCTGACGGATGTCACGGTCGTGGTTGCGAACGAGCTTCGCTGTCCAGAATTCCACGTTGGACTTGGGCATCGAGAATTTCGTGCAGCCTTCGTGCATGTGCCAGAAGCAGCCATTAACGAAGACGATCGCATGCCACTTTGGGAGCACGATGTCCGGATGACCCGGATAGCGCTTGTCGTTTTTGCGAAAGCGCAACCCGCGGCGGAAGAGATAGGAACGAACGAGGACTTCGATTTTCGTATTCTTGCCGCGAATATGAGACATCGTATAGCTGCGGGTGCCGCGTTCGTATTTTTCGGGAACCTTGCTGGACTTGCTGGACTTCCGCGCTTTTCGGGCACTGGCTTTACTACGCTTCTTTGCCGGCTTTGCAGTTTGCAGCGTTTCCCGAGACTCCCCTACTTTTGCCGAGCCGTCTTTGCGACGTTTTTGGGACTGCTTTATAACTTGTACAGCGGACGTAGAGACGTCGGGGACAACGTCATCTTGGGTCGAGGATGTCTTGTCGTTCACCGTTTCTGATTGCCGCTTCACGGTTCCATTCCACTTTCAGTCTGCGACAAATCATAGAAACAGACGTCGCAGCGGATTATCCGCGAGCGCTTGACGGACGGCCAGTAAAACTCATCATTGCCCAGCATATATCCAGAAATGCCATTAAATAACTCGTACCACCAAATCTTATATCCACTATATGAAACAGATTTTCTATTTTTGAGACAACCGACTCAATCTGCCCAACGTCTACCTAGCATGGCACTCAACACCAAAAACAGAAAAAGAAGTGAGAGAAGATGGAAAAGGTGAAAAAGGTAGCGGATTGGATCACGAAATGGTTCACGCTCATCGTCATCGTCTGGGCGGTGTTCAATTATTTCGTGCCGCAAACCAGCGAATGGGCGAAGCACGACACGAGCTGGCTTCTGGGCATTGTGCTTTTCGGCATGGGTCTGACGCTTTCACTTGAAGATTTTGCCCGAATTTTCAAACAACCGCTGATGGTGATTGTGGGCACCGTGGCCCATTACGTCATTATGCCGCTGGTCGCCGTCGCGCTTTGCTGGATTTTCCACCTTGACGGGCCACTCGCCGTCGGCGTCATTCTCGTGGGCTGCTGCCCCTCTGGCACTTCGTCCAATGTGATGAGCTTCCTAGCACGCGGTGACGTGGCGCTCGACGTCTCCATCGGTCTGCTTTCCACACTGCTTGCGCCGTTCATGATTCCACTTTTGATGCAGCTGCTTGCCTCGAAGTACGTTGCGATTCCTTGGCAGTCGCTCTTCCTCACTGCCGTCAAGGTCGTGCTTATCCCCGTCGCACTCGGCGTTATCTGCCACACGATTTTCAAAGATAAAATCTCGAAGGTGACCGACGTGCTGCCGATCATCTCACAGACCGCGATTCTTTTGATCATTGGTATCGTCGTCGCCGCTAACCACGCGGGCCTCTTCAGCAAGGCCACCGCGCTGGCCATCCCCGTGGTCATTCTGCACAACCTCTGCGGCTATGGACTCGGATTCGGCTTCTCACGACTGATGTACAAGGTTTATCCGAAGGGCTTCGGCTATGCACAGCAGAAGGCCATCACCTTCGAAGTCGGCATGCAGGATTCCGGCCTTGGCGCGACACTGGCGCTGACTTCGTTCGCAGCTGCCCCGATCACTGCCATCCCGTCCACGTTCTTTAGCGTCTGGCACAACATCTCCGGCTCGGTACTCTCCTCCTGGTGGCGTCGTCACGACGAGAAGAAGGGTCTGGTTGCCGCTGACGATAGCGAAGCTGATAACAGCCGCTAAGTCCGCTAACACCTCCGCTAAGGATGCCAAGAAGGACTGAGCCTAGCTCAAAAGCCTCGAAGAATGATAACGGAATAAATAAGTAGTTATTCTCCTCTCGATTCGCAGCACGGAACGTTTAAATCGAATCTCATCGACGTTCCCTGCTGCGAATTTTTTATATGCTCAACATCAAACGCTGCTATTCAGGGAATCTCGGAATTACTTCGATCACTCAGCGCAGCACGGAACGACGCAGTTTCACAATTTCGGCTTCACTGCTACCCCTTCACAGCATTCTTACGTCAAATAACGTATATCGGCACTCCCTGCTTATTCGTCTTACCGGTAAGGCGTACCTGACTTTAGAATGGAAGCGTTGCATACATTTTCATGTCAGGAAGGACTTTCATGAGCAGGCTGAACGGCAAACGCGCAGAGGCAGAAGAACAAGGGCTCAAGGTCAACGTCGCGATTCTTGGGGCTGGAGGCATCGCGAAATCGATGGCGAATACGCTGGTCGAAATGGCTGGCGATTCGCGGTATAGCGGCCTGATTGAGCCTTACGCCGTGGCCGCGCGTGACGCCGACCGTGCTTCCGATTTCGCGCAAAAGTATGGATTCGACGTTTCCTACGGTTCTTATGACGAGCTGCTGGCCGACCCAAAGGTTGACCTCGTCTACATCGCCACGCCGCACGCGCTGCACGCCGAGCAAGGCATCGCGTGCCTCAAGGCCGGCAAGAATATCCTGGTCGAAAAATCCTTTACTGCCAACACTTCGCAGGCGCAGGAGCTGCTCGACGTCGCCGAGAAGACCGGATTGCTCTGCACCGAAGCCATCTGGACGCGCTACATGCCTTCGCGCGGCATCGTCGCCGAGCTCATCAAATCCGGCGAAATCGGTGAAGTACAAGCCGCCACAGCCAATCTCTGCTACCCCACCACTCACAAGGCTCGCATGACAGACCCTGAGATGGCCGGCGGCGCACTGCTTGATGTCGGCGTTTACCCGCTGAATTTCTTCGACATGGCGCTGGGAGCCGATACCAACGAGCGCAAGATTTCGGATATTTCGACTTCGATGGTGCCGTACGAAACCGGCGTTGATGCCACCGATTCCATCGCTCTGCACTATGATGACGGCGTTATGGCCACGGCCACCGCTTCGATGCTTTGCGCCTCCGACCGCTCCGGCGCCATTTGGGGCACCAAGGGCTACATGGTCTGCCGGAACATCAACAACATCGAGGGCATCGACCTCTACGACCTCGACCACAAACTGATCCGCCACGTTGACATCCCTACACAGCTCACTGGCTACGAATACGAGGTCGCCGCCTCCGCTAACGCCATTCTCGACGGCAAGACAGAATGCTCCGAAATGCCCCACGCCGACACCCTCCGCATCATGAAGCTCATGGATCAGATCCGCGGTAAATGGGGCTTGAAATACCCGTTTGAGTAAACTGATGCAGGTTTCAGCAAGATAGCAAGTTTAAAAATACTTTTTAACTTATCATCATTTTTACTTAAGTTGAAAAATAATTTTAAACTTGCTATATTTTTACGAGAAGTTTAAAAATACTTTTTAACTTATGTATGTATCCGAGGAATCATGATTGACAGGCCGCAATATCTCCATCACTTGGAGCAATGGAAGGATAAACCCGTCATCAAAGTAGTCACCGGAGTACGACGTTGCGGCAAATCAACCATTCTGGAACTGTTCGCCAACCAACTTGCTACTTCCGGAGTTTCACAAGACCATATCATCTCAATCAACCTAGAACGTCTCGAGAACGAGTCACTGCTCGACTATCACCGGCTTCATGAATTCATCATCAATCGATGTAAAAGCCAAGGCATGCACTATGTGATGCTTGATGAAATCCAAAACGTACCGGACTTTCAAAAGGTTCTTGACAGCCTGCAGACCCGTTCCAACATCGACCTGTATGTCACGGGTTCAAATGCGACGCTGCTAAGCGGCACACTAGCGACCCTGATTTCAGGCAGATACGTCGAGATACCGGTGATGCCGCTTTCCTTCGCCGAATATCGTTCGGCCGCACCGAAAGACGAATCGGCACAACGTACTTGGTCACGCTATATCCATGACGGATCTTTCCCTGCAACCACTGAATTCAGCGGAGACGACACACTTATTCACGATTATCTGGAGGGCATTCTCAACACTATCCTCATCAAAGACGTCTCCCAGCGTCTCGGAAGTACACGCGCGGGAGTGGTGGAAGCGGTCACTCGCTTCATGTTTGACAATATCGGCAACCTCACTGCATCCAAAACCATCAGCGACACGATGACCTCTGCCGGCACACGCATCTCATCGCCGACGGTGGCGAACCTGCTGGAGGCATTGTGCTCCGCGTTTATTCTTTACCAGGCGCAGCGTTACGAGGTGAAAGGCAAGCGTATTCTCAAGCAGGAACGCAAATATTACGCGGTGGACATGGGCCTGCGCCGCATACTCGTTTCAGGAAACGTGCGAGACACCGGCAGAATCTTGGAAAACATCGTATTCCTCGAACTCAAACGACGCGCAGGAACGGTGTACGTAGGCCAATCCGCAGGAGGCGAAATCGATTTCGTCACCAACGGCGTGAATGGCCCGGCCTACTATCAAGTCTCTGAATCGGTCCGCAATCCCAAGACCCTAGAGCGCGAACTCTCGTCGTTCCGCAACCTAGACGACAACTACCCCAAAACTCTCATCACCCTAGACGACGAGCTCCCCACCAGCCACAACGGCATTCAGCAGATCTATGCCCTTGATTGGCTGATGAAAGGATAAAGCCCAGTTCGTTAACATCGGAGTCTTTGCTCAGCATGGCTATTGATTGGTATTTATCCAAATTACTTTGCTTTCCAGCTAATCGAAATTATCATCACAATGACTTATTAAGATCTAGCTGCGATGGTTTCTTAAATATGTTTCTGTTATGGTAATCGATAAATTCTTGAGCCGGAAAACCTACTTGAGGTACCGCTATTTTCTTTCCTGCATATGAATACAACCATTTATCATTCGCTTCTGAATGCTCAAGCTCATCCCAAACCACAACTTCAAACTGTTGATTAATTGTTATGATTCCTTGGTCAAAAGCTTTATCGTGAAAGGCATTGAGGAGCAACGCATTCGAAGCTTTCACCTTCTCAGTCGGATTTGAAACAGCCCATGGTTTGATATGACTAACGACTAACAATTCTTTGATAGCGATGCCAGTCAAACAGCATCGGGCATGATAGTTATTAAAAACTACCTTTCTCAATCGAGTCTGCCCGTATCTTTGGGTTGATTCAATCGAATAATCATGGCCAACAAATACAGGCTGGACTTCTAGCATAGAAGGCTCAGGAACATCCCCCGCAGGAATGTCATGAAGCTGATTCGTCAGCACAGTTAAGCAGTGGTCCGAAAAGGAATCTGGATCCTTAAAATATTCATCCCAAATCAGTCGGTCATATTTACTGCCATGAGCCAGACCTCGTCCTGAAAATTCAGGATCGCCTGCGATGATATTCTGAATTTTTAAAACCACTGCAGCAGGGGTACGTCCAATACTTTTAGCAAGTTTTATTACTTCAGAACTATTTTCGTCGCACTCTTTACGGTCAAGCATGACATGTAAAGCGAAAGCCATTTTAGTTTCTTCATATGTCCAATTACTACCTTGGCCGGATTCCTTAAAAGTATCAGCCATAGCAACTTACTCCTTTACTCGACTAACCGCTGCAAGCAAAGCATTCAAAATCAGCACTTCTCTTAACAGCACATTTAGAGATATCTATATTTTATCTAAATATCTCTAAATCGATAACCAGAATTCGCATCGACAATTTTCTAGTGCTTGATCTAAATTTTAAATATGCAAACTAGATTGACTGTTATCGACTTCTTTTGTGGAGCTGGAGGCTTCTCAGAAGGATTTCGCCAAGCCGGATTTAACGTTATTATGGGTCTAGATAACTGGCAGCCGGCAGTAACTACACATAACGCCAATCACAATCTACATGATAAAAAATGGGATATCTCTGCCATCGAAACACCACAAGCTATTGAGCAAATACCTGATAGCGACATCATTATCGGCAGCCCACCCTGTGTATCTTTTTCACTGTCCAACAAAGGCGGCAACGCCGATAAAACACTGGGTAAAAAGCTAATACGAAATTTTCTGCGTATAGTCGCGGTCAAAAAATTCAAACCAAACTCTCAGCTTAAAGCATGGGCTATGGAGAATGTCCCCAATTCTAAGAATTTTGTAAAGCCAACGTACTCCTTCTCAGATTTGAATCTTTCCTCGTGGGCAAAAGCTAACAATTACGACCCTAGCCAAATTGCAATTACGGTTAATGGTGAAGTTCTCAATGCTGAAAATTATGGATGTGCTCAACGTCGTAAAAGATTCATTTGTGGAGAGATTTGTAAAACTGGCGATTCTTTGAAACCGCAACCTACAGATTCACGTTTAACTGTTTCGGACATTCAACAAGCCTTGGGGAGTCCTTTAGGCGACAAAAAAGATAAGATAACAGACCCGAACAATAAGGCTCTATCTATCACATATAACGAATTGCACGATCATCACTACGATACCGGTGTATATGCCGTGGAATGGGAAAAAGCCCAACACCTGAAACAAGATCACCCATACATGGGCACTATGTTTTTCCCCGAAAAGCTTGACAAACCGAGCAGAACCATTATGGCCACCAAATCTGCGAGCACGCGTGAGGCAATCTTATACGAATCTGATTTACATCAGGATACCGCCGATGGGCGTTACCGCACACCAACGATTCGCGAAGCGGCAAGTATTATGGGGTTCCCCATTAATTATCAATTCTGGGGAGACGAGTCAACTAAGTGGAGGCAGGTAGGCAATGCCGTCTGTGTACCGCTCGCCAAAGCTCTTGGACAAGCCATCCTCAAACAACTTCCTTATCGGCAATCTTCTCCGGTTCAACAAGAACACGATTTTACAGACTTCACGTATCTAGACAATCCTCATGAAAAAATATTTAATAATCCACCACAGAGAAACGCGAACGCCCTGTTCCGAGAACATCCAGTAAAAAGCGGGAACATGACCATCGACTTAACGAACCGTGCGCTTGACGGCAAAAGCCGTTGGTGCGTAATTGCGTTTGTCGGGACCGGCGAAGGCTACGGTAGATTTGAGTTAGGAGCAGATACTCTTGCTAGCGCCAGAAGCGTACTTGAACAATTAGAACCAAACTTTCTAGAGATGATTCAAGCTGATAATTATATCCATTATTACAATTCTAGCTTTTTAGATAAAAAGAACGAAGAATATGACTTCGATTGTTCAAATCCTGAGCATCCGTTTTCTCTCGTCAAAAGAATAGGAAAAATAGCACAAACATCTTCAGAAAAACCCGGTATTGTAATCGATGATCTTCCTAAAGACCTGTCATTGATTAAAACCAAAATGCCACTTAATCAAATTATGTCAATTTTTGGGTTATTGACACTCATAAGCCCAGAATCATAACGCGAAATCGTGTAATATATCAAAAGAGAATAACTTCACACTAGGAGCCTATGATGGTCGACAACGAAGCCACTTTTCCACTTTCTCGTTCACTGCGACGTGAAAAGCTGCATGAAATAGAGCAACAAAAGCCTGAGGGCTCGGTTAGAATACCCGGAAAGGGGAAGCGGAACACTTATAAAATTCCATTGGAATTTCTGTCTTACAATCCTCACAACACCAGGTTCTTGACACAAGCTAAAACCTTGGAAAAACGTCTTGGCCGTCCTCTTAGCGACGAAAATGCCAGCGATGTCACAGAAATAGAGCGCTTCATTTATGACGAGAAAAAGGACAAGAATGAAAGCACGATTCAATCTCTCATTAACGACGGTCAACTACAAGCTGGCGTAGTCACTAACGATGGCATTATATTATCCGGAAATCGTCGCTTTCGTTTGCTCAACGAAATAGTCAGAAATCCAGATAAATATAAAAAAGGTAAAGATAGCGCTCGTTATTTTGAAGCTGCCATCATCGACGAACCCCTAAACAAAAAGGATATACTTCGATACGAATCCTTTTATCAGTACGGAACTGACGATAAAGTCGACTATGATCCAATTCAAAAATATATCGGCGCTTACGAGCAGCAACAAGAAGGCTTTACCGAGCAACAAATAGCAGATAATTTCCTGTCACTTACTGGCGGAAAAGTCAACGAAGTAAAAAAATGGCTATCCGTATACAAGCTAATGCTTGAATACCTCACTTACATTGACGAAGAAGACGTTTACACTGCTCTTGAGTCTCAGGAAGAAGCCTTTTTGAGACTTGAACTTGATTTAAAGTCTCTACGAGGCAGTGCCCAGAAAAAAGGATGGAATTACAATGATCTCGATATCGATGACTATAAGTCAGTAGTGTTTAACTATATCCGTTTAAAGGAAGCGACCCACAATACTCGCCTATTCCGAGATATCTTTTTAGACCATTCAGAGTGGGTAGTTTTCAGAGATTCGGTCTTAAAGGCTGAAGAAGACGCAGACATTGCAAGCTTTGACACTTATCGATCAGAAGCACCGGAGAATGAGCGTGAAGAGCAAATTTCGCAACGCAGAACTCACGATTTTGAGGACCGAGTAGAAGACAAACTGACTAATGCCTTCCGCCATGCACAAGCCCACATGAATGACAAGAAAGATGCAGAAACTCCGTCGCATATAATCGACCAAATATTGACAAAACTCAATAAACTACAGTCAATTCTTCAAGTCTCTCCAGAATACTTTGAATTGGACGATACGCGAGAGGGTATTAGCAAAATTGCAAAGCTATCCGGCCGCCTTAAGCAGGATGTAGACTAGGAGAGCAAATGTCTGTGCAAGTATCCACGGATTCTGGGCAGAATCATCTACAAATTAGTACAGATCAAGCAGTATTTCCGCGTCGAGTTCAAATGTATCTCAGCAAGATATCAACATACGATAAGGAATCCAACACCTTTTCAATCCCCTTAAAAGACAACAATGTCAACGAGATATATAAAACACTTATTGAAGTGTTCGAGAAACGACTGCATCAAGAAATTTCCTTTTCAGATAGCGCAAGCTCGCTATTAAAAGATGCTCAGGCAGAAGAACGGGCATTCCATAATTTTTCTCTGAAAGCATTGCGAATAAGGAATAATGATAATGTTGCTCCAGAACTAAACTCATTTATCGCCACATTACATGAAAAACCATTCATTCGCATGCTGAAGCCATATCAATTATTAGCTGCTTATCATCTAGCATATTCGCAGAATGCCTGTAATTTTTCAGTACCCGGATCGGGGAAAACCTCCACCGTACTGGCCGCGTATACATATCTCAATCTCATACACGATTCACAGAAACACATTGATCAGCTAGTCGTAGTAGGTCCGCTGTCATCGTTCTTGTCCTGGAAATCCGATTTCAAAGAGTGCTTCGGCCAGTCCCCCTCAGTCTTAGAAATCAGTGGGAAGACTTCGAATACAGTAGTCGAAGAAACTTTGAACGTATCCAAACCAACCATCGATTATACAATTATCAGCTATGGCAGCCTAGCCAAGCATAAAGATCAACTTATCTCTTTTCTCAGACGCAATCGCACTATGATAGTACTTGACGAAGCTCATCGTATTAAAAACACCGATGGCGGAATACAAAGTCAAGCAGCTTTGTCTCTGGCTCCATATGCAAAGTCTCGTGTTGTTCTGACTGGTACGCCTGCTCCTAATACTTACGCCGATTTATATAATCTGTATTCCTTTATTTGGCCCGATCATGAAATACTAGGCTTTAAACCAATTCAACTGAAAAATCTAAGCAGGAACCCTCGAGATCAGAGGATTCCACAACTCATTAAAAATGCAGAACCTTTTTTTATTCGAATAAAAAAAGATGATCTTAATCTGCCCAAAGCAACTTTCAACGCTCCAACCGAATTACCTATGGCTCCGCTCCAACAACAAATATATGATTCTATAGCCGAAATAGCAGTACAAAAAATCCAAAACAATGAGTTACAAAGCGCTGTCAAAAGGGCAGCAACTATCCGAATGCGTCAAGCTGCCTCAAATCCGAATCTGCTGAATACCTCTTTAAAAGAATATTACACTTCTTGCAATGAGGACGACGAGGAACCAGAGGAATCAATCGACACAGATGCAGATATTGTTTTCGAAGATGATTTACAAGCTCTAATCCAGTCTTACAATTCACGAGAGATACCAAATAAGTTTAAATATGCCGAGACACTTGCCCAAAATATTGTTGCTCAAAATGAGAAACTGCTCATTTGGTGCGAATTCACAGGCACGTGCGACGAACTGAGCAGATACTTCGAGCAACGTGGAATCGCGACCAGAATTATTTACGGAAATACAGAACGGACAAATCGCGACACCATTGTCGAACATTTC
The DNA here is from genome assembly GCF_029392315.1 of Bifidobacterium sp. ESL0690. NCBI lineage: Bacteria > Bacillati > Actinomycetota > Actinomycetes > Bifidobacteriales > Bifidobacteriaceae > Bifidobacterium > Bifidobacterium sp. ESL0690. The sequence goes on from NZ_CP113939.1 coordinate 2,005,240, forward strand.
CAAAATCCTGAAGATTCATCTTTTCGAGTTCTCATTGCTAACCCTCATGCAGTTGGCGAATCAATCTCATTGCATAAAGGATGTCACAATGCTTTATATCTTGAACAAGATTTTAACGCTGGGTCATATATGCAATCAAAAGACCGAATTCATCGTGTTGGCCTTGAAGCTAACCAACACACAAACTATTTTTACGCACAATCACAAAATACGATAGATCAGACAATCTATTCTCGTCTCATAGAGAAAGAAAAAAAGATGCTCCATTTTCTGGACACTCATGAAATTCCATTGATAGAAGAGAACAAAGACTTTTCTGACGATACTACAGATGATTTTAAAGCTATTATACGAGATTACTATGCAAATGCTAACCGGCTGTAACCTTTTCCTCTGTCTTTCAGATATTTTTGTTCTATATCAACGTATAGGCGATGCTATTACAAGCTATTCAGATGCAGCAGCAAGCATGGATTGCAATACCGTTGCGCTTGATAATTCTTTGTTGCTATTAAAAAATATCGGTCTTATTTCATACTCAACGCAGGAGATAAACAAACCAGAAAAGGGTATTAATAGCCAGGTCACTTTTTCGGCATTTCTCAAAGACCAATTACCAAAAATTTATAGACCTTTTTACGATTTCTTATATGCTCAACAAAAAACATATGATGAGGAGACAGGACTTTTCTGGATCTCCAGAAATTCAATACCGTTCCAATACTCTGGACTAGTTATGATATCCGACTCTGTAGGTCTCATATCTTGCCCAACAGGCAACCGAATTTTCCTCCTCGATTACACTTTTAATCTTGGGACAAAAGTAATTCCTGGGCTAAAAGCTGCACCGGCAATCACACTAACTGAATTAAAAAATACCTTAGCGATTAAGGACGAGATTGGGGAAAAAGCAGAAAAACTAGCTCTAGCCTTTGAAAAGAAAATACTTCTCAAAAAAGAAATCAAAAAAGACCCGATTCAAATCTCGCCAATAGACGTAACAGCCGGATATGACATCGCCTCATATTTAACGCCACAAAGTACTAGCCCCGATAAATTCATAGAAGTAAAAAGTTGTAAAAACAATTCTTATGCCTTTTTCATTTCCCATAATGAACTAGAAACCGCAAAAAGAAAACGCAAATCTTTTTTCCTCTATCTCTATAATCGTGACGAGCATTCATTCACAGTATTCCAAGATCCTTATGTCACCGTATTTTCCAATGAGAACTGGCTAAGAGAACCACAAATATACAAGGTCCAAACTCTTCTTGGAGAAAAGCCGATTGACCAACTAGATACCAATAAACAATAAATCGTGTGGCACACCACTAGCTATATATTGTACTTTGAACCAAATAGATTACACTTCCACTATTCCACTCAAATTACTGGACAGGAGGGCTATCATAAATAAAAATAATAATAAATCCGTACTTTGCTTTATCTGAAACATCACAAAGCCGTCCTCGTCGTAAGATCAAAACATCACAGAAAATATCTATTTAAATTTTAGATGCTTAAACCTCATAGAATAGCCTGCATCCCTCAGATTTTAATAATTAACAAGATTTTGATTAAGGGAACAATTTCGGAAACTTCTCGTATCAGTAGACACGAGTCCTCCGTTACAAACAACATTGGCCAGCTCCGCCTACTAGACAGAAACCGACCAATGCGAATTTATTTTGCAATCACTTTGTGGTGCCAACAACTATTGCCATTGACACCGAAACCGAAATATCAGAACTCGGTGATGACGGAGCGGATGACTTCGCCCTTCTTGAGCTGGACGTAGGCCTCGTCAATCTGGCTCAAGTTGATGTGCTGGCTGACGATGTCATGCATGTTCAGACGGCCGTCGACGGCGAGGTCGGCGTACATCGGGATGTCGTGCTTGATGTTGGTCGAGCCCATCCAGACGCCCTTGAAACCACGCTGGTGGACCAGCAGGTCGGCAGGGTTGATCTCGAGGTTGATGGTCGCGTCGGGCTTGGCAAGGCCGATGCAGTACGCGGTGCCGTCAACGCCGAGCATATCCCAGCACTGCTTCATCGTGGACTGGAAGCCGATGGCCTCGAACGCCTCATCAACACCGCCGTTGGTGAGCTCACGCACCTTGGCGACCGGGTCCTCGTTCTTCGAGTTGACCACGTCGGTGGCGCCGAACTTCTTAGCGAACTCAAGCTTGTTGTCGAGCAAATCGATGGCGATGATCTTCTTGGCACCGCAGATGCGAGCACCGGAGATGATGTTCAGGCCGATGCCACCCGTGCCGACGACGGCGACCGTGTCGCCAGGACGAACGTGCGCGGTGTTGATCGCAGCGCCAGCGCCGGTGATGGTGGCGCAGCCGATGCAGGCGGCCTCGTCCCACTTCACCTCATTGTTGACCACGGCGAGCTGGTTCTCATGAATCAGCGCCTTCTCGGCAAAACCGCCGGTGCCGAAGGCCTGGGTGATCGGACGGCCGTCCGGGAAGGACAGACGCGGCTTCTCGCCGGGCTTGCGCACGCACTCCTGCTGCTGCGAGCAGGACTGCGGATGACCGTTCAGGCAGTTGGCGCAATGGCCGCACACCTGCTCGAGCGAAGCGACCACGTGATCGCCGACCTTGATGCCCTGCACTTCAGGCCCAACGGCCTCGACGATGCCGGCGACCTCATGGCCGATAACGGCCGGGAACGGGAAGAACTGATCGTCATCCTCCACCAAATGCAGATCGGAATGGCACAGGCCAGACGCCTGAACGTCTACCAGCACCTCGGCGCCGATAGGATCATCAATGATAATCTCTTCCGGCTGGGCGAATCCTTTTCCTACTCCATAGGCAACCGAAGCTTTAATTTTTTGTGGCATGGTTACTCCTTTCGCTTTTGAAATGTAACCTGTCTCAGATTACAATAGCGAAACCGCTTCTAGCAACGGGCAAAGAATCGTCGCGTTTCCACAACATTTGTAAACATTCTCGGGGTAAAATAATCACATATTTCGTCCATAAACTTAACATTAATGCATAAAACAGCACAAAACATATCAAATGATAAAAGCATCACGCATAAGTAAAAGTCATCGGGTCATGACCGGCACGGGTGGGGCCATCGAGTGCATTGATTTGAGCATGCTCTTCAGGGGTCAAAGCGAAGTCGAAGAGGTCGAGGTTTTCACGCTGACGTTCAGTATGAACCGACTTAGGAATGATGATAGTGCCGTTTTCAATATGCCAACGCAAGATGACCTGAGCTGGTGAGACACCATGAGCTTGTGCTATACGCGCGATGGTACCCTTGCCGGCATTGAGGTCGGCTCCGCGAGCCATCGGCGAATACGCTTCCACCGCGATATTGTGTTCATGACAAAACGCGACAACCTCGCGCTGCTGCCAGGTGGGGTGCAGCTCGATCTGATCGACCGTAGGCCACTCCCCTGTTTCCCGATGCAAACGTTCAAGATGCTCAGGCAGGAAGTTGCAGACGCCGAGCGTACGCACGCGCCCCTCGTCGCGCAGTTTCATCAACGCTTTCCATGTTTCGCCGGAACGCCAGTTGAACGGCGTCGGCCAATGCAGCATGTACATGTCGACATAGTCGAGACGCAAATCACCCAACTGTCGATCAAACGCCTTGAGAGCGCTGTCGTACCCTTGATCGGAATCCTTGAGCTTGGTGGTCACCCAGAGCGATTTACGGTTTTCACCGGCATTAAAACCGGTTTCCGCGAGCGCACGGCCGACACCAGGCTCGTTGTTATAGCCCGCGGCAGCATCGATATGGCGATATCCGACTTCTAGCCCGGACTTGACAACGCTGGTCACGTCATCGTCGCTGATACGGAGCACACCCAGCCCAATCTGCGGAATTCTGTTGCCATCACTTAACGTGATATCGGGGATTTCCGGTACTGTTCCAGCGGTTTCTTCAGCGCTCATCGTCACTGCTCCTTTTGTCGTCAACCGGTATCCAGCCTACTAGCCCGCCCTGTCCGGCCTACGCAAAGAAATAACCAGTTTCTGGCATCGGCCAAGCATCCATGCAAGAAAACGCCCATCGACAGGCGCTAAACGAACAGTTTCCAACATCCACAATCGTCCAAGCAATAAAACGGTCACTGGCAAAATCCAAACGACCATTTTCTCGTATCTGTGAGCATCAATGCAATAAAAGGGGCGCAGAAAGCCTTCACTCAGCGATTTCCCACAGCCGACAACCATCCAGCCAACTAAGACAGAAAGCTGATAAAAGAGAAATCGGCGGAATCAAGCGCCTCTGCGTGTCTAGAGCGTAATGACGCGGTCGGCAATCTGCATCGTGGAGGCGCGGTGCGAGACTAAGACGATGGAAACAGGACGTTCGTCGGCGAGCGTGTTAATCGAGTGCAAGATGACGGATTCGTTCAACGCGTCGACGCGGCTCGTCGGCTCGTCGAAAAGCACCAACGAAGCGCCGGTCAGGAAGATCCTGGCGAGGCTGATGCGCTGCCGTTCGCCTTCGGAAAGCCTGGAACCGAGCTCACCCACCTGAGTGTTCAATCCGTCTGGCAACGCCTCAATGACCGTATCGATGGAAGCACGTTGCAACGCCTGATACATCTCGGAATCCGTGGCGCGCGGGTCGGCGACCAAAAGGTTGTCGCGAATCGTGCCGTCGAAAAGATACGTGTCCTGATCCATCATCGTCTCGACGCGGCGGCGATAATGCGCCTCGACATTCGGCAACGGCTCGCCGGAGAAATCGACGGAACCTTCTTGCGGATCCCAGTAACGCATCAAGAGTTTCAGAATCGTGGATTTGCCGTGTCCGGATGGGCCTTGCACGCCAAGTATCCCCGAATGCAATGTGGTGAAGTTGAAGTCCTTCAATACCAGTGCCGAAGCAGGAATGGAGGTCGAACCGGCAGAAGAAAGCGGGTAGCCGAAGGTCACATCTTGAAGCGAGACGGTTTCGAATTTCGGCTTGTCCTTTCCGGTTTCCTCGACCGCAGGCACTTCGTCGAAGAGTGCGAACATACGTCTGGCAGCGGCTAACGGCTGGTTGAGATTACCCGGCAAATCACTCAAGGCAAGGGTCGGGCCGAACGAACTGAAAATAATCATGACCGCGACCACGCACATGGCCATCGAGACGGGATCGGCGGTAACGATGCCGAACATGACCCTCACCGCGATAAACGTGGCGACGATGACCGAAACCGCGCCGAGGCCCCCAAACACGCCATCTTTGCGACTCAGCCTGCTCTCGAAAAGCCAAAGATTCTTGTCTTCGGCAATGATATCGGTCAAGCGGCGACGGCCTTGGTTGAACCTGATGATCTCATCCATGCCGTGCATGTCATCGACAAGCCTGTCGCCGAGTTTGGCGGAATCGTTGCGAATCCGGGCACCGATTCCACGCACATTACCAGCATAAAGACGTGGCAGCGCAACGCCGACAAACAGATGGGCGACAATCAGCAACAGCGCGAACCATGGGTCGAGGGTGAAGAGCGCCACCGCAATCACCACCGAAGTCGTCAGCGCGATAATCACCGGTGAAATGGCGTGCGCGAAGAAGGTCTCCAGCAATTCCACGTCGGAAGTCACCAGCGTGGTCAGATCGCCCTTGCCCCGCCGCGCGAGTTTGGCGGGCGCGAGACGCCGAAGCGCTTCAAAGGCCTTGGAACGGAAGAGCGAGACCACGCGGAAACTCATTTCGTGGTTCATATATTCCTCGGCATAGTGCATAAGGCTTTTGGCGATTGCACATACGGCGGCGGCAATAAGCGCGAAGGCGACGTTCACACCCCAGACGGGATGGCCGAAGACCGCCATCAGCGCCAGCACGCCGAAAACAGGCATGAAGGTTTCCGCAAGTCGGGCGATGGTCCCGCAAAGGCTTGCGCCCACGACGAACGGGGTCAGCCGACCGACGCAGCCAAGCAGTCTCAGCGTCAGATGGAACGTCCCCATCTGTTTGTTCTCGCCGTGTGGACGGTTCGCGACATCGAGTATCGCATCGCTTTCATCGTGCCGCTTTGCCGGCTCGTAGGAACGTGTGCCATTGGAATGTCGGCTCCCAGCAGCGGCAGGAGCGGAATTATAGACACCGGACGAAGCGCTTCCGGATTTCCTCGCCGAAGTCTGGGCAGCTGCGGATACGGCACGTTTGGCGGAACCCACCGCCGCTTTGAGCGTTGCGGCGTGGGCGCGCGCGGCTTCGGTTTTTGCCGATTTACCGGCAGCAGCAGCCGGACGATGACGCGTCTGACGACCCTGTTGCGTCTGCGTTCCCGAACGCTCGGAGTCCCGAGTACGGGAAGAACGATTGTCGAAATCATCGAAATCATCGTGGCTCTGATAATCGAGCAGCGCGAAATCAAACGGCCTGCGCACCTTGGGGTTGGCTGGCTGCGGCTTGGCGTAGGCGCTCCCCCAGCTGTTGCGGTGCGAGACGTGCTCAATCGACGCCTGGGTTTCGAACATCGTGGCGTAACGGCCGTGGCTCGACATAAGTTCATCGTGTGTGCCGCTTTCGACGACCCGTCCGCCATCAAGAACGACGATATTATTGGCGTCGCGCGCCTGGGTCAAACGATGAGTGATGACGATGACCGTGCGCGTGCGGGCCAAATCGCGGATCGCCACGTCAATCAGTGCTTCGCTTTCCGCGTCGACGCTGCTCGTCGCCTCGTCGAAAACGTAGATGGGGCTCTCGCGTAGCAAGGCCCTGGCAATGGCGAGACGCTGACGCTGCCCGCCAGAAAGGTTGCTGGCATCCTGTTCAATACGCATATCGAGACGTTGCGGCTGCGAGTAGACGAAATCGTCGATATGGGCGCCTTCGAGGGCAAGCCACATTTCGTTGGCCGTGGCATCAGGCTTGGCCATCAGCAGGTTTTCGCGCAGGGAACCGGTGAAAAGATGGCTGCGGGAATCGACCAGCGTGACCGCGTCGCACAGCGAACGATTCTTGAGGCTGTGCAGCTCGCAGCTTCCCACGCTTCCGAGCACCCGATAGCCCAAGCGAATGGAACCCTCATAGTCGTTGCGGGTGCCGGCAATCAGCGCGCCGACAGTGGATTTGCCGGAACCGCTCACCCCGACGATGGCGGTGAAACCGTTCGCGCGCGCAGTGAAACTGACGCCATCCAAGGCTTTGTGGGCTTCCGAATCGTTACTATCCTTGGAGTCGGCAGCGTTCTTTGCGGCAGCGTCACTATTCAAGGCATTGTCATTCTTGGAAACAATATCTTCAATAGAGGCACTGTCATTATCGCCTGCCCCACTATCGACGACAGAGGTAATCGGTTTATACGTGTAATCGACATTGCGGAAGGTGATTGAGCAATCCTCCACGCCCTGCGGCAAAGCCGACTGTCCATCTCCGGAAACCGGCACGTCCAGCATCGCATAAATCCGTTTAATCGCCGCCACGCCGTTCATTGCAGTATCGGAGCAAGAGGCGAGCTTGCGCAACGGCACGAAAAAGCTGACCGAAAGGAGGATGGCCACCAAAGCCGCGGGAAGTTTCAGGTGCCCGCTGGCCACTTGCCAGACAATAATGGCGATACCACCGGCGGTCGCCCCGAAAGAGACCAAATCCAGAGCCAGACGCGCGCGAAGTTCGAGGTGAAGAACCTTCATGGAAGTCTTGCGAAATTCCTCTGACTTGCCATTCATGCGTTTGGCGGCGGCTTCGTCGGCATCGAAGGTCTTGAGCGTCTCCAAGCCCTGAACATTGTCGAGGAACGTGGCGCCCATATCGGTGTAGGAATCCCAGTATTGGCCGAACGCGCGCGATGTCGCCACCGACACCCACCAGACGATGCCGACGATAATAGGGACGCAAACCAACAGCAGGGCCGCCGTCGGTGCATTCAATGGCAGAATCGCGACGAAAAGGGTCAGCGGCGCCAGAACTGCGAAAACGAGTTGCGGCAGGTAGGCTTCAAAGAAACTTTGGATATGGTCGACACCTTCACCCAGCGATTGCACCACATCCGCGGTTTTTACATGCTCGGAATAAGTGGGTCCCAAATCAAGCATTTTGTTATATAGGCGTTCTCGCAGCGCGATCTTGACGCGTTCCGAAGCTTCGGTACCGAAGAAATGAGAAGCGCGAATGGCCAGATATTTGATAATCGCCACCATGACCAGCGCGAAAACGAAGGCCGAATAACCTTGCGGAACCGCCTGGAAATCGCGTAAAAGCTTTTTTAGCACTGCTGGTTTGAGGTTGTCGTTGGCGGATGTGAGCACAGGGAAAAGATTGCCGAGAAGCCCTACGGCGATGAACGCAAATCCGATATCGGCGAGCAGCGAAACCCAGAGGCTCAGCACTTTCGCTGCGACGAACGCGCCACTGCGCGGAACGAGGGTGAAGAGCCGACGATCGAACATAAAAGCACCTTTCCAGCGACGATTCATGGCTCATACATCAAAGGAAATAAGATGGTGCATTCCACGAAACGCCTATTACACAATACTGTAGGCTGAATACGATGCTATCTTGAAGCGAAATTCATTACAAAAGCACTAAATTTATAGGCTTGTGGCGTTGAAGAGACTGGTGAAACTTGGCGAGAGTGCCGTGTCGTATCTGTCAATAAATCACTGATCTATTCTCTGTAAAACATTTACGGCCGCGTCGTCTGCCGCACGATGAGTTTGGATTTGACCTTGAGCAGTTCGGGGCTCGTAATCTCCCCGTGGATTCTGCCGATGATCCTCTCCACGGCGGTGGGCGCCGTCCAATCCAGACAAGAATCCATGGTTGTCAGCGGAGTCTGCAGGTAGGCGGATTCCTCGATGTTATCGAAACCGATAACCTGCACTTGGCCGGGGACCCTGATGCCGCTAGTCGCCAGCACGGAAAGCGCACCGAAAGCCAGCTGGTCATTCAGCGCTATCAGGCCATCGAACGGAACGCCGGTGTCAATTAACTGATGCGTGGCGCGAACTCCGGCGCTGATGGTCCAATCGCCGGGAGTGACCCCGACAAGCGCCGGATCAAGTTGACGCCGATGCCGGCGACATTCCTCGACAATCCCCTTCATTCGCAACTGTGCGTTACCTTCCGCGGCATTGCGCAGCTTTTTCGTGTCCAACGCTTCGCGCGCACCGATAACCGCAATACGCGAACTCCCGTGATCGAGCATGTACGCGGTCGCACTTTCGGCGGCTTGTATATCGTCCGGGGTCACGTGGTCCGCACGCCGCCAAGTGGTGCGCGAACCGACCACAACAAGCGGATAGTCGACATCGAAATCTTCCGGAGAGATATCCTCAAACTCGCTCATGGAGAGAATCATCCCGTCCGAAACAGTGGGATTGAACGAATGCAACACGTCGCGCGCACCTTTTGCCGAACCCTCCGCATAAGTGGTGACGTAAACGGAATAACCGCGTTTGCGCGCCTCATCGATCACGCGGTTGGCCAATCGTGCAAGATATGGCGGCGTCAGCGACGGCACAGCAAGAGTAATAAAACCGGTAAGCCCACGGTTCAAGTTACGGGCGGCGATATTGACCCGATAGCCCATGTCATCGATGACGGATTTGACCCTTTTTCTAGTGGCATCGGTCATACGCCCCGTACCGTTGATGACGTTCGACGCGGTTTTCAGCGATACCCCGGCGGCTTCGGCGACACTGCGTAACGTAACGTGCCTGTGATGAGTGCTGAAATCATGGTGCGTTCCGTTATGCGACATTTTATGTCTCCTTTGCCTCTTTTTTAATGTATCACACTCCCTGTCGTCTAGTTATCAATATTCCATTGCGCTCAAGAATATAGGCATTCTCCGCAGGTTTGCGCACGACATCCTCACCCTTTTTAAGCCACTGCGATTCGCCTTCGACATTTCGGGTATAGCCGCGATAAAGAAACAGGACGTCGCCGTCGATATGCCCGACTTTTACCGACTCATGGCCACGCGTAAAGTAGAAATCGAAAACCTGCCCGTCGCCTTTGCGGCGGATATGGACCAGATCACGATTTTCGTTCGAATTGTTGTCGGGACCCTCTTCCTGCTCGTAGATGATATGGTTTTGGTCGTGCGTCTCGGTCTCGGTTTCAGCTTTGGCTTGGGCTTCGGAGATGGTATCGGCATTGATGGTATCCGATTCCAGATAGCCCCGAGACAACGCGGCCAACGCGTCACGATCCAGATCGCAGCCGATATAGTAGGCCTTGCCTTTGCCGTATGTATTACAAGTGATGGCCGGGACACCTTCGAGCTCCCAGTCTTTGGCCCCGTTCCCCTGATATCTGGCGAGCACGACCGCCGAGTCGGCATGCGAACGAACCACGGTCTGCCACAGTTTTGAAACAGCACCATTGCCGAGAAGCACTGAATCAGATTCGCCCTCGATAGATCCGAGAATGTTGAATTCTTCGCAGTTTATTCCGAGAATCTTGCGCAGCAGACCGTTTCCGGCACCCGGGTAACCCCCGAGTCCCACATGGAAATGCTCGTCAACGATGCCGGTGGCATAGTCGACAATCGCGGTGCCACCTGAAGCCACAAACGCTTCGAGACGTTGGACCTGTTCGTTTGAAAGCAACAAAATACTTGGCAGAATTATTGTCTTATAACCGCTATAGTCGGCGCGTAGCGGCACGACATCGGCGCGATGCCCGGTGTCCAGAAAAGCGCTGTACCATGCCGAAACATCGTCCCAGTGGCTGAGTTTCGCACTTGGCAGCGTCTTGCATCTCACCGCCCATTCGGATTCGGCGTCGAAAAGGATAGCCGTGTCCGATTCCTGAAGCTCGCTGCCTTGCAAGCCTGCGGCCGAAAGCATATTCAATATTTCGCCCAGCTCGCAGACCTCGCGGAAAACCTTGGTTTCCTTGCCCGCGTGGGGCACCATAGCGGAATGAAAGGCTTCGGAACCGACCCGCGATTGCCGCCATTGGAAGAAATTGATGGCATCGGCCCCCATGGCCACATGCGCCAGAGCGTCGCGAACCAATTCGCCGTCGCGTTTCCGCGCGTTGACCGGCTTCCACTGCACTGCCGAAGTCGAATGTTCCATCAGATACCACGGCCTGCGTAAGGCAAGCGAATCCACCAACGCGTCGCCGCATAACAAGCTGTCGAGATGCTTCGCGCCCGGTTCGAAATATTGGTCGTTCGAGACGAAATCGACCTCGTCGCTCCAATCGGCATAATCCATCACGCATTGATCAGTGGAAATCATGAAATTCGTGGTCAGCGGCTTGTCGGGGCAGATCTCGGCGATGGTATTGCGTTCGGCGGCGAAGAAATCCCTCAAAGCGTCGGACCCGAAACGCTCGAAATCCAATTGGAGGCTGGGATTGACCATCGTGTCATTGCCGGGATGCATCGGCAGCTGGATCTCGTCGAAGGAACGCACCTGTTGCGACCAGAATGCCGTGCCCCAAGCATCGTTGACGGCTTCGATGGTGCCATACTGCTTCTTGCACCACTTGCGGAAGGCATGAAGCGAGTTTTGCGAGTAATCGTGCCGATTGTTCCAGCCGTATTCGTTGCCGACATGCCAGGAGACGACGTAGGGATTGTCTTTATAGCGTTCGGCCATTTTGTGGCACAGTGCCAGCGCGTATTCCCGGAACACCGGGCTTGACGGGCTCCACGACTGCCTCGAGCCGGGACGGACGATCGTGCCATCGGATTCCACAGGGAGCACTTCGGGATGCAATTCATAGAGCCACATCGGAGCGGTTGCCGTGGCGGAGGCCATATCCACGGCGATGCCGGCCTTGCCGAGCTTGTCGACGATGCGGTCGAGCCAGTCGAAATCCCAAGTATCCGGAGCGGGCTGGAGACGCCCCCAACTGAAAATCCCTAAAGCCACAACGTTCACGCCGGCCTTCTTCATCAGGCGGATATCGTCGTCCCAGACCTCTTCGGGCCATTGGTCGGGGTTGTAGTCGCCGCCATAGGCGATGCCGCGCCCATCGGACGTCAGCAGTTTCGGCCAGTGAAATTGACGACGAAGCCCCCGGCCATCGCGGCTGAGAGTTGGCGAATTACGGACAGACATAGTAGTTGGTTCCTTATTAATGGCTAGAAGGTTTGGACGTAGCGGTATTGCGGCGTCACTGATTGCGGTTTTGGCAGTTTTGCTTACATCGATTTGGCTGATTGGTTTGGTTTAGTTGATTGATTGATTTGGCTAGATTGACTACTTGACTTGACTGGCTCGACTTGCTTTGTTTTTCCTGTTGAACTTGCTCGGTTTACATAGTTATTTGACTTACTCAACCAGCTTTTCTGCTTTGATTGGAAGGATTGGTACTTGTGGTTGACGATTTGCGCTAAATCGTCAACGAATCACCAACCACAAGTATCAAATCTTGTTTTAACCGACAAAGCCTGGAAGCCTTTGAGCCATGCGTTTTTATTCTTTGACGGCGCCTGCGGCGAGGCCGGACTGCCAGTACTTCTGCAGCAGCAGGAACGCGATCACCAGCGGGACGATGGTGACCAGAGAACCAGTGATGACGAGGTTCTGGATGGCCTGCCCGCCCGCGGTGGAGGCCTGGTCCTTCCACTGGTTCAGACCGATGGTCAGCGGGTACCAGTCCGCGTCCTTGAGCATGATCAGGGGAAGGAAGTAGTTGTTCCACGTCGCCACGATGGTAAAGAGCGCGGTGGTGACGATGCCCGGGGCCAAGAGCGGCAGGGCGATGGTGAAGAAGGTGCGGAACTCGCCCGCCCCGTCCACATGCGCCGCCTCCAGCAATTCGGTCGGGACGGCCTGCTCGCTGAAGATCCACATCAGGTACAAACCGAACGGCGAGATCAGGCTCGGCAGGATCATCGCCCACGGCGTGTTCGTCAGCCCCAGCTTGGCGAAGAGGAGGAACTGCGGGACCGCCAGGGCGATGCCCGGCACGCTGATCGCGCCGATGACCACCGCGAACACCGCCCTGCGGCCCGGGAAACGGAACTTGGCCAAAGCGTAGCCGCCCATGATCGCCAGCAATGTGGCGCCGCCCGCGCCCACCACCACGTACAGGAGCGTGTTCAGCAGCCAGCGGCCGAAGATGCCGTCCTGGTAGGAGAACACCTCCGTCAGGTTGTCCCACAGGGCGAAGGTATGGCCGAAGCCGAGGCCGAACGTACTGGTGAAGTCGGCCTGCGTCTTGGTGGCGTTGACCAGCAGGTAGACGAACGGGAACAGGCAGTACGCGGCGAACACCGCCACCACAATCGTCAGCGGCCAGCTGCGGCGCGGGTTCTCAGGATTGCTGAACCCGCTGTGCGCGCTCCGCCTGCGCTCCGCCGCCTCGTCGCGGGACACCCGGCGCTGGCGCGCCTTCTCGTCCATCCTCGCCCGGCGCTCCTGCGCCTTCAGCTCCGACGGCGACAGGCGCGACACCCCGGCGGCCGCGGCCACGGCCGTGCCAGCGGCCGTCCCCGAAACCGTGGCGGCACCCGAAGCCGCAGCCGTCACCGCATTCGTATTCGTATTCGTCTTGTCCTGCATGATGGTCGCTTCCCCGCTCATTTCATCTGCTCCTTCATGCTGTTCAGCTGCACCGCATACGCCACCGCCATGGTGATCACGGCCATCACGATCGCCAAAGCGGCCGCATAGTTCGACTGCCCGCCCGTGAAGCTCAGGTTGTACGCATACATGTTCGGCGTATAGTACGTGGTGATCGCGTTGCCCGGCACCATGTTCTGCATGATCGACGGCTCGTTGAACAGCTGGAAGCTGCCGATGATGCTGAAGATCACCGTGATCGCCAGACTCCCCTTCAATTCGGGCATCTTGATCCTCCTGACGATCTGCCACTCCGAGGCGCCGTCGATCGCCGCCGCCTCATACAGGGAATGCGGGATCGTCGACAGCGACGAATAGAAGATCAGCATGTTGTAGCCCGTGAACTCCCACGTGACGATGTTGCCGATCGAGGCGAGCAGGACGCTCGGCTGCAGCACGTCCAGGTGCGTGCCCATCCACGTGTTGAACGAGCCGACCAGACCGTACTTCGCCCCATACATGAACCCCCAGATCAACGTGGAGACCACCGCCGGCACCGCGTACGGCAGGAACGTCGAGATCCGGAAGAAGCGCGTGCCATGAAGCCTCATCGAATCCAACGCCAGGGCCAACAGGGCCGACAGGGCCAGCATGACCGGCACCTGCACCAGCGTGAACAGCGTCACCCGCCACACCGAACCCCAGAACTGCCCGTCACCGAACAGACGCACGTAGTTCTGGAAGCCCACGAACACCGTCCCCCCGATCATCCTCGTCTGGAAGAACGACAGGAACACCGCATAGACGATCGGCACGATGAACACGAACAGGAACACCAGAACAAACGGCCACAAAAACTTCCAACCACGCCAATCCACACGATGACGATTAGATGGAACGGCAGATTTCCCGGAAGCCGCAACAGCCGAGGTACCAACGTTTGCCAAGCCGGTACCGGCAGAAACACCTCCGGCACTTTCCTCAGCTATTTTCGTTGACAAAATTCACTCCTTTGTAATAGCGGAGAAGAACGTCGGCAATGCCACGATCTTCTCCGCTCATTTATTTATGCTGCTGCGCGCGTCACTTGACGGTTACGGAGTAGCCTTCCTGCTTGCCGTGGTCGGCGAGCTTCTGCGCATAATTCTCCATGGCCTTCTCCAAAGTGATGCTCTTGCTATATGCCTTGGAAATCTCGTCGCCGTAAGCGGTCTGCGCGAACGGGTTGTACGGCAGATACTGGAACTTCTCGACCGGACGCTGCGCGCCTTCGGCCAGAATCTTGTTGACATTCTGGCCGCCGAAGTAGTCATTGACCTTCTTGTTGGCAGCGGTGGTCGGGTCAGTGAAGGAGCTGGAGTTCAGGATCTTCTTCAAGCTGCTGAACGTACCGGAATCGGCCATTTGCTGAGCGCCTGCGTCGTGGGTCATATAACGCACGAACTTATAGGCCGCGGCCTGCGACTTACCGGCCTTCGGCACGGCGAGCGCCGAACCGCCATCCTCTGCGGATACCTGCTTGCCGGCTTCCCACTGTGGCAGCGAGCCTACGCGCCAGTTGCCCTTCTGATCCGGAGCGCCGGAAATGAGGTTGACCGGCATCCAAGCGCCGATGGTCAACGAGGCGAGGGTGCCGTCGTTCAGCTCGCGGTTCCATTCGTCCGACCAGTTCGCGGTCTTGGTATCGATGAGGTCCTCATCGATGAGCTTCTGACGGAAATCGATATAGCGCTTCATACCCTCGTCCTTGGTCATATCGATAGTGATCTTCTCGCCGTCGACCTTCCAAGGCTTTGCGCCGGCCTGCCAGGCCTGCGCGGTAAAAGGCTGGTAATCGCCTGAGCTGCCTGAACTGTTGGTGATGTAAGAGCCAGCGGCCTTGATTTTTTTGGCGGCCTCATAATAATCGTCCCAGGTCTTAATCGATTCGCCATCAACACCTGCCTTGTCAAAAACGGCCTTGTTGTAGAAGAACATCTCTGGGCCGGCGTCAATCGGAAGCGCGTAGGGCTTGGCATTATATTGCAGCTTGTTCCACGGGCCGGCGGTGAAATCATTGGCCAGCTTGTCCGCACCGAACTGGCTCAAATCGGAAAGGTCGCCGGTGACCGCGAACTGCGTGACCGTCGGGTCCTCAAGCATCACCACATCCGGGATGCCCTTCTTGGCCGCGACGGCATTGGTCAACGCTGTGGAGGTCTTCTCGGCAGTGCCGGTGTTATTGAACTTCACGGTGACGCCCGGGTTTTCCTTTTCGAAGTTCGCGATGATCTTCTTCATCGAGTTGCCGGTGTCCCAGCCCCAGAAGACCAAATTGGCCTTGGAGTCGGAGCCTTTGCTTCCCTGACTGCCCGAACCGCATCCTGCCAGGCCTACCATCGTCGCCGCAGCGGCTACAACCGCGACTACCTTCTTTACGTTATTCATTTCGGCTCCTTTGCTTGGTGCTGTCATTGCCTAGCTTTACTTGGGTTATCTGTCGGTAGAATCGCCTCGGTAAGGCACTTCTCCTTGGATACTCAATTGTTTGGTACAACTGTGTATCAGCTTCAATTTCCATATTACACAGGAGCATCAGTTTGTCAATTCGAGTCGGTATGTCTATTTTATCGTAATACAGTAATTTTTAACGAAACGTATTCAAGAAGAGATTCGAAGCCCTGCCATTGCTCTTGACGGAGCTTTCAACAAAAAGTCGGACACCCCGTGGATTCCCACAGAGTGTCCGACTTGGTTTATCGGTACGGCCTCAAGCGGCCAATCAAGGATGATGCAGAGTAGGCATCATCGGGGTAACAGCGGTTTGAATACCACACGCTTTCAGCGGTATTCGGCAGCATAGCTGTTAACTGATAAATAGCCGTGTGAAAGCTATGCATGCTCGACCGTATTCGACGATCCAACCGCATTCGGCAATCCAACCGCATTCAAACGGCCGGTCAACTTCAGCAGCGATTGTCGAGGCGATGATACATCTCGGAGATCTCGAGATCGCGCTCGAACTCGCACGGGGTCGTGTTCTCATCGATGGTGGCCAACTCGACACCGGCAATGCGGGCGAAGTCCTCCCAGCCTTCGCGGCCGAAGGAGGTGGTCATGCAGGTGTGGTGCGAACCGCCGGCACGCAGCCAGCATTCGGCAGCGGTCTTGAGCGACGGACGCGGCTGCCAAAGGCCACGAGCGCAAGGCAGTGCCTTCAAGGACCCCTCGGGCTCGACCACATCGACCACGTCCATCAGCAGGCGGAAGCGCTCACGCATGTCGGCCATGGAGATGACCGTAGCGGCCTTGTGCGGGGCGACGGTGAAGACCAAGCGCACCGGGTCGGACTTGTTGCCGATGCCGAGCGGATGAATCTCGAGCTTCGGCTTGGCGATGGTGCCCACGGACGGCGAGACCTCGAGCATGTGCGAGCCCATGTCCATCTCATGGCCCGGCACGAAGTTGTAGGAGTAGTCCTCCATCAGGCTCGACCCGCCCTCAAGGCCGTAGCCCATCACGCTGGCGATGCGCACGAGCACGGAGGTCTTCCAGTCGCCTTCGGCGGAGAAGCCGTAGCCATATTCGCTGGGCAGGCGCTGGGCGCCGACGCCCGGCAGCTGCGGCAGGGTGCCGAGGTCCTCGAAGTTGTCGACTGCGGCGGTGGCACCGTTGTCCTTCATCATATTGACCATCGCGGCCTCTTCCTTGGCGGCGATGAACAGCTCCTCATAGCGGGAATCGAGCAGCTCCGGGGCCACGTCGTATTTGGCCTTGTAGTCCTCGATGATGCCCTTGACCTGATCGTCCTTGACCTTCTCGTAATAGCCGACCAGCTCCCCCACGGCCCAGGTGTTGACCTGCGTGCCGAAAACGCGCTCGGCCTCGGTCTTGTCGCCTTCGGTGACGGCCACGTTGCGCATGTTGTCGCCCCAGCGCATCACGCGCATGTTCTGCGACTCGTTCCAGCCGGCGCAGGCGCGAACCCAGGTGGCGATTTTCTCGGCGACCTCGGGGTCGGTGTAATGGCCGACGACGATCTTGCGCGGGATGCCGAGGCGGGTGACGATATAGCCGAACTCACGGTCGCCGTGGGCGGACTGGTTCAAGTTCATGAAGTCCATGTCGATGGTGTCCCACGGAATCTCCTTGTGGAACTGCGTGTTGAGCTGCAGTAGCGGCTTGGTCAGCACTTCGAGGCCGCGAATCCACATCTTGGCCGGTGAGAACGTGTGCATCCACGCGATGACGCCGATGCAGCTGGGATCGGCGCTGGCTTCGGTCATGAATTGTTTGACGCCATCGGAGGACTTCAGCGTGGGCTTCAGGACGAGCTTGACCGGAATCTTGCCGGTGGCGTTGAGCGCGTCGACGATCTTCGTGGACTGCTCGGCGACCTGACGCAGCGCTTCCTCACCGTAGAGGTCCTGCGAGCCGACGCCGAACCAGACGGTCTTGCCTTCAAATGGATTTTCGAATACCATCATTACTTCCTTTTGTTGTAGTTACCATATTTGCGTATTACAGATGTCTATGCGTCGTTTCACGCATCTACCGCTGATGAACTGCACTTGAGTCGGACTTACATGCCGTTTTTCAGCATCACCAACTTTTCATGCTGGAAGACTGCATCTCAACCGACCTCACACGCTGTTTACCTGCACTATCAACCTTCTTATGCAGGTAAACGGCATCTGACGGAGACTGACGCGCAGTTTTCCAGCTGCACTTTCCGCTGCCATACACACCAGCGGTATCGCCATGAGGATTCAGCTTTCCAAATCGATGGTCTTGATGGCGGCCTGCTCAATCGGCAGCGCCTTGGTGAACCGGGCAAAGAAGTCCTCGAATCCGGCCACATCCTGCGGGTCGGGTTCTTCGGTGGTCGATTGCGCATCGGCAAAGACGCGCTCGTCGAGATAAGCATCGAGCGGAGTGTCTTTATGCCAGAGGTAATCGGCGAGCACCGCCATGCCCCACGCGCCGCCTTCCGCCGCCGTCGACATGACCTTAATCGGGGTATCGAATGCAGCAGCAAGAATTTTCTGCGCCACCTTCGGGGTGGTGAAGATGCCGCCATGGCCGACCATCGAGTCGACCTTGACATGCTCGTCCTTGGTCATGATATCCATGCCGATCTTGACCGGCGAGAATGCGCCGAAGAGCTGGGCACGCATGAAGTTCGCCAGGTTCATGTGGCTTTCCGGGCCGCGTGCGAAGACCGGACGGCCTTCCTCAAGCCCCGCGAGGAATTCACCGGAATAGAAGCAATAGTTGATGAGCCCGCCTGCGTTGTCGTCGGCGTCGGGGCCGATGGCCGTACGGAACAGCGTGCCATAGAGCGTGCCGGCATCGAGCGGCGTGCCGATGGCCTTGGCGAATTCACTGAAGACCTTCATCCAGGCGTTCAGGTCGGACGTGAAGTTGTTGGCATGGCTCATGCCGCAAGGGTCGCCGGCCGGGGTCGAGACCAAGTCGACTTCGGGGTGCAGACGTTCGAGCGGATGATCAAGCACGACAGAAGCGAAAATCGAGGTGCCAGCAGAGACGTTGCCAGTGCCCACACGCACGGAGTTCGTCGCGACCATGCCGGTGCCTGAATCGCCTTCCGGAGGAGCCAACGGGGTGCCGGGCTGCAAGGTGCCGCTAGGGTCGAGGAGCTTCGCGCCCTCGGCCGTGAGTGTTCCCGCGTCACTTCCGGCCACCAACGGGGTGGGCAGCAGGTCCTCGATCTCCCAAGGCTGCGCCGCGACTTCCGGAAGCGCCGAGAACTGCGCAAGCATATGCTTGTTCCAGCTATGGGTTTCCGGATCAATTGGGAACATGCCCGAAGCATCGTCAACGCCGAGCACTTTCTTGCCGGTGAGCTTCCAGTGGACATAGCCGGCGAGCGTGGTGAAGAACGCGACGTTCGATACGTGGTCCTCCTTATTGAGGATGCACTGATAGAGATGGGCAATCGACCAGCGCTCAGGGATGTTGTATTGGAACAGTTCAGAGAGCTGTTCGTGCGCCTCGTGCGTATTGGAATTACGCCACGTACGGAACGGAACGAGCAACTCGCCGTCCTTATCGAAGGCGAGGTAGCCGTGCATCATCGCGGAGAAGCCCATCGTGCCGATCTTGGTCAATTTTTCGCCGTACGCATTTTCAACATCGTAGGCGAGCGCCGCGTACGCGGCCTGAAGGCCCGACCATACCTCGTCAAGCGAGTAGGTCCACAAGCCGTTTTCCAGGTGATTCTCCCAGCCATAGTCGCCTGCGGCGATGGTGGAATAGGTATCGTCGATCAGCACGGCTTTGATGCGGGTGGATCCAAATTCGATACCCAGCGAGGTCTTGCCTGCGCGTATCTTCTCCGCTATCGCCGCCACATGCTCTGTGGTGTCTGTTGCAACTGCCATCGTGATCTAGCTCCTTTACTGTCGTCCGGACTGCTGCCTTTACTCGGAATCCGCTCTTGCAGCCGATAAAAGTTCACGCTCTATCAGCTGTCACGAGCCGCATTCCTCGTGTCTGCAAGCCTCTCATTACCGTCATTGGCTATGTTTTCAGTAATGTGAACGCTCACATTTTGCTAAACAATATTTTACACGTAACTATTGCCAAGTGTCTATTCCAACGAATTTCGTCAATTTACGATTCCGCAATCGGACTTAGGCAATGCATCAAACCCTCGCCCATCCCGACAATGTGGATAAAGAAAGCGCAACACCCACCAGATGTTGATGAATCAAGTTCGACACGCCCGAGATGTGGATAACCCATAGCATCCGACCACAGCAGTCGTTTTTGACACGGTAAACGTCTCGAATTCCCTAAGCTACAAAGAACACGACGACGGTGAGACGCAATATCAGTTTCTTCTAGTGCGGAGTTGAGTTTTTAGTCTAGATTGGAGTTTAGTATATGGTTCAAAGGAAGTTGCTCATCAAACAAATACGCAAAGAAGCCAAAACTAAAGGGGTGAAGTTCTATCACCGACGACAAGGAGGAAACCATGAAATCTATTATCTGAATAATCGGATGATTCCCATCCCCCGACACAAGGAAATAGCAAAGCACCAAGCGGAAATGATTATGAAAGAAGTCGCATCTGCCTTAGAGAGAAAGGATACACAATGAGGCCAAAGAAACTTAAAGCAGGCTATGACGCATACGGCAACAAAACAGTCCACAAGGAAAGTTACTCCGTGACTGTCGAACCAGATGAGAAATACTGGTTCCTTACCATTCCCGGTGTCGGAGTGACGCAAGCACGGACTCTGAGCGAAGTAGACACCATGGCCCGCGACCTGATCGAGATCATGACCGGAGATAGGGATTTCGCGCTCAAGCAGGAAATGAAGTTCCCCGAAGAGGTGGAGGAACATCTCGAGGCTATGAAGCGCTATCGCGAACAATCCAAGAAAGCGAACACGTTGGCGGCGCAGGAGTCTCGGAAAGCTGCGAAAGGATTACGACAAGTCGGCCTTACCCTACGTCAAATCGGCCAGGCTCTAGGGATCTCCTACCAACGTGCAAGTCAACTGATTAATTGTTAATTCTTTATTTGCACGAAATTTCATAAAAGTCAAACCAGGGAGGAAAAAATCAAGAAAGCTTGAACTTTGCCCGATAAATTGGCGAATTTGTAATATATTGCCTAAAATCGAGATATGAGAAAGAAAAAGATATCGCAACGACGCGAACTGAGCATTGTCATCATTGAAGATGATCCGTTGGCTTTGAACTGCGAAAGGGTCTATCTGAGCAACCTGCAGAATTACAACGGATTCCGCCTGCAGGTATGGGGCACCGTCAATCTCAAGGATGGCTTAGAAAAGTGTGCGCACGATTGCCATCCGGCCGATGCCGTCATCCTGGAACTGTCGCTTTTGGAAAGAACCAAAAGGAATATTCCGCGCGAAATCAAGCGACTGCGACCCGATGTCGTCATTATCGGAATCGCTTCGCACATCGAACGCTATACCCGACCATCGGCGAAGTCGCTGCAAGTGCGATGCGTTGTCAGCAAAGACAAGTTGAATCACGAACTACCGCGAATCATCGATGCCATTTATCGTGAGAAAACACCTCGTCGCCGTTTGTCCGCTACTGGCGGCAGCAAGAAAAGGGGATCGTCATCTGCTCAAGGCGATAAAGAATCCAGTGGCCAATTGTCTTGTTCGCGCGGAACACCTTATTGTCAAAGCACTGCAAAACGCAACGGCAAGCCATTGAACGGCTTCGCCAGTTCAGATAAAACCAAAAACGCAGCAGAGTTTAGAGCACTTGAGCGGGGCCAAATTCCAACGTCTCATAAAGGGAAATATTCACAACGAAGTGAAATCTCCCTACGAGAAAGCGATCAAAGAAGACATAACAGAGATTTCTCGGAATCAAGACCCACGGGCCATGACTTAGCAGTGGAACGGAACCGCATGAAAGCCGCCAAACAGAAGCGTTTACCTGTAGTCCCGCTCACACCCATGGAATTGCGTGTTGTCGAGCTGAGCAGAAAAGGTCTGAAACCTCGCGAAGTCGCAAAGCGGCTCGGCATTTCGGTCAACACGATTTATTCTCATCGAAACCATATCAAAGGCAAATGCCACACGCAGACCTGGACTGGAGCTTTGCTCATCAGCCAGAGAGCAAACGGAACAAAGTAAGTCAGGCACGGACGCTTTCTGCGCTACCTTGAGGAAACTTAACGCCAATAGTAAACGCGAATAATGGGCAGAAAACAAACTACGTTTCTAATATAAGGCTTGTGAATGCGCGAATACAGGTAGGCAGTCGGTTAATCACATCGCTTCAGGCAAGCTTGAAACCAAGCTCTCTGGCGGCATCGGTTGGGACAGGATCCTCGCACCAATAGTCCTCGAGATTTTCGTCGGTGGCAAGTGAACGAATTTCGGCTTGGTCGATGTAGACCTCGCCGCTCAGGTGATCCGTCTCGTGCTGGAAGATACGAGCGGGCCAGCCGTGCAGATGCTCTTCGTGTTTGTTGCCGTCCTCATCCTGCCAGCGGGCAGTGATGTCAAGCCAGCGGGGGCGGACCGCCTGATAGCCGGCAAAACTCAGGCAGCCTTCGTAGAAACTGCGCTGCTCGGTGCCGATGGGTTCGTAGGTGGGGTTGATGATGGCTCGGAAGGGGAATTCGGCGATTTCACGCGGATCGTTCGTATCGTCGATTACGCCTTCATCTTCATCATCGTCTGAACCGTTTTGCTGATTCGATGAATCACCACCGTCTTTGCTGCCGACATGCCCTTCGGGATTGTCGTCGACTCCCCTGCCGCCAACGCGGACATGGTCTTCGACCACGGCGATACGCAATCCCAAGCCGATTTGTGGACCGGCCAAACCAACGCCCGGCGCTTCGAGCATCGTCACGTGCATGGCCTCAATCAATTTGTTCAACGTCCGCTTGCTTAACTGGCCGTCGTATTCCGCGGCATTCTGGCGCAGCACAGGCTCCCCCATCTGCACGATGGGAAGAATCTTCTCCTTGCCGCCGGTTTTGATGAGTTGTTCGACGGCATGATTGAGTTCGGTATCGACTTTGGAATTGCGGGAGAACATCAGATAGCAAGCTCCTCGGCGACCACGGCGGCCAAGCGCTGGCAGACTTCATCGGCCTGCTGCTGCGTTTCGGCCTCAACCATCACACGGACCAGTGGCTCGGTGCCGCTCGGACGAAGCAGCACACGACCGGTGGTGCCAAGCAGCTTTTCTTCGCGAGCCACGGCGTCCTGTACCTTGGCGTTGGTGGGCGCGGCCTTCTTGTCGACCTTGGGAACGTTGATGAGCTGCTGCGGCAGTTGCGGGAAGTCAGCTGCCAGTTGCTTCAGCGACTTACCCGACTTGACGACCTCATTGCACAATGTCAGCGCGGTCAGTGTGCCGTCACCAGTGGTGGCGAATTCGCGGTTGATAACGTGGCCGGACTGCTCACCGCCGATGGAATAATCGCCCTTGAGCATTTCCTCGAGAACGTAACGATCGCCGACGTTGGTCTGCACGGTCGAAATACCCATGTCTTTCAGGGCCAGCTTCAGTCCGAGATTGCTCATCACGGTGACCACGAGCGTGTCGTGATTGAGCTTGCCTTCACGCTTCTTGGCACGGGCGAGGATACCCATTTCCTGATCACCGTTAACCATGTTGCCATCCTCGTCCACAGCGAGGCAGCGGTCGGCATCACCGTCAAACGCCACGCCCATGGCAGCACCCGAAGCCTTGACCATGGCCTGCAGTTGCTCGGGGTGAGTGGAACCGGCCTTTTTGTTGATGTTGTAGCCGTCCGGCGAAGCGTTGATGACCAGCACCTCGGCTCCGGCGCGACGCAAAGCTTCCGGCGCTACCACGGAAGTGGCACCGTTGGCGCAATCCGCCACGATTTTCAGACCCTTAAGCGGTTTGGGCTGAGTTTTGTCTGGTGCAATCGGCGCGATGGCCGAGACCAGATGATCGATATACATATTGGTAGCGGTGTTGATGTCATGGCTCACGCGGCCCACGCCGGCGCCGGTTGGACGGTCCCAATCCTTGCCGAGCACCGCTTCGATTTCGTCTTCCTTCTTGTCGGGCAGCTTGAAACCGCCGCGTGCGAAGAACTTGATGCCATTGTCGGGCATCGGGTTGTGCGAAGCGGAGATGACCGCACCCATTTCAACGTTGAGTTCGCTCGTCAGGTAAGCCACGCCGGGAGTCGGGATGATGCCGGCGTCGATGACGTCGAAACCGCCGGCGCTCATACCCGCAGCGAGCGCCGAAGCGAGGAAATCACCGGAAACGCGGGTATCGCGACCAATCAACGCACGCCGACGACCCTCACGATGTTCCTCTTCGGTTCCTGAGGAATCGCCCAGCACACGCACCGCAGCGTCTCCCAAGTCGAGCGCCAGTCTTGCGGTCAAATCCCTGTTCGCCAGTCCGCGAACGCCATCGGTACCAAACATATTGGGCATAGTGCCACATCCTCCGTTTGCACGAATGTTACTGAACCTCATCTTACTCAGCGGCCTTCACGATTGCCGCGCACGCCCCAACACTGCCCGATTTCGTCGCATTTCATTTTCTTGACGTTTATACACAACGCCGCTTGCTGCAGAGCAAAAACAATCTGCGGCAAGCGGCGAAGATGTCCGTTATTGACGAGGTTCTTCAGATCCGTTTCACCATCATCGGAACCGCCAAGCCACCGGGCTTATTTCAGGCTGGCATTGTAGGCGCTCACCTTGAGGGCACGACGAGAGGATTCGACATTGCCGATGACGATGTTGCGCAGGGCGCGGGCGGCGTCCTTGTGGGATTCCAGCCATTCGTCGCCCAGATTCACCAGCTCAGCCGGATCTGCATAAGTGGGATACAGGTCTTCCAGAAGCGTTTCGGCCATATGGAAGGTGCGGTTTTCCCAAATCCAATCAACGGTGTCGTAATACTTGGAGGTATACGGCTCGGCGAGTTTGCCAGTGAGGTTCGATGAGAAGCCGAGCGCGGCCGCGGCAAGCTGCGAATTGGTGAGGTTCAGGTCGTGAATCGAGGCATCCCAAGCCCAAGCCTTAGCCTCAACTATCGGCACGGATGCGCGAGCACCGTATGCGAACTCACGGTTGTCGGTGGTGTCGCGGAGCTTGAGTTCCGTGTCAATCGCCTCATCATCCATCTCGCCGACGGCGGCGAGCGCCTTGACCAGCGCCCAACGCATGTTGTTGTCGATTTCGAGACCCTTGAGCTTGAGCGAACCGGAAAGCAGATTCTTGACGTTCGAGATGAACAGCGCATCGCCGATTTCGCCGTAACCCAAGTAAGCGGTGACCAGCTGGAACTGTTCGTCACTACCGGCCTCGGCCTTATTGGCCAAGTCCCAAAGACCTTCGGCGACATGCTTGTCGACGACCTCACGACGTGCTGGTGCGACATAGTGGGTGGCCGTGATCTTGAGGCAGCTCAAGGCATAGCGGAACGTGGTGGACTCGTGCTCGGTCGAGAGCATCTTGAGGCTCAGGTCGATGAAGCGCTCAGCCGGGAACTCGGCGTCGCGGGTCATATCCCAGAACGCCAGCCAGACCACGGCACGCGCCAAAGCGTCATCGAATTCGAAAAGATGCTCGGCGGCGAACTCGCGAGACTTGTCATCGAAACGCAGCTTGGTATAGGTAAGGTCATCGTCGTTCAGCAGGATGAAGTCGGGGCGCTTCTTGCCCGCAGCTTCGACAGCCACAGTGGTCTCGCCATCAACGTCGAGCTCAATCTGGTCGGTGCGCACAACTTTGCCGGTTGCGGCATCGCGGTTATAGAAACCGATGGCCATGCGATGGACACGCAGCACAGGGTGTTCGGCCGGAGCCGTCTGGGTAAGGGTCAACGACTTGATGGTGCCGTCGCCGTTTTCTTCAACGTCAGCCGCAATCGTATTGATGCCGGCTTCCTCGAGCCACTGCTTGCTCCAAGTCTTCAGATCACGTCCGCTCGCCGCTTCCAGCTCGACCAGCAAGTCGTTCAACGTAGCATTGTCATACTTATGCTTGTTGAGGTAGCTGTTGATGCCCTTGAAGAACTTGTCACGCCCGACATAGGCCACGAGCTGCTTCAAGACGGAACCGCCCTTGGCGTAGGTGATGCCGTCGAAGTTCACTTCGGTATCGTGCAAGTCGTTGATCGGCGCGGTGATCGGGTGAGTGGTCGGCAGCTGGTCCTGATTGAGAGCCCAGCTCTTCTCGCCGGAGGTGAACGTGGCCCAGGAATCCTTCCATTCCGTGGCCTCGGCGGTCGAGAGGGTCGACATGAACTCAGCGAAGGATTCGTTGAGCCACAAATCATTCCACCACTTCATCGTCACTAGGTCGCCGAACCACATGTGCGCGAGCTCGTGCAGCACGGTGACCACGCGGCGCTCGGCCAGCGCGTCAGTAACCTTGGAACCGAAAACGTAGGAGTCGCGGATAGTGACCATGCCGATGTTCTCCATCGCGCCGGCGTTGTATTCCGGCACGTAGATTTGGTCGAACTTGGCGTACGGGTAGGGCACGCCCCAGGTCTTGGCGTAGAAGGCGAAGCCCTTCTTGGTGATGTCGAAGAGGTATTCGGCGTCCTTGGCAAAGTCGTCTTTGAGGGACTGACGGCAATACTGGGCCATCGGCACGGTGCGGCCATCTTCGTTAGCGTAGGTGGTATGCCACTCAGCGTAAGGGCCGGCGCAGATGGCGGTGAGGTACGAGCTCATCTTCGGCGTGGTCTCAAAGACCCAACGCTTGGTGGTCTCGGCCGGGTGCGTGCCCAACGTGCCCTCGGCGGTCATTTCGTCGAGGTCTTCGGTCGACTTGACCGGCATGTTAGAGGTGACGATCCAAGACTGCGGCGCGGTGACCTCGAAATCGAACGTGGCCTTGATGTCGGGCTGGTCGAAAACGGCGTAGACACGGCGGGCGTCCGGCACTTCGAACTGGGAATAGAGATAAACGTTGCCATCGGCAGGGTCGACAGAGCGATGCAGTCCTTCGCCGGTGGTGGAGTATTGGCAGGAGGAAACCACCTTGAGCGTGTTGTGTTCCTTCAAAACCGGCAGTTCAACGCGATTATCGACATAATATTTCGCCGGATCGAGCTTCTCGCCGTTCAGCTCAATCTCGCCTACCTCGTCGGCGATAAGATCGGCAAAGCTTGAAGAACCCGCCTTCGCGTCAAACGTGATAACGGAAACCGACGGGAAATTCTTCGGTCCCTTCGTCAAATCCAAATCGACATGATAGCTGACCGGTCCGGTGATAACGGACTTGCGTTCCTCAGCTTCGACACGTGTGAGATTCGCTCCTGGCATTTCGCTCCTTTTGGGATTGGAAATAATATGATGATTCCATTATGCCAGCCGGAGCCGTCACAAGACAGTGCTTTCAGCGAAAGCCATGAAGACCGGTCTACTGCGTCAATCGATACCTTTCAAACAATGCGTCCATACGTTCCACATCATCATTACGCAACAGCGTCGGCTCAAGAATCGATGTCTGCCAGGCTCCTATGCTTTAAACAGTTGGGGAATCGTTAGGAAAGCTGCACCAATATGAACATTACGTACGAACGCTCAGGGTGTAAGCAGTTTTTCAAGAAACATCGCGATGATGAGACAACCATCAAAACCTGCATCGAAAACGCGCTGAATGTGCAACTGGGAACCGGGATGTCGAAAGTCAAGCGGGCGGTATCGGCTCGGGTCGACGGCCAATGCGTGTACGAATTTCGCGTCAATCTCAAACGCACCGGTTCGGCGCGCGTCGCCTTTATTATCGACGGAAACTATGATGACGCCGGCAATCACTTTTCCAATAATGAAAAAGGTACCGTAGACGCAACCGACCACAGCCAGCATAGAAACCACAACTTACACAAGCAAGAAAGCGACGAGACAAGTCATGCTAACAGTGGCGACAGCAATGTCACCGTATTGTTCATCTCCTCAACGTTGCAAAAAGACGAGTTCACACATCTATTGGAGCATGACCTGAAAGAGGCCGGACTATGCGACTGATTCCCGTCAAACAGGCACTGAGCATGATGGAGAACGCGTCGACAGCGAAATCGGAGTTTAGGAAACTCACCTTTCTGACTGCGAAAAAGGACCGTTCACTCTGCCTCAAACACAGCGAAAGCAGTGTCATTCTGTGCGAACAGGGTTATCGCGACGAAAGTACGGCTTTCAGCGTCGGCACCGATTCCGAAGCCACCCGAGAATGCAAGCACGCCGTCAAGCAGGCATTCAAACGCGAATTCCCCCGCAGTCACAAGGTCTATGTTTCTGCGGCGAAATGAGAATCCATATAAACATATAAAAAGGCGGCAGATTGCTCCGCCGCCAATCCTGCCTCACTATCCGTTAAAACAATGAGGTACTGGCACTAGTCCATCCTGCTAATCGCATACAGCAAGCAAATCAGCAAAATTGCCGCAGCTACAAGTGAGCCAACCTTGCGCACGATCGTGAGCAACACCGTTGTCACGAGCCAGCAGAGCCCAGAGTTCCCAGGCTTATCCTCTTCATCGGGTGTCATTTCTGACCTCCAATTCTTAGTTGAATGTCAGCCGACCTTTTGGTCCAAGCCGGTCGCCCGCACGTTTTCGGTTTTCCGGTTCGGGGATTGCCTGCCGCGTGCGTGCGGCATAACCAACGTGTCACAGAACAATTTGAATTGCAAATTAAAACGACAATATCAAGAAAAAATCAAGAAACCTTGAGAAAAGTTGTGGATTCAAAACAGCTGTGATACGCTCGAAATGTCGGTTAAAGCCGGTTCGCTTCGAGGCAATTGCCCGGGTCTTCAAAGCTTCGCCTCGTTGGGCTTCATCGGCAGGGCGCTATTATTTTCACGTCCTAATTGTTGAATGAATTTGTGCGGGTCGCTGGCTTCGGCCGTCAACCCGCATAAGTTTTTAAAACAAAAGCGGCGACCACCGAAATTCAGGTAGCACCGCTCTCACTCATTACCTAACAATAGAATCACGCAAGTTCGTATTCTTGCGGATAGTGCTGTGACAATTGCTTGAGCAACAGGTGATGCGCCAGCCAAAGACCCAAGAACGGAAGGGCGAAGCCGACGGTGACGTCGGAGAGGAAATGGGCGCCCTGCATCATGCGGCTGAACATCACGACCAGCGCGTAGACCAGCGCGATGCCGTAAACCATGCTTTCCTTGTTTTTCCAACGTGGGTTCACCAACGCGAGCAGGCAAAGCAACAAGGTCGCGCCGGCAAATTGCGAATGGCCGGAAGGGAAGGATTTGATATTGTCGGCTACCGTCACAGCCGAAAGATAATGCTTGCCGTTCGGGTGGAACCAAGGCGTGAACAGATCGAGATTACTTTGCATCGCGCGGAAACGGACGCGACCCCAGATGATTTTGGCGACTTCCAGCATGCCCATCGAAATCAGGAATACCGCCACGATGGCGATGCCTGCCCAGCGATAGCGCTGCTTCAGTTCGTCTGGGATTTTGTAAACGATACAGGCAATCAGAATAGCGACGATGACACCGTAGGCCACACCGAACAGGTGACAGTATTTATAACAAAGCGCAAGCCCTACCAGCGTCGAACCGAGATAGACAAGCCCTGAAAGCACCAGCTTTGCCAGATTCTCCCTGATGAATTTATAGGTCCAGAATACGAGCGCCGCACCGATCATCAGTACGGTTGCGCCGATGAGAGGTGCCAAACGTTCGAAGAAAGCCGAAAACCCATTACCAGGCTGGTAGAGCGCCTGGTCAATGCGCAAATCGGCAAACGTACCGACAATCAGCAGAACAAGCGCACCGATCGCGGTGGCAGGAAACAGTTTTTTCATACGTTCATTCCTCATAATCCGTAAAATCCCCGGTAGGCGCGAAACCTACCGGGGAAATCCTATAACAACTTGCTGAAGATTTTCAGGGATAAACCCACACAAATATCAACAAGACATCAACAAGCCGAATTCAGCCTCAACTTCAGTCGCCGTAGGCGGTGCCGTCGATGACATCGTGGGCGATGTCGGCGACGACCGGGACAATCATCGGCTTGCGGTGAAGCTGACGGGAGACCCAGCTGCCGATGGTGCGGCGCATAATCTGCTGGAGCTTGTGGGTGTCGTGAGTACCATCCATCATCGCGTCTTCGAGCTGCTGGACGATCTGATGACGGACGTTCTCGAACTCGCTTTCGTCCTCGGGCATCGCGTTCATGTAGACCTTCGGGCCGGAGATGACGTTCTTGGCGTCAGTATCGACCACGGCGAACGCGGAGACGAAGCCTTCGGTGCCAAGAATCTTGCGCTTCTCGAGCTCTTCGTCCGTGAGTTCCCCAACGGTATCGCCGTCAACATAGACGTAGCCGCACGGCACACTTCCGACGACCGCGGCCTGACCATGATAAAGATCGACCACGTCGCCGTCTTCCGCAAGCACGACGTTCTTCGGGTCGACGCCGGTCTTGACGGCCACGAGACCGTTGGCGACCAGGTGGCGGTTCTCGCCGTGGATCGGCATGACGCACTTGGGCTTCAGAATGTTGTAGAAGTAGGTGAGCTCGCCCTCGTTGGAGTGGCCGGAAACGTGGATCTTCGCGTTGTCGCGGTTGATGACGCGCGCGCCCTTCTGCACGAGCTTGTTGATCAGGCCGTAGACCTCGTTCTCGTTGCCGGGGATGAGGGAGCTGGCCATCACGACGGTGTCGAACTCGTTGATGGTGATGTCGCGGTGGGTGCCGTCGGCGATGCGGCCGAGTGCGGCCATCGGCTCGCCCTGCGAACCGGTGCACATGTAGACCAGCTTGTTGTCCTGGATGTCCTTGGCCTTCTTGAGGTCAACGACCGTACCTTCCGGGATGTGCAGGTAGCCAAGATCGGCGGCGATGGACATGTTGCGCACCATGGAACGGCCGACGAAGACGACCTTGCGGCCGACCTTGTGCGCGGCATCCACGACCTGCTGGACACGGTGAACGTGGCTGGAGAAGGAGGCGACGATGATCTTGCGCGTGGCCTCACTGAAGGCACGCTCGAGCTCAGGGCCGATGGTGCTTTCGGGACGGACGAAACCAGGAACCTCGGCGTTGGTGGAATCAACCATCACCAGGTCGACGCCCTTCTCGCCGAGCTTGCCGAATTCGACCAAATCGGTGATGCGATGGTCGATGGGCAGCTGGTCAAGCTTGAAGTCGCCGGTGTCGATGACGGTGCCGGCGGGCGTGTTGATGCACACGGCCAGCGCGTCGGGGATCGAGTGGGTGACGGCGACGAATTCGAGGTTGAACGGGCCGACCTTGAGCTTGTCGCGGCCGCTGACCTCGACGCAGCGCGGGTTCTGATGGTGTTCCTCACACTTGGCCTTGACGAAAGCCAGCGTGAGCTTGGAGCCGATCAGCGGGATGTCCGGACGCAGGTTCAAGAGGTATGGCACGCCGCCGATGTGGTCTTCGTGGCCGTGGGTCAGGACGAGCGCTTCGATGTCGTCCAGCCTGTCCTTGATATAGCTGAAATCAGGAAGGATGAGATCGACGCCGGGCTGCTCCTCGTCAGGGAAGAGCACGCCGCAGTCGACCAGTAGCAGGTGGCCGTTGTATTCGATCACGTTCATGTTGCGGCCGATTTCGCCGAGGCCACCGAGCGGCACGATGCGCATGGAGCCCTTGCGGTACTTCGGCGGGGCAATCAGCACGGCATCCTGGTTGGGCGAAGTGCCCGGGGTGCGCGAAACGGCGCGCGGGTTGGAACGACGGCTGTTGGAACGGTTGCCGCCACGTCCGCCGCGAGATGAGCTGGAAGTGCCGGAACGGCGTCCGCCCGAACGTGAGGAACCACGGGATTCGCTGCGCTTGCTGCTCGTACGCTTTTCGCTGCTTTTCGTGCTGGTCTTAGCGCTGCTGCGCTTTGAGGTTTTTTCGGCAGCGGTCTCACTTTTGCGGGCGCGTGCCTTGCTGGCGCTGCCACGACGATGCGTGGTAGACGCAGTGGTTTTTTCTTCTGTATCTGTCATATCTATTACTGAACTTCTGTTTACTTAGTGTCCGCACCTCTGTGTGGACGAGGAATAAAAACAGCGGACGAAAGCCCGTAGCCGCGTAACGCGCCACCGACTTCCCCGCTGTAATGAGTTATGCTTTTGCCTTGCCTGATCGTAAAAACCTCTTAAAACTAGGCTTCCAAGATACCTGCATCGACCATGCCCTTGTGGGCACGCTCAAATTCGGGCTTGCCCGGACCGACATTCGGCAGGCGCATCGTGGTTTCGTCAAGCCATCCACGCTCGTGCAGCGCGGCCTTGGCCAAGACTCCCTGGAATCCGGTGCCATTAACGGCATCTACCAGCGGGGCCAGAAGCACCGCGAGACGCTGGGCCTCGTGGATGTCGCCGCGATCAAAGGCATCCGCGAGCTGTCGCATCGGGTTCGACGCGACGTGCGCGATGACCGAAATAATGCCGACCGCTCCGATGGAAAGGAACGGCAAGAACAGCGCGTCATCGCCGGAATACCAGGTCAGGCCGGTTTCCATACGTTTGCGCACGGCACCTGCGATATCTCCCGTCGCGTCCTTGACGGCCTTGATATGGTCGAGCTGTGCAAGCCTGCAATAGGTCTCGAGCTCAAGATGTACGCCGGTGCGCCCGGGAACATCGTAGACGATGATCGGCTTGTCCGCCGATTCATTGACCGCCTGATAATGGCGGAAAATGCCCTCCTGCGAAGGACGGGAATAATAAGGAGCGACCACCAGCACCGCGTCGGCCCCGGCTTCCTGAGTCTGCTCGACCATGCGAACCGTGTGGGCGGTGTCGTTGGAACCCGCGCCGGAAATCACCGGCACGTCGACGGCAGCCTTGACGACCTGAACGAGCTTGACCTTCTCATCCATGTGGGTGACCGGCGACTCACCGGTCGTGCCGTTGACCAACAGGCCATCGGCACCGGAGGCGACCAGATGCTTGGCCAATGCCACGGATGCTTCGAAATCAACGGAACCATCATCGTGCATCGGCGTCACCATTGCGGGGATAACCCGGCCGAATGGCGCTGGATCAAGTAGATGCATAGAAGACTCACTCATACTTTAACGCTACTTCTCGGGCGGGACGCTTATCAGTAATCGATACATAAGAAATATTGCAATACATTACAAAGTTCCCGGAAATATAAAAATAACCGCTGGATACAAAACAAAACCTGCATCCAGCGGTATATCGAAACCTATTCGCACCTGGCTTCAGAGGTCGAGGAACGCGTCGAGCCCCACGGTCAGGCCGGGATGAGCACCGGAAGCGATATTGCGCACGGCCAGCAGAACGCCGGGCATGAACGAGGCGCGGTCGAAGCTGTCGGCACGGATGACCAACTGCTCGCCGGTGTTGCCCAGCAGCACTTCCTCGTGGGCGTTGAGGCCCTGCAGACGCACGGCGTGAACGTGCACGCCGTCGACGACCTGGCCTCGGGAAGCCGCCTCGCCTTGCGTGCCATCGGGCATCGGGGCGCAACCGGCCTGCTTACGGGCGGCCGAGATGGCTTGGGCGGTGTGAATGGCAGTGCCGGAAGGCGCGTCGACCTTGTCGGGGTGATGCAGCTCGATGACCTCGGCGGAAGTGAAGTATTTGGCGGCTTCGGCTGCGAACCTGTCAGCCAAAACGGCAGAAATGGCGAAGTTCGGCGCGACGAACACGGCCTGACCTTCACGCGGGGCCTTGGCAAGTGCGACCTTGACCTCATCGAGCTTCTCGTCGGTCCAGCCTGTGGTGCCGACCACCACGTCTACGCCCTGCGCGACGAGCTTCAACACGTTACCCAGTGAGGAAGTCGGAACGGTGAATTCCACCGCTACGTCGGTATTGTCCGGCGTGATGGCGGCGATACTGTCGTTCTCGCCGATCTGCTGCGCGATTTCCATATCATCCGCAGCCTTGACGGCTTCGACCACACTGCCGCCCATGCGTCCAAGCGCACCAACCACTGAAACTCGAATCATAACAACCTCGCCCTCTCTGCACGGTTTATACCTTTATCTATATAGCAACAATACGGCGGCAAGGGAACAACGAGGATCAAGCGGTGAAAATCGAATAGCGCCAACACAACAAGTCCAAACAAATAAAAGAAAGCCGGGCGCTGTCTTCAGGAACACAAGGGGCAGAACCCCGTTTCCTTCCAACAGCGCCCGGCCCTAGAAGAGCCGGCAGGATGCAGCTGCCAGCTGAGGCCGCGTCTAGGTTGGGTGTGTGAGACGCGGCCAGTATTTAATTACTCGTCACGGCGGCGCCTGCGGATGAGCTGCAGGCCCAACGCCATGATCAGGGCGGACACCATCAGGCCCATCGGCACCGCGACCGCCGAGCCGGTGGCCGGAACGGCCTTCGGCTTCGACTGGGAGGCGAGCCACTTCCGGCCCTCGGGCGTGGCAAGCCAAGCCTGCCCGGCCAGAGTCTTCAGCCAAGCCTGACCGGCCGGAGTCTTCAACCAAGCCCAGCCAGCAGAGGTGGCAAGCCATACATGGCCATTGGAAGTCGCCAGCCAAGCGGCCCCGGCGGGAGTCGAAAGCCAGTGCTGGCCTTCAGCCGTCGCGAGCCAGGCATGACCACCATTCGTGCCAAGCCAAGCCGAGCCCTCAGGCGTTTGCAACCAAGCATGACCCTCAGGGGTCTGGAGCCACTGATGACCCTGCGGGGTCTGCAACCAAGCATGACCACCATTCGTACCGAGCCATGCGGAACCTTCGTGCGTCTGCAGCCAAGCGTGGCCCTGCGGAGTCTCGAGCCACTGATGACCCTGTGGAGTCTGCAGCCACGCATGGCCTTCAGGAGACGAGACCCAGGCATGGCCATCCTGCGACGACAGCCAGTGCTGTCCCTCAGGCGTCTGCAACCAAGCATGGCCCTCTGGAGTAGAAACCCACGCATGACCCTTAGAACTCTCGAGCCAATGCTGGCCCTCAGGCGTTTCAAGCCAGTGGTGGCCCTCCGGAGTCTCGAGCCAGCCTTGGCTCGGCGGCTCAGTGACCTGCAGCTTCGTCCACTTGGCCATCACGGTCATGTTGCCGGTTACGATCGCGGTCGGGTCGTAAGGCACCAGGCTGCGCAGCATGCTCTGTACATACCAGCCGTCGAAACGGTAGCCACTACGCACCGGAGTGGGCAGCTCGCCGATCGGATCGCCGTCGGCCAGCATGCGCGGCGCAATCGGGTCACCGCCTTCCACGTCGAACGTGATGGTCAGCTGCGTCTTCCAAACCGGACGAATCGTGATATCGTGCGCGGGAATCGCGGTGGCGGTGCCATCCTCATTCGCGAACGTGAACGCGTTCCAGTCCATGCCGTTGGTGGAATACTGCCAGCCACGGGGCAGGAAGCCCGTCTTCGAGAACCCGCCGGCCGGCGCGGTCGCGATGGTTGAGCCGTAGTTGTGAGCGGAGACGCCAGGCATGGTCGGCCATGCGCCGCCGTCAGCGTCGAACGTCACATTGAACTGATCGATAACCCACTTCGGGCGAATCGTGATGTTCGAAGCCGGAATCGTGGTCGAGCCGAACGCGAAGTCCTGCCATCCACCAGACGCAGCCTTGAACTCCCAGCCTTCCTGGTGCTTGTGCGCCGGATTGGTCAGGTCGACCGTACCCGGAGCCGTGGCAATGGTCGAGCCATAGTCGTGCAAATCCGCGCCCGGCATGGAGGCCCAGCTGGCCCCGTCACCGGCGGCGTAGCCCACACGATACTGGTCCCAAGCGAACGTCGGACGAACGATGATCGCGTGCGCCGGAATCGCAGTACCAGTACCCGGGCCGCCGTAGGTGAACGTGTTCCACGTCACGCCGTTATCCTGAGAGAACTCCCAGGCGGCATGATGCTTGTGCGCAGGCGCCGTCAGGCCGGAAGTGACAGGAGCAGTGACCAGAGTCGAACCGTAATCATGGTTCGTGGAGCCGGGCCTGTCGGTCCACGACGTCGCCTCACCGTTCTGGTAAGAGACACCGTACTGATCCCACGCGAATGTCGGACGGACGATGATGTCATGAGCCGGAATCGCAGTACCAGTACCGGGGGCACCATACTTGAACGCACTCCACGTTGCGCCGTTGTCCTTCGAATACTCCCAAGCAGCATGATGCTTGTTGACAGGAGCCGTCAGACCGGTCGTGTTTGGAGCGGCGGCCAGCGTCGAACCGTAATCATGGTCCACCGGGCCAAGCATGCCCGTCCACGACGTCGCCTCACCAAGCTGGTAGGAGACACTGTATGTATCCCAAGCGAAGGTCGGGCGGATGATGATCGCGTGCGCCGGAATCGCAGTGCCGGTACCCGGGCCGCCGTAGGTGAACGAGTTCCACGTCACACCACTGTCCTTCGAATACTGCCAAGCAACGTGATGCTTATGCGCAGGCGCCGTCAGGCCGGAAGTGACGGGAGCCGTGACCAGAGTCGAACCGTAATCATGGTTCGTGGAGCCAGGCCGGCCGGTCCACGACGTCGCCTCACCATTCTGGTAAGAGACACCGTACTGGTCCCACGCGAACGTCGGACGAATGATGACGTCATGCGCAGGCATATGCGTACCCGTCGAGCCGAACTCGAACACATTCCACGTCACGCCGCCATCCTTCGAATACTGCCACGCGTCGTGATGCTTGTTGGCAGGCGCCGTCAGATCCGAAACACTCGGAGTGGCCAGAGTGGAACCGAAGTCATGGTCCACGGGGCCGAGCATACCGGCCCAAGAGGTCGCCTCACCAAGCTGATAGGAGACGCTGTATTGGTCCCACGCGAACGTCGGACGAATGATGACGTCATGAGCAGGAACCGTGGTACCAGTACCGGGACCACCGTAGGTGAACGGGCTCCACGTGGAGCCGTTGTCCTTCGAATACTCCCAAGCGGCATGATGCTTATTCGCCGGAGCAGTCAAATCGGACGTAAGCGGAGCGGTAGCCAGCGTCGAGCCATAGTCATGACGATCAGTCACCGGCTTGCCCGCCCAGGACGTCGCCTCACCAAGCCGGTAGGAGACGCTGTACTGGTCCCAAGCGAACGTCGGACGAATGATGACGTCATGAGCAGGAATCGCAGTACCAGTACCGGGACCACCGTAGGTGAACGGGCTCCACGTGGAGCCGTTGTCCTTCGAATACTCCCAAGCGGCATGATGCTTATTCGCCGGAGCAGTCAAATCGGACGTAAGCGGAGCGGTAGCCAGCGTCGAGCCATAGTCATGACGATCAGTCACCGGCTTGCCCGCCCAGGACGTCGCCTCACCAAGCCGGTAGGAGACGCTGTACTGGTCCCACGCGAACGTCGGACGAATAATGACGTCATGAGCAGGAATCGCGGTACCCGTACCAGGGGCACCATACTTGAACGCACTCCAGCTCGCACCATTGTCCTTCGAATACTCCCAAGCTTTATGATGCTTATTCGCAGGAGCGGTCAGATCGGAGGTGCCAGGCTCAGAGGCCAGCGTCGAACCATAATCATGGTTGACAGAACCAGGCATGCCGGCCCAAGAAGCCGCCTCACCAAGCTCATAGGAGACGCTGTACTGATCCCAAGCAAACGTCGGACGAATAATGATGTCATGAGCAGGAATCGCAGTGCCCGTACCGGGGGCACCATACTTGAACGCGTTCCACGTCACGCCGTTGTCCTTCGAATACTGCCACGCAGCATGATGCTTGTGCGCGGGCGCATTCAGACCAGACGTACTAGGCTCGGTGGCCAACGTCGAACCATAGTCATGATCCACGGCACCGGGCTTGCCGGTCCACGACGTCGCCTCACCATTCTGGTAAGAGACGCCGTACTGGTCCCAAGCAAACGTAGGACGGATGATGATGCTGTGCGCGGGAACATGCGTGCCGGTGGAACCATACTCAAACGAGTTCCACGTCACGCCGTTGTCCTGCGAATACTCCCAAGCGTCATGATGCTTGTGCGTCGGAGCGTTCAGGTCGGACGTGCCCGGCTCGGTAAGCGTCGAATTGTAGGCGTGGTCAGTAGCACTCGGTTTGCCAGTCCACGACGTTGCCTCTCCCAGCTGATAGGACACGCTGTACTGGTCGGACGAGAATGTCGGACGGATGATAATCGCGTGCGCCGGGATGTGCGTACCCGTAGGACCGAACTCGAACGGGTCCCAAGTAGCACCATTGTCCTTCGAATATTCCCAAGCATTATGATGCTTGTTCATAGGCGCGGTCAGATCCGAAATATTCGGCTCGGTCAGTGTGGAACCAAAGTCATGGTTCACAGGGCCAAGCATGCCCGCCCAAGAAATTGCCTCACCAAGCTGATAAGACACGCTGTACTGGTCCCAAGCAAACGTCGGACGAATGACAATCGCATGCGCAGGCATATGAGTACCGGTGGAACCATATTCAAACGTATTCCACGTCACGCCATTGTCCTGAGAATACTGCCAGGCGTCGTGATGCTTGTTAGACGGAGACGTCAAATCGGACGTGCCCGGCTCGCTCAGCGTGGAGCCGTAATCATGATTCACGGCACCGGGCTTGCCGGCCCAAGAGGTCGCCTCACCAAGCTGGTAGGTCACGCCATATTGGTCCCACGCAAACGTCGGACGAATAATGATGGCATGAGCCGGAATATGCGTACCCGTGGAACCAAACTCGAACGGGTTCCAAGTGGCACCGTTGTCCTTCGAATACTCCCAGGCATCGTGATGCTTGTTGGCAGGAGCCGCTAAATCGGATGTGCTCGGCTCAGACAACGTGGAACCATAGTCATGGTCCACAGGGCCGAGCATACCCGCCCAAGAGGTCGCCTCACCAAGCTGGTAAGAGACGCTGTACTGGTCCCAAGCAAACGTCGGACGAATAATGATCGCATGAGCAGGCATATGAGTACCAGTGGGACCATACGTGAACGTATCCCACGTGGCACCGTTGTCCTTCGAATACTGCCACGCGTCGTGATGCTTGTTCGCAGGCGCCATCAAATCCGAAATACTCGGAGTAGACAGCGTGGAGCCGAAGTCATGATCCACGGCACCGGGCTTGCCCGCCCACGACGTAGCACCGTTGAGCTGGTATGTCACGCTGTACTGGTCCCACGCAAACGTCGGACGGATGATAATGCTGTGTGCAGGAACATGAGTGCCCGTAGAACCGAACGTGAACGTGTTCCACGTCGCGCCGTTGTCCTGCGAATACTGCCAAGAATCGTGGTGCTTGTTCGTGGGCGCATTCAGACCGGAGATGCCAGGCTCGCTAAGAGTCGAACCATAGTCATGATTCACGGCACCGGGCTTGCCAGTCCACGACGTCGCCTCGCCAAGCTGGTAGGAAACGCTGTACTGGTCGGACGAGAATGTCGGACGGATGATAATCGCGTGCGCCGGGATATGTGTACCCGTCGGGCCGAACTCAAACGGATCCCAAGTGGCACCATTATCCTTCGAATACTCCCAAGCATTATGATGCTTGTTCACCGGAGCTGTCAGACCGGAGATGTTGGGCTCAGTCAACGTGGAACCGTAATCATGATCCACAGTGCCGAGCATACCGGCCCAAGAAGTCGCCTCACCAAGCTGATAGGAGACGCTGTACTGATCCCAAGCGAACGTCGGACGGATGACAATCGCGTGTGCAGGAACATGTGTGCCCGTCGAGCCGAACTCGAACGGATTCCACGTAGCACCGCCATCCTGTGAATACTGCCAGGCGTCATGATGCTTATTAGCAGGAGCCGTCAGACCGGTGATACCCGGCTCGCTCAGCGTCGAACCGTAATCATGATCCACGGCCGCGGGCTTGCCCGTCCACGACGTTGCCTCACCGTTCTGGTAAGAGACATTGTATTGGTCCCAAGCAAACGTCGGACGAATGACAATCGCATGCGCCGGCATATGCGTACCGGTGGAACCATACTCAAATGTATTCCATGTGGCACCGCCATCCTTCGAATACTGCCAGGCATCGTGATGCTTGTTCGCAGGAGCCGTCAGACCGGAGATGCTGGGCTCAGTCAGCGTGGAACCGAAGTCATGATCCACAGGGCCAAGCATGCCCGTCCAAGAAGTTGCCTCACCAAGCTGATAGGACACGCTGTACTGGTCCCAAGCAAACGTCGGACGAATGACAATCGCATGCGCCGGCATATGCGTGCCCGTCGAGCCGAACTCAAACGAGTCCCATGTGGCGCCGCCATCCTTCGAATACTGCCAAGCGTCATGATGCTTATTAGCAGGAGCCATCAGACCGGAGATGCCAGGCTCGGTCAACGTCGAACCATAATCATGATTCACAGCGCCAGGCTTGCCAGTCCACGACGTAGCATCGCCATTCTCATAAGAGACGCTATACTGATCCCAAGCGAACGTCGGACGAATGACAATCGCATGCGCCGGCATATGCGTACCCGTCGAACCAAACTCGAACGGATTCCACGTAGCTCCATTGTCCTGCGAATATTCCCAGGCATCGTGATGCTTGTTCGCAGGAGCATTCAGGCCAGAGATGCCAGGCTCGGTCAACGTGGAATTGTAGGCGTGGTCAGCAGCACCGGGCTTTCCGGTCCACGACGTCGCTTCACCAAGCTGATAGGAAACGCTATACGTATCCATGGTGAATGTCGGACGAATAATGATCGCATGCGCCGGCATGTGCGTACCAGTAGAACCAAACTCAAACGGGCCCCAAGTGGCACCATTATCCTTCGAATACTCCCAAGCGTCATGGTGCTTGTTCGCCGGAGCAGCGAGATCAGAGGTGAGAGGCTCGCTCAACGTCGAACCGTAATCATGATTGGTCGCGCCAGGTTTGCCGGCCCACGAAGTCGCATCGCCAAGCTCGTAGGAGACACCGTACTGATCCCAAGCAAACGTCGGACGAATGATGATGTCATGAGCCGGAATCGCGGTACCGGAACCCGGACCGCCAAACACGAACGGGCCCCAAGTTGCACCGTTGTCCTTCGAATATTCCCATGCAGCATGATGCTTGTTCGCAGGAGACGCCAAATCTGCGATAGGCGGAGCAGACGCCAATGTCGAACCGTAGTCATGGTCTTCAGCCGTGGGCTTGCTCCCCCACGAGGTCGCCTCGCCCTTTTGGTAGGACACGTTGTACTGATCAGTCACCCACTTCGGCCGAACCGTGATGTCATAGGCCGGCACATGCGTCACGCCGAACTTGAACTCGGCCCAATTTTCCGTACTGTCCGTCTTGCGATATTCCCAGCCGCTCGTCAATGTATCCTGATGCTTGTTCGCCGGGGGAGCGAAATCGGTCAGGCTCGGCTGAGACACCGTGTCGTCCTCGCCAACCCGAACGGGCGAAGCGGGCATGTCCGACCACGAGCCGCCGTTCTTGTCATAGGTCATGTGGTGGGGGATCCCCTCCCACACCGGCCGCACCGTGATCGGCCAGCCGGGCATGTGCGTGGTGCCAAACGTGAACGTCGCCCAGCCGTCCATACTGTCCGTCTTTCGGTACTCCCAGCCGCTGCGCTGCTTGTGCGTTGGAGCTTTCAAATGCGCAAGGTTCGCCGGCTCGGAAATCGTCGCGTCATATTCCGTGGACACTGGGCCCTGCGCTGTGCCATCCCACGAGCCG
This sequence comes from Bifidobacterium sp. ESL0690, assembly GCF_029392315.1. NCBI lineage: Bacteria > Bacillati > Actinomycetota > Actinomycetes > Bifidobacteriales > Bifidobacteriaceae > Bifidobacterium > Bifidobacterium sp. ESL0690. The sequence continues at coordinate 2,046,732 of NZ_CP113939.1, forward strand.
CCACTCGTATCAAACCTGACATCATAATGGGCCGGGACCCAAGAGGCATACAATGTCACCGTGGAAGCCGTGGTATAAACGATGTCAAAACCGTACACCGGGCCCGTTGCGCTGCCCGTATGCCAGGCACCGAAAGTACATCCTGTTTTCGCGGGGTTCGTTGGGGCATACGCCGTACCGCCCCACGGCACCTTCTGGTCCGGTATGCTGTCGCCGCCCTGCGAATCGAAACGCACCGTCGGGTGGCCGGTGACATGCGACACCGGATCGCCCGTCACCGTACCTGCAGGGGCGCTGCCCGTCACTCCGTTGGGAAGCGTGCCCGTGAAATCGAACTTGGGGTTGGTGGTGCCGGAAGGCCAGCTCACCACGCGGGAAGTGGAATCATACGTGCCGCCCGACGGGCTGATGTTCGACGCTGTAATAAACGTCCCATCGATATTCTTCACCGTCGACATCGTCACATGCGAGCCGTCATCATACGCGGCCTCGGTCGCCACCTGCCCCGAAGCTTCGAGGTAATTGAGATGTAGGTTGTTCAGCGGCGAGAAATCGGTAATCTTGTTGCCCCCTAGTCGCAGGTCCGTCAGCGATGTCAGACCACGCAACGGCGACACATCAACAATACTGTTATGATTCGCCCAGCCTGCATAATTCTGCAGATTCAAAACTTGCAGGTTGGCCCAACCCGCCAACGGCGACAAATCAGTAATGCGATCACCATACAGACCGGCGGCGGTCAGATGGGTCAGACCAGCCAACGGCGACAAATCAGATACCGGAACGTTGGCCATTTCCAAACTTGTCAGTTGGGTCAGACCAGCCAACGGCGATATATCGGAAAACAGATTTGTGTCCAAGTTCACGCCCGTCAAATGCGTAAGATACTGGATGTAGCTGCTATTGAGATCCGAGATATTGTTATCAACAACTGACAGTGATGTCAGGTTTGGCAGGCCAGCCAACGGCGAGAAATTAGTCACCTGATTATAGTCCAAGCTCAGAGTCGTCAGATGAGCCAGACCAGCTAATGGCGACAAACTAGTCACCTGATTGTGGTCCAAGCTCAGAGTCCTCAGATTGGTGAAATTCTGCATGCCTTCAAGGCTCGCAATATCCGAAAAAGCCGCGTTCAGACTCGTGGTCCCGTTAACCATTGTTTGAGTGAAGGTCGAGTTCACGTTTACCCGTTCTGCAGAGGCCACTTTGGCCGCCAGATACGTATCTGGGAAACACTGGGCAATCGTACTTACATTGACATAGCAACTGCTACGTGGGCTGATGCCGCCGCCGCGCGGCTGGAGGCCGGACTTGCCCTGCTTGACTGAATTTGAAGATTCGGTCGACTTTTGTCCCCGTTTGGATTTGCCAGGCGACGCTGCCTGACCCTGCTGCGAAGAAGAAGACTGTGATTGCGTTTGCTGCGAGGCCTCGCCGCTTTCGGGCTCGACCGCCGTCGCCGTGCCGGGCAGCACCATCGCCACACCAGCCACAAGGCAAACTAAAGCCCTAAACGCACCCCCCCCCCGCGATTGGAGGCAACATTACGCAAGCCGCGCAACCACTTTGTGAAACGTGACATATCCTTCTTCTCCCTGTATCAATGGAAATTTCCGCATGGCAAACCACCCCTATGCGGAACACACTATAAACACGCAAAACTGTAACACGAGCGGTACTCGAGTATCGGATTTTTGCCTAATTAATAAAACATAATTTTATTTTTCAAACGTTTAATACGACTTTCTGAATTTTTATATTCAGACAATAATCATTGATTTGCAAAATATCGGCAACACCACTTTCCAAACCATCTATTTCACCCCGGACGCTTTGCATTGCAACACTTCAGCCATTCACGCCGTATCCGCCCATTCACCGCCCCACCATCCGAATGTCTTCCGCCAACCTATCTATGTATAACGTTTTAAGAAAAATCCCAAATTTTTTTCAAAAAAATTCCCTGACAAAATAATTAGACACGCCGAACACCCAAAAACAGTCGAGCAATAAAACCCGTTTTATGGGCCAGGGGTCACCATATAAGCCGACGAAGCACATTTAAGGTCTGAGCTCAAATTCTGGTGCAATCGTCACCGACGCGTAGTATGGCAATTATTCGGTTGCGGCGCCGAAAGTCGAAATCTGTTAATAGTCAAGAGAAAGGCTGAAAGCATGATGGTGGAAGAGCATATATCCAACATATCAAAATCACTCGCAGCACAGAATCTTGATATTCGAGAGCTTTAGAATTCATAATTTTACGAATACAATAACCAGTGGTAGCAATATAAATATTGGAAGCGGACAGGATAATGACAAAAACCGTCACAACGGTACGACGCATGAAGGCATATACGCCACCGGCCAATGGTAAAGCACGAAATGCTGACGACGCGAAATGGATGTCGCTACGCGCATCGGCGTTGAACAGGCCGGGCAGAAAGAAAATTGCCGACTGATGCCGGCAGATTCACCATCATAAAAGGGCATGAGCTATCTAGAAAAGATCGCAATGCCCTTCTTCAGAGTTATAGGCCAAGTCGCGTGTCTGACGGTTGGGTTATTTGTCAGAATGTGGGCTTTTGAAGATATCGGTCATACAAGGATGTACGCGTCCGATCAAGGAAGCGAAGATGGCTGACTAGCTCGCCAGCAATAGCCCACGGCAGCTCACACGGCAAAACACACCAAAGCCGCCTTCTCAATCCGCGTTTCGTAGCTTCTCTTTGACGGCCTCTTAATCCCCCAGCTGTTCCAACGCCCAAGCAAATCGCGTTTCCATCGCTTTGATGGAAGCATGGTCGAGGCCCCGAATTCGCGCCCGCCCGATGGCCTGTTTGAGCGCCGAACGCAACGACGACTCGTAACTTTTGGCCTCCGGATGACTGACGCCGAACAAACCCAACGCTTTATCAGTCACCAACGCCGCGATGTCCACATGCGGGTCTCCGAACAGCGAAAGTTCATGGAGATTGTCATCCTCGCCATAGTAAGGCTCAGGATTAAGATCGAAAGCCGGAGACAATTGCCATCCGTTGCCCACACGCAGGAAACCATGGTTACGCAGATGGTCGTCTCGGTTGCCGATGGCCGCGCCGAATAACGCCCGTCGCCACAATTCATGGGTATCGGCCCCGACGGCCCGTGCGAATTCCACCAAGTCCTCCCAGTCGCCGCCCTCTCCGTCCACGGCTTGCAAGGCAGTCAACGCCGAAACATAAGGGATTCGCACCAAGTGCTCAGGCGTGCCTTCGCCGGCACGATCGAAACGTTTCGTCAGCAGCACCGTCCGTTGTCTCCGGGCAGCGTCCTTAATTTTGACAACCTGATGCTCGGGCACATCAATCCCCGCCATTTCGGCAATCTCAAGCGTCACCGCCTCCCAACCAATGATGTCCCAATTCTCGCAGTCAGGCTTGGGAAACTTGGCCATCCATAAGGCGTTGCGGTCAGACACCGACGCTTTGGGCCGCGCACCACCCAACGAACCCGTGGCTTGGTAAAGACGCCGCAACGAGGCGTCATCAACGTCCTGGTTGTTCTGCACCGCGTCTGCCGTGTCCAGCAAATCCGGCAAATTGGCCTGAACGGGAACGCCCTCATTACCTGCCAACGGCTTACCGTCACTGAAAAACCTCAGTGCTCCCTGCCTTGTGACATCGTTGACGCCGAGGAGATATTCCGATTCAGGAAGATTACGGCCCTTGCGGTTACGGTCGATAATCCTTCTACCCCAACGATCGGGAGCGGCATCAGAGAACTGCCCAAGCTTATCGAACGAAAACGACCGTGTCGCGAATGGCAGGAAAGGCGTGAGCTCGAACGCCCTCGGATCACGTATATATTCATCGGCATACAGAAAAGTGGACGTGTTCCCTTGGAAATACAATGTGCCGGCCACAAGTTCCTGGCCGTCACCAAGTCCTGTGCGAACTTCAACCTGCCGCTCGCTCATACGCAACCACTTCCTTCATCACGCATCACACCAATCGTACCGAAACGCCCAAGACTAAGCCACCACCCCTCAACGCACGCGCTTGGGCAGATTCTCAGTTGCTCGGACAATGCCCAGAGTGTGCGAATACGGATCCGTTGACTTCACCATGTAATCGGCCAGCTGGAGGATTCGGGCGATGGCCAGCAGCGCATCGGAACCAACGGCCTTGCCGTGTTCGAGGTTCGCCACCGTGCTCTGGCTGACTCCGGCACGCTGGGCCACATCGGCGACCCGCAACTTCAGCAGCTTGCGCTGGGTCGCGAACTGCCTGCCCAACGTCCTTAAGTCTCGCCTCGCAGTAACCGGCACATATTTCATGATATCTAAACCTTTAAGAACTGAAATTTCAATGCTTAACTTAAGTATAACATGAAATATCAGTGGTTATTGGTCATCATCTGGCGACAATCCTGACGAATATTACTTTTGCATCAGATGTTCATCTGATCCAACTCGTCGCGCAAAGCGTTGAATGCTTCGATCTTCGCTTGCCGCTGTACCTTGCGCATTTGAAGGACGTCGCTGGTCTTGAAACGCTGTTGTTTGCCGGACGGAGACGGGCAGGAATCAATATGCTGCTCCTTGGCTCTCTTCAAAAACGTGGGGCGCGAAATACCTAACATCTCCGCAGCAGTACTGGCTGACACCTCTTCCGGAGTCGTTTCAATAGAAATGACACTGCCATCACCAAGCGCACTGAAAAGGCTGACTAACAACCGCGAAAGATTATCCGGCAAATCGATTCGAGTGTCACCCTCCATCAGCGCCAAAGAAGAACGCACATCGCCGATTGATTCCAAAGTCTCCCGTGCCGCCTGACGCACCTCTTTGGTACCGACGAAAACATTAGTTCTGTCTTTTTGCGTTAGAATTTCCATCGCCATACCACTTTCTATTTGTAATTAGGTATCGGTGATTACAAAAAATACTGTAACGTAATAAAGAAAAAAGTGCAAATATTTTTCGGCGTTTCCGTTTGCTTCAAACCAGAGACGAATGCCTGGAAGCGCCACTCAATTCACTCCACACGCAGACTTTATCGGCGGCGGAGCTGACGTATGCCCGTCCCCAAAACAGCAATCTCGACTCACTCGGATTGCTTGCGACGAGCCAGGAACCAGCCCAAAACGGCCAGGGGCACGGCAGCAAAGGTGGTGGCGATGGGCAGGAGCAGGCCGACGTGCGGGCTCGAGACGTCCAGCACCATGCCGGCAAGCGACGAGCCGAACGAAGTGCCGACCGAACCGGCAGTCGTCACCCATGAAAGGCCTTCGGTGAGCGAGCTAGGCGGGACGATGTCTTTGACAATGAGGTTGCCGGTGGCGAAAAGCGGCGAGACGCATAGGCCGGAAAGCACGGAAGCGACTCCGAGCAGAATCAGGTTGTCCATCACCAAGCGGCAGAACACATAACCGATGGTCAGTAAGGTGAGGAAAACCACCATGTGCTGCCAGTTGGAGCCTTTCGGTTTCTTCGAGCCAAAAATGAAGGCACCTATGCAGGAGCCGACGGCAAACATCGCCAGCTGCAGGCCGAGCAGCTGCTCGCGGCCGATGGCCTTCATCATCGCGGTGACGGAAACATCGAACTCGTTGAAGCTCATGTTGAAGACGACGAAAACGACCAGAAGCGGGATAATGCCGGCGTATAGCAGCACGCTCTTTGGTTTGGCCGCATGGGTGTGCAGCTGGCGCAGGCTCACGCCGTCCTCGTCAAGCCGGTAGCCGGCGGTGCCACCAAGGTTTTCGGAAGCGGCCTTCACATCCTCGTCGCTCGGCGAGGCGGCAACAACGGACACGGTTTCGATGACGGGAGGCTGAGTGTCTTTCAGCGAGAAGAAGACCGCTCCCCCGATGGCGCAGGCAACTGTCGGCACAAAAAGCTGGGAGACAGGACTCACCGAAGTCGCGAGGAACGCAGCGAGAATCGGGCCCAAGATAAAGACCATCTCGTCAATTCCGGCTTCGAGCGCATAGGCCGTGTCGAGCAGGTCGGCATCTTTCGGATCGCGCAGCGCATAGGCCCAGCGGGTACGCACCAATGCTCCGAATGAGAATTGCGTTAAGCCCATCAAAATCGCGAGAACAAACAAGACGGCAATGGGAACGCGAGCCCACGCGGCGAGGGCGAAAACGAGCATAAAGACCACGGAAAGCCCCAAGGCCACCCAACCGATCTTGTGCTGGCCGAAACGGTCAAACAGGCGGGCGTATAGCGGCGTGACGGCTGCGACGGCCAGAATATAGACGGCGCTCATCGTGCCGGCGACCGTCCAATTGTTATACATATGGTTCAGCGCCAGCACGATGCCAAGGCTCATCATCGAAATCGGGAGACGCGCGACCGCCCCGGAAATACAGAACGCCTTGGAACCGGGAATGGCGAAAAGCCGCCCGTAAGGTGACTTATGACGCTGGCTCGGCACACTACGACCTGCATTGTTCACTACCCATCAATCCTTTCCGATAAGACGCGATGATAATGGCAGCATCAAAATTGCATGATTCAATGCCGAAAACCGTCGAATCATCGCACACTTGTCAACCACATAATTCGATATTTCCAGTGTATATATCCAGTCTATCCAACCCGCGCGGACGAGAAGCCTGCAGCGTAACCAAGGGAAACATATCGGTTCGCACAACAAAAAGGGACCCATCAAAAACGATGGATCCCTTTTTACGAAGCCCCTGATTCACAGTCATGAATCAATGTATGACAGCATGGAATTATTTTTGAGAAACGGTTGTTTTGACCTTGCCTGGGACGCCGGCGTAAATGTACATCTTGTTCGGGGCCATCTGCTGGTCGCGGCCGTCGTCGGGGTGACGCTGCTCCTCGCGCTCGGCAATACGCTTCATGCCGTGACGGTCGTAGAAGGTGACATCGCAATCTGAATCTGTATGCAGATAGAACATCGGCTCATGGAAACGTTCGAAATATTCCATCGTGCGCTTCCACAGCTCGCCGCCGACGCCCTGGCCGCGGGAAGCCGAGGACACCAGGAAAAGTTCGACTTCGGCGGGCGCCTTGTCGTTGATGCCGGTCTGGCGCTCCATGCGCCGTTCGATCTCGAAACCAAGCTCGAGGTCCGCGAGCGCCTTGTGACCGGCCGGGGTGGAGTTAAGCCGTTCGTCGATTTTCGCCATCTCCTCGGCCACGTTGCCGAACATCACCGGCTGGCCGACGACGCGCGAAAGGACGACGCCCATGAACTCACCGTTTTTATGGGCGATCTCACCGCGCGTGGCAGGCTCAATGTAATGCAACACGAAATGATAGGAAAGCAACATCGAAAGCTTCTTGTCGTTGCCAAGAGGCGCGTAATTGCCCCACGTCTCATCGAACTGTCGGGTGATGGCCTCGACATCGCTCCAGATCATCGGGGAATAGACCACTCCGATTCCGGCATCACCTTTCGCAACATTTTCCATACGTTCGCATCCCTTCATAGTTGTTTGCCCTACGCCGCCTGCCGGCCCCTACCGACACAGCGATTCGTCTTCCGGCCAGAAACTCCAGCCGAAAGCCCAGTCAAAAGTCAAAACCACTACATCATACCCATAGTCCATTACGCTACAAGCCATACACGCGCTATCGGCGGCATTTGAAGCCTGTTGTTAGACAAACAACGTGTAATATACTACCAATAGATATACATTAATTGCATAAATGTCTAGTCCTCGTCACTGACCACAGGAATTCCCGCGTTCAGTTCCTTCAAAATCTCCGGCTTGGATTTAGGCTGCGCTTCTACCCCCCGAAGTTCCTCGCTGGCGACGCTAACATAATACAAAGTGGCGTCGATACTGTCGAGCGGAATGTTCTTCATTTGCGCAAACATCAGCCGGTACATGTCGAGCTGGGCCAGTTTCTGGTCGACATCCTCCTGCTTTGTCGGCTTTTTGCCTGTCTTCCAATCGACTATCGTGAAACGTTTGCCAGAGTCGCTTTCATCAAGCCCTCCATAGAACACCGCGTCAAGCTTGCCATTGACAATGCGATTCTGAAGTTCGGGAACGGCGACGACAATCTGCTCTTCGGCGGCATATGGACGGCGGTTTGCCCAGCGTCCGTCGACCAGCCGGCGCTGCCAGGTCAGAATCTTACGGTCCGTGGCGGTTTGGCTGGCTTCTGGGTGCTGCTCGGCTTCAACGAGACCGGCGATCAGCGAGGCTCGGGTCTCGGCCTGGCTGCCCTCGGCTATCGACGAAACGCCATCATCTGTAGGCATATCGGCAACCTCATCAGCACCGAACGCATTTACGAAACGCTCGGCCCAAGCGTGGAAACGGGTGCCGGCCTCGGCGGCGGGCGAAGCCACGCGAGGGATCGGACGCACAAGGGCGCGCCAGTAATTCTCGCTTTCCCGCTTGCTCATGTTGCCTGCGCTGGCCTGCAACGAGGTGACGTTCTGGCGTCTGCTGGCAAGAATCCGCTCACCGCGACGACGCACTTCGACATCAAGGGCATTGGTGCTTTCAGCTCCAGCGCTCGAACCGTTTGCGCGAGAGTTGCCGGAATTTTTGTCGGCCTTGTCGAAGGTGTCATCGTAGGTGTTGCCGTTTTGCTTGATTTCCATCGATGGCATCAAATCGTTATCAGCCAACAGCATCTGTGTACGTTTCGCCAACGATTGACCTTCCGGCAGCTCGGCGGCTATACGGTCGACGGCTTGCCCGACAGCATCGTTTTCGCCTCCCTTTAAAGCTTGGGTTTCGCGACCGCCCGCGATATCATTGCCGCTTTGAGCTTTGCTCTCCTCAGCCTCAGAGACGAGGCGCTCGTGCATCTGCTTGGTCAGCACGGCCGAGCGACGCAACCGACGCGCCATTGTCTCGCTCATCGAAGCGGGCCACGGCAGCGTTTCGTCTTCCCGCTGGCTTTCGCTTTCATCAAGAGGTGTTTGCCATGCTTCCTCGACGATGGCACGCTCGTATTCTTCGGCGTGCGATCCGACGAAAAGGCCGTCCGGTTTCGAGGCGTTCAGTTCTGACAATGTCTGTGGAACCGACGGATTGGAGGCCGTAGCATTTTCGGTGTTTGTATCACTAGCGCTATCGACGATTCCCGCAACCGCTGAATTATCGCTTTGTGATATACCTTCGATAGCCACAGCCCTGGTGTTGAGATTCGTCTGAGCTTCATCGGAATCGTTGCCATCAGCATCGGCCTCAACCACGACCACATCATCCCTATACGCCAAAGCGTCGTGCACCTCGGTAAAGAAATTCGACGGCTTGGAATCGTGGCCCGTACCCGCAGCCTTGGGGTCGCGCGAAAGTTCGGCGTGACGGCTATAGGTCATCAGCACTTCTTCACGGGCGCGCGTCAACGCGACGTAGGCGAGCCGGCGTTCATCGGCGTGCAACCTGCGGCCGTATTCCTCCTGCTGGGAAAGATACGTAGCCTCGGCTCCGTCACCAGATATGGAAACCCCATCAGTATCGATGCTTTCACCGTCGCCCCCGTCGATGGCGTCGAAAGTGCGCATCAGACCTTCGGACTCATTCGTCACCGTTTCCACGCTGGAAAGTTCCTGCAAAGCGGCAAGTGGATCTTCACCTACCCCGGCATCGTGCGGGAATCGCGGCAAAATATCGGCGTCGGCACGTACCGGCACGGGCACGGCTGCCGGGTTGTCAAGCCAGGTGTTGGCCGTTTCATGATATTGCGGCGATTGCCAGACACCGTCCCGCAATCCGCCGATATGATCCTCGTCCAATTCGACCTTGAGCCTGTCGCCCTGGTTGGAGGGGAAACTCGTGGCTTTCATGCCGACGATGGCCACGGAATCCCATTCGAGGCCTTTCGACTGGTGGATGGTCATCAGCACCACGTCCACCGGATCGCTCGGGACGGACGCCATTTCGTCGGGAATGCTGCTCAGCGAATCCACCCAGGAGATGAACCCGCGCAACGTGGGCGTGGCGCCTTCCGTGATTTCCTGCGTATAGGTGTTGACCAGGTCCACTAGCGCGTTCATCGGCGAGCGCGCCAACGCCGGTTCGACGGGCCTGCCGGACTCCTGCAGCGCAAGCGAAACGACCGTATCGATATCGAGACCGAGTGCTTCTATCGCTGTTTCGATGACTTCGGTAAGCGAATGGTTCACGACGGCGTTGACCTGCCGCAAGACCTGCGAGACGTGGCGGATGGCCGCAAGCCCGGGAGCGCTGAAAAGCGAGGCGACACGGGGCGAATCCAGCGAAGATTCGAGCTTGTCGTCCATCAGAACATCGGCAAGGAAGACCATGTTGGGCACCTGGTCGCGGTGCTCGGCGACCAGTTTCGGCTGCTCGCTCGGCTTGGCATCAGCCGGAACAAGACCGGCTTCGGCCAGCGCACGGAAGCGGTATTCGTCGTTGCGGCGACTGGCCAGCTTGGCCAACGCGCTCAAATCGTTGCTACCCAAGCCGAAGCGTGGCGTGGCCAGAAGCCGCATCAGAGCGCCGGAATCGGCATGATCGGCGACAACGTGAAGCAAGGCCAGCACGTCGCGGATTTCAGGTCGGTCCAGCAGCGCCGAATATCCTACGGTCAGCGTCGTCAATCCCGCTTTTTGCAGGCCCTCGGCGAATTGGGGCATGTTCTGCTTGCCTCGGAAGAGAACGGCGACGTGCGGACGGACGTCTTTTTGGCTCGGGTCAATCGGGGTATGCCGTGCGATGGAGGTCTTGGCGAAACGCGCGACCGCATCGATTTCCTGACCGAGCGTGTCGAAACCGAGCACGCCAAGCGTACCTTCCTTGGCATCCTCAATCGTCGTCAGCGCCGGCACCGGGACCTCACGCATCGGCGAGCTTGAGGGAATGCGGTCTGGGGTGCGCAACGGTTGGGTCAGGTCGTTGGCGGCTTCAAGGACCACGCGGGAATTGCGCCGGGTGACGCTCAGCGAATAGGGTCTGTCGGTTTCGTTCATGCCGAAATCACGCTGGAACATGCGGAACGCGCCCGGGCTTGCACCGCGCCAAGCGTAAATGGACTGGAAGGGGTCGCCCACGGCGTTGACCGCGGAACTGTCTGATACCGGGTTTTGGCTGCGAGAATGCGTCGAGGGGACGCTTCCCGACGAACCCGAATCGCCCATCGTTTCCAGCTGAGAATCATCAGGATGGAACAATGCGGCAATGAGCGCGGCTTGGGTGGTGGATGTGTCCTGGTATTCGTCGAGCAGGACGTGCGTATAGCGATGGCGAAGCCGCTCCCCGATTGATGGAAAACGGGTAATCAAGGCGTAGGCGGCCACGGTGAAATCGTTGAATTCGGCCATATTGAGCTGTTGCTTGCGTTCATGATAACGCTTGACCAAAGTCAGCAGGATCTCGCGTTTTTGAGCGACGTCACGCAGCTCTGCGCTGCGATAGACGGCCAGCTGATGGCACGCTTCATGGTATTCGGCGATGCGGCCTACGAACTGCTCATCGGTGTCCTTTTTCCTGCGCTTCGGCGGTTTGGCTTTCGGTTCATCTTCAGGCACCGTTTCGTCGCCGATGGCGGCATTCATCTGCGCGATGAACGCCTGATCCCATTCACGGATACGCGCAATGGCCTCGGGCACGCTGGCACAATGCTCACCGATCATTGAGCCGCTGATGGCGTTGGAAAGGCTCAGGACTTTCGAAACAATATCCGAAAAACTCCCAAAGCCCTGCCCGCGTAGAATGTCCATGTTTTCGTCGATAACGGTGACGGCAAGCTGATGGGCCCCGGCCTCGCTCAACGGCTGAGTGTTCTGGTCGAAGCCAACCAAGAGGCCGTACTGACGCACGATGGATTGGAAGAAGGCATCGTAAGTGGAGACCTGCGGCTTGAGGAAAACATTGGGACGATGCGGGTTACCGGCGGCATTCGTGCCAGCAGTATTCGCATCGGCTTCGGCCATTCGGGCGTTTTCAGCCACCGCGCTCGACACACGGCTTAAGAGCTCGGAAGCGGCTTTGCGCGTGAACGTCAAACCGAGGATTTTCTCGGGCGGCACGCCGACCTTGATCAGGTTGATGATGCGACGGGTCATGGTGTAGGTCTTGCCGGACCCGGCACCGGCGACCACCAGCACGTCCGCGTCTTCAGGCGCGTTGATGACGGCAGCCTGCTCGGGACTGTCGGTCGGAGCCTGATACGCGACGCCGGAATCGTGAGCCGATTTGCGGATTGATGCCTGCGTTGGTATCGGGGATTTTACAGAGTTCCCGTCAACGTTACCGGCCTTGTTTCCGCTTTCGACCTCATTACCGCCGCGGTTATTACTATCCGATAATCCCATGCCGACGCGCACGCCGTCGATGCCATTGAATCGGGACAATTTATCGTCGTTCGTCATTTCAGCCCCTCCTGACTTCGTAGACCGTGTCCACCTCGCCGGCGCAGGCCGGGCATACCGTTTTCATCCGGCACCACGCCACATGATCGGGTTGCGGTCGGGCGACCAAAACGCTGGAACGCGAGGCTGCTGCGGCATAGAAGATACGCGAAATCATGGTCAGCGCCCACACCGCCTGGGTGCCACGCAACGAAAGGAACTGCTGCCAGGCATGAGCGCTCACGCCCTTCGGCGCTTCAGCTGGCAGATCAGGCAAATCAGCGAGTTTTTGCAGATTGGAATAGTGGCTGCGAGGTGTGAAACCGCTGCTGTTCAACGCGCCGGCATGGAAAAGTGACGGCTGGAAAAGCGTTTCCGCAGCCCCATAGCTTTGCCCGGGTGCCGTTGCGGAATCGACATCGAACAGCGAGCTTTGAGCAATGTCGGGCATGGCTTTGAGCGCCTCAACACCATGCAATCCAGCGTTCGGCAGAACTGCCGAAGTACCGCTACCGTTATCGTTCTCATCTGGCCGTTTTGCCTCGGGGAAGGCGAGACCGAGCTGATAGCAGACCAACTGCAAATCGTTGAACATCTGCTTGCCGTTGTGCGCATGCCCGGTTTTCCAATCAATCAGGCGCACGTGCTGCTTGCCATCCCCCAGATCCCGCCATTCCATGCGGTCGATACGTCCGGTCAAACGTATCTGCAAATCAGGGCTCATACCTTCCGGCCAGCCGCCATTGAGCTCGCCCATGATGCCGGCAAGGTCGTCAGCACCAATTGGGTCTATGCCTTCGATGGCGTTATAGGCCGCGCGAATATCGTCGAGACTAAATCTTGCGGCGAACTCGTACTCGCTATCCGCATGCTGCAGACGTCCCACGGCAAAGTTCTTGAGATTTCCATACGGATAATCTTTATCGCTTGAAGTTACGAAATAGGTCGCGATATCGGTAAGCGTCTGCTGCGCGCCTTCATCCTTGCTTTCCGCACGATAGCGCTGCTCGGGGTCGTCGATGGCATCAGGGTCATCGGCAAGCTCGTGGTACATCTCCATCATCTGAGCGGCGATTGCTGCTATACGCTCGTCTTCGGAACTGCCCGCCATGAAATCAGGGGTATCCAAGCCCGCCTCGCTGGCAAGTTGTGCGACCTTGTGAATCAGCGTTCCAAAACTGGTCGCGGCATTTGACGGACGCGGGCCGGCGAACTGGTTTTCCAGCATCCAGCAGACCGGGCAAGCCCAGATGCGGTCGACCTGCGATGGCGAAAGCGTCACCGTTGGAGCTGAAGACGACGATTCAGAAACATCTACATTCTGCACAGTCTCAGGTTGGGCACTGACACTACTACCGTTCGGCACACCGAAAGTATACGGCCAACTATCGGGATCGGCTGCCTCGAGTCCTGCATCGTCAAGCAGCGCCAGCGACACAGCAGCGTCGCGAACACGCGCGGAAGACGCGGCATCAAGTCCAGCGGCCGAATGTGAGGAATCGTTTTCAATGCCGGCAACGCCGCCTGCCATATCCGTATTCTTGCCAATCTCGACGCCGCCAACGCCAGCCGTATCCGTATTCTTATCGGCCTCACCGCCAGTAGCTCGAGTGACTTTATCCATTCCACTTCCGCTGCTATCAGCTTGACGCATCAGCTCGATACGCGAAGCCGTCACGAGCCCGCGCGGGTCGGCGTCAAGGCCAACAAAACGGCCGGAATCCGCCAATTGCGTGTAATCACGGGTCTGAAGGCCGGCGTCGCGTAGGCGGTCGAAGCGCTCTGGAACGTAGGTATAAAGAAAATCGGACGGCACGGTGTCATCGCTCAGCACAGCACTCAACGTCACCTGTTCGCTCGCCCTCGTCAGAGCCACCAGGAAGCTTTTCTGCTCGGCCGAAAGCACCTGAGCGAGTTCCGGATCTCCCCCAGTCATCCCCGATTCGTGCTCGTCGCGCATCCCATTATGCAATACGATATCGGCAAGGTTTTCGCCACCGAACATGGTGTTGCGAGCCGCTAGATTCGGCCAGACATCCTGCTGAATCTCAGTAATGAACACAAAACGCCAATGACCGCCTGCGGCGCCGGCAGGGGTGGTCAACGTGACCGCCTCATCGATAGGCGCAACTTTCGCCAGCGAATCTGCTTCAATGCGCATCGAACGCACGCTGGCAATGAAATCCTCGACACTCTGCTTCGCGCCAGAACCCGAAGCGTAGGCAAAAAGCCGCATCATCACGTCGAGCCGATCGTTGGCGGCACGGCCATCAGCATTGTTCGCGAGCGCCTGAACCTGCCAGACGTTGGCCACATGGCACGCGTCCCATGCCACGGAAAGCGCATACTGCGGTTCCCGGCTCGGCAAAGCCGCCATTCCCTGCTCGACCTTCGCCACCAAATCCCAGACGTGCGCGAAGGCTCTCGCTGAGGCATCGCCACCGACGTTCGAAATCAGCTCCACTACCTCGTCAGCGCCCGCATTCTCAGCTTCATCGTCGTTGAACGCTAGCAGGATATACATGGCATCAAGGCCGAAAGGCATCGAATTTTCATCTTTTTGATTTGCGCCACCGACAAGCGTCTCGTCCACCTCAACGCTGGATGCCGGGCGACGTGCGATCACTTGCTGCCGCCAAGCCTGCCAAGCGGCATCGATTTTCGGCAAATTCGCCACAACGTTAGAAGCATCCGAATTGCCCTGATTGCTCGCGGTGTCGGTATTGTCAACTTGATCGATATTGCTTGATTTATCCGCCTTGTCCGGTTTATCCGTTTTCGTTATTCCGCCTGTATTATCGGCCTTGACCACATTGTCTGTTCCATTTTCGGCAACCTGCGCAAGCGACGCGATGGCCTTCATCACCGATTCCACAGGCGCCAGGCGCGCCGGCGAAGACGGGCCATAAGAGGTCGAAGACGAACGCAGGCTCACCAACGGACTTTCCAGCACGGCCTGCACACGACCACGTACATACTTTGCCGTTTCAGGCAACGACATGTTGGAAGCGTCGACGCCATCGTGACGCAGTTTCGCCAGCTCCAACAACGCAAACAGCCCCTGCACGCTCGGGTCGTCCTTCAATGGCTTGGTGACCGCGGAGTAACGCACCGGCACACCGTCACTGCGCAACCGTTCGCCGAACGCACGCACCGTGTCGTTGTCGTGGGCGATCACCGCCATATCGTTCCAATCGCGGCCGGCGCCAAGATGCGCCTCTTTGATGCGCCAGACCACGTCGTCCAGTTCTTCGCGTGAAGTACGGTACAGCGCGGTTTTGACGCTGCCATCCTTCAGTTTGGAATCGTTGGCATCGAGCGGTGCAATAGGAAGGCTTGCAGTCAAACGCGGCAATTTCCCCGGCCTATCCGGCAACGCTACGGAAGTATCCTCGTTCGCGGCAATAGACAACGAGACGCGCGAAGCCAGCAGATCGAGATACGAAATCGAAGCAGAAGAACCATTTTCAGGACTCGCTTCGGCATTATTCTCGTTGTCAATCGCCTCAGAAACTTCAGTTTCAGCGATTTTGTCTTTATCCATCGGATTGCGGCCAAGTTTCGCCCCAGCGTCGATGCCGCCAGAAACGCTTGTAACTTTGCGAATCTGGCGCGCAGGCAACGTCACCAGCTCGGCGGAAAGCGGAGGCTGCTGCGCACGCGTGAACAGATATTCCGGATAGGAACCGCGGAAGGTCTGAACGGCCTCGTCAGGATTGCCGACCAGCAGCAGCTTCACACCGCGTCGAGCCAGCGCCTCGAGAAACGACAAACCAGCCAAAGTCAGATCCTGAAAATCATCAACGACCACAAACTTCGGCAACGTTTCGTCAGCCACCTGTGCGGCGGCCTGTGCCCCTTCTACGAGCAAACGCGAAGAATCCAGCCGGAACTCCCCCGGATAGGCGTCAATCGTGGCCTGCGCATACTCACGCCGCAACGCGAACGCAAGTCTCCACTGAACGCCAAGCCGCTCGATTCGCAGACTGTATCCCTCGCCGGAGTCCTGCGAATCGGCAAGCATTTGGAGTACCTCACCCTCACGCTCGGAACCCAGCCCCAGCTCGTCCATGCGCGCCAGCATGTCACGTAATTGCATTACAAAAGCGTCGTTAATTCCACGAGCAAACAGCACGTCGCTGGAACCGATGCCTTTCGAGGTTGAACGAGGCTGGATCCCAGAAGTCGGATGGACCTGACCATCAACACTCGAAACGTTCTCGGCATGTTGACCCGACATGGGCACGCGTGCCCCGTCATCCACGCCACGCGATCTGCCACCCGTTTCGCTCCCGTCATCGCCATAAACGGTATTCACCCAGTCATCGGCGGCGAAATACTGGCGCATCAGCTCGCAGGTATCGCACAACTCCCCACTACGGGCGTGCCCGACGTGCACCGCGACCACCTGACGCAACAGCGCATCCTGCTCCGCTCCGTTCAACAGTTTCGGCAACGGTTCCTGCTTGCTTTCACGAACTTGAGAAAGCAGTCGAAACGCAATCGCCGAAAGCGTGGTCACCGGCCGAGCACTGGAAACGGAGCCGACGGCACGAATGATCCGGTCAGAAAGCTTATCGGCTACTTGCCGCCCCGAAACCGCCATAAAAACCTTGGAATCACCGAATCGCGAAATCCCCTCAAGCGTCGCCGCCAGCGCGAACTCGGTCTTCCCGGAGCTTGGCGCCCCTGCCACCAGTAGTGCACGGGAAACCGTCTCGGAACCATCAACCAGCATCGCTTTCACCGCGTCCATTGCGGCATTATCGTTGAAATCCAAGGCATCATTCCCACTCATAACCATTCTTTCAGTCTAAAGGCCGGTGTGGTCGCTCCCCAGAAATTCACCAGCAGACATATTAAACCGCCAACCAAAATCGACGCCGACCCAGCTGGTTTCAAAGACGAGAAAACCTTCACGCACCCGACAGAGGCCACTTACCCTTGCTGCATTCCTGCCCTGGGGGGTTTGGGTGACATAACGCCACGTGAAGGCTTAACCAGTATACCCCATGCCCGGACTGTGCGTCGGAGCCTTGCCAAGGCAAAATAATCGTGAACGAAAATCCTCAATGCCCAAGGCAGCCGACAAATTCAAGAAAACAAGAAAATCGAGTTCCCTATACTCGAAAAAATTTATCACTTCAGCAAACGGACACTGCAGAGAGAACGGGAGGTAACAACAACCCGGCGAGTACTATGGAAACAACAATCACCGCAGACATGTACAAACGCGTGCAGCGAGTAACGACGTGACGAACGACAAGAAAAGGAACGGTAATGGCCAACGACGAAAACAAGAATCTACCCGATCTTTTCGTGGTGGGTGCGGGGCTCTTTGGACTTACGATCGCACAGCAGGCGGCGGAGAACGGACACACTGTCGAAATCATCGACATCCGGCCGCATATCGGCGGCAACGCCTACTCCTATATGGACAAGGAAACCGGCGCGGAAATCCACCAGTACGGCGCGCATCTTTTCCACACCTCAAATAAGCGCGTGTGGGACTATGTCAACCGCTTCACCGAATTCACCGACTATCAGCACCGCGTCTACGCCACACACGACGGCGAGGTCTACCCCATGCCGATCAATCTGGGGACCATCAACCAGTTCTTCCATTCGCATTACACGCCGGCTCAGGCGCAGGAGCTCATCAAGGAGCAGGCGGGCGAGCTGGCAGGCACCAACCCGAGCAATCTGAACGACAAGGGCATCCAGCTCATCGGCCGGCCGCTCTACGAGGCGTTCATCAAGAACTACACCGGCAAGCAGTGGCAGACCGATCCGGCCGAGCTGCCGGCCTCGATCATCAAGCGCCTTCCGGTGCGTTTCACCTACGACAACCACTATTTCAAGGACACCTGGGAGGGCCTGCCCAAGGACGGCTACACCGCGTGGATGCAGCGCATGATCGACGACCCGAAGATCCACGTCACCCTGGGCACCGACTTCTTCGACGAAAGCCAGCCGCTCAACAAGAAGGCGCTGCTCGGCCGCGTGCCGATCGTCTACACCGGTCCGGTCGATAAGTACTTCGACTATTCGCTCGGCGACCTCAAGTGGCGCACCGTCGACTTCAAGGAGCAGCGCTACGACGAGGGCGACCATTTCGGCTGCCCGGTGATGAATTTCGTGGACGCCGACGTGCCTTATACCCGCGCCATCGAGTTCAAGAACTTCAACCCAGAGCGCCGCGAGCAGCAGAACCCAGACAAGACCGTGGTCTGGGAGGAATACAGCCGCTCGGCCGGACGCGACGACGAACCCTACTACCCCATCAACACCCTCGCCGACCAGAAGCTCTACCAGCAGTACAAGGATCTCGCGGCCAAGGAACCGCAGGTCGTGTTCGGCGGCCGCCTCGGCACCTATGCCTACTACGACATGCACCAGGTCATCAACAGCGCCCTCATCGCCTACGAAAAGCAAGTCGGCCCGCTGCTGGGCAAGCAGTAATCAACTCGGCCACAACGCCGTAGCCAAGTCAGAAAAGCAACTGGCCTCCTTTTCCAAGGAGGCCAATGAGATTTTGGATGGGACTCACCCCATCCCGTATGACACAGGGTATCATGAATTCATGGAACAAAGCAAATCAGATTTGCAGGTAGCGTTAAAACTCTGTAGCGAGGCACGACTAAGCCGCTACCTCCGCGCAACCAACGGTAACGAAAATCTTGCTATCCTACTTTGCAAACAAAATCATGCTTTTGCGGGAACGCTACATCAGCAGATTGGTTATGTTGAGATAGCGGTTCGTAACACAATTGATCGAGCACTCCGCCAACTTTCTCTGCAAGAAAACGGAAGTGAATTATGGACAGAGGAAGATAACGCACCAACAATCATTTACAAAATCATCAGAGCACCAATCGCCAATGCCCGGAAACGCGCATATAAAAAACACGGATCCACAATTACACATGATGATGTTGTATCAAACTTGATGTGGGGCACATGGATAAAACTGGTCGGCGAAGACATTAAGATTGAAAACGAACTACAACGACAGCTGTGGCAAACAGCATTGGCCAATGCATTTCCTAATGTCACACCAGACGAGAACGGGCGGAAGCAAATCTCACGAAATTTATGCTATTTACGTGAGATACGCAATCGAGCTGCACACTTCGACAATCTTGATGACGCCGCTAAACATAAACGCCGCATCATCAATGCTTCACTATTCCTGCTCCACGCTATCGATGACGACTTTACTCATGGCTGGTTCGACCCCGCAGCCATCAGAAACGCCGTAAAACAAAGAGATGCAATTTTGGCAAATTTAAAGTAAATACTTTAGGAAGAGTACTAAAACCTAGTGGGGTTATGACTTAGAAAAGTCGTAACCCCACTACTACTAAATCAGCTAACACTCAACGACTCAGGCGTGCCAGACGTCCTTGCCGTTGTCTTTCGCGGCCTTTACATCGGCATCGAGTTCGGACTCGTCGGCTTCGACCTCGCCGGCGATGTACTTCTCCACCAGCTGACGAGCTTCGGAATCCTCATGCTGGACGGCCGGGGACTTCATAAAGTAGGAGCTCGGCGCAAGAATCGGTCCGGAGAGGTGACGGTCGAGCGCGATCTTGGCGGCGCGCACGGCGTCGATGACGATGCCGGCGGAGTTCGGCGAATCCCAATCCTCAAGCTTGTATTCGAGGCTGATCGGCACGTCGCCGAAGGTGGTACCCTCCAAACGCACGAACGCGAGCTTGCGGTCGTCGAGCCACGCCACGTAATCGGACGGGCCGATGTGCACGTTGTGCGGATCCATCTCGTGCGGCACGATCGAGGTGACGGCACGGGTCTTGGAGACCTTCTTGGACTCGAGACGCGAACGCTGCAGCATGTTCATGAAGTCCATGTTGCCGCCGACATTGAGCTGATACGTACGGTCGAGACGCACGCCACGATCCTCAAAGAGACGGGCCATCACACGGTGGGTGATGGTGGCGCCAACCTGGCTCTTGATGTCGTCGCCGATAATCGGCACACCGGCATCGCGGAACTTCTGGGCCCACTCCGGGTCGGAAGCGATAAAGACCGGCAGGCAGTTGACAAAGGCGCAGCCGGCATCCATCGCGGCCTGAGCATAGGCCTTATCCGCCTGCTCCGAACCGACGGGCATGTAGCTGACCAGCACGTCGACCTTCTTGTCCTTCAACACCTGGGCCACGTCGACCGGTTCAGCGTCAGACTCGGTGATCATCTGACGGTAATATTCGCCAAGGCCGTCATAGGTCGGCCCGCGCAGCACTTCAACACCCTTGTTCGGCACGTCACAGAACTTGTAGGTGTTGTTTTGCGAAGCTCCAATGGCCTCGGAGATATCCTTGCCCACTTTGAGGGCATCAACGTCGAACGCCGTCACAAACTCAATATCGCGAACCCGATAGCCACCGAAGTTGTTGTGCATCAGGCCAGGGATCTTCTCATCGTCCTTCGCGTCCTTGTAATACTCGACACCCTGAATCAGGGACGAGGCGCAGTTACCAATACCTGCCACTGCCACGCGAATACTCATATCGACTCCTTTATTTCACGTGCAAAATTCCACTTGTAAGTTTAGCCCCTCATAACGAGAAGGGCATCAGTACACGCAGTGCACACACAACAATGTAACAGCAATTATATAAATGAATGTAAATGTGTACGAAAATATATTGAGCGCCCATGACGAGCAGGAATTTGAAAAATCCGATATGAATTACATCACTCTTCGATTTTTTGATACCAAAACTACACATAAAAGCCACTTCTGCCCTCCAATCCCAGTAGTTTTTCAGGGGCAACCGTTACGGTAGTTGGCATGGTCACAGAGTTTCTCACAGTTTCGGCGCGCGCCGCAGGTTCAGGCAGAGCCAAGCCCAAACGTGCCTATAAAAGCGCTCAGAAACCGCGCAACCAGCATTCGCGCCACAGCACGGCTACCTCGCACAAACGCTCAAACGGCTACAACCGACCGAACGGACATGGCCCGCAGCGTAAGGCGCCCAAAAAGCATAAGCATCGCATTCTCAAGTGGACGCTGGGCATCATCGCGGCCCTCATCCTCGCCGGCATCGGCGTATTCGCCTATCTTTACGCCACCACCGAAATCCCGCAGCCGGAAAAAATCGCCATGGCCGAAAAAACCAAGGTCTATTACGCTGACGGCACTACCCCGGTCGGCGATTTCGCCACACAGAACCGCGAGATCATCAGCTGCGACGCCTTGCCCAAATACATTGGGCAATCCATGGTGGCCAGCGAGAACCAGACGTTCTACAAAGACACCGGCGTGGATTTCAAAGGCATCGCACGAGCCCTGCTCAACAATGTGAGCGGCGGGGCGCGGCAAGGTGCGTCCACCATCACGCAGCAGTATGCGGAACGCTATTATATGGGCGACACCCACACCTACTCCGGCAAGGTACGCGAAGCGATTCTGGCGATGAAGATCACCAAGTCGCAGGACAAGGACAAAGTTCTGTGCAACTATATGAACACGATTTACCTGGGACGCGGGGCGTACGGCATCGAGGCTGCGTCGAAAGCCTATTTCAACAAAGACGCCAAAGACATGACCATGCCCGAGTCGGCGCTGCTTTCCGGCATCATCCCGGCACCTTCGACCTGGGACCCGGCGATAAACCCGAAACGTGCGCAGCAACGCTACACCCGCGTTATCGGAATCATGGAAAAACAGGGGTATATCAGCGCCAAGGACGCGGCGGCCAATCCGCAGATGCCGTCTACCATCCCTCCGCAATCCCAGGAAAGCTCGTATAAAGGCACGAACGGCTACATCCTGCAGATGGTGCGCGACGAACTGATCGGCAGCGGGGCGTTCACCCGCGACGACCTTGACACCGGCGGCTATACTATCGTCACCACTATCGATAAAAACAAACAGGATCTGATGTTCAAGGTCGCGAGCCCCTCGCAGGACGGCAACGGAATCGTGCCTGCCGGCGTGCAGATCGGCGGTATGAGCGTCAATCCGAAGGACGGGTCGATCATCTCGATTTATGGAGGCGACGATTACCTGGCCAAACCGCTCAACAACGCGACCCAGGCCATTTATGAACCCGGGTCGACGATGAAACCCTTCGCGCTCTTGGCGACGGTCGAGGCCGGGGTCAACCTCAGCACGACCTTCAACGGCAATTCCCCGCGAACGTTCACCAATATCACCGCGCCCGTGCAGAACTTCGGCAACGAAAGCTTCGGCTATACCAACCTCTACAACGCCACGGCGAACTCGGTCAACACCATCTATATGGATCTCCAGCAGCACCTGGGAGCCAAGAAGGTGGCACAGACCGCGCAGGCCGCGGGTATGGACCCGAAGCTCGTGACGGGCGACAACCCATTCACCGTGCTGGGCAACGACGGCGTGCACGTCGAGGACATCGCGCAGGCCTACTCCACCATTGCCAACCAGGGCAACAAGCCGACGCTGCACATCGTGGCGAGCATGAAGGACTCGCACGGCAAAGACATGTACCGCTCCCCGACCGACACCACGCGCATCTTCAACCCGAACGACACAGCGCTGGTCACCAAGGCGATGACGGGAACCGTGCAGTATGGCACCGCGACGGAAGCGCGCAAGATCGGCAAGACCGTGGCCGGCAAATCCGGTACCGCGAACGACTCGACCGCAGGCAGTTTCGCCGGGTTCACGCCAAACACGGTCACCGTTTTCGCCATGTGGAATCCCGACCAGAACGGCAAACCGCAGGAAATGCCGAACATCAAGTACTTCGGAAACGGCAGCAACTATCCAGTGCATCTCTTCACCGAGTACATGAGGCAGGCGCTGGCCAATACGCCGAACGAGACGTTCCCCGTGGCCAAGGACGAGGGCAAGATCGGCGGGTCCGACGGCACGTGGGGCACGGGCGCCAGGTCATCGTATTCCGGCTGGGGAACTCGCAGGAATTATGAGAACACTGGAGGCAGCGGCACTACCGGCGGTGGCAGCACCGGCACCGAGACCAATGGCAACACGGGCGCCGGCACCACAACCAATGGTGAGACCAGCAATCCGGGAAGCTCAAGCACCCCCAGCGAAAGCGGCAATGCGAACAGCGGCACACAGCCGGCGCAGAAACCATCCGAGGGGTCGACCGGCGGCACCGAGTCGCCACAGAACTCTCAGGGGCAACAGTAATCGGTTGACGATATTCGTGATGCTGACGATTTAAGGATATCGACGATATATTCGGATTACCCGGCCAAAGCAAAGATGTGGGCTTGCATCCTTTCAAAGGAGCAAGCCCACATCTTTATTGTTTTAACGTTATCGTTCTTTATGCCGTTTCGTGTTTCCTTTCGTTTTCGCTCATTAGCGGCAAAAACGAAAGGAAATAACAGGAAACATGAAACCGTGAAATCTAGCGCATCGAGCGGTTGATCGCGGAGATGATCGCCTTGAGCGAGCTGGTGGTAATCGACGAATCGATGCCAACGCCCCAGATGATCTTCGCATTGGCCTCGCCGCCGATCTGGCACTCGATGTACGAGGCGGCCATTGCGTCGGTGCCGGCGGTCATGGCGTGCTCGGCGTAGTCCATGACGCTGACCGTAAGGCCAATCGTGGAAAGCGCATTGAGGAACGCATCGAGCGGGCCGTTGCCGGCTCCCGAAACCTCGCGCTCGATCGGATCGGCACCCGGCTCTGCGCCGCGGTCGAGCAGCTTGGCCTTCAAGACGGTGTCGGAACCGTCCGCGCCGGAAGTCACCGAAACGTTGAGCAGCTTCAAGCGACCCCACGATTCGAGGTTCTCGTCGCCCTCGTCGCCCACGGCCTCACTGGCCGCGAACGCACCGTTCTCCTCGACCGGGAGGTACTCGTCCTTGAAGAGGCGCCAGATCTCGTCGTCCTTGACCTCTTTGTCGGTCTTGTCGGCGTAATCCTGAACGACCTTTTCGAACTCGATCTGCAAGCGCTTGGGCAGGTCGAGGTTGTGGTTGGTCTTGAGCAAGTAAGCCATACCGCCCTTGCCGGACTGCGAGTTGACGCGGATGATGGCCTTGTAGCTGCGGCCGATGTCCTTCGGGTCGATAGGCAGGTAGGGCACAAGCCAGACGAAGTCGTCGAGGTTGGCTCCGGCGCGTTCCGCCGCGGCTTCGCGGGCCTCGAGCCCCTTCTTAATGGCGTCCTGATGGGAGCCGGAGAAGGCGGTGAACACGAAATTGCCGGCGTAGGGGTGGCGCTCGGAAATGGTGAGCTGGTTGCAGTATTCGACGGTCTTGCGAATCTTCGGCACGTCGGAATAGTCAATCTGCGGATCGACGCCCTGCGTGAGCATATTGAGGCCCAGAGTGACCAGATCGACGTTGCCGGTGCGTTCGCCGTTTCCTAAGAGGCAGCCTTCAACGCGGTCGGCCCCGGCCAGCACGGCCAGCTCCGTAGCAGCGACGCCCATGCCCTCGTCATTGTGTGGATGCAGCGAGAGAACGACGGAATCGCGGTCTTTGAGGTTGTTGGAGACGTACTCGACCTCGTCGGCGAAAACGTTCGGCGTGGTCATTTCGACGGTGGCCGGCAGGTTGATGATCATCTTGTGATCCGGTGTCGGCTTGATGACGTCGATAACGGCGTTGCAGACTTCGACGGCGTAATCCGGCTCGGTTCCGGTGAAGGATTCAGGCGAATACTCGTAATAGAGGTCGGTGCCACCGGCAGCGCCTTCAAGGTCCTTGCAAAGCTCGGCCGCATCGGTCGCCAGCTTCTTGATGCCCTCTTTGTCCTTGCGGAAGACGACTTCGCGCTGCAGGACGGAAACGGAATTGTAGAAATGCACCACGGCACGCTTGGCGCCACGCAGGCATTCGTAAGTCTTGCGAATCAAATGTTCGCGGGCCTGCGTCAACACGACGATGGTGACGTCGTCGGGAATAAGTTCGCGCTCGATAAGCAGACGCACGAAATCATAATCCGTGTCGGAAGCCGACGGGAAACCGACCTCGATCTCCTTGAATCCCATGGAAATCAGGAGGTTCCAGAAACGCAGCTTGCGCTCGGAATCCATCGGGTTGACCAGCGCCTGATTGCCGTCACGCAGATCGACCGAGCACCAGCGCGGGGCGCGGCGCAGCTTCTTTTCCGGCCAGGTGCGCTCGGGGTAATCGAACGGAATCTGCTTGTCGTAGGCCACATACTTGGTATATGGCATCTTGCTGGGCTTTTGGGGTTCTCCTACGAAGCGACGGGGAGGCAGCAGCAGGTCGTTGTTACCTCCATTGGATTGTGCGGCAACTGCCGCGAGATCAAACACTGATGATTGTTGATCCTGACCCATCACTCCTCCTTTTCTTTGTATTACGCACCGCAGGTTGCGACGCGATGTAACTAAATATTATATGTTTTGATAGGCTTAATTACCTTGAAGAAACATATAAATGATAATGATAGACGGTTCGATGCGTTCAAACCGCCTATATTCCAAGATTTGACGAGAAAAATGAAATTCAGCGGAAAAGCGAGACTCCGCGACGAGCCTGGCAGTAAGCGTTGCCAAGCCACGTGTGGCGGGAAGTAGGCCAGACGGAGCCCAGGCGCGGGGCATTTTGGCTCATCCAGATGCTGGGCACGCGGCCGTCGGCGCTGCGGGAACCGAGCAGGTTGAAGCCGTTCTTTTTCACCAGCCAATCCGGGTGCTGAGTGGCGATGGCAAGGCCTTCTTCAAGGGTCAGCGGCATGCGCTCGTCGGAATCGATGAGCTTGCGGGCGACGTCCGGTTCGCGGTTGACGTAAGCAGTGCCGGTGTGCGGGTCAACGACCAGATAGAACGGGCCCTCCGGCGGCTCGAAGCCGTCCTGAGGGAGGAAACTGGCGACATCGCGCGGGGGCATGGTGGTGAAGCCGGCCATACGGTTGATGCTGGTTCGGGCGATCAGCGACTCCGGACTCACCAGTTCGTGGGTAGGAACGAGAAGGATGTTCTCTCCCAGATCACTGTCTTTCAGGGCATCGATGAGCGGACGCGCAAGAGCATGGAACGCCGCCGCACTCATATCGGCCACGTCGGGATAGCCCAACGCCACGATGCGGTCCAGTTGTTTTTGCGCTTCTTTAGATGCCTTCGACATGGTTCCAGTATGTCACCTGCTCATGATGAAGCGCGGATTCAATCACAGCAGAACCGACAATGCGGCCACAAGCACGATTTTCGACCATGTTTCCGTTTCGCGCTTGCGGCCGCATTAGAGAGAATAAAAGCGAAAGCTGGGAAAGCGTCACGCACCAAAATGCTTGCGGGCTACGATCTCGGCGAGCTCGACGGCGTTCAAGGCAGCACCCTTACGCAGATTGTCGTTGGCGATGAAGAATGCGAGGCCTTTCTTGCCATCGACGGCCTGGTCCTGACGGATGCGGCCAACAAAGCTCGGGTCCTTGCCGGCAGCCAGTTGCGGGGTCGGGATGTCGTTGAGCTCGACGCCCGGAGCGTCCTTCAGCACCTCACGGGCCATGTCGGGTGTGACATCGCGCTCGAACTCGGCGTTGACCGACATGCCATGGGCGGTGAAGACGCCGACGCGCACGCAGGTGCAGGAAGCGGCGAGGTTCGGCAGGTGCAGAATCTTGCGGCTTTCGTTCCTGAGCTTCTGCTCCTCGTCGGTCTCTTCGCTGCCATCATCGACAATGGCACCGATGAACGGCACGGCGTTGAAGGCGATGGTGCGCACGACCTTGGTGGGCTTGGGGAAATCGATGGCGGAACCGTCGAAAACGAGCTTGTCGGCGCCCTGATCGACGGCGGCCTTGGCCTCGTTCATCAGCTGCTCGACTCCGGCGCGGCCGGCTCCGGAAACCGCCTGATAGGAGCTGACAATCAGGCGCTTGAGGCCGAAGTGAGTGTCCAGCGCCTTCAACACGGGAATGCAGGCCATCGTGGTGCAGTTCGGGTTGGCGACGATGCGGCGCGGAATGTCATCAAGATCGTCGGGATTGGCCTCAGCGACAACCAACGGCACGTCGTCGTGCATACGCCACTGCGATGAATTGTCGATCACATACGCTCCGGCTTCGGCGAACTTCGGTGCCCAAATCTTCGAAGTGCCGCCGCCGGCAGAGAAAATGGCGATATCAATGCCGCTCAAGTCGGCCTTGGCCACGTCCTCGACCACGATGTCGCGGTCACGCCATTTGAGCACGGTGCCGGCGGAATGCGAGGAAGCGAGGAAACGCAGGTTATTGATGGGGAAATTCCGTTCGTCGAGCACGCGACGCATCACCATGCCGACCTGGCCGGTGGCTCCCAGCACCGCGACGTTGACCTTGCGCTGTTGTCCGTTTGATTCAGACATCTGTTCCTCCCGTTTGACGGCCGTTTATTTCCGACTTGCGCCGCCGCTTCTCACAGCATATTCATCGCCCAAGCGCGCAAAACACCATTAGACGTTATGTGCCATATCATAGCGCGAGGTACTGCGCGGCCGGCAGCTGCATATGACTATATGAGACATAACGCAACGCAGAAATACCTACAACGCATCAGTCAAACACAGGCCGGCTCGAACGACGCTTGGCACCGAATATGCTTATCCCGATTACTTGCATATGACAGCGTTCCCGCCATTCCAGGCAATTCGGCCTCCATTACAGGCAACAACGCATCCGGAATCGTATCAATAAAGATACGACGGCCACCGCCAACGCAACGCACGCCGCGTTTCAGCGACCGGTGCCGCCGTAGACCACAGCCTCCACCTGATCGGCGTCGAGGCCATAAGCCGTATGCAGCGCACGCACCGCGTCGTCGAGCTGGTCGAGCGGAACGAGGGCCGCGATGCGGATTTCGGAAGTCGAAATCATCATCACGTTGATGTGTTCGGCGCTCAGGGCCTCGAAGAACTTGGCGGCGAGGCCGGAATGGGTTTTCATACCCACACCCACCACGGCGACCTTGCCGACGTTCGTATTGACGAAATAGGAGTCGTAACCAAGCTTCGCCTTCTTGCCGTCAAGCGCCTTCTCGACGGTTTTGACCGTGGCATCGGGGACGGTGAAGGAGATGTCGGCCTTGCCAGTGGACGCGCCGGCCTGCACGATCATGTCGATGTTGATGCCGCTTTTGGCAAGTTCGGTGAACACGCGGGCGGCCATACCCGGCTCGTCGGGAACGCCGCGCACGGTGACCAGGGATTCGGTGCGGTCGTGGGCCACACCGGAAATCACCGGGGTCTCGGGGCCGAGATCGGGGAAAATGTCGCCCATCGACTTGTTTTCGGTCTTGCCAGCCTTGCTGGTTTTGCTGTTACTGGCCAGATTCACGTCATCGTCTTTCGTGGTGTCGCTGCTCATTGTGTTTCCTTTGCTCTGGTTACGTTCAAGTCTCTATCGATATGTTTTTACATTTTGCGCTAACGTCGTGGCTCTCCGCCCGCTCACTCCAGGTTCGGCAACTCGCGCGCGTCCACGCCTTCCGGCACCACCAACGTGCCCATCCGATGAGAGAACGAACTGCGCACATGCAACGGCATGTTGAAACGCTGGGCGTATTCCACGCAACGCAAGGCCAGGACCTTCGAACCGCAGGAAGCCATTTCAAGGATGGCGTCGTAGCTGATGGAGGGAATGCGGCGAGCGCTGGGAACGATACGCGGATCTGCGGTGAAAATGCCATCGACGTCCGTATAGATTTCACAGATATCCGCTCCGAGCGCCACCGCGAGCGCGACAGCCGAGGTGTCGGAACCTCCACGGCCCAACGTGGTGTAATCGCCGTCCGCGTTGATGCCTTGGAAACCGGCGACGATGGCGATCTTGCCATCATGCACGACATGGGCCACGCGCTCCGGCTTGACGGCCTTGATGTGTGCCGCGCCGAATTGTGCATCGGTCATGAAACCGGCCTGGGAACCGGTGAAGGAGTATGCACGCTCACCGGCTGCGTGGATGGCCATTGCCAGAAGGCTCATCGAGATGCGTTCGCCTGCTGTCATCAGCATGTCCATCTCGCGCGCGGGAGGATTGGAATCAATGCTCATGGCTTGGTCGATCAGATCGTCGGTGGTGTCACCCATCGCCGAAACGACGACGGCGACATTATTGCCCTTGCGTTTCGTCTCCACAATCCGCTTGGCAACGCGCTTGATGGACTCGGCATCGGCCACAGATGACCCGCCGTATTTCTGCACGATAAGCGCCACGATTTTCCTTTTCTCCCCTGACGGACGCGTTGCTTTTAAACGCAAGCCGCCATATCTCAACGCCAACTGGCAAATGACACGATGCGAAACAACACAACGCAACCCGGTCTTGCGGTCAGCTTTCGACAGTAATGATTGAATTATATGCCAGTCCCGCGCCTGATTGCGTCGCTTACCACCATGCGGGCATACCGCTTGCACGTGCTCGAACGTTTGGAACGGCAAACGCGACTCAAAGTTCAGTTCTTTAGTCCAATTATCGGCACAAACGAACGTTCAGGCTTCCTGCCGGCCTTCCAAGGCCCTTCCGAGCGTGATTTCGTCCGCATATTCCAGGTCACTGCCCACCGGCAGGCCGCTGGCAAGCCGCGTGACCTTGAGCCCCAGCGGGGAAAGCAGACGGCTCAGGTAGGTCACCGTGGCCTCGCCTTCGATATTGGGGTCGAGCGCGAGGATGATCTCCTTGACCTCGTCGGTTTTGAGCCGGTCCAGAAGCTTGGGAATGGCCAGATCGCCGGGTCCGACGTTCGCCATCGGGTTGATGGCCCCGCCAAGAACGTGGTAGACACCATGGAATTCGCGGGTGCGCTCGATGCTCATGACGTCTTTCGGCTCCTCCACCACGCAGATGATGGAATGGTCACGGCGCGGGTCGGAGCAGATCGGGCACGGGCTCGTTTCGCACACGTTGCCGCAGATCTCGCAGAACCGCACCTTCTCCTTGACCTCGCGGATGGCGTCCGCCAGGTCCTGCGCCTCTTCGTCACTGGCCGAAAGCAGGTAGAAGGCTATGCGCTGGGCACCTTTGGGGCCAATGCCCGGCAGGCGCGCGAAACCGTCGATAAGGCGCTGAATCGCGCCATCATACGCCAAAGCCATCTGCTATCGTCTCTCCTCGTCCGTGTGCTTCTCCACCGGTTTGATGTTCTTAGGATTCTTCGGGTCATCCGCTTTGAAGTCCTCGACCTGCTTGACCTCGAAGAGTTTCGAAAGCTCATCCATGCTTACCGCTGTGGCGTCGCCCAACGACTGATCGTTCAGGGAAT
Organism: Bifidobacterium sp. ESL0690; assembly: GCF_029392315.1. Classification (NCBI taxonomy): domain Bacteria; kingdom Bacillati; phylum Actinomycetota; class Actinomycetes; order Bifidobacteriales; family Bifidobacteriaceae; genus Bifidobacterium; species Bifidobacterium sp. ESL0690. Next base: position 2,077,231 of record NZ_CP113939.1, read on the forward strand.
AGTCATCGTCTTCGGCAGCCACTTGCGGATGCTGCTCCGTCTCGTCGGTCGTGTCGACATTCTGGAAGCGTGCGGCCACGTCTCCCCTGTCGTCCAGCTTTACGGCTGACATGCCGTTCGTGGCTGCAGATTTCGGCTGGGAATTGCCAGCCACTGCGGAAGCCAGATTTTCGGAGCCATTGGCAGCGTTTGGCGAAACCGGAGAACCGTTGCCAGAGGAATCCGGCGGCCTGGTCTGCCAATTATCGACATTGGCCGTGGACGACGAACCATGTGTCACGTTATTGCGCGCCGGCTGCGATGTATCCGAAGTATTGCCTGCGTTTGAGGCTTCGGAGTTGGAACCGGCCGTTTCTTCCTGCACCGGAGGGGTGGCCCAAGGGTCGATGCCATCACTTAAATCCGGAACCGCGATATGCTTCTTGTGATGTTCCGGGGGACGATTTTCGGATGTATCAACATAGGCAGGCAGACCTGAACCATTACTGCCAACACACTGCGCAGCATTATCCACAACGTTCGTTTCGACGGCTTGTTTAGCCATCGGATTGGCGTCCAAGCCACCCTGCGAACCGGGAACAGGAAGCGGATTCATCCAAGGATCGTAATCGTCATCCATAGGATTCTGCGACCCCTGGCCCATCGCTACCGGATTCGCAAACCCTACGCCTTCACGCGGCTGCGCTGAAGCTGATGCACTCGCCGCGACACCGGCACTTTGCGACACGTCGTTTCCGGTTCTCACGTTGCCGCTACCGGCTCCACCTACGCCGTCATTGCCCTTGCCGTTTTCGCTTCCCGCAAAGCCCGCTCGATGGGAGGAATCATCGGATTCACCGGCGGCATCGGCGTCGGCTTTCTTCTGTTCCTTCGGGCTCGAGGCGCTATGCCCGCCAGCCCCCGCAGCCATGCCCAACCCGCCGGTCGCCGAGACCTTGGCAACCGCGATATCGCGCTTGACCTTGGCCAGTTCCTCGGGCTTCATACGCTTGGTGGAAATGACCTTTTCGCCATTCGCCGCCACACCGGTGGGAGCGATCATCGTGTGCGGGCCAAAGACAGAACGCACGCCATCCAGCACCACGTTCGCGGCCTTCTGGCCGTTGTGCTCGGCATCGGAAGCGAGTGCCAGCGCGAAGGCATGCTGGCTCAGCGCGCAATCGAAGGTCATCGACAGACGCGACTTGCCGGCGTTATTGGTCGCCAAAGAAACCGTAGGCACCTTGTTGTGAGCGACATATTCGCGCACATTTTCAGGCAACGACGTCAGCACCGCGTCCCACTTTTCCTCGACGGTGGCATTCGGGTCGATATTCACCCGTGCGGGCGCAGCGGCCTGAGCAGCTTGCTGTTGTGCGGCGTTTGCACTGGCCCCGTTGGCTTCAGCACTATTCGCAGAAGACTGTGGAGTCTGCCCGTTGGCAGCCGAGGCGCCGACACCACTTGCCGTTTGAGCGCCGGAAGCCTGCATATTGGCATTATTGCTGGCCTGCTGAGCTTGGACGTTGACATTTGGCGCAGAACCTTGGTTGGCGGGTGCAAATCCAGCACCAGCCGGAGCGTTGCCCTGCCGCTGATTTGCGGCATTCCTGCTGGAGCCGATGAAACCGCCACGACCGTGAGCAGCATTATTACCTTGGCGGGCTCCGTTATTATTGCCGACGGCAGATCCTGCCGAGCCCGCACCTGCGGGAACGGAACCGGACTGAGCCATGCTTGGCGCAAAGCCGTTCTCACGTCCGGCCAGCAGTTTCGCAGCCAAAAGTTCCAAACGCATGCGAGGCGAAATCGCCCCGGTCATGCTTCCCAAAGTCTCGTTGATGGTCTCGGCCATCGCCGTAAGCGTGGCAAGCCCCAGCGCCGAGGACTGACGGTGCAGATCGCTCATGTCTTCAACGGCGGAGTCGTCGCTCAATACGCTTTCGGCCTTCTCGCCGCCAAGGGTGAGCACAAGCAAGTCGCGCACGCGAGAGAGCAGATCTTCCACGAACCGACGGGGTTCGAAACCGCCGACGACGACTTTTTCGACCACGCCGTAGAGCTTCTCGCCGTCCTTGTCGATGACCGCATCGATCGCCTCGCCGATCAGTTCGTCTGGGGTGAAGCCGAGCAGGGCCACGGCAGAATCGTATGACACTTCGTTGTCAACGGCTCCGGCCATCAGCTGGTCGAGTACGGAAAGCGTGTCACGCACCGAACCGCCGCCGGCACGCATGGTGAGCTTCAGCACACCCGGCTCAAGATCGATGCTTTCCTTTTCGCACACTTCTTCCAGATAGGGGCCCATAATCTCGGGAGGCACGAGGCGGAACGGATAGTGGTGGGTACGCGAGCGAATGGTCGAAATGACCTTGTCCGGCTCGGTGGTGGCGAAGATGAACATGACATGTTCCGGCGGTTCCTCCACGATCTTCAGAAGGGCATTAAATCCCTGCTGAGTGACCATGTGGGCCTCATCGAGGATGAAAATCTTGTAACGATCACGGGCCGGGGCGAAGGCGGCACGTTCACGCAGTTCACGCGCATCCTCTACGCCGTTGTGGCTGGCCGCGTCAATCTCAACCACATCGATCGAGCCGGGGCCGCCGGTGGCCAGGTCCTTACAGCTTTCGCATTCGCCGCAAGGATGCGAGGTGGGGCCTTTGGCACAGTTGATGCATCGGGCCAGTATTCGCGCGGAACTGGTCTTGCCGCAACCGCGCGGCCCGCTGAACAAATAGGCGTGCGTCAGCTTGCCTTCGTCCAAGGCGCGGGAGAGCGGGACGGTGACCTGATCCTGCCCGATGATGCCGTCAAATGTGTCTGGCCGATACCGTCGATACAATGCAAGTGCCATACTCTATAACCTACCTTTACCCGACTATTTTCGGTGATGTTTCACGAGCGGAATCATTCTCTTTTCGCCGTTTTGCGCGAGTCAGAGCGCTGATAGGCCTCACCGTGCCACGGCCTTTTCACTAACCGCATTCACGCGTACCTATAGAGTTGTTTATAAAACGTAATACAGCTTACCTTATGCGCACAACCACAGCCATGCCGACCGCACCTTGAACAACACCAATGCTTCTACGAACATTCTACCGGACCTGCCCGAGCCATGCGGGAGACCAGAGGCGCGAACGGAACCGCGGTTTTCACGGCGACCTTGACAGTGACGTCCTCCTCATCCACCTTGCAGATGACCAGAGCCGCCTTGTTGAGGGTGGTGGCCAGCCGGGATTTGATGCATGGATCGAAATCACCGTCTCGCGCGGACTCAGCTCCTGCGATGGCAGCTTGGTCGGCGGCCGATCGGGCATCTGAGACACAGACCAGAAAATTACCTCCGAGGGCAACCGCCGATATCAGTATCGCCGCGACGGCAATGAGCATGACCCCGTTGATGGTTCCGGAGCCTTCATCGTACGCACCGGCGTTCAATAGACGATGACGTGCAATCACCGAAGCCGGTGCCGCAGCCGGCTTGTCGAATATGAATGAAGCGAAAAACCGCCTCACCCGATTCGACACCACCGGCCGGGAACGCCGTGACATCAGACCGCCATTACGCTTCCGGCAGGAATCTCGAAAATTACCGCGACAAGCATATTCCGATTCCTTTATAGCTATGGGACGATTTGCCCAACCATGCACTGCCTCGCCAGAATCGTTGCATTCCATACTCGACTCGGTCCTGCGACGATCCGCCCAGCATGGCTGGTCATTGCCGGAATCGTTGCATTCTGGGTTTTCCTTGGCCTTGCGGCGTTTCTTCCAACCGTTCATTGGACGACTCCCGTCGCCTTGCCGACCACGGCCATGGGCAGCACATGCATAGGGTCGGGCACTACGCGGCAACTTACCGTCACCTTGACCTGCTTGAAGCCCCGGGATATGGAGACATTGGCATCGCCGCCGGCGGCATCGTGCGCGGCCAGACGGGCCTCGGTGTCACTGTTGGACACCACGGCCACACGGGCTGCGGCGGAGGCGGCATCCTGACAGTTCATCTCCACCGTGACCGCCCGGGCCAGCATCATCAGCAGCACAGCCATCACCATCACCGCCGGAAGCACGACGGCGAATTCGGCGGTGACAGCTCCTTCGTCGCTGGCTTTGCACCGGCGAGCACCGAACCGGCCAAACCCACTGAAGCGGCCGAAGAGCCGATGCCGGTCACCGGCAGCATGACTGCGAAGCCGCTGACGCAAGTTTCGTATCCAAGCAACCAGCGACCAGCCCGTGCCAGTGCTGCCCGACGTACTGATTGCCGCATTGGCCGCCGCCGGGATGAGATCCCCACCGCAACGGCGGTCAGCTGGTCCATGTGATTGCATCTTTTGAAGTGACATCATGCCCTGCATCCTCTCTGCAATCAACATCGTTTATTGTTCATTTTCTTGACATAGCGGCACGGAAACTCAGACCACCTTGAGCGCCTTCTTGACCAATTGCATCAACAACGTCTTGACGGCACCGGACTTGAGCAAGGCCACTAAAACGGCCGCAAATCCGGTGGCAGCCACCAGAACCACCGCGTATTCGGCTGTGGCCGCGCCTTCGTCGGGTTCGGCCATTGCCGTGCGGAAACGGGCATCCATCAGGCACAGCTGTCCCTTGACCTGCCTCGAACGTTCCGAAAGACGGGAGGCGAAACCCGTGGTGACGCCGGTGCCGGACTGATCGATGGTCATCAATTCTTTACTCATGATTACTCCTTTGATTTCTGTGAAATTTGATACCACAACCGTTGCGATTGCGATACCCCCAGTCTGACAGAAGTTCGTCGTTTACCGTGACGATTCCGGGCACTGTGGTCGGATGCTCGGGGTTATGCACATCCCGGGCGTGTCGCGGTTTTCGTCCACCAAAAATGTGTACAGGAATGTGGAATGTCGGAAAATTATCCACACCCAAAAACACACGAAAGTGAAATACAAAAACCCTATGCAGAAAATTCCAGACCGCAATCCAAGCACGTTGACATGTATGTACGAAACAGGCTCAATGACCGATGAACGAACCTATGGCCGGGATGATGCCGATGAGCATGAAAGAGGGCAGAAAGCAGAGGCCAGTGGGCAAAAGCAACTTGACTGAAAGCCGCTGAGCTGACTGCTCGATTGACGCGCGGGCCCGCGCATCCAGCTGCTCGACCGCGCTTTCCAACGGGCCGACCGGCGAAACACCGCGGATCCACGTGCTTTTCAAAGCGCCATCGATGACGCTCAACGCATCAAGCGCGGCAACGACGTCATCCGAAGGCGGATCGTCATCTTTTCCCTTGCGTTTTCGGGCGTGCCTGTTTTTTGGTTCAGCCCCCTGCCTGCTCTGCTCCCCCGCATTCTGACAGGCCAGGGAAGCCGCGAACCATGCATCCTCCCAGCTAAACCCGAGCATTAATGAACGCGAAGCCCGGCAAAGCCCGTCACCGAGCGTTCCGCCGACAATCAAGCCGATGACCTCAAGCGCGTGCGGAATCGAGGAGCCTTCACGCATCGCCACCGCCATCATCTCCAGAATGACTCCGAGCGACGGCTTCGCAGCACAACTCGTAGCCAACGCACGCAGTTGCCCCGAAAGCGCTTGCGCGGGCGAGCGCCACAAAACCCATGCCACAGCCACTAAACAGCCTGAAATCAGTGCGTTCATTCCCCACCCACCTTTGTCATTGCAATACATTTCAAACCGCATGTTCCACAGACACTTCCCATCACGGTTTGACGCAGCACTTCCCGTTGCGGTTTACACAACATTCCCATCACCGTTTACACAGCACTTCCCAATACGGTTTTACGAAGGATCTCCCCATGCAATTTTCTCCGCACCTTCCTGCCGCAATGCCAGTCCAAAACTTCCGCTGACCCGGAAAATGCAGCCCCTTTGCTCAAGACTTCTTCTCGTCGCCGACCTTGCCTTCAGCCGCCTCGACACCGTCCATCAGCGCCTTCATCCACATCATCCCCAATGCGTACGTACCCGCGCCCAGCAGCAAACAAACCCGGCCGACGCTATTGCCGAAAAGGAACGCGATCGGTGAAGCGCCCATCAACTGCGCCAAAACGAGTGTGGCCAACGGCAACAGAGAGAGCAGCTTCACGGTTGATTTCGGTACGGTGAAGGCATTGTCTTTCAAGGTTTTCATCATGCGATTGCGCTTATAGGACGAAGCCACGGCGTCCAAGCAGTGCGAGGCCTCGCACCCGAGATTTTTGCTCAGCCTGCAGGCCAGATCCAGCTCAATCGCCGCTTGGTCGGCCTGGGCCGGTGTCTCCTTCGGGCTCAACTGCGCGTGCATGATATCTTCCAATTGCGCGAGATCAGGCATGGTGGCGGTCTGACACAGCGGTTCGCCCTGCGCCTGCTCGGCGAAGGCCTCTTCAAGCGAACCACCCGCTTTTACGGACGCCCTCAGCGCATCGATGCATGAAAGAATGCCCGCCTTACGCTTCGAACTCGCAGCGGAAGTGGAAGCGAGAACGGCAGCCGAATCGAGCGTTCCGTGTTTATCGGTTTCGCTTGGCCAGCCGAAGCAAAGCACCGCGGCCATCAGCAAAAGACCAGCCATCAACGCATAGCAATCCATGAAATCACTCCGACCAACGGCTGACGAAACCGTCCCATCCGGGGCCCGGCACCGGCATTCCCGAGCCGCTCCAAGTCGCTATCGGCTCACCGACGAAATGCTCGATATCCTTGGAAAGCCGGCCGATCTGCGCGATTCGCCGCTTGCCATTGCTCCGCTCGATATGCAGAACCACGTCGAAAGCACCGGCGGCAAGCATCGTCAACGCCGGTTGGTTGAGACCGGCCAACAATCCCAGCGACACCAGACGGGAAGGCACGCGGTCGACGCTGTCGGCGTGCAGGGTGACCATGCCGCCGTGATGCCCGGAGTTGAAGGCACGCAGCAAGTCGGCAATCTCCTCGCCGCGGCACTCACCCAGAATGATGCGGTCGGGGCGCATCCGCAACGTCGCTTTCACCAATTCCGGCAACCCTATCGCGCCCGCACCTTCCACGTTGGCCTCACGGACGACCAGCGAAACGTGATTGCCGCGACCGAGCGTGCCCAGCTCCCGGACTTCCTCGACGCTGACGACGCGTTCGGCGGGGTCGGCTTGGGCAAGCAAGGCCTTCAGCAGCGTGGTTTTGCCGGCTCCCGTACCACCGGTGATGAGAATCGTCGCACGCCTGCTCACCAATCCGCAAAGCAGGGGAAACCAGGAAGGCGGAAACATGCCTCCCGCGCCGAGCCCGCTCAGCCTTGGAACCGTACGGCTCGGAAAACGTATGGAGATGCTCGCACCGGTGGGCACGATCGGGGCGATGACTGCATGGATGCGGATGCCTTCGACGCTCGAAGCATCGGCGATCGGGCAGGCGTCGTCCAGCCGCTTGCCAAGCTGAGCGCAGAGCTGGGTGGCATATTCACGCACGACCTGCGGCGAACGGAACGGCACCGAAGGATGGTATTCGCGCATTCCGCCACCCCGGTCGACCCATACCCGGCCCTCGCAGGTCACGGCGATATCGGTCAACGCCGGTTCATGCGCCAGATCCTCAAGGGGCCCGAACATCAATGTCGCTCACCTCCTTCAACCGCGTCACTGACGGCATGAGCCAGCTCAACTATCACCGCCCGATCGGCTTTCGCGAGCTTGAGCCCGAGTCCTTCCAGCGCATCGCTGGTTCTCGCGCTGTTGGGGCATACGGGCCCGAGAACCCGGTGGTCCAGATACTCGCTGGCCTCATTGACGCTCACGACTCCGCGCCGCCGCGATGTACCTCTCGGCTCGATGCCGACAATCGCTGCAAGTTGTGGGGTTTCGCGGTTTTCCGAGTCAGAATATCCGGCCTCGCTGTCTTGTACAAAACCGTCGCCCTGAGATTGGAAGGAACGATGGGCTAACGATTCAAGGGAGCCATCGCCAATATTGCTTGAAAGACCGGCGTTTCGTTGACCTGACGAGCCGATACGGCCTGACGCGAGGGCATTCAGCAGAGCTTTGGCGCGGGCCAAGCCGAGCACCGAAAGTTCGGAGATGATGACGACCGGTGCCGCGCGAAGATCAGGGACCATGTCGATGACCTGGCCGCGAGCGCCATCGACCAAAACCATATCCACACTCGCGCTGCGTTCCAAGGCCGCCATCACGGCCTTGACCTCCCACCATTCCGGGATTTCGCTGTTCCACGAGTCAAAGGCGAGGACGGGCACGCCTTCCCAATGCGGAAGTCGCTTGCACAGGACGTCACCGTCGATCTTGCCCAAAGGCGCGTTCAATGTGCCGAACCGCAAGCCTTTGTCGTTTTCGAGACCGAGCAGGATGTCAAGCCCGCCGCCACCGAAATCGGCATCCACCAACGCCATGCGCCTGCCTTGATCAGCGAGCTGCAATGCGGTAAGCGAGCAGAGCGCGCTCAACCCCACTCCCCCGCTGGCCGAGAGGAAAACGGCTGTGTGCTTGGCAAATGTTTGCGCGGTCATGCCCTTAACGCTCGGCGACTCCTCAAGCTGTGCGAGACCGGCCTTTCTCTTGCGTTTCTCCGAGATCTCGTAAGCCTCCCGCGCCACGTGTACTTGGGGCATCGGCGGATCGGTAAGCGTCAATGCGGCCATCGCGGTGCTCTGAGGCCGGCGAACCACAAGTTCCTGCGTCATGGCAGGACACGGCATCGGGGCGTTGAAAGCCGAAAGCGACATTGGGTCGCCCGACTGCGCACTGCCGGGAGCCCACAACGAATCGCGGCCTTGCAATTGCACCGCCGGCGCGCTGAAAGGCAGGTCGGGCGCATTTAGAACTTGGGGCGAACGCGGCAATTCGAGCACAAGCGACGGGCTTTGCGGCCGGTGAGGCTGTGGTTTCACGCACGTCGGCAACCGCATCGGCAGCCTCGCCGGCGGTGGTATCGCAGAAATCTCCGTAGCCACAGAAATCCTGGAAGGCGGCTTCTGCGGCCGCAACCTCCTGACTGGCCTGCCTTTCGCCTCGGCGGGCAGCAGTATCCTTTTGTGCCGGGCGAACGGGGTATCTGAGCGGCTCGACCTTGAAATCGTGAGTACATTTTCCATATACCCATTCAATCCACTTGTAGTGCAGGAACGCAAGCTGAAACGGGTACTGTGGTCGAATGATAGGGGTTATCCACATTTGAGGCGTGTCGCGGGTTGGCTCGTCAAGCCATGCACATTCATCCACAAAAAACGCATTAAATCAGCATAAATCATTGAGAATAGCTACAAGACAACAAGAAACTATCAAAAGAAATAAAAATTATTTTAAAAAACAATAAACGTGACTGAATAAAGAAACTGGTCCGCAACCCAAATCAAGCAGGTTGCAGACCAGTTATCGATTATCTAACGATCAGCCGATGGAAACGACCAATCACCCATTCAATCAGTCATCGAACGGATCGAAGTCGCGGCGGACACGGCGACGCGGGCGCTCGCTGCGCTCTTCGCGGTCCTCACGATATTCGTCATAGTGATCGTCGGTCGCGTAGCGAGGGTTGCGGTCGTTGCGACGGCCACCACGGTAGCCGCCACCACGGCGTCCCTCATGACGGTCGGAGCGGCGGTAATCGTCGCGGTCCTCACGGCGACGACGCGGACGATCCTCAAAATCATCGTTGTCATCACGCTCGGCGCGATCCTCGCGGTCATGACCACGGCGGTCATCACGGTCAGAACGGCGACGGTCATCACGATCGTCACGGTCTTCGCGACGGCGACGCGGACGATCCTCAAATTCAACATCCTCACGCTCGGAACGGTCGTCACGCCCACGGCTGGAACGGCGGTCATCACGATCGTCACGGTCATCACGGCGACGACGGTCATCACGATCCTCACGGTCGCGTCCGTGGCCACGATAGCCACGGCCACCACGATCGTCATGGTCGCGACGTCCGCCACGGCCACCGCCGCGCGGGCCGGATTCCTGATCCTCGAAGCCGGGGATGGCCAGCGAGATCTTGCCGCGGTCGTCAACGCCTTGGACGGTCACCTCGACGGTGTCGCCTTCCTTCAGCACGTCTTCGACGGCGTCGATGCGCTCGCCGTTGGTCAGGTTGCGGATCTGCGAGATGTGCAGCAAGCCGTCAGTACCGGGCGTGAGGTTCACGAATGCACCAAAGCTCGTGGTCTTGACGACCTTCCCGTTGAAGTTCTCACCGACGGCGGGAACATGCGGGTGCGCGATGGCGTCGATGGTGGCCTTGGCCTTCTCCGCGCCGTCGCCGCCTTCGGAAGCGATGTAGATGGTGCCGTCGTCCTCAACGCTGACATCAGCGCCGGTCTCTTCCTGGATCTGATTGATCATCTTGCCCTTGGGCCCGATGATCTCGCCGATCTTGTCGACAGGAACAGAGGTGGTGATGATGCGCGGGGCATACGGGCTCATCTCGGCCGGAGCGTCGATGCACTCGTTGATGACCTCGAGGATGGTGGTGCGGGCTTCCTTCGCCTGCTGCAACGCGGCTGCCAGAACATCGGCGGGGATGCCGTCGAGCTTGGTGTCGAGCTGGAGCGCGGTGATGAATTCGGAAGTGCCGGCGACCTTGAAGTCCATATCGCCGAACGCGTCTTCGGCACCAAGGATGTCGGTCAGGGTCTTGTAGATGTGCTTGCCGTCGACGTCCCCGGAGATCAGGCCCATCGCGATGCCCGCGACAGGAGCCTTCAGCGGAACACCCGCGTCGAGCAGCGAAAGCGTGGAAGCGCAGACGGAGCCCATGGAAGTGGAGCCGTTGGAGCCGATGGCCTCGGAGACCTGACGGATGGCGTACGGGAAGTCTTCCTTGCTGGGGAGCACCGGCACGAGCGCCTTCTCGGCGAGCGCACCGTGGCCGACCTCGCGGCGCTTCGGAGAGCCCACGCGACCGGTCTCACCGGTGGAATACGGCGGCATCTCGTAGTTGTGCATGTAGCGCTTGGTTTGCGGCCCGGAGATGGAATCGAGCGTCTGTTCCATCTTCAACATGTTCAAGGTGGTGACGCCCAGAATCTGGGTCTCGCCGCGCTGGAAGAGTGCGGAACCATGGACGCGCGGCACGATGCCGACCTCGGCGGAAAGCGTACGGATATCGCGCAGGCCACGGCCGTCGATGCGGAAGTCCTCCGTGAGGACGCGGCGGCGCACGATCTGGCGCTGCAGTTCCTTGAAGGCATTGCCAAGTTCCTTTTCCTTCTCGGCGTCATCCATATCGGTGAATTCGTCGGCGAGCTTGGCGCGGACGTCTTCCTTGATCTCGTGGATGCGCTCCTGGCGCGGAAGCTTGGCGGCGATGGAAAGGGCGTCGTTGAGGTCGTCGTGAGCAATCTCGTCGATGCGCTTGTAGAGCTCGTCCGTATATTCCGGGAAGAGCTGGAATTCTTTGTCGTTGGTCTTGCCGGCCTTCTCCTTGAGCTCGTTCTGAGCCTCGCAGATGACCTTGATGAACGGCTTGGCGGCCTCCAGCCCTCCGGCGACGACTTCCTCGTCCGGCTTCTGCTGGCCCTCGTCGTAGATGAGGTTCCAGGCGTTCTTGCCGGCGCCGGCCTCGATCATGGCGATGGCAACGTCACCGTTTTCGATGACGCGGCCGGCCACGACGATCTCGAAGACCGCGCGGTCACGCTCGCTCCAACGCGGGAAGGCGACCCACTGGCCGTCGACCAACGCCAGACGCACACCGGAGACCGGGCCTTCGAAGGGCAGGCCGGAGATCATGGTGGATGCGGAAGCAGCGTTCAAAGCGATCATGTCGTAGGCATCGTCCGGGTTGCAGGCCAATACGGTCTCGACGACCTGAACCTCGTTGCGCAGCGTGTGCGGGAAGAGCGGACGCAGCGGACGGTCGATGATGCGGCAGGCGAGGATGGCGTCGTTCGAAGGACGGCCTTCACGACGGAAGAACGAGCCCGGGATCTTGCCCGCGGCGTACATCTTCTCTTCCACATCGACGGTGAGCGGGAAGAAATCGTAATTTTCCTTCGGGCTTGAGCCGGCGGTCGTGGTCGAAAGGACCATCGAATCGTCATCAAGATAGGCGGCTACAGCGCCGTCGGCCTGCTGCGCGAGACGACCCGTCTCGAATCGCAACGTACGTTTACCAAATGAACCATTGTCAATAACGGCCTCTACGGCCTTAATTTCGGGACCCTCCAAGGGTTCCTCCTTTGTTTAATTTCCTATTTCCAACATACTGCAAAATGCTTTGTCAACGTCCGACCTTGTGTATTTTTGTAAGGCTTACCTGGCCTCACCAACGCTGGTGGACGGCACGTTGACTTTCACTTCTCAGTCTGAAGCAGCATTGGCGGCGATCTCGCCGGAATACATATCCAGATATTTCAATTATCGACCCTCACCTTAGGGCCGTCGGTTTTTCTTCACACGCGAAAATTGTTGGGCGGATTGCCCCACCCTGTCCAATCAAACCTCTGAAAAAGCCCGAGCACGAAGCCCGGGCATAAAACAGCTATCGACGAAGACCAAGACGCTCGACCAAAGAGCGGTAACGGTTGATGTCGACCTTCTTCAAGTAGTTGAGAAGACGACGACGATCGCCGACCATCAGCAGCAGGCCACGACGAGAGTGGTTATCGTGCTGGTGAGTCTTCAGGTGCTCGGTCAGATCGGAGATACGCTTGCTCAGCAGCGCAACCTGAACCTCGGGAGATCCCGTGTCGCCTTCGTGCGTCGCATACTTGGTTACGATCTCATGCTTTTCTTCAGCCGTAAGTGCCACGGCATCCTCCTTATAGTTGCTGCGCGGTGCCATCGGCATGATGCCGAAGCGCTCTCTATCCGCGGGCGAATACACGCCAAGTTTCAAGTATAGAAAGAGGTACGGATGAATTGCCGGCAACGTCACACGGCGGTGATCAGGCCACTGAAGAGGACAATCAGGATGGCGATGCCTTCGATGACGAAGTACATGAGGAACGAGGCCCAGCTGCGCGTCAGGACGTTCAGTGGAGAATCTTTCTTGATGCCGATCAAGAGACCCACGAAGAGAATCACATAAACTCCGGCCGCAATCAACGCCGCGATGATGCCCAGGTTTGCCGCGTTCGGCAGCACCGACGAGGAGCCGTACATCACGTACGTGGAGAACCAGAACTTGAATTTCAGGAGCGAAACGCCGGCAATCAGCTGCTCGAAAGCCAGCAAAAGCAGGAAAAGGTTACGCCAGAGCCAAGCATGCTCCTCCACGAAGGAGAGCGCGAATGTGGCCAACGCGAACACGGTGACCGCCCACGAAACCAGCGCCACACCCTGTGGGGCGAACGGGCTCAACAGCTTGATGATCTGCTTGGTATGCTGCACGGCAAGCACACGCCCGAGCCAATACGGCACAATGATGGCGGCCAGAAGGATGACCACATACACCACCCAACGCACCGGCCGGAATTGCCTGCGCTGGATGTCGGCCAGCGAAAGGTCGGTCTGCGGGATGGAAGCTTCGGGATGCTTGGAAACGCTGACCTTCTCGACTTTGCCTTCGACGATTTCGACGGCTTCGTTGTCTTCCGGCTTTTCGGATTCTTCCGGCTTTTCGAGAAGTCCAGCTTTCTGCAAAGAATTTTTTGAGGACTCGTGGTCTTTATCTGTCGAATCATTCGTCATGGCCATGCCTCATTGATCTTACGAATCTTTTCGCATTGCCCCATCAAGGCTTTCCGGCGTTACGAAACGTCAAATACAGCCTTTCGTGACACCAAAATCGAGAGTGAAGCGATACCTTATATATGGCAAGCTCGAACACCCACCCCCGCAATGGGAGCGGATGACGGGAATCGAACCCGCGTAATCAGTTTGGAAGACTGAGGCTCTACCATTGAGCTACATCCGCGTGCCGTCTAGCGTTGCGACGACAAAGGTTAAGTATACACGAGGGACGGAATGAGGCGTGCCGTTTACGCCCACTTCAGCATTAACATGCGAAATAAAGGGTGTTGGCTTTAAGAAAAGGCGTGCCACCTCTGAGAGATAGGAGGCGGCACGTCAGATTCATTCATATATTTTCAGAAACGAGAAGTCACTTCGAGACTTCGGCATACTGAGTCAACAACTCCTTGGAGAGCGCCTCTGCCACATCGGCGCCGAGCATCATCGCCATGCCACCGACGGTGCAGCTATTGAGGAACATCACGCTCAGCGAACTGTCGGGGATGATGTTGTGGCCGAACTGCTTATCAAGCTTAGCCACGGCCTTGTCGACAATCGGTCCACCGATCGGGTCATTCTTCCATTCCTCGAAAGTGGACCACTTGGTGAGCTTGGCCGTCTTGCCGTCGTCATCGACATCGACGGAAACGGTGTCGGCAATGTCGCGGGACGAAGTGGCGACCTCAATCTTGTATTCGCCTTCCTCGACCTTCCAGCCTTCGAAACGCTCGGACCAATAAGCGAAAGCACGGGAATCGAAGTCCATTGAGACCTCGGCGGATTCACCGGGCTCGAGATAGACTTTCTTGAAGCCCTTGAGCTCGTGGACAGGACGCTCAACAGACTCCTTCGGCGGGGCGACATAGAACTGCACGACTTCCGCACCAGCCACCGACCCGGTGTTCTTCACGGTCGCAGTGACACGAGCGGACTGCGGGCCGGTCTTCTCAGCCTTGGCGTTCGAAACCTCGAAGGTGGTATACGAAAGGCCATATCCGAACGGATACACGACCGGCTTGTGGAAGGTGTCGTAGTAGCGATAGCCGACGAAGACGCCTTCGCCGTAATCGACGTGGCCTTCCTCGCCTGGCCAGTTCATCATGGTCGGGTCGTCGTCCAGGTCATTGATGATGGTCTGCGCAAGCTTGCCGGACGGGCTCACATCGCCGAAGACCACATCGGCGGTCGCAGCGCCGCCGGCCTGACCAAGCAGCCAGGCTTCAAGAATGGACTTGGCATCGCCGGCCCACGGCATGGAGACCGAGGAGCCATTGGAGAGGATGACCACAACGTTCTTGTTGGCGGCAGCGACTTCCTTTAAGAGCTCGGCCTGCTTGGTAGGAATATCGAGCGAGGTGCGGTCGAAGCCTTCGGATTCGTAGGAGGCGGGCAGGCCGAGGAAGAGCAGCACGGTGTCGGCGCCTTTGGCGGCAGCAACGGCCTGCGAAGTCAGAGCCGGATCCTGTGGGTCATCTTCGAGTGTGAAGCCAGGCGCGAAGTCGGCATCGATGCCACGATCCTTCAACGCGTCGAGGAAGCTGGTGAGCTTGTTCGCGTTGATCAGCGAGGAGCCGGCGCCCTGATAACGTGGGGTGCGGGCGAATTCGCCGATGACGGCCAGCTTGGTGCCGGGCTTGACAGGCAGCAGTCCGTCTTCGTTCTTCAGCAGCACCATGGCCTCGCGAGCGGCGCGGCGGGCGACATCATCATGCGCATCGACGTCGTAACGATAGCCGGCCTGCCCCTTCTCCATGGCCGGGCGGGTCTTGTTGACCAGATCGATCATGCCCTGTGCCATCTTCTCGAGCTGTTCGGGCTTGAGCTCGCCGTCGCGCACCGCATAGACCACCTTGTTGTCGGTATTGGTCGGCGGCATTTCAAGGTTTAGGCCGGCGTTCAGTGCAGCGGCACGGTCGTGCACGGCGCCCCAGTCGGACATGACGATGCCCTTGAAGCCCCACTCGTCGCGCAGCACGTCGGTCAAGAGCCACTTGTTCTGTGAAGAATAGACATCATTGATCTTGTTGTAGGAGCACATAATCGTCCAAGGCTGGGCGGTTTTGACAATGTGCTCAAAGGCGGGCAGATAGATCTCACGCAGGGTACGCTGCGTCATGTCAGCGCTTACGCGCATACGATCGGTCTCTTGGTTGTTGGCGGCGAAATGCTTCAGCGAGGTGCCGATGCCCTTGGACTGAATGCCTTCGACCTCGCCGACGGCCTCGTGGCCGGCCAGATACGGGTCCTCGCTCCAGAACTCGAAGCAACGACCGCCCAGCGGGTTGCGCTTGATGTTGATGCCGGGGCCCAAGATGACGGCGACCTGCTCCTGGATGCATTCCTCACCCATGGCCTCGCCGGTCTCCTTCACCAGTTCCGGGTTCCAGCTTGATGACATACCCGCGGCTGGAGGGAAGCAGGTGGCAGGAACGGCCTTTTCCACGTCCATGCCTTCGAGGTTCTGCGCCTTACGCAGTCCGTGAGGGCCATCGGTGATCGTATAGTTCGGCAGTCCCTTTTCGGGCACCGAGCCGATGCTCCACGGGTTGGTGCCGCTGGTCAGCGCCGCCTGCTCTTCAACACTGAGATCCTTGGCACTCGTTACCGGTGTTGTCTGATTGGTCATTGTGCAACCTTTCTGTATTTCTCGCAGGTCTCATCCCTGAGTCTTGCGCTACACCTATATTCCGTTCAGTTATTGCCGGCCCGGCCATCTCTGAAGTCCAGGATAACCGCTTAGTTACCGACCGGTAGGTAGCTATATATTAACATAAACTATCGCCCTTGATAACATGCAAATCTAAGGAAAATGAACATTAATGGGCAATGTCACAGCTCTGCAGGGATTCTTTCCCGCCAAAGTTGCGGCATCGTGTCATTTCGGTCGATGACCTGTCACCAAAAATAACTTTTAAAGATTGCCGAAACCCAAGAAAATCAGGCGATTCACGATAGTGACGGGTTATGGTTTCGCTCTGAGCCTGATACATACTATCGTTCGAAATCACTCACCAACAACACAACGGCAGAAGCGACCGGCCCATCGTGGCTCAATGAGACATGCCAACGCAATTTCGGCGGATCCGCACCCAGCAGCTGCTCACCAAACGCAAGCAAATCCTCATCCGATGCCGACTCTTCCGACACCGCCACACCCGACGGGGTCTTATCCGTGTCCGTCGTTTCCGTCCGCTGTGCACCCAGCGATTTCAGTAGCATAGCTTCACAATCCGGTGCCAACATGACACGTGGCCGCGAGCGCGATTGATCATCGACAATCTCGACTTGAGCCCAAGGAAAATCGTCAAGGGTATACGGATACGGCCGCTCCCCCAGCGCCTCGCACCACGCCTTGAGCACAGCCTCTTTACCAGCCCAGCGAACGGCCAGATGTGCAGCCTCATCGTCATGCTTGACCCTGGCACGCGCCGCGGCCTGCCTCAATTCGCGCACAGAAAACAACGCCCTGAAACGCGAGCCGGGTTCACGCAGCTGATCGCCGAACGCCGCAACGTCCACCACGTCGTGCCCCACCCCGAGCACTAGCGATCCGTACGGCCTCGCGCCCCCGTCAACTTTCACGTCTATCACAGTTTCATGCTACCTGCCCGACATGAATTCGAAGGCGACCCCAGCCAATCACCACATATCATCAAGCAAATTCCTGCAGCAATGAGCTGACGTCGATTAGCACCACCGAAAGCAACGCGAAACTAGCGATAAAAGAAAACCAAAGAGGCCCCGCCGGACGGATGTTTCCGGCAGAACCTCTTGATATAGCTTGGATAAGCCCGAAACCGCCATGCAATCAATCAGAATCGCAAGGTGAAATCGAACCACAGCCTACTAGATATTGACAGAATCCAAGTTGCGGTGACGCGCGAGGATGTAGTTGTTGTTCCTATATGCAAGCAACAGCAAGAACAGAGGAACCAGGAACACCAGCAGCCACCAGAAATTGAAGCTCATATGCCCTCCTGACGTGGGCGCAGAAGCCTCGATCGAGCACTGAGGCAGACCGTTGTAGTCGGAAAGGCTCCAAGCAGAGTTCTGCACATAGGCGCTGCCATCGGGTTCGATCCAGTAAACGGGCTCGTTGCCGCGCTTGCCGAACTTCATCTTCTGGTAGACCCCCTCAGGAATGCACTTGGGGCGCGGACGCTGCTGCTGCGGAAGAGACGCCACACCGTCGGAACCGGCAACAGGAGCCGGAGCCACGGCATTACCAGCCACACGCTGCGCTGGCGCAAACGCCGGAGCGGCAACAGGCAACACGGTGAGCGGCGCGAGTGCTGAACGCGTGACAGTATTCCTACTATTATTGGCAACATTCTGCGAGGCCTGATTTTGCGTTGGCACCGTGGGAACCTTTGGAGTTGAAGGATTCGTAGGCGTTTCCGGAAGCGTAGGACGTATCGGCGTAGTAGGATTCGTCGGCTTCGTAGGCTTTTCGGGCTTCGTCGGAGCCGTCGGCGCAACAGGAGTCACCGGCTTAGCAGATGTCGTCGGAGCGGAAATCACAGTAGTATCTTTGGCCCACACCGCATACAACGTGGTCGTGCCGGGCGCCACCCTGATCTCACTGCCGCCGTCATAGAAGCCACCATGCATATCCTCCCGAGTCGTCCAAGTCAGGAGCTTATAGCCTTCGACCTTGAACTCCTTCTTGGTGACCTGGTGCCGATAATGAAGCAGATCGACCCCTGAAGCGGGATCGACGGTGAACACGTCATCGGGCACACTCCCGGTAGCCGTCAAGCCTTGTGGCGCATTGGCTTCGTAATGAATCCTGTATTCCAAAGCCGCCGGAACAAGCGGTGTGGAAGGCACGCCCTTGCTCTGCCACTGCGCCCAGAGACGGATATTCTCGCCGCGGTTGAAGTTGGTGACGATATCACCCCTCTTGAACGACATCTGACCGCCCTGCTTGCCGGAATTCCAACCGAGGAACTTCAAATTCTTGGCGTGGAACATCAGACGAGGAACCTTGATTTTGATATCCTCGGCCTTGGCCCCGACCTTGCGAATCGTCACAGGCGACCCACTGACCTTCACGCCTTTGGGAGCGTTCTTCCTGAAGCTCACCTCGGCGAATTCCTGCCAGACGTAGGTGCCGCCGGCGAATCCGGAATCCTGGGTCAAAGCCGACAGGGAACCGTTGTCATCACTGGCATCACTGGTCCAGCTGTTGTCGCTCTTCGTCCAGCGGCCGGTATAGCCGGAGCTTTCCATCGCACCGCCGAAAAGGGGCTTCGAATAGTCAAAGAAGGAGGAATCCAAACGGGTATTCGGGCCCAACTTGATCTCATCGAGATGAGGCGTGAACGCTTTCGACCCGTCAGTAACATGGCGCGTGTCCCAACCGGAGAGATCAAGGGACGTCAGATTTGCGTCGTGATAAAAAACATACGACATATCGGTAACCCCGGAGACATTCAAATCCCCGAGCCCTTTGATCTGCGTCAGTGAGGTATCCGCATTGAACATGCAGTACATATTCGTGGCCGAATCGGTGTGCCAACCGGTAAGGTCGAGCGACGTCAGCGCATGATCACCCTGGAACATGCAAATGAACCATGTATTCTTTCTTACGTCCCAGTTCTTGATACCCGGCAATGCGGTCAGGTTTTTCATTCCCGCGAATATGCCCTGCATATCGGTGACGTTGCCCATACCCCAGTTGGAGACATCGCCGAGCGTACTGATGGACGTATTGGAAAACATCCATTCCGCAATTTTGGCGCTTTTCAGATTCCAACCGGAAAGGTCGCCGACATCGGTGAGGTTGAGATTTTCGTCAAACATATCTGAGGTGTAGACCACATTGCTCATATCCCAACCCGACAAATCACCGATAGAACGCAGTTGAGAATGCCCGTAAACGTCGGTCCGGAACATGCCGGCCATATCCGTTACAGCCGACGTATCCCAATGATCGAGCCCCGTGATGGTGGTCAAGCCGGGATCCACATCAAACATGTCCTGCATATTGAAGGTCATACCCGTCTTCCACTTGCTGGAGGGCTTGGAACCGGGCAGACCTGCACCCGGGGCGGTGCGATCGGCACCCCATCCGGTCAGGTCCAAGGTCTTCATTTGAGGATTGAAACCGAAGCATTCGGCCATATAGAACTCATCGGTTCCGTCAAAACGGCTGAAATCGATATTGCCGACATTGTCGATGCTTTTGAGATTCGGGTAATTTTTCAAGTCGAAATCGGATGTTGCCACCACATGTGTGTCGGGAGCGTCATCAAAAACGATGCGAACGATATCGTTTCTCAATGTCGATCCAACCGGATCGGTGAAAAGAGCCTGAGCCGGCGAATCATAATAGGAACCCATCACACCCGGACCGATATGCACGACATCCTCATGAGGGGCGGTTTCCTGCACATACCAGTGCACCTTTTCGCTGCCATCTTCATTGCCACCCCAATCGACCTGGAACTTGATTGACGGGTCGGAACTATCCTGCGCCTGCGGCTGCTGCTGCGAGCGCGTCAACGAAGAAGCCCCGGACTTTTGCTGGGCTTGCGCCCCGGAAGCCTCTTGCGCCTGCTTGGTTTCGGACTCCGTTTGCTGCGGCGTCGAGACTTTTCCGCCCGCCGGCTGCGACGAGGCCGACGCCACAGGGCTTTCAGGTTGTTTCAGCTCGGCATTCGGTTTGGCGCTGTTTCTTGTATCCCCCGACGCTTTATCACTGCTTTGAGATGGTTGCGTTTGAGACGCTTGCGAAGTGCTGGATGACGAACCTGTAGAAGTGTTGGCACTATCGGCAGAGGCCACAACACCGGTTCCGAGTGCCATTGCGGAAGCTACGAGCAGCCCAATTGCCGCTTTGTTCCAAGATTTCACTATTCCCCCTTTCTATATGGATTCAGGGCAAACTAGATTTACAGGTACCGGCTTGGAATATGCCGGTACCCATAAATCACCCCCATATAGATTTCCCCTTGTAGCAGATTGTAACACAATCGAAAGAAATGCTTTAGACGGCGTTTCTTGATTTGTCTAGAATAAATCGCTTATCACGTGAATCCTGTATAAAAGCATCGATCTCGGCAATAAAACTAAAAACGCATGGCCGTTCTACCGACCATGCACAACACATAGAAGAATATAGGAAGTGGCGGCTGGCAAATGTGATGCCAACCGCCACTTCTTTCAATCATCAGGGCCTTTCCCGTTACCGGGAAGAGGACGAATCAGACAGCGATCCCGTCGCCGGTCGCGCCGTTATAATGCTGCGCGTTCTTATTGTCATTCAGCTTGCCCCTCTCGTAAATGTACGTCGAGGAGACAATCACGACCAGAAGGAGCAGCAGAAGGATGAGCCACCACCAGTTGAAGCCGTTGTGCTTGGTCGACTGCACGGGCCTGGTAGTGGGCTGGGCGAAGGAGCACTTCGGCAGACCGATGTAATCCGAATCGCTCCACGCAGCAGGCGTACCGTAAGCCGTCTCGTCGGCCTCAAGCCACGCCACCTTGTTCGCGTTCCTCCTCTTCGTGTCCAGCCTGCGGGCCACGTCATCGGGCATGCACTTCGGACGGGCCTTCTTCTTCGGCGTCCCGAGCGTCGTATCCTGCTGGCTGTTGGGAGCCGGCGTCGGCACCGGGGCCGTGACATTCGGGGACACACCGATGGTCACGCGGTACGGCACGGCACGGTAGACCACGGAAGCCTGCGGAGCCAACACGGCAGGCTGCGAACTGGCCACGCCACCACCGTTGTTGCCACCGTTGCCGTTACCGCCATTGTTACCGGAGCTACCGCCGCCATTGTTACCGGGGTTCCCACCGTTATTACCGTTGTTGCCGCCAGGAACAGTCGGTTGGCCTGGAGTCGGATTCGGCGTCGGATTCGGCTTAGGAGTTACCTTCTCCCACTTTGCATAGAACTGAATGACACCAGGCACCATATCAAGCTTGTCGCCGGACGCATAGGACTTGCCCGTGCCGTCGCTCTTGGTGTTCCAACCCTTGAATTCGTAACCGGCAACCGCGTAGCCGCTGGCCTTGACCTGATAGTTCGGGTACTTCGTCACATCCGTGACCCCGTTCTCGCCAAGCTTCAGCGTATAGCGCTCGACATCCATACGGCCGGACGGCAAGGTGCCCTGCGGCGCGTTCGCATTGTAGCGGACCTCATAGCTCGCCTGCGTGGGTGTCACCGGCGTGATCGGCACCGAAGTGGCCTTCCACTGTGCGTAGAGCGTGGTCGGTTTGCTCTTGAGCAAAGGCACCTGGTTGCCGGGCACATACGTCGTCCCGGTGCCGTCAGCCGCAGTGTTCCAACCGGTGAACATCCAGCCCTCGACCGTCCAGCCGTTGGCCGCAGCTGCGCTGGTGTAGTGCTCGAGATCGTCACTCTTACGCACGGAGCGGGTCACGGTTTCGTTCGCGGTTCCAGTACCGCCGGCGGTATGGCCGGCGGGCGCATTGGCGTCGTAGTTCAGCCGGTAATCCACGTCCTTGCCCCACTGTGCATACAGCTTGCCGCTGGGTGCTGCCGACGTGCAGACCGGCCGCCAGCCAACCATATGGCATTCGGCGTTCTTCTTCGGCTTGATCTTGACGCTGTCGCCTTCCTTGTAGAAGGTGCCGTTATCGTCGGTGAAGCCGACGACCTTCCAGCCGTCCTTCATGGTAAACCAATACTTGTTCGCGTCAGCGACCCTCACCTTGTAGGGGTAGTTGTTGAGGTCCTCGTCGTTCGCGTCGTTACCGGTGAAGGCATCGCCGTGCAACGGCTCAAGGTTGGGACCACGAGGCGGAACGATACAGCCCGAGGTCTGGTTCGGGAAGCCGATGGCCTTTGCGTCACCGTCATTGCCGTAATACCAGACGCAGTAATCGGCCGAGTTGATCTTGCGCCACTGAGCATAGAGTTTCACCGCGGTGTTGTATGGAACCGTCAGGCTGTCACCTGCCTTGTAGGCCGTGCCTGTGCCGTTGGCCTTCGTGTTCCAGCCGGTGAACTTCCACCCGTTAACCGCGAATGCGTTGGCCTTGACGGTGAACCCGTGGGAGGTTTCAGTACCGCGCGCGGCGTGGTATGTATCATCAGGCATGGAACCAGTCGCAGCTCCTGCAGGAGAATTCGGGTTATAACGCACCGTGAACGAAACGGTATCGCCCAATTTCCAGCGTGCATACAGCTTCTCCGGAATGGGGGCCACCGACGCTCCCGGCTGGTAGCTCTTCCCACTACCATCGGCAGATGTATTCCATCCTTTGAAGATATAATCCTCATTCGGCTGGTAGCTTCCGTCGGAACCGTCGAGTTTCGTCATGGAGAACGGACTCTCGGGAGCCGCAAGCTTGAACTGGGCCGCAGTATTCACCGGCCTATTGCTGGTCACTTTCCCGTCACGGTCGAAGGTGACGGCAGGTATGCCGGTCAAAGCCGGTATTCCTTTGGCGTCAGTTGAAGCGGCGGCACCGTCGTTCAGCGCGACCTTATAGTCCTCCGAAGGCTCATTGCCTTCCAACGCCACGGTTTTTCTTTGCTGCCACACATAGGTGCCCGCGCGTGCGGAATCATTTCCCTTGGCTCGTGCCACCAAATCTCCAGAGAAGTAGCCGACACTGGGGTCTACGGATGCGGAATCGGTACCGTCAACAGGCACTTGCGCCCATTTGCCGGTATAGGTATCGTCTTGAGTGGGCTTAAGAACCGGATAGCTTACACCCCAAGTGTCGCCGGGTTCGTAATCGAACAACCTGGTTCCAGGACCAATGGTTATACGCTGCACTGAGGGCGGCACGACAACCAAACCATCTTTCGACCGCATATCCCAACCGGAAAAGTCAATGCTCTTGACCTTTCCTGTCCCGAAGAACATCTGATACAGTCCGGACCAATTATACATTTCACTGATCGTCGGCCTGATGCAATCGAGCCTAAAATTACTCACATCAAGCTTGGTGACATTGTACATATCCTCAAACATCATCATCATGTTAGTGACATGTCTGGTGTCGAAGTGGCTGACATCAAGAGTCTTCACCTGCTCACAGCCGAGAAACATGCCTTCCATATTCGTGACTTTGGAGGTGTTGAAGTGGCTGACATCAAGAACCTTCACGTTCTTGTTTTCCCAGAACATGCTACTCATGTTAGTTACGTTATGCGTATCAAAATTGCTGACATCAAGCGTAGTGCCATTATAGAAGCTAAACATGCCGTCCATGTTGGTGACTTTTGAGGTGATAAAATTCGGGGCGCTCGCGAGATTAACAGAGTTATCACCCCAAAACATGTAGCTCATGTCGGTGACATTTTTCGTGTTGAAACCGCTCAAATCATCAAAGTCGACGTAACTAGCACCGTAAAACATATAACTCATATTTTCTACGCTGCTGGTGTCGAAATTCGGTCCAAAACGCAAGATGTACATATTGTCGCAATCCTTAAACATGTAACTCATGTCCTTGACCCGGGAGGTATCTAACCCTATCAAGTTAAGCCCTTTATTGCTACCGTGATAACCGCCCTTTTGGAAGCACCCTTCGAACATGTGGCTCATATCGGTGACCTTGCTGGTGTTCCAGCCATCAAACGGCGTCTCATAATCGTTGGGATAGAGGTTCTGGCAGTCTTTGAACATGCTGTTCATATCGGTTACATTGCTGACGTCCCAAGAGCCAATTTTGTGATGGTACGTTTCCAGATACTCAAGCTGCTCACATCCTTCGAACATGTGGCTCATGTCGGTGACCTTGCCCGTGTTAAAGTCACGATAATCGAAATACCCTGTATTTGCAGACAACTTCTTATCGTTCATGAAAAACTTCGACATGTTGGTCACTTCACTGGTGTCGAAGCCAGAGATGTCAATGCGACGCAACGTCGGCAGATTCGCAAACAACCCAGTCTGATCGCCGCTAAGCTTCAGTTTGCCCTTTCCCTCAACAAACACATCGATCAATGACGAAGTTTTATCGAGAAGGGCACGAAAATCATCCCTTGATACCGGTACGTCGGAATCACCCACCGTAATCCTGAGATCGTCGAAATCAGAAGAGTGCCTGATACACCAACTCGCACCGTTGAGTGTTCCACTCAACTGGCAGTCACCCTCGCCTTGTGCAGAGACCTGCGGAGTGGATGTTGGCTCTTCGGACTGCGGGCCGGCTTGCGGCTGCGGGGCCGGATCCGATTGCGCTTGCGGCTGCGGCGTCTGAGACTGTGCCGACGGGGCGGCGGCGTCCTTTTTCGCGTCGGGGGCGGCCACCTTGGACTGCGAACCAGACACGGGACTATCCTGCGACTTCAGATCGGCATTCGACTGGGGCGCCTTACTGGCTTTCGTCGTGGCCGCATTGTTTTGTTGAACCTCCTGGGTAGCCGCCTCCCCGGACGGCTCGATGGTGGGATTGTCGGCAGATGCCGCGACGCCGGTTCCCAGCGCCATCGCCGAGGCTACCAGCAGACCGATTACCGCTTTGTTCCACGATTTCATCGTTACTCCCTTCCTTGCTCTTTCTCTACGTTTCTCCGATTCGCAAGCGTGGCCTAAAACCGATACCCACAAATCAGCATTTCAAACTTCATTACATCGTTAAACGTAACAGGCATCACATTATCGTCAGAGACTTTCTAATATGAACGGTTAAAATCGACCGGTAAGTGGTTAAAAATCATGGGTCAAAGAAATTAGGATTAGTTAAAATCCATCACCAGATATTTTTCTGACCTTAAAAATCACTAAAAAATAAATTACAGAAGTCCCAAATCATTAGGAATTGATTAAAAACGGCGGAAATCAGGGCTTTTTGCCCTTTGCCAGCGAGACAAAACTAATCATCGATCAAGTACGTCAAACTATTTTTGATTGACGTCAAATCGTCCTACTGTTGACGTTTTACATTTTCGCCAAGGCTGAAAAGGCCGGAAAACAAGGAATTGCAAGGCAAATGAGGCAATGGACGGCCTAGGCGCGAGCATGCCGCCGGCATACAGCCCCTGACGGCCCGACAACCGGCACTCCGCTTCAGCGAGAAAAACGAGAAGAAACCGGCCTCAAACAAAAAAATTGGTGGACAGCAGCAAAACTGCTGTCCACCAATTCCTCAATCATCAGTACCGTCCCGTTTCCGGAAACGGCACGAGCAATCAGAACGCGACGCCACCTCCGTTGGAAGCACCGTAACCTTGTGCGTTCTTCTTGTCATTCTTCTTTTTCTTCTCATAGGCGTGAACCGAAACGGCGATCACAACTACAAGAAGGATAAGAAGAAGCAGGAGCCACCACCAGTTGAAGATGTTATGGTTCTGAGCCTTCACCTCCGGGGCGGGAGGATTCGCGAAGGCGCACCTCGGCAAGCCCTCGTAATCCGAATCGCTCCACTCAACAGGCGTGCCGTAAGCCGTCTCATCGGCCTCGAGCCACGCGACCTTGTTAGCGTTCTTCTTCTTGTTGCTCAGCCTACGGGCCACGTCGTCAGGCATGCACTTCGGGCGGGCCTTCTTCGGGGCATTCGTCTTCACCTTGCTGTCTTGCTGACCTTTAGGCGCAGGCGTCTGGGTGGGCTGGGTAGGAACCGGCGCGGTTGCATTCGGGGACACGCCCACGGTCACACGGTAGGGAGTGTAACGGTAGACCACAGAAGCCTGCGGAGCCAACGCAGCGGGTTGCGGGCTGACTGCTCCACCGTTGTTGCCGTTGTTACCATTGTTTCCGTTATTGCCACCGTTGTTGTTGTCACCGGGTTGCGGACCTGGAGCCGGTGCGGGAGCTGGTGCCGGTGCCGGGCTAGGAGCTGGCGGCTCCGGTGTCGGGCTAGGAGTCGGTGCGGGCGAAGGAGCAGGAGCAGGAGTCTTCGTCCACTGGGCATAGAGCGTGGTCTTGCCAGGCTTGACGCTGATAATGTTGCCCACCCGATAGATACCTCGGCTACCGTCCCGAGCGGTGCTCCAGCCGGTAAAGGTGTAGCCTTCGACCGCGTAGCCGCTGGCCAGAACCTGACGATCCTGATTAATCCAGTTGCCCACTTGATTGACAGGTTGCACGTCAAAGGCATCATCGGCCATAGAACCCGTTGCCGTCAGCCCCTGGGGTGCATTGGCCACGTAATGGATGCCGTAATGTGCCGGCTGCTTTTGAATCGGGGTAATCGGAACGGAAGACTTCTTCCACTGGGCATAGAGCTTGATGTTCTGGCCACGGGTGAAGCCCTTGACGACATCGCCCTTCTTGTAGGCCTTCTGCCCGCCGTTGGCGTCGGTATTCCAGCCCTTGAAGGCATACCCGTCAACACCGAATGCGGAATCAGGAACCGTGATCTCGATCTTCGAGGCATCAGGCCCAGCCTTACGAATGGTATCGAGAGAACCGGTGAGCGTCGAGTCTTGAGGCGCATTTCCGTCGAAGCTCAGCTCCGCGAATTCCTGCCAGACATAGGTGCCGCCTTCGAATCCAGAAGCCTGGGTCAATGCAGCCAAGGATGCGTTATCGTCAGAAGAATCGCTTACCCAGCTCCCATCGCTCTTCGTCCAACGACCGGTATAGCCGTCGGTTTCAACAGCACCGGAAGCATCGGGCTGGAAACCAAAGGAGGACGAGCCCGGAATCCTGGTATGCGGACCAAGCTTCAGGGATTTCACACCATATGGGAAAACATTTGTGCCCGAAGTTACGGCACGGGTATCCCAACCGGAAAGATCAATCGTGGTGAAAGCGAAATCGCCATTGAACATGAAGGTCATATCGGCGACCTTGGAAACATTCCAGTGTGAAAGCCCCTTGATTTCGGTCAGTTGCTGCTGACCGTCGAACATGTAACTCATGTCAGTGACGTTCGAGGTATCCCAACCAGTCAGGTCCAAAGATTTCAACGAGCCGGAATGATTGGAACCGGAGTAGAACATCATCGTCATATCAGTTACCTTGCTGGTATTGAAATCGTCAAGGCCCTTGATCTCCGTCAATGAATAATCACCAGTGAACATATAGTGCATACTCGTGGCGGCATCGGTATGCCAACCGGTCAGGTCAAGGGAGGTGAGCGAAGAATCTTCGTCGAACATACTCGTAAACCACGTATTCTGGCTCACGTCCCAGTTTTCAAGACCTGGCAATGCGGTCAAATTGGGCATATCGTAGAATATTCCCTGCATATTCATGACGTTGCCCATTCCCCAACCGGAAACATCGCCAACAGAGCTGATGCCGGTGTCACTGAACATCCATTCCGCACATTTGTCTTTGCCGAGATTCCAATTCGACAAATCGCCGACACTGGTAAGTTTGGAATTATATGCAAACATATCATGGGTATCGGTATTGTTGCTCATATCCCAGCCAGACAAATCGCCAACAGAAGTCAGCTTCGAATTAGAATCAGTATCCGTCCGAAACATCATAGACGTGTTGGTGACGGCCGAGGTATCCCAATCGTCAAGTCCGGTGACCGTAGTCAATACAGTATCGTCGTTGAACAAGTAGCGTATATTGATGGACACGTGAGTCTTCCATTTACTGGAAGCCTTGACACCAGGAAGACCTGCACCCGGTGCGGTACGACCAGCGCCCCAACCGGTCAGGTCGACGGTCTGGAGCTTGGGATTATTAGCGAAGAACGAGGTCAAATCCAAAGTACCGGTCTGCCCTTGCAGGAGGCTGAAATCAAGGTCGCCGACATTGTCGATGCTCTCCAGATTATCATATCCACCACAGTCGAATCGGCTTCCGGGCACGAAATGCGTGTTGGGAGCATCATCAAACACCATGCGGACGATATTGTCCCTTATTACCTTGTTCGATGAATAAGACCACAACATGTCAGAAGGCGAACCACTAAAGTCAGCACCAAGCACACCCGAACCGATATGCATCACATACTGGTTCGGCATTGTTTCCTCTACATACCAGTGCACTTTTTGACTGCCGTCGGCGTTACCGCCGAAATTCCCTTGAATCTTAATGGAAGGATCCGGGTCGTCCTGCGTCGTCGGAGCCGGAGTCTGCTTGGTTTGCACAGCTGGAGCTTGCTTCTCCTGCTTGGCCTGCGTACCGGTCTTTGCCGAGGTTTGCGCCGGGGCGTGCTGAGTGCCGGTCTTCGGCGTCGCGGAGTCACTCTGCCTTGCCTGCGACATCGCGGAAGTCGTTCCCGGCTGAGAACCGGCCGGCTGCTTCGCGTCGATATTCACTTCACCGGGCTTGTCCGCAGAAGCCCCGCTATTATTTTGAGACTTTTGAACCTCTTGAGTGGTCAGTTGTGCATCGGCAGTGCTTGAGCTGGCCTCGTCGGCAGATGCCACCACGCCGGTTCCAAGAGCCATTGCCGAGGCGATCAGCAGACCAATCACCGCCTTGTTCCACGATTTCATCATTTCCCTCTTTCTCTCGTACATCGTGATACGACTCTGATTTATCGGCGAAGCCTAAAACCATACCAATAAATCTAACCTTAAATTTACGTACATCGTTTAACGCTACATTAATCAGATTCTTATCTAAAATCCTCAAGCCAAACGGTCGAAAATTGCTGGTAAACGGTATAAAAATAAGGGCGAAAAATATCGAGATGAATTAAAATCTATCATGCAACTTTGTTCTTCCTGCTGCAATGCACAAAAAAGAATTACATCATCGCCAAATCCGCGAAGAATATCAACAATAAAGCCATTTCTGTCGTTATTTTTTATAAGCAACGTATGCGATTTCTCATTTATTAGACATGTCAATCCTTTTAATTATGATAGACGGTTCAAGAGCTATTGCACGATTTATACCAACGAGATACCCGAGAGAAACGAAAGCATATATTATGAAGCAACGTAGTGGTTGTTCAGCAATGGAGTATTTAGGCCCCGAATATTGCGCAAGCATGACAAGATTGTCTGGGCTGGACCGTCTGGCTACTCGAACAAACAAAGTATTGGTTAATTAACAGGTAAGTGTATATTTATAAATATGTCTTACGTATGAATTGGGGAAAGCAAGAACGGGGACTTCTCGTACATAGGCATATAACAGGGAAAGAACAGGCATTTTATGAGTATCATGTTCCGAGCAAATCCTGACCTGTCGGACGACGAACTGAACGTCATCATCGAGGCGGCGAAGCCCAGTGACGAAGCAATGCAGCTTATGCAGGGTATCAGGAAATTGAGCCGGCTGAACACCTCCACGATTGTGGTCAACACCGAAACATCGCTGGAGCTCATACCCATCGCGTCAATCATCGCCGTCGAAGTACATGACGACATGCTGCTGCTGCGGCTGATACAGAACAAAGCTGCGATGCAAAACCCGCGGGCCCCGAGCAACACGATCGCCACACGCGACACACTTGCCCACTTCTTACGGCGTCTGCCCAACGAATTCGTAAGAATTTCGCGCCAGAGCGTCATCAACATCAATCATCTGCGATCATTAAAATTGAGCTATTCCGGCAATATGATAGCCAGCCTTGACGCCGGGATAGATGAGACTGTAGGACGGCGATACGTAGCCGACCTGAGAAAAATAATAGGAGCATAGGCTTGCAATACCAAGAAAAATCGGCCGAGGACTCTTTGAACGGTGATACGGAAAACATCGGAAATACCGAAACCAGCAGTACGAAAACGGACGGCATGCAACCATCCGTCGATATTGATTTCGATTTCAACGAATGCGACGACCATGACGGAGCTTACAGCCACTCCAACCAATCACCGACGCGGGGCGAATCATGGCCGCACGCTCTCCTGAGCTATGCCATCAAAGGCATACTGTTCGGCTCGGCGGGCGCGGTCTTGATCGAGATATTCATTCCCAACTGGATTCCGATCACCAGGCTGGGAATGCTGACGATGCTCCTGATCGACGCACTGATTGGCATCGTCACGCTCGTCTTGCAGCGTTCCGACCTGCCGCTGTTCGTCATCATCCCCACGCACCTGATTTGCACGCTACTGGTTTGCATCGGCTGGATCTGCATCAACGGGTGGCAATGGCATGTCTTCCACGAGGAGCTCACCCTTTTCGTGGTCGGGTTCATCGTGGTGTACGTCGTGATCTGGGCCGGCATACTCTTCTATTTCAATTTCATCGCCAGCAACATCAACAGGCGCTTGAGTGACAGAAAGCACATGCGCCGCAAGAACTGAAAAACCTGGCTACTTAGCTGACCACGAACCGGCCGTTGCAATGATGCGCATACATATTGCGCTTGTCTTTGCTGGTCTCATGATGATAGGTCATGGCCAAAATCACGAAAACGACAATGGCGAACACCGCCAGCGCCGACCAGTTGAAACGCAAGGCCGTGTCTGCGGAAATCGCGCTGCGAGCCTGGCCCGTCAGGCATTGCTGGATCTCGATATGCTCGTCCTGGTCACAAATCGCGTTGTCACCCGCGGCATCGCCGTCATTCGGGCCTTCGATAGGAGTGACGGGAACCTTGTGGCCTTCCGGAACCGGGGTGGCCGGGACACTGCGCGGAGAAGTATTCTGCGCAGAATTGTTCTGCGAGGGAGCATTCTGTTGCGAAGGCTGCGAAGTGGCGGCTTTCGAAGTGACATTCTGAGAAGGATTATCCTGCAAAACGGCACCATTCGAAGGAATGTTGTGCAAACTATCACCCTGAACGGCAGCGACAATCGGGTAGGCGTCGACGGCGTTGGAATCCACGGCTGCGTTCGCGGCGACGGGCGCAACACCCATAGCCATTGCTACGCACAAACCGATCAGAATCCTCTTCAACGACTTCATCGTTTCCCCTCGACTAGCTCACTTTCCTTTATTCAGACCCTCTTCGCTTACGCTTCGAGGCCAAGGATCTTGCTAACTATGTCATAAATAAAGATACCACGGTACACCGGAAGACCACGCAACTGTCTCAGGCCAATCACACGTTTCGTTGGTTAAGCGGTATTGAATAAGCGGTGAAAACAAGATTATTTCGACAAATTGTGTAGCTATTCATACATAATATGTATTATTGTAGAGTCAGTACTTGTGAAAGTGTTGGTCTGACAACATATGCCCTTTCATAAGCGGCTTGATTCTTCCTACTGACCAGAAGAAAGACTAGGTGGCGCATATGAGCATCACGTTCCGCGCGAATCCTGATTTGCCTAAAGGCAGCGTGAATGTCATTGTCGAAGCGAGCGAAGCAACCGAGGAAACCGTTAAGCTGATGCAGTCGATCAAGACGTTGCAACGGCGCAACATGACCACCATCGCCATTGAAACCGACGGCAGCTACGAAATCATACCGACCGCCGCCATCGTCGCCGTGGAGGTCGACGGCGAGATGCTGAACATCCAGATTCTTGTCAACCAAGACAACACCACCCGAAAAGGCCAACTGATCACCACTCTGACTACCCACGACACGCTCGTCCATTTCATGACGCGGCTGCCTTCCGAATTCGTTCGTATATCGCGCCAGGTGCTGATCAACATACGCCACCTGCGCTCCCTGAAACTCAGCTATTCCGGCAATATGAGCGCAAGCCTCGACGGCGGCAAGGAAGAAATCGTCGGCCGACGCTATGTGCCGGGTCTTCGTGAAGTGATTGGAGCCTAACGATGAAAAAATTGCACAGCCCAGCCGGTAGCATCAGCACTTTGCTGCGGCCTTCGCACAATGAGTCCAAGTTCGCCATGATTTTGAACTACGCCATCAAGGGGCCGATGATCGGCGCGCTGACGGTGGTCGTCATCGAACTGTTCCTGCCCGGATGGATGCCCATCGGTCGAATGAGCATGGGCACGATGCTTATCATCGACGTCTTCTTGGGAGAGCTGACGTTGGCGCTGTTCTGGAGCGACCTGTCTTGGTCCATCATCATTCCGCTGCAAGGGTTCTCCACTCTGGCGCTTTCGGTGCTGTGGGTCTATATCAACGGCGGAAAGTCTCATCTGTTCAGCGACGAAATGCTTGTTTTTGTCGTCCTGTTTGTCGTGCTTTATATCTGCGCCTGGCTGGTAATCTTGCTTTACTCGCGGGCGATCACCGAAGGAATGAACGAACATCTGAATGCACGTCTCTCTGCTTTCAAGGCCAAAACCTACAAAGACAGTGCGAGCGATGCTGCCGAAGGCGTCGAAAGCAGTGAAAGTCTTGGTGAGGCTGGTACTGAAAACCAGATGAACTCAATATAAATAATCTGCTCTTTGACCCCTCTGGCAAAAAGTAGAGAAAACGCAGGCATGACCTTAGCCATGCAATCGGTAAATGCTCTTCTTCAGCTTCGATAACAAAAGTGCCTGTCACCGAACGAATCAGTGACAGGCACTTTGCTTTCGCAACCTTTCAGGCGGCTAACCACCATCCAGGTTACTTTTGGAAACTACTTCTTGATCGTGGCGGAATCGAAATCACGATGGCGCGCAACGATGTATCCACCGTTCCTGTAGGCGAGGAGCAACAGGAAGAGAGGAATGAGGAAGAGGAGCAGCCACCAGAAGCTGAAGTGACGCACCATGGCGCTCGGGGCCGAAGCCTCAACCTCGCAACGCGACAGACCGTTATAGTCGGAGAGCTTCCAAGCCGCAGCCTCGGCATCTGCCGTGTCATCGCTCGTATCGGTCAAGTCGACGGGCTGGGTGCCGTTGCTGTTGTTTTTGCGCTTGGCAGCCTGTATCTTACGATAGACATCCTCGGGAATGCACTTCGGACGGGCGCGCTGCTGCAATGGCTGCTGCTCGACTGGAGCGGCAGGGGCGGTAGCTGTGGGCGCAGCACCGTTATTGCTCGGGGCGGGGGCAGCCGCACGCGCTGCGGGAGCCGGGGCTGGCAACGGGGTCCTAGCGGCTGGCAACCTCGGCGCAGGGGTAACCAGCGGGTTCGGCTGGGCAGGCGGAATCACCGGAACAGGTCCGGGAGCAGGGGCGAAAGCCTGCCACTGAGCGTAGAGCACAGTCGTGCCCGGTGCCACCTTGATGATGTCTCCCGGCTTATAGTCGCCACGATCGGAACGCCAAGAGGTGAATGCATAGCCGGTGATCTGATATCCAGGCTTACCATCCTTCTTGCCATTATCGCTATTCCAAGCAACCGTACGCGGATAATTGTTCAGATCGACTCCGGCAGAGGGAGTGACATCGAAGCTGTCATCGGGAACGGTTCCGGTGACCGTAGAGCCTTCAGGGGCATTCGCCATATAACGAATGATGTAATGCTGAGACGTCTGCGGCTGGGACTTGAGCTCCCACTGGGCATAGAGCTTGAGACTGTGATTACTACGGGTGAAGCCACTGGCTATCTGGCCCCCTACGTATTGCGTACCAACACCCCTCGGATCCGTGTTCCAGCCTTTGAAGTTGTACTTGGTAGATGAGAACCCTGAAGGCGAAATCGGAATACTGATACGCGTCGCGTCAGCCTTTTCCACACGCTTGGTGGCAGTCGTTCCGGTGAGGTTCGCATCGCTCGGAGCGTTGCTTTCGAAGCTCACTTCGGCGAACTCCTGCCAGACGTAAGTGCCGCCGGCAAATGAGGAAGCGTGGGTCATATCGGAGAACGATTCATCGTCTCCACCCCTGCTATCACTCGCCCAACTGTCGTCGTCCTTCGTCCAATGACCGCTGTAGCCGTTCCCGTCGGTGGCACCGGCGTCGGATGGTTCGGTATTGTAGCTGAAGTACTCCGGGTACATCAGGGTCTTCTTGCCGAGAATAAGCTTGTTCAACGTCTTCGGAAATGCTGTCGAACCGGTGACATAACCAGTCACATTATGCGTGGACCAATTCGACAGATCGAGGGTTGTCAGCAAATCATCTCCAATGAAGAGCGAGGACATATCTTGCAGCGCGGGCGTGTTCCAACGATGCACATCAATGTTCTGCAGCTGCGCATCGTAGCTGAACATCGCACTCATTGCCTCTACTTTTGAGACATTCCAGTTGGAGATATTCAAGCTCTTCAGGTTCAACATACGATTGAATGTCAATTCCATGTCTGTAACTTTGCCCGTGTTCCAATTGGACAAATCCAAGGACTCCAGGCCTGTGGATGAGAACGTGTTGTTTAATGAGGTCACGTGAGAAGTATTCCAATCATTAATGCCGGTGACTTCCTGAAGCTTCAAAGCTCCTTGGAACATGCTGGTCATGTTCGTGGTATTGGACGTGTTCCAACCGGTGGTATTGACGGTTTTCAGGTTGGGATCCGCGCCAAACATCTGCGTCATATCCTTAATCCCCGATGTATCGAAACCGGAGGCATCGACACTCACCAGGTTGGGATCGCCATAAAACATCATGGCCCCACCCGTAACGCCTGAAATATAATGCAGGCCTTCGATTTTGGTAACGGTCGGCAAATCGCCGAACATAGAGGAAAGATCGGGCTGAGCGGGAGTAACAGGCGCGTCAAAGACGATGTGGGTCACCATGTCGTTGTCACGGTACGGAGCGACGTTGTAGTAACCGAAAATCCCCCCATGGATATAGACCGTACAGGCGCCCTCGGAGTCTTTCTGGAACGTATATGTCGAGTCTCTGGAGTCACCATAAATGCCCCACGAGCCGCCGCCCCGGCAAGCGTCGTCCTGAACCTGCGGAACCTGAGGTATTTGCGGAATTTTCGGGGCGGGGGCTGGCTGCGCCTTGTGATCTGGGGACTGCGCGGTTTCGCTGGTCTCCGACTGCGCTGCGCTGCTGCTGCCTTGCTGCGCACTACCATTGCCTTGCTGTGGGGCGCCTGAGGTATCCTTGCCGGCGGCTGCGGAACCTTGCTGGGCGGCACCGGACGACGGCGCTGCATTCCCGTTTCCAGCTTGTGCACCAGACTGAGCCGCACTGCCGCCTTGGCCTGCGGATTGGGCCTGACCGGCTGCCGAATTGCCCGACGCGGCCGAAGGATCAGACGACGCAAGTCCTTGGGCGGACGGTGCAGCGGCGGACTGCGACTCGCCCTCGCTGGCGGACGCTGTGGCGAATGGCGCGGCAATCATCGCGGCTGCGGCAAGCATACCGACAATCGCTTTGTTCCAAGACTTCATTGCTTCTCTTCCTCTCCCTGCGGTTTATGCCGTCCGCCGTTTCCATTCCAACCGGCGAACCTCATCCATCGCTATTACACAGCTCAAAAATATTCCGAAGTAATAATTATTAGTATAACAATGCATTACTACAAACGTTTCTATAAAAAACCGGTTTTCGACGATTTTCCAAGCACCAAAAGCAACAAAACCAACCATCTCAGCGCGACAAAATGAACTGAAATTTAATGTCTCGTCTTACAACCCTTGCCGGAGTAAGAGTTACGGAACCCCTGTCTTTTCTTAATAATGCGATGATAACTAACAAAAGGTAACATAATAGAATTGTAAAAACCTTCGACATGAAAATCAAATCGGATAATTTTTCTCACAGCATAACCCAATCAGGCATACATCTCGACACTTTCGTCGGTGGAAGGTTGCGTATCGATAATTCTGCAAACTGCCCATGGCTGTCTTGCTCGCTTCGAGGTTTTGCTTTTCTTGAGACAACCCTCGCAATTCCCGGCCACAACAACAAGAAGCCCGCCGCTGGATTGCATACCAGCGGCGGGCTTTTCGTCACCATTCGTTTACCGAAGGCGGCGGAATCTCTTGTTTGCTTGAGTTATCGGTTACGCGAAGTAACCGTCGGAGCCGAGGCGGGCGTCCGGGTTGAGGAGCATCGCCTTTTCGGCCTCGTGGGAATCGTAGACCTTCGTATCCTCATGGAAGCGACGGTTGTCGATCTCTTCGTAGAGCGGGGCCTCGCCCATCATGCCCATCAGGCGGCGACGCTCGCCGCGGGCCAGACGCTCGTTGGCGCGCTTGCGCCACTTGTCGAGCGCGTCCTGGCCGTACTCGTTGGCTACCGAAGCCTCGAAGGCGCCGGGGTTGACGAGGGCGACGAAGCCGGAGACATGGCCGAAGCCGAGCGAGGTGACCAGGCCGGCTTTGACGGAGCCGATGTTGAGCGGCTTGCGAAGCCAGACCATATGGTCGTCCTTGCGCATCTTCGGGTCGACGCAGTCCAAAGCCGCGTTGGCCGGGATGACGCCGGACTTGAAGAGCTGGGTCAGGCCATCGATCTGGAAGATCGCGGCGCCGCCCATAGCATGGCCGGTCAGGCTCTTCTGGGAAATGACGAACAGCGGGTTGCCGTCGTTGCGGCCGATAGCGTGCTGAATGGAGTTGTGCAGCTCGGATTCGTTGGAATCGTTGGCGTTGGTGGACGTGTCGTGCTTGGAGACCACGGCGATATCGTCGGGGGCAACGCCAAGACGTGCCAGCTGACGGACCAGCTGAGAATCCTTACCACCCTGAGCCGCAGCAAGGGCGCCGAGGCCCGGAGCCGGGATCGAGGTGTGCGCGCCATC
Organism: Bifidobacterium sp. ESL0690; assembly: GCF_029392315.1. Classification (NCBI taxonomy): domain Bacteria; kingdom Bacillati; phylum Actinomycetota; class Actinomycetes; order Bifidobacteriales; family Bifidobacteriaceae; genus Bifidobacterium; species Bifidobacterium sp. ESL0690. Next base: position 2,114,175 of record NZ_CP113939.1, read on the forward strand.
GGCGAAGCTGTGGACGTAACCGACCACGGCCGCGACGGGCAGGCCCATCTTCAGCGCGATGTCGCCACGGGTGACGAGCATCGTGCCGCCGCCCTCGGATTCCACGAAGCCGTCGCGGCGACGGTCGTTGGAACGGGAGAAGAAGCGGTCGGAGATGCCCTTGCCGTACATCACGTTCGCATCGGCGGTGGCACCCATGTTGCCGAAGCCGATCACCGAATCCACGCCAATGTCGTCGATCGCGCCGGTGACCACGAAGTCCGCCTTGTGCAGGGCGATCTTGTCAACGCCCTCCTCCAACGAAACCGCGGCGGTGGCGCAGGCCGAAACCGGCTGAACCATGTTGCCGTAGCCGCCGATGTAGGACTGCATGACGTGCGCGGCGACGACGTTCGGCAGGGCTTCCTGCAGGATGTCGGTCGGAATCTCATGGCCGAGGAAGCGGTCGAGATAAAGCTTGCGCATGCTGGCCATGCCACCGAAACCGGTGCCCTGCGTGGAGGCGACCATCGAGGGATGAATCGTCTGCAAGACCTCTGAAGGGCTGAAGCCGGCCGAGAGGTAAGCGTCAACGGTGGTGACGATGTTCCAAAGCGCGATCTCGTCGACCTCGCCGACCATGGAAGCGGGGATGCCCCACTTGACCGGGTCGAAGCCTTGCGGGAACTGGCCGCCGACGGTGCGGGTCATCGCGAAGCGCTTGGGCACGCGGATCATCGAACCGGGCTGGCGGGTGACGCTCCACTCGCCGGACTCCTCGTCCTGCACGATCTGCGTATGCTCGGCGTCCATGATGACATACTGCTGGGCGATCTCTTCGGTGGGCACGCTGAAGGTGACCTCGTGGTCGAGGTAGATCTCCACCTCGCCACTGGCGGTGCCGTCCTGATAGTCGCCGCTGCCCATGCCGTTGTCGAAGGGACGCAGGCCGGAGCGGGCTACGACCTCGTCGTGATAGCGCTCGGCGATGTCCTCTTCGGGCACGAGGTTGCCGTCGGTGTCGTACCAGCCGGCGTTCGGGCTGTCCTGCCAAGTGACCAAGCCCATGTTCCAAGCCAGCTCGAGCACCGCTCCTGCGGACAGATCGACGCTGCCGTCGGGATGGATGCCCAGCTCGGCCTCGCTGCGGGTGCGGCCGGAGCCCCACGGACCCAGCTCGCCAATGGAGACGATGACGATTTCGTCTTCGGGCTTGACGGTGACGTTACGCCAGTCGGCGAGGTTGACCTCGGCCTGACGCGGCGGGTTCGGGGTGGGCAGCGCCTTGATAAGCGTCGCCTTGCCGGAATTGTTGCTGGAGCTGTCGGCTTGCGTATTCTCATCTGCGTTTGCCGCAGCAGAATTGGCCTTGTCGGCCTCGGCTTCGGCACGAAGCGCAGAGATATCGATGGGCTCGTTGCCCAAACCACCGGTCAGATCAGCGCGAAGCGGGGCCTTCTCGGCCTGTTTGCGGGCGCTGGCGTCGGCCAGGTTGAGCAATTGCTGCGCGATCTCGGCGGTGGAATAGGTGCGGATGCCGTGACGTTCGACCACATCGACCAGCGGGTCATTGCCGCCCATCAGGCCGGTGCCACGCACCCAACCGATCAGCGGATGGGCGAAAGTGACGCGGCCGGACCAATCCTTTTCGGCGCGGGCACGGTTGACGATGGCGTCGAACGAGGCCTTGACCTCGCCGTACGCGCCGTCGCCGCCGAAAACGCCGCGGTTCGGGGAGCCAGGCAGGATGACGTGGAGCTTGTGCTGCACGTCGGTGTCGCCGCCGATGGCCGCAAAGCCGGTGATTGCGCGCTCGACGCCCCAGAGCATCAGGCGAGCCTGCGACTCGAAGAGCTGGCCGGAATCGGACATGGTGCCGTGCACCGGAGGTGCCGCGAACGGGAAGAAGAGGCTCGGCTCGTAGGCCGGCTTCAGGATCGTGGTGGTGGCGCCGGTGGTCTTCTTGCTTACGCCGCCGACCCACTTGACAAAGGCATCGACGTCACGATAGCTGGAAAGGTTGGCCGGAACCACCCAGAGTTTGGCATCGCCGACCGCGTACTCGCGATAGACCTGCTCGGCCCACGCACGTACCGGCTGCGTGAAGTTGAAGGAAGTCGCGATAACCGTCGCGCCGCCAGCCAAAAGGCCTTCGACGATCTGGCCTGCGATGGAGTTCGGAGCCACGCCGGTGACCACGGCGACGTCGCCGGCAAAGCGGGACGCCTTCGCATCGTTTTTGGCATTGCTACGAGCCTCGACCGCGATGCGGTTGAAGGTGGAGGCCAGAATCGTGTCGCCATCCATTGAAGCCTTGGAAGCGAACCAAGTAGCCTGGTCGGCGACCTCATGGCCTGCGCCGATAAAGCTCAGCTTGGAGACCTTCTGGTCGTGGTTGTAATAAAGACGGGCGAGATCCTCGCGAGCGGTGGCCCAACGGTCGTCGAGCAGGAGGGCCTTGCGCTCGTCGAAGCGCGGGGCGACCTGATCGACCCAGTCGCTGCCAAGCTCGGCCTCTACGGCTTCGACCACAGCGGCATCCTCGTCCTCATCTTCATCGGGAACAGGAGCCTTGATGTCAAGCTCATCGAGCACGAAACGTGCGGTCTTGGCGAGCACACCGTCGGCACCGGTGACCTTTTCCGCAAAGGCATCGAGCGCCGCGGAATCGACCACTGAACCGCCGGCACCACCGGCGCTCGGAAGCGCCACGGCAACGCCGTGATCGGCGGCGACCTTCTGCACGGCCGCATCGATAAGCGCGTTGGCGTCGTTGGCATTGGAGACCTGGGCAGTGCTGAGGCTGGCGAGATCATCACCGCGCGAAGACGTGCCTTCACGGGTTTCAAGGACCAGCGTGCCAAGCACATAATCAGCCCAGCCCTGACCAAGCTGCCAGGTGTCGGTGACGCGCTTGACGACCTGAGCCTGCTTGACGCCGGAAGCGCCGAAGAGGCCGCGGATACGGTCACGCACGATGTCGGAAAGCACCGGGCCGAACGGCTTGTAGTTCGGAGCCACCTTGTTGACCAAAGCGTAAAGGTCGGTGATTGACGCCTCGGCGGCGCCGTCGACCGATGCCACGCCAAGCTCGGAGCTGATGTCCATCAACAGCTGGTTACGGCGTGAGGAGACGCCGTTGGTCAGGGTATCGGTGGTATCACTGTCGCCGATCTGATCGGGGCGCACCTTGGCTGCATAAGCCAGAAGCATCTCGATGCCGTCGGATGCCTTGAAGGGCAGATCAGCCGGACGTTCACCGGAAGCGGCGACAGGTGCAGCCGGAGCTGCAGGAGCGGCGGACTGCGCTGCCGGTGCCGAAGCAGCAGGAGCGGCTGCAGCTTGTGCAGCTGGGGCCGAAGCCGCAGCGGTTGGTTGAGCCGAGGCCGATGCCTCTTCGGTATCATCGTCCGTTTCGGGGACGAGGCTATCCGAATCGGTCATATAGACGCGCTGCTCGTCGCGACCCAGGTTGTAGACCGCAACCTCGCTGCCCGAGAAGTCAGGCAGACGCAAAGTCTTGGTGGCGAGGTTGGCGAGCGTCGGCTGGTTGCCGAGGCCGACTTCGACATAGTTCTCAACGCCGAGGCCGCCTTGGGCCGGGTCGCCGAACATGATGGCCTGCGTCTCGATCCAACGAACCGGGGAGGCAAACTGCCAAGCCAGAAGCTCGGTGAAGAGCAGGCGACCAAGCTTCTGCTCATCGGCAGCGTAGGAATCCCAAATCTCGGGGTTGTCGAGGGCTTCCTGGATGCGGGTGGACGGAACGACCGCGACGATCTTACGCGCGAATTCCTTGGTCATCTCGAACGGGGATGCAACCAGATTCGGGATGTAACGGCCGACCAAGCGCTGGTAGTCGATATGCGCAGGAAGCAGCGTGTCGAGCTTGTTGCGGAAGTCGGGCACACCCTTGCGCAGCAGCATGGAGTGGAATGGCACGTCGATGCCGGGCACATACATGAGTGCAGGCTTGCCGCCGTATTCCTTGACGCGGCGTGCAGAATCGGCCTTCAGGGCCTCGAGGCCCTTGATGGTTCCGGCGATGACATACTGAGCACCCGAGAGGTTGTAGTTGACGATCTGCAGGAACTCACCGCTCGCTTCGCTCACGGACTTCACGTAGTCATCCACACCGTCGTCGCCCACGCCGAACTGGTTCGGGCGCAAAGCGGCCATGCGGTAGTTGGAACGGCCTTGCTCGTCACGCTCGATGAGGCTGTTCATCGCCGACCCTCGTTGGAAGACCAGCTCAAGCACCGTCTCGAAGGGGATGATGCCGGCGAAGGAGCTCAGCGCGTTGTACTCGCCCAGCGAATGGCCGGCGAAGTAGGCGGGCCAGATGTCGCTGCCGGCCTCGCGCAAGCGGGAGGTCTGGGCATAGGCGACTGTGGCGAGCGCCACCTGGGTGAACTGAGTAAGGTCGAGCAGACCGTCGGGGTGATGGTAGGTCACGCCGTTGGCAGTCAGTGTCTTCGGATTGTCACGCACGATAGCGAGGATCGAGAAGCCGAGCTTTTCGCGGGTGACCTTGTCGGCCCGCTCCCAGGTCTCGCGGGCGGCGGCCGATTTGGCGCGCTCGTCCAAAACCATGCCCTGCTGCTGGATGCCCTGGCCCGGGTAGACGTAGGCGGAACGCGAGGCGCGAACCGCGGCGGTGCCACGGGAGACGATGTTGCCGTCGATGCGGCAGGTGACCTCGAGGGTCATCCCGCCGTGACGCAGCTTGCCGATGCGCTCGACGCTGATCTCGACCTTGTCGCCCAGCTGCACCATGCCGTACATGTTGTAGGTCCAGCCGACAATCTCGTAATGCGCACCCTTGTCGTCACGCGCCTGCACCACGTGCTGGGCGGCGGCGGAGAGCCACATGCCGTGCACCAGCGGGGCCTTCAGGCCGGAGACCGCGGCACCGCGATGCGAGGTGTGAATCGGGTTGAAATCGCCGGAAGTACGGGCGAACGCGGTCATCTCGCTCGGGGCGGTCAACGTGACGCGACGGAGCATGCGGCGCGGGGTCGCGACCACCGGGTCAAGTCCCTTATCCTCGTTCTCGTCGAACGGCGTGCCAGCGCCCTTATGGCTCTTGCGATAGGAAAGGTAGTCGCCGTAATCGGGAACGTCGGCTGGAAGCTCGTCGGAATAGGAACGGCCGCGAACCGCGAAACGCTCGACCTCGTGGGCCAGAACGGTGCCGTCGATGGCGGTGTGGGTGACGTGAATCGTAACGATACGGCCGGAAGCAGACTCGGCGTAGGCGTCGGCCCAGCTGGTCAGGTCGATCTTCTCGCCGGTATGAGTCAGAAGCTCATCCTCGGTGACCTCGAGTTCCATCTGATGATCGAGGTGGACGGCGTTCAGGAGGCCTTCGATGACCGGATAACCGTGGACGTACACGGAGCCAAGCGCCGTGTAGATCGCAGGCCAAGCCGGGCCGACCAAGGCGTCGGGGGCGATGCGCGAGGCGTTCAGGGAGCCGGGCATATTGCCGGCGGTGGCGGCTTCGTGATCGTAACCGAGATTGGCGGAAAGGGTGTAGCTGGTGTGCGCCTGGCCATACGGGAAGGCGACCTTGTCGCTCATCTCTTCGATTTCCGGCATCGCGGTGAGCTTGTCACCGGTGATGGCGGTGTTGCCGATACCGGCGGTGTCGGAGAGCATCGCGTAGACGTGCTTGGGCAGACGCTCGCGGTCGACCACCGGGAAAAGCCCGGTTTCGGAGGGACGGACGTTGAGCGGGATGACGATATCGCGCACCGCGTGCTTGGAAAGCCCGCCATCCGGATCATTGTCCCAGAAGGTGTCGAGGTGGATATCCAGATCGAACATCTGGGTGCCGTTCTCTTGGCCCACCTCACGGATTTCGTAATACTTATCGCCGTTCGGCGTGCCGAAAGCGGGGTTGGTCATCAGGTGGCCGACCCAGGAGATGTTCGGGGACTTGCGAATGAAGTCCTCAGCAGTGGATGCGGCATCGAGCTCGGCGTAAGCGGGCTGCGGCTCCACTCCCCTGTTGATCTCGCGGGTGCGGTCGAGCGCGGCGGCTTCGAAGCGACCGAGGATGGAGCCGACGGGCTCGTCGATGGTGGTAATGCCTGCCACGGAAATCGGACCGGGGATGGCTCGCACGGAATCGGCGGAATAACGCGGATCTTCGGACTGCCAAAGCTGATCCTGACCCCACCAGCGCAACAGGTCGTTGTCGATCTGCGGCACGAAGGGCATCGGCTTGTGATACTCGTGAATCAGCGTCGGGAACCAAGCCACGTCGGTCGGGGTCACGGTGACCTCGGCGGCACGCGGATACGCGCGCTCCAGCTTATCGATGGCGGCCTGCGGGTCGTTTTCGACGTCGGCACGTGAGGTGAACAACGAAGCGAACTCGCCGGATTCCTGATCGCAGACACGGGCTTCGGCGCGCTGCAGGAGGTGCAGGAAACGGTCGGCGTAGGTCGGGTCGGCCCACGGGAAGGTCAGTTCGGCGAAACGCTGCGCCCACTGGACGTAGGTCATCTTGTCGAGGTCGCCGAAGTACGGGCGTGAGGTCTTGTCGAGTGCTTCGATGATCTCACCGCGGCGGCTTTCCAGCTCTTCCGGGTGCTTCATGACGCGAACCAGGAGGCGGCCGCAACGGGCGGAGGCGTTCTCGAGCTCGTAGATATCGGCATGCAGATGGCTCAGGCCACTGGCGACGCCGCCCTTGGCGACCTGACCGGCCGGAACCCAGTTCTCGCCGAGAGGAGCGAACGGGTCGGAATCGTCGGGCTTCGGCGAAATGCCGGGGGTCGCGACGAGCATGCGCTTGACGTCGGGGTTGGTATGGGCCTCCTTGGCCGTCATCGCGGCGGTGCCGATCAAGACGCCGTCGACAGGCATATCTGGCTTGCCGTAGACGCGGGACCACTGGCCGGAAATGTAGTCGGCAGCGCGGTCGGGAGTGCCGATGCCGCCGCCGGCGACCAGCACGAGATTGCTGCAGGCACGCACATCGGCATAGGTGTCCATCAGAAGAACGTCGAGGGATTCCCAAGAATGGTGGCCACCAGCGGCTCCGCCTTCGACCTCCATGATGACGGAGACCGGGGCGACGGCCTTGGCGATGCGCACGACCTGGCGGATCTGATCGATGGTGCCGGGCTTGAAGGCGACATACGGGAAGCCTTGCTCATTAAGCGAGGCGACGAGCTGCTTGGCTTCGTCGAGCTCGGGGATGCCGGCGGAAATCACCACGCCGTCAATCGGGGTGCCGGAGGCGCGCTTCTTGGCGACGATGCCGGCAGGGCCGAACTGCATGTTCCAGAGATAACGATCCATGAACATGGCGTTGAACTCGATGGTGCGGCCCTCTTCGAGCTGCTTGTCGAGGGATGCAACGTTGCGGTCAAAGACGGCCGGGGTCACCTGGCCGCCACCGGCCATTTCAACCCAATAACCGGCGTTCGCGGCAGCGGAAACGATGTCCGCGTTGACGGTGGTCGGCGTCATGCCGGCCAGCAGCACCGGCGGCTTGCCGGTCAGATCGCTGAACTTGGTGCGAATCTTGTCGCCTGCGGGAGTAGAGATCACCTTCGGAGCGAACTTGCGCCAATCCTGCGTGCGGACGGGGTCTTCTTCCATCGTGGAAAGCGCGGCGCGGGCCTCTTCACTGTCAGCCTCGACCACGCCGACGCCGGTGCCCTGCACCAGAGCGCTGACGAGCTTGCCGACGGTGTTGCCCGGGCCCATGTCCACAATCCACAGCTTGGTGGGGTCGTTGCTCTTGAGCAACGCGTCGGTACGCGCGGCCCAATCAACGTGATTGACCAGCACTTCACTGGCCAGCGTGCGGGCGCGTTCGGCGTCCAGGCCGCAAGCCTGCGCCCACTTGACGGTGGACTCGACGGCTTCGGCCATCAGCGGGGAATGGAAGGGAACAGTGACCTCAAGATATTCGAGGATCGGATCGAAGACCTCGCCGCCGCGAACCTTGTCGGCGCGCAACTTGGCCTGACGACGATGCTCCTTGCCAACCTCAACGGCGAAGGCCGCAAGATCCTCGGGATGGCCTGAAAGGACATAATTATCGGTGGCGTTGGTGACGGCAAACGCAATCGGACCACGGGGTTTGACCACGCGGTCGACCAGAACCTCGATCTGGCGCTTGGTGGCTCCGCGAACGGAGAGCATCGGGGTGGCCTCTCCGAACTTCGTGGAAACAGGAAGCAGACGGGACTGGCGGGTGCCTGCGGCACCAATCAGGCGCGCGATGGCAAGGATTTCGTCGATGGCGTCGCTGGCCGCATCAATGGAGCCAGCGGCTTCGATGGCGTCGACCATATGCTCGGCGATGATGCCCTGGGAATGACCGAGAACAGCGACCGGCTTGGCCGTGGCAACGCTATAGCCAAGGCCTTCCGCGTCGATCAACGCACCCAGCTGAGCCAAGGCGATGCCCGGAACGCTCGCCGCCGCGTCCGCAGCAGGGCCGAGCTTGGCGGAGTTAGCCGTAAAGCCGAAGAGGTCGACCGTGCCGCCCATCGTGGCCAGGAGATCCGGGGTGACCGCCGAGAGCAGGCGGGACGAAGCGTCGGCGTGCGCCTTGAGCTTTTCCGCGAGCGTCGGGTCGGTGCATTCGTCCGCAAGCGAGCTGACCCACGGCGTGGACTGGCCGCCGAAAACGAGCGCGTGGGGCTCGGTGCTGAGGCGGTTCAAGAAGAAGGTGTTTTCAGTCATTATCTTCCTTATATTTGGTTGAAATTCTCATGGATACAGATATTACACAAAACTTAAAATTATCAATGTCGAGCGAAACCGGCGCGAGGCAACCGGTGACAATCTTAGCTGCCCCACGGCGGAATCGCTCTTTTGGCTCAAACGTTACATGGGTTGATTTCCATGGTGTTTGTTGGTGCGGCGAACGCGTTTCTTACCCCGCAAAAGCCGCAGGGATTCGGCGATGGCCTCGCGCGTCTGCTCGGGGTCGATCATCGCGTCGATTTGGCCGGTTTCCAGCGAAAGGTTGGCGTTCAAGGTCTCGCTTTCGTATTCGGAAATATATTGCTGACGCAGCGCTTCGACATCCTGACGGCGCTCCTTGGCCTTGTGCAGGTCCTTGCGATGGATGATGTTGACCGCACCGGCCGCACCGAGCACTGCAATCTGGCTGGAAGGCCAGGCATAATTGACATCCGCGCCGATGGCCTTGGAACCCATGACGATGTAAGCACCGCCAAAGGCCTTGCGCAAGACTACCGAAACCATCGGCACCTGCGCGTTGGCGTAGGCGTAGATGACCTTGGCGCCACGGCGGATGATGCCAGCGTGCTCCTGATCGCTGCCGGGCTTGTAGCCGGGGGTGTCAACCAAGGTGACCACCGGAAGGTTGAACGAATCGCACAGACGGACGAAGCGGGCGATCTTCTCGCTGGAATCGACGTCCAAAATGCCGGCCTGTTCGTTGGGCTGGTTCGCCACAATGCCCACCGGATGGCCTTCGATGCAGGCGAAGCCGACCACGGCGCACTTGGCGTAAAGCTCCTGCACCTGCACGAATTCGCCGTAGTCGACGATGCAGCGGATGACCTCGTTGATGTCGTAGGGCTGGCGGTCGTTGTCTGGAACGATGGTGCCCAGGCGCTCGGCCGTGGAACGGTCGGCGCGGGTGGCCGCGTAGGCGTAAACCGGCGGCTGCGCATCTGAACTGGAAGGTAGGTAGGCAAGCACGGTACGCGCGTAATCGATTGCGTCGGCCTCGTCCTCGCCGAGGTAGTGGGCCACGCCTGAAACGGTGTTGTGCACCTTGCCGCCGCCGAGATCCTCCATGGAAATCGTCTCGCCGGTCACGGATTTGACCACATCGGGGCCGGTGACGAACATGTTGGAATTCTGGCGGGTCATGATGATGAGGTCGGTGAGCGCCGGGCAATAAACCGCGCCGCCCGCGCAGGGGCCGAGAATCAGCGAAAGCTGCGGGATGAAGCCACTCGCCTCGCAGGTCTTCTGGAAGATATGGCCGTATTGGGTCAGCGCTTCCACGCCTTCCTGAATGCGGGCGCCGCCGGAATCGATCAACGCGACGACCGGAATCTTCAGGTCAAGCGCCATGTCCATCAAGTGGCAAATCTTCTCGCCTTCGGCATGGCCGAGCGTGCCGCCGCGCACGGAAAAGTCCTGCGCGTAGACGGCGACCTTGCGGCCGTAGACGTCGCCGAAACCGGTGATGACGGCCGAGCCGGCGATGCCCTTGTTGATATTGCCGCCGGAGAAACGGCCAATCTCTTGGAAAGTGCCGGTGTCGAAGAGCAGGTCGAGGCGCTCGCGGGCGGTGAATTTGCCTTTGGCGCTTTGGCGGGCATGGGCGTGGTTTTCGGCGTCGCGAGCCAGTTCGGCGGCACGGGCGACGGAGGCGCGGATGGGCTGCTGGTCGAGGGGTTTGTCGCTGGACATGGCCTTTTCGACGGCCGTGGTGGTCATGATGTCAGTCATCAGCGCTCCCCTTCCTTCTCGGTGTCAGCGGCTGATGTTGGAGGCGCGGCGCCTGCGGCAGAAGCGGTATCGGCTGGCTTATTACCGTCGTTACCAGCGTTATCCGTATTATCCGAAGCGTCATTCGCACCGGACTTCTCGCGGCTCGCAGCTCCGTCCACGTCAATCTTCATCAATGTTGTTCCGGCATCCACGGAATCGGACGGGCCAACGAAAATCTTCTGCACGGTGCCATTGACAGGCGCGTAGACGTAATTCTCCATTTTCATGCTCTCAAGCACGGCCAGCAGGTCGCCCTTGTTGACGTTCTGCCCTTCGGCGACATTGACGCGGGTGACGATGGCCTGCATCGGGGAATCGATAACACCGGACTTGCCGTCATTGACTTTCGCACGCTCTTCGACAGCTCCCGAGGAAGAACCACGCAGCGGCTGGGTCGGTCGGCGCGAACCGCGGGCACGGGCCGAACCGGTGAGGTTGTCGACGATGTCGCGCGGAACGGTGAGTTTGACACGCTTGTTATCGACCTCGATGACGAAGGAATCGGTTTCCTGCTTCTTTGGCTTTTCTTCGCCGCCTGAAAGCGAGGCGGGCTGGCCACTGCCAGCGGTATTCGGCTTGCGGTTCAAGTACTTGCGCTCAAGCCACTTGGTATACACGGAGAAGGGATGGTCCTCAGCCGTAAATTCCGGGTCGTTGAAAATCGTCTCGAACAGCGTTTTCGGCGTAGGCACGCCTTCCAGCTTGAACTCTTTGAGCGCACGACGCACGCGGGCAACGGCGGTGGGCCGATCCTGCGCGGTGACAACAAGCTTGCCCATCATCGAATCGAACTTCGGAGAGACCACGTCGCCGACCTTCACGCCGGAATCGATGCGGATGCCGGGGCCGCTGGGCCAATCAAGGCGCGTCAGCGTTCCGCCGCTCGGGGTGAGGTTCTTATCGGGATCCTCGCTGGTGATACGCAGCTCGAAGGCGTGGCCATGACTTTGCGGGGCCTTGGTCAATTCCTCTCCGTTGGCGATATTGATCTGCTCGCGCACCAAATCAAGACCGGAGACCTGCTCGGAAACCGTGTGTTCGACCTGCAGACGCGGGTTGACCTCAAGGAAGTAGACCTTGTGCTGCTCGGTAACCATGAACTCGCAGGTGCCCAGGCCGACATAATCGACGGCGCTAAAGAGGCTGCGGGAGTAGCGCTCAAGCTGTTCTCGCTCGTCGTCGGTAAGGAACGGGGCCGGAGCCTCCTCGATGAGCTTCTGGTTGCGGCGCTGCACGGTGCAATCGCGCGTGGAGTAGACAGTGAAATTGCCGTGGCTGTCTCGGCCGGACTGAGTTTCGACGTGACGCGCCCTGTCGATGAACAGCTCGACGAAGTATTCGTTGAGGTCGCCGCCTTCGAGCGCATCGTGGTTCATATAGAAACTGCGCAGCTCGTCGTCGTTGTGGATCAGGGTGATGCCCTTGCCGCCACCGCCGTCGGTGCGTTTCATCATCACCGGGTAACCGTTGATCTGAGCGAAGGTCAGGAGCTCACGCATGTTGCTGACCGGCTCGGAAAGTCCCGGGACCGGCGGAACGTGGGCGCGCTTGGCCACACGGCGGGCGGTGATCTTGTCGCCGAGGTCGGTCAGCGCCGTCGGGCTCGGGCCAATCCACGTCGCGCCGGCTTTGATGACCTTGTCGGCGAACGAAGCGATTTCGGAAAGATAGCCGTATCCCGGGTGAACCGCGTCCGCGCCGCTGCGGTGCAGCACGTCGATAATCAAGTCCTCGTCCATGTAGGAACGGTAGGAATCTCCATGCAGCAGATAGGCTTCGTCGGCCATCTCCACATATTGCGCATCTCTATCCTGCTCGGCGTAAATCGCTACGGTCGGAATTCCCATTTCGTGGGCCGTGCGGATGACCCTCAACGCGATTTCGCCGCGGTTCGCCACCAGCAGTTTATTGACATTTTTGACCATAGGTTCCAACCTATCGCCTATCCCCCACCTATGAAACCACGTAAATCGACAAAATCGCCCGACCGCTTTTGTAGGTTTGCACAAATCCCGAAAGCCGGGAAAAATATTCGACCATATCGCGCAGATTTGCCTTAGCCTTAGGTAACAACGTCCCGACAGTGCCTATTTCCCAGTAACCATTCGCCTCACAGTGAAAAATGAAGATGATCTTTGGCTCAGGCCAAGACTCCAACGTCTCCGGTTTTGACGACGTGAGGGGCGCCGTGCGCGTCCTGAATCGTCAGCGAGGCATCGGAATTGAGCGATATGGCCTGGCCGGCGAGCGTCGAGCCGTCGGTGAATTTCGCCTCGACCTGGCGACCCAACGTCCAGCATTTGGCTCGCGTCTCTTCCAGCAATTTCGGAAGTTCGGTTTCCGGATCGGCGACGAGAGAGGCAAGACGGCGCTTCAACGCCATGGCCAGGCGTGCGGCGACCATGTCGCGCATCGTCGGCGGATCAGGCAATGGAGCATAAAGCAACTGAAGGGAAGTGGAAATCGGGGTCGGCAGACTTTCTGCGGCAAGGTCGAGGTTGATACCGATACCGAACATCACGCCGACGGCTGGTTTGCCGGTGTCATCGGAATTTTCTTCAGCATTTCCTGCGAAAGACTCCGCATCGTTGCTTTGCAAAACAGTATCAGACGAATTGGCGGTGTTATCGGGATTAGGCACCGAAGCTGCCGGCGTAATCTTTCCGTCGCCACGTTGTTCCTGAAGTAGCGAAGAAAGCTGGGATTGCGGTACTGCCAGACGGTTCAAACCTTCCGGCAACTGGACCAGTTCGGCCAAGATGCCTCCAAGTTTGTGACCGTTGTAGAAAATGTCGTTCGGCCACTTGAGCTCGAGACCATGCTCGGGATCAAGCGGCTTGGCACCGCACTTTGCCAGAGCGTCGTTCAAAGCGTCAAGCGCGGCAAGCCCGGCGATAATTGTGAACCAGCCATTGTAATGTGAATCGGTCACCAGACGTTTCGGCAACGCGGTGATATAAGTAACAAGGAACGAAGCACCGCCGGCCTTGTCGCTCCATTGCCGGCCGAGGCGCCCGTGGCCCGCGGTCTGTGCATCGGCGCACATCGCAGCCATTCGGGGTTTGCCTGCCGCATCAATAACGCCCAACTCCCCCTCTGCCAGCATCTTTCGCGCCAGAATATTGGTGGAATCGAGCGTGGCAAACGCCATCAACTCGTCCACGGCTCCAGCGGTTTCCGGCATCTGTGGCTTGCTTGCTCCGACCTTCTTGGCGAAATCGGCATATTGCTTTTCGATTTGCTTGACGCGCTGCGCGATTGGGGAATCAGTCTCGTTATCCATACACCCCACTGTATGCGTAACTTCGCCGTTTCGCTTTGTCTTTTCGCACAACTCGGCAGATAGGTTTTTAAGAATGGCGAAATATTGACATTCCCCAAAACCTATCTGGGGACTAGTGCGGAATCAACCTATTTGACTCCTCGTCAAACTTTGTCGTTTCCTACAAATCGTTCGGCGGACGACACGGGCGAGGTTGATAGAAGACGATAGAATGCCCGTTATGAGCAATCCCAATCCTGCGGACGAAACCAGCCGCCAAAATGACGGCGAAGCGTATCCGCAGGGGACGGAAAGGGATGAACGGTTATCTGGCGGCGTACTTTCAACAACCGAGATAACCATTGCCACCACGAGCGCCAATAGCGAAACCAGTAATTCCTCAGCTAATGGCATTAATAATAAAGACACTTTAACGAGGTCCGCAGCGCCAACGCATTTCAGCAAGTTTTTCGCGTTCCTGCGCTGGACGCTGGCGGTGGCAGCGTGCTTGTGGATCGCACTGTGCACTTCGTTGGGGCCGCTCTACCGGCAATACGAGTTCAATCCCGCGGTTGCCACAATCCGAGCGTTTTCATGGAACAACGCGGCCATCTTCGCTTTTACGTTCGCCGTCTGTCTGCTTGTCATCATCGAACTCGTCCGTTTCGGGCGCGGACAGTTGCTGATCCCCTATGATTTCGGCATTCGAGCAAAATACAGGACTTGGCACGAGCATCGGCGAACCCGTAGGACGGTAAGCGCAAATAAGAAAACCAGGAACACCAACAAACCAGATACTTCCTCTGCTGGTGCGTCATTCAGCCAGACTTCTACCGAAAACAATGCAAAATTAGACAACAGGATCTGGCTGCGCACCAGAATCTGGCAACGCTTACGGCGCATCGCTTCGAGCATCCGTTCCGGGGCACATCGCGGCATCATGGCCATCACCGATAAATGGTGGAAAATCGCGCTTATCCTCATCGTCGGTTGGCTCTGGATCCCGATCACACTGGTGGCCGCGTTCGGCGCGGACATTCGCAGCCAGTTCCGCGAGTTCAGCTGGGCCTGGAACCAATGGACCGGCCTGAAACAGCCTTATATTGGCTTCTTCTCGTTCGTTCCGATGGATATCTACCCCACCGCACATTATCTGTGGCCGAGCAAACCGACCTATTTGACCGACCAACACAACATCGTGCTCACGCTCATCTACGGCGGTGCGGGAACGATTTCGCGCTATTTCACCGGTGCCAACGACTGGGGCATCGCCGTGCTCGCTGCCGGCCAGCTGCTGTTCGCCGCTTTCTGCCTTGCCGCCACCGCAAACCGCTTCTTCAATCACCCCTGGCTCAAGCCGCGCAGAAAGCTCATCGAATTCCTCTCAGCCCCGACGCCGAAAAAGGACCTTCCCGCCTCAGCGTCGCAGAAAGCCGACGCTGCGAGATTCGTCGGCCCTCTCCCCCGTTTCTTCATCATGCTGCTGTTTCTGGTCTGCCCGCTGGTCCTGTTTTCGACGATAAGCCTGACGAAATCACCGTTGTTCGCCTTCGCGTTCGTCTGGTGGTTTGGCGTGGGCTACGAAGTGCTTTGCACCGCGAAACTGCGGCAACAATCATTACGTAAGAAATCAACAACATCACACACAACGCAAAAATTAGACACTGAATCTGACAATGGCATAAAGAAGTACAGCGACAGCAACACCACCGCAACCGCGAACCACGGCTCCGTCCCTTCCTATGACAGGATCGTCCTGCACCTGCGCAAACGCACATTCATCGCGCTCCTTCTTTCGACCGTCGTGATGATGATTTCGGCGAAATACGCACTGTATATCATCCTTTTCGAGCTTTTGATAGCCATACTCGCAGACCACAAACGTTGGAAAACCTACATTATCGGCATGCTGCTGCCGGTCATCCTCTTTGAGGGGGCAGTCGGTCTGGCCACTCGCGACGGAGCCATCATCAACGGCGACCCCATCGAAAGCCACGGCGTGCAACTGCAGCAAATCGCCCGTGTCGCCGTTCTCAACCCAAATGGAATCCCGCAGGACGCCAGAAACAAGCTCTCATCGATTTTCAACCTCGACCAAATGGCCGAAGCTTACTCCCAGCAAGACGCCGACCCGGTGAAATCATCGGGAATCCAAACGAAACGTGTCAGCTACCGCTGGCGTACCGTTACCAAAACGGACATGAAAAATTTCAACTCCGCATGGCTTGAAATAGTCAAAGCCAATCCGCGCATCTCGCTAGACGCTTTGCTGGCCAAAAGCTACGGTTATTTCGACATCATGGATCCGCCGTATATCGACATGACCTATTACGTCGTTTACGCAGGCAACGGGAATTTCACCGATTGGATCGGAAACTGGTGCGCCGACTGGCGAAAATCCATCACCACTTTCGTGGAAAACTGGAGTTCGAAACCCTTGTTCGGCTGGCTCATCCACGGCAATACCTACGTCATCATCACGCTGCTTTTGGGCGCGGCCGAAGTCATTCTGCGCCGCTGGAAAACGCTGGCCACGCACCTCCCGCTGCTGCTTCTGATGGGAGTCATGGTCACCTCGCCGGCCAATAATTTCGAACGTCATATGCTTCCGCTGGTCTTCGTGCTGGGCTTTGTGCTCCTGACCTTCTGGCAGGACTCGCGGACGCAGCGCACGCAGGCACGCTTGCGTAGGGCCGGCGGTTCCTCGGGTAAGTTGAGCGATACAGATAAAACAGACAGGCAAACGGCTTTCAGCTTCTCCGATCAACCGAATACCGGTGTCACTGGTAGCCGCGAAGTCGCTGGACTAGAATCATAAGTATGAGCATGCACGACAACGACAACAAAGGCATGGAATCGGCACAGCAGGCCGATTTTCTGAGCCTTGCCGAAGGGGCGGCCGATATCGCGCACCAAGAAAAAACAAGTGATCAAAGACTTGCCGATGGCGAAAACCAGACACGGCGCATCACCGTCATCGCCGATACACACGACAACAAAAAAGACGCCGAACAGACGAAAATCTTCGAAAAACTAGGCAGCCAAGAAAACCTTGAGTCCATCGCCTTCGAGTGTCTGGCCAATGGGATCCACGACAAACGCGTCGTTTCGCTGCTGCACGTGCTGGGCTGGCCGGAAACATTCAGCTGCTTCGCCATCGGGGGCGCTGCTGCACTCACTTTTGAAACGGCGAAATCCATCATCGTCAAAGGCGCCCACGACCTCGGCAGCCAATTTTGCCTGGTCGGGCGCAGCAACGGATTGACGATCAGCCTTGTCGTGGTCCAAAGCGCGGCAACGCCGGAAGTAACTTGCACAGCGGTGATGAAGGCGTTCGACGCGCAACAACCCATGTGCCTCGGGCCTACTCGGCGCAACGTAACCGGAGCCGCGCGGACATTGGGCGCTGTGCTTTCCGCGTTCCATGTGATTCCGGCGATTCACCCGCTGCCCAGGCCTGCCAGAGCGGCGGACATGCTGCCCGAACGCGCGCTGGTCGGCGACATCGATGCCATCGATGAGCTTTATCAGACCGTCTATCAGAGCCTCAAAAGCGAGAACGAAAACGACCCGACACTTCAGACCGTTTCCGCGTTCCTCACCTACGGCGGATCGCTCGATGCCACGGGCAAAGCCTTGAACGTGCATCCGAACACCGTGCGCTACCGCATCAAGCGCGCCGCCGATGCCACCGGCTGGGACGCCAATGACCCGCGCGATGCCTACGTGCTGCGCACCGCCATCACCATCGGCGCCATCCGCGACGCCGAAAGCCACCTTAACTCCTGAAATCTGTATATTTAAAGCCGCGGAACCGGACCCAACGAATGGCGTTGGATGACTTCGGCGGGAATAAGGCCGGCACCGTGAGCGTTGGCTGCGAACGTGGTCTCGAGCCCCTCTCCGAGCAACCGCAAGGTCTCGCGCATCGAAGCTGTGCCAAGCCCCTCGAAATCGGGACGCACCGTCGTCAGCGGCGGCCACATATCGTTGACACCGGTCATATCGTCGAAACCGACCACGCTGACGTCCTGCGGAATGCGAAAACCGTGCTCATGCAGGGCACGGGTCACGCCGATTGCCTGTGCATCGTTGGCGGTGACGATGACGGTGGGCTTCTCCGCTCCGGCCGAACCGAGACTTTCCAACTCGTGGTTCATACGCGCGTAGGCCTCGGAGGAATCCCAGGAATTGCACTGTATCTCGCGCGAGTCGATGTGATATTGCTTGGCCGCTTTGCGCCAACCGAGCAAACGAGTCACGGCATCGCGCCATTGCACCGGACCGACGAAATAAAGCGCGGAACGGTGACCGAACCGGGCAATCAGACGCGCCACCTCATGCATCGCACCCCACTGATCGATACCGACCAAAGCCGTGCGACCGCGGCCTTCGGCATCCATCAGCCCGCCCGCCCGGCTCATCGAAAGATTGCCGTGTGTGGAGGTAATCAGGACGCGCGGCTCGGGAAGTTTGGTGCGGCAGGCCGCCGAAAACATGATATCCGTCGGGGTCAGGAAGATGAAAGCGTCGACGTTCTGCTCTTCGAAGGTACGGCAGAGGTTCTCGAACTCGCTTTGCGTGCAGCGCGCCTCGTGCACCATGGAGACCATGAGGAAAAGGCCATGACGGCGCACAATGGTTTCGATGGCACCGATCGCCGAAATCGGACCGAGAAAATTGAGACCCCCGGCGATCAGCCCGATGGTGCGCGAACGGTGAGAAGCCAGTGTTCTCGCGGAATTGCTGGGGCGATAGCCGAGCACGTCGATGGCATGCTGGACGCGGGTGCGCGTCGCATCGGAGACTTCGGAGGAATGGTTGATGACGCGCGAAACCGTCTGGTGGCTGACCCCCGCCATTTTGGCTACTTCGAACATTGACGGCCGCTTGCCCGAATTGCGTTGAGCGCTCATTCCTGCCTCCTCTTGCCAGCTCGCGTGCGTTACGCGAAACACACTCCATAGTGAACGCTCACAAGTCTACTCGACCTTGCCTATCGGGGAGGTTTCAACTCACTTCGCATGTTCTGTTCCAAGCCTTTAGACATTGAATCAACGGGACAGAAGCACTTAGACCAAGTGCCAGCTGACGCGATGCAACGGGGTCGGACCGTACTTGGCGATGGCGGCACGGTGGGCGGCGGATCCGTAGCCCTTGTTGTGTTGCCATTGGTAAGGCGCGTAGTTCGGGTTGCCTTGCGCCAGTGCGACCATCAGCCGGTCTCGCGTCACTTTGGCGATGACGGAGGCCGTGGAAACGAGCGCGCAGCTCTGGTCGGCCTTCACCTTGGTAGTCACGTTCGGCAGAATGGAAACAGCAGGCGCGTCAAACGTCCCAGCAGCCTTGGAAATATAGTCATTCGGTCCATCCAAAATCGCACCGACGCGAAGCTGACCGGAGTCGATTTTGAGTTCACGCTCGACCTCATTGACCGCGCGCAGGGCCGCGATGCCCAAAGCGTAGGAAATACCCCACTCGTCGATTTCCTTGTTGCTGGCCTGCCCGACCGCACTGGCCGTGCACCACGAACGCAGACTCTCGAACATAGCCTCGCGCTTGTGTTCCGTCAGCAGTTTGGAATCGGCCACGCCGTCAGGCACGTCGAGCCCTTCCAGATCGCGGGCCCATACTGCGGCCGCCCCCACCATCACCGGCCCGGCGAGCGCACCACGCCCCACTTCGTCAAATCCGACAATCAAATCGAAACCCTGACCTGCCAGCTCGCGTTCCAAATCCAGAGTCGGCGCGACGAAATGGCGAACGGCACGGCTTTGCCTCTCAGTAACCGCGCTTTGAAATTCCGGAGTCGCTTTGACGCCCATATACGTTGCCTTTCAGCGATTTTCCATTACTAAAACGAGGATACTCCATCATGCCTGAATCATCTCAAATATCCGTAACGTAATACACTATTATGGAGCAACTTTAAGAAGCACCTTTACGAAGCAACGAAACCAATGCCAGCCGTTTATAATCCTACGATTTCGGCACACCCGGGACGGCGGAGAAAACCTCGCGATACGACTTGATAGCCTTGAAATGGCTGAACGGCCAAAAAGTGAACATCGCAACCCCGCTGATGTTGGCCATCGGCACCAGCCCGCCATTGCCGTCGTCGGCATGGTAGCGCGAATCGGCCGAATTGGCACGGTTATCACCCATCACGAAAACGTTGCCGGCAGTCACCTTGGTCTTGAACGCGAAATTGCTCGGCTCGGTGCCGGGCTTGATATACGAGGTCTCGTCGATCGCCACGCCGTTGACGGTGACCGGGGAACCGCTGCCTTTGCATGCCACCACGTCACCGGGCATGCCGATCAGCCGTTTGATGAGGTCGTCGGAGCCGTGGTTGTCGGTGCCGGCAAGCCAGTGCGCCGGATCCTTGAAAACGATGACGTCGCCACGCTTGAGTTTGTTCATCGGCCGAGCGAGACGATTGGTGACCAGGCGATCGCCGATTTGGATGGTGTCTTCCATGGAGCCGGAAGGAATCTCGTAAACGCCGATGACAAATACCCGCAGCAGCACCAAGACCAGCACAAACACCGCAAACGGCACCACAAAGCTCAAAAGATCATGGAATGTATAGCCTTGTGATTCCGGGTCGGCATGTTCCGGATTGGCGTAGAGATTGCGCGGCTTGGGCTCTTGGCTTACCCCGTAATCCGCGACCTCGATGATATGCGAATCCGTCTCGCGCCGTTCATCGTCGCGCGTATCGTCTCCCACCATCCGGGCCTCCCGCCATGTTCATATCCCTGCCGCCCCAAACGACAATCCAACGATAACCGAAAACCATCATAGTATGCAGCACCGTACAGGAATGTCATGCATTACGACATATGCGACCGAATCACCGAATAAAGCAAAACGGCGGCCGGAATTGAATCCCGACTGCCGCATAGCACATAGCCTTTAGGCCTGCATTCACGCCTTGGCGCTGTTGTCCTGACGCTCGGTGATACGAGCGGCCTTGCCACGCAGGGCACGCAGGTAGTAGAGCTTGGCACGACGAACGCGGCCGTGACGCAGTACCTTGATGGAATCGATCGACGGGGAGTGCAGCGGGAAGCGACGTTCTACGCCACAACCGAAGCTGACCTTGCGGACGATGAACGTCTCGCGCAGGCCCGCGCCCGAACGCGCGATCACCACGCCGGTGAACGCCTGAAGACGGGAGTTGTTGCCTTCCTGAATCTTGACGTTGACCTCGACGGTGTCGCCGGGACGGAACTCCGGAATCGAGTCCGAGGACTTCATGTGCTTGGCATCAAATGCCTCAATAGCGTTAACCATTGTTTCACCTGTCGCTGCCGCATATCAGCGTACATGTCAGGGGCGGCGCCGCACTTTCGTGCCCAGCGGCTGATGGAGCCGAACGCGCCCACTATCGTATTCCGCCGAAACCCGGCGAAATGTTGCCGATTCGCCATTGCGGGGACGTCGGAACCAACAGACGCGGCCACAAGGCTGAACCCAATGAAGAAGCGGACCCATGCGGCAGCCCGCCTCTTGGCATAACAAACTTTTATTTTAGCGAAATACGGAGACAGAAAACAAGAAATGAATACAGACAAGGGCAGGAAAGGATAAATGAGGATAAGAGTTGATGCATGACCATAGTTATGGACAGAAGACAATCGGACACAATGGCTGCGCCACGCTTCTCAACCGAGGTCAGACGTCATATGGAAGAACGGGCTGTCCGCCACCTTGCCGGATGCTGCGCCGGAAGTCTCGGAGCCGCCTGAATTCGAGGACCCGCCGGTGACCATGCCTTCGTAATCGTAATTGTAATAATTGTAGGCTTCCATCGCCGCGGGATAATAAACATAGACCGAAAGCTGGCGGCACGTCTGCCTGCTCAGCCCAAGCGCGGTGGCATAGACGAGGTACTGTCCCCACACCTCGACGGCATCGGCGCCGCGGGATTTGAAATCGCTGAAATCCCGGAGGTATTTTTTAAGACCCAACAGTTGAATCACTGCACGTTTGCCTTCCGCGGTCAACGCGTAGGGCTGCGTGCAAAACAGCGTGGCGATACCGATGAAAATACCCAACGCCCCCAACTCAATCGCGGTATAGCCATTATGGCGGTCCCACAAATCCGTAAAAGGCCTCCAACCGATCAAGAAGGCCAGAAACGCGGCAGAGAGCAGGAAAAGAAGGATACCCATTTGATAGTCGACCAGCTTCGGCTTCTTCGCTTCATCGCGCATCCGGCGGAAAAAGCGGGCTTGGGGAGCATAACCGCGGAACAGGCCATCGAGGGAGACCGGCGCTTCCAACCCTTTCGACACCCTCAGCTTGCGGTTGTCGTCTTCCTCCTGACTTTTCTTTTCCGCCAACGCCTCATCCTCGGCGGCGCAGGCGGCGCGAAGCTGGTTCAGATCGAAGACGGTGCTCCCCTGCCAATGCGAAAAATCCTTCAGAAACTCGAGGAAGGCCTGCTCGCTGGGCGAAAGGCCGGCCAGATCGCTCGACGTCCGCGGATTTTCGAACGCCACGGGCAACAGGGAAATCGTGCTCACGAGGCCCGACTTCTGGCTGACATCACGCCGCGAATCCTGCCCATTGCGATTCATGCGCAGACCCGGGCCCAGCGGCGTGTTCCACAACAGTATGCCCCGCACGCCGGCCATCGGTGCGGGACGCTTGTGATGGGCGCGAGCACGAGCACGACGTGAGGATAGTTCAGTATTGCTTTCGTTTGTCGTCTCGGCTGCGGTTCCGGCGGCAACTTGCGCGGCAGCAACCGAACGTTGCGCTTCGGCGACCTCACGTGCGCGACCCTGCAAACCGGCGTCATCGGGACGACGCAGGTCAAAACCCGCGTAATCGGCGACGGCCCCCGGGTAGATGGCGATGATGTTCCTCTCCTGCAAGGCGAGCAACGTGGCGGCCATGGACGACACCGCGACATCATCCAGTGTCGAGAATCCTTCAGGAGCCGGATCGACGATATTGTTGAGGAACGTGGCGCAAGCCGGACTCATCGCGGGCGTGTCACGGAAGTAATCGATATCGCCGGGAAGGCGCGCCGCCAGATTCGTGACGATGACCACGCCGAGCGCCACGAGCGTATACAGTCCGAGAATCACAAGGAACTGGTTGCGATCCTGTTCAACGTAAACCATCGCATCGCTGCTCGACGCGTCGTCGTCAGAACTTCCCACTAAAGCGTAGAAAGCGACGAGGAAGACGGTGAACACCAAGGTGAATGCAAAGGAGACGAGAAGGGCGTTCAGGACTCGCTTCAGGTTCAACGGCTTCATGATTGCTCCTTGCGAAAAATATTTATCCAACTAAATTACCTAGATTACCCAGCCTGTCGGCCAACTACGTGGTGGCCGTTCAGCAATGTCCGAAAAGCAACACCAATAACCTTTCAACGACGCAAAATACCTGAAAGCGCGATAGCCAAATCAATAAAGATAAGAAGACACCCGCCGGAAACAAACCAAGTTGACAAACGGCCGCAACGCCCTTATTTTAGAGGCGGTAATAATTCCTGTGCTTGGCACACCGAGTCGAAGGGGGTGGGGATCATGGCTGACGATCTTCCTAGTAGTATCAACGATCTGCATCATTTGTGCAGCTGTGCGCAACCTCATCTCGACACGATGACTCGGCGCTGGATGTAAATTCCACCTTCGCTTTCTGGCCCGTCACGCTACGAGCGTAAGACGATGTGAAACGATTCTTCCGGCATGCAGATGACTCCGATTTCGAGATTCCCATTTTAAATTCAATTCAACGTATCCTAACGTGCCGCAAACCCGCAGATATATCGGTGCCCACGCATCAAGGCTATACGATTCGCAATTCATAGTCTGCACCTGACTGGCCAAAATCGAGGTCGGCATTGCAGGAATCGTACATTTCTGATGCACGGCTGCTGTTGCTCGCAATATGAACTCCATGGCCCAGCACCAAGCTGAAGTCCAACAGCCGAGCCCGATACACGCCGCAACCGCAGCGAAACTTGCCCTGAAAATTCGCGAGCGTCAAGATACGCCGTTCATGAGGAATCATCATGACCAACTTCTCCTTCAACTTCAACCGCGCACCGGCGACATCGGACGCCGGCCGGGACACCAGCTTCACCAAGCGCGTGGTCTCGGACTGCGTGGTGGCCGTCGGCATCCTCGCCATCTTCGGCCTGATCGCCTGGGTTCTGCCCGCCATCAACGCGCCGGTGGGGCCGAAAGGCATCCCCTCCACCGTCTCCACCGACCCGCGCAACCTGCCTTACTACGCGCTGCGCTCGGTCTTCCGCATGACCATAGCGCTGTTCTTCTCGCTGGTGTTCACCTTCGTCTACGGACTGGCCGCGGCACGCTCGCGCAGGCTCGGCAAGGTGCTCATCCCGCTACTCGACATCCTGCAGTCTGTACCGATTTTGGGCTTCCTTTCGGCGACCGTGACCATCTGGCTCGCACTTTTCCCCGGCTCTATGATGGGCGTCGAGGCCGCCTCGATTTTCGCCATCTTCACCTCGCAGGCATGGAACATGACCTTCTCGTTCTACCGGTCGCTCAAAAGCGAACCCAAGGAGCTCGACGAGGCGGCACGCAACCTACGGCTTTCGCACTGGCAGCGCTTCTGGGTGCTCGACGTGCCGAACTCCATGATTCCGCTCTTGTGGAACATGATGATGAGCGTCGGCGGCGGCTGGTTCTTCCTGACCGCCTCCGAGATGATTTCCGTCAACAACAAGACGTACGCACTGCCCGGCATCGGCAGCTACGTCGAAGCTGCGGCCGCGGAGGAAAATCCCGGCAAAATCGGCTGGGCCATCCTGACCATGGTCATCGTCGTGCTCGCCATCGATGTGTTGGTTTGGAAGCCGTTAACCGCATGGGCCGAAAAGTTCCGCATCACGCAAAGCGAGTCCTCGGAACCCAAGCGCAGCGCGGTCTTGACGCTGATTCGCCAGTCACATATCGATGATTTCGTCGCCCGCATCTTCCGGCCCGTTGGCGAATTCCTCAACTGGATCACCCGTCCGCTCGGCCAAACCGGTTCGAAGTGGGGCGCCAAGCCCGGCCGTCGCCGCGCCGGTGATGTCGTTTTCGGTGTCATCGTAGGCGTTGCCGTCATCGCCGGAGCCGCAGAACTCATTGTCACCATCATGAAGACCACCGGCCTGGGCGAACTCGGCACGGCCTTCGGTCTCGGTGGCATCACCTTCCTCCGTGTGGCATTGCTGACCGTGGTCTGCTCGGTAATCTGGGTGCCGCTCGGCGCCATCATCGGCATGAACCCGAAGATCTCACGCCTCGTCCAGCCACTGGTGCAGGTGCTGGCAAGCTTCCCGGCCAACTTCATCTTCCCGTTCGTGGTCATGGTCTTCGTCGCCTGCGGCGTCGACATCAACTGGGGCTCAATCCTCCTGATGGCGCTGGGAACGCAATGGTACATCCTCTTCAACGTCATCGCCGGCGCATCCGCCATCCCCGACGACCTCATCGAAATGACCAAGAACTTCCACATCACCGGATGGATGAAATGGAAGACGCTCATCCTACCGGCAGTCTTCGGCTCCTGGGTCACCGGCGGCATCACCGCTGCGGGCGGGGCATGGAACGCTTCCATCGTTTCGGAAATCGTCAGCTACGGACGGCATACACTCGTCGCCAAAGGCCTCGGTTCATATATCGCCGAAGCCACCGCGCATGCTGAGGGCATGAAGACCATCATCGGCGTGGCCGTCATGGCCATCTTCGTGGTCGCCGTCAACCGTCTCTTCTGGAACCCGCTGCAACGTCTCGCCGACCGTCGTTTCGTCGTCGGATGAAACCCATCATCATCTATCAATATCGGAATATATCAATACTTAATTAAAGGAAGTCACGATGAACTTCAACAAACTCTACAAGACCGTCGCCAGCGGCACGGAAACCGGAACCGCAACCGCAACCCGCACCCATAGCCGCCACAATCCGAAGTACGCCGACCTCGATGCCAACGGCACCCACACCGTCATCGAGGCCAGCCACATCAGCCAGAGCTTCACCTCCGAAAAAGGCAACGAAACCACCGTCCTCGACGACATCTCCTTCAACCTGCACGAAGGCGAAATCGTCGCCATCCTCGGGCGCAGCGGCGCAGGCAAGTCGACTTTCCTGCGCATTCTTGCCGGGCTCATCCAGCCGACCAGCGGAAAGGTCTCTTATCGAGGCAAGGAGCTGGACGGGCCGAACCCCGGGGTCGCGCTCGTCTTCCAGACCTTCGCGCTGATGCCATGGCTCACCGTCGAAGACAACGTCGAGCTTGGACTCGAGGCACGCGGGGTGCCGCGCGAGGAGCGTCACAAGCGCGCGCTCGAAGCCATCGATGCCATCGGCCTGGACGGCTTCGAATCCGCCTACCCGAAGGAACTTTCCGGCGGCATGAAGCAGCGCATCGGCATCGCCCGTGCGCTCGTGCTGCGCCCGGACGCCCTGTTTATGGACGAGCCGTTCAGCGCCTTGGACGTCTTGACCGCAGAGAACCTGCGTCAGGAAGTCTTGAATCTTTGGAACAACAACCAGAGCGGCATGAAGTCCATTTTGATCGTTACTCATAACATCGAAGAGGCAGTGCAGATGGCCGATCGAGTTGTCGTCTTGGGCTCACACCCCGGCCACCTGATCGCACAGGTGCCGGTCAACCTGCCGCGTCCGCGCGACAAGCACTCCCCCGAGTTCGAGGCGATGGTCGACAAGCTCTACGCCATCCTGACCGGTCAGGAGTCGCAACGTAGCCGGCAAATTGCCCAGAAGAAGGCCGAAAATGCTGCGGGTGCGACTTCGGATGCCGCACAGAACCCGACAACCCAGTCATCGTCATCCAAATCCGATAACGGCAATAAATCGGCCAATTCGAGCAAATCAAGCGATAACCAAGGCAACGGCATAGGTTCCGGTCAGACATCCGGCACGGCCAATGACCATGCCGCAGCACAGGCCAAAGCCAACGAAAAGCTGGCAGCGCACGAGAACGATACCAAGGTCAAAGACAACAACGCACGCACCGAACTGCTCCCGAACGCCACCCCCGGTGGACTTGCCGGTTTGCTCGACGTTGTGTCGAATTACGAGGGAGGCGTGGATCTGGCAGACCTCGCGGCCGACCTTTCCTTCGAAGTCGATGACCTCTTCCCGCTCATCGACGCCGGCACGATGCTGGGACTTTTGACCGTCAACAACGGCCACTGCACCATCACCCGCGAAGGTGACCGCTGGTGCCATGCCGACGTATTGGAAGCCAAGAAGCTCTTCGCCCAGCTCATCATGGACCACGCCCCGCTGGTGCGCACCATCGACCGGGCGCTGCGCAACCACCCGGACCGCGGTCTGCGCGGCGAGCTCATCCTCGACCTCTTGCGCAGCCAGCACACTGACGAAGAGGCGCAGCAGCAGTTCGACATTGCCGTGACCTGGGGCCGCTACGGCGAACTTTTCGACTACGACGCCGACGACGATCAGCTCACCCTCGACGAGGCCAATAAGTAGGCCGTCTGTAGTCGCCAGATATTAGTCACGTTTCATTAATCGGACAAAGCCAATGAGAAAAGCACCAAACCGGTAATCGCGGCAACCACCAACGCAGCGATTACCGCCGACACCATGGTTCGCCGACGGACAGACGACACCATAGAATCTCTCATTACAAACAGCTCTCTTTCGACGTTTCACCTTATAAAGCCGTATAGTTGCGGCTTTTTCAGAACTTGACCTGCGGGACCTGCTTTTCGGCCTCGGGAACCTGGAAATACTGGGCTTGATTGAAGTGGAACATACCGGCGATGATATTCGACGGGAAGGTTTCAATGCTGGTGTTGAGCTTCTGGACGACGTCGTTGTAGAACTGACGGGCGTAGGCGATTTTCTGTTCGAGATCGGAAAGCTGCTCTTGCAGCTGCAGGAAGTTCTGGTTGGCCTTGAGATCAGGATAGGCTTCGGCAGTGGCTTGCAGTGCCATCAAAGCGTTGCTCAGAGTCGATTCGGCCTGGGCGCGATCTGCCGTCGTGGCGGAACTGCTGCCAGCCGCCTTGACGGCTTCGGCGCGAGCTTCGGTCACATTCTGGAAGACCTGCGATTCGTGGGTCGCGTATCCTTTGACGGTTTCGACCAGATTCGGCACCAGGTCGGTGCGCCGCTTGAGCTGCACGTCAATCTGCGAGAAACCGTTCTGCACACGGTTGCGCAGCGTGACCAGATGGTTATACGCCACCACGCCCCACACCACAATGATGACGACGATGGCCAATATGACCAGCAATACGGTTGTAGTTACACTCATTATTTTCTCTTCTTACTTGGGCTCATCCGAAATCGAGGTTTCTTAGACCCATTTTGTACGATTCGCCCGATTCCGGTCGGTTAAACGTTATTATTCCACACTCACACGATACTGAGATTTGACATCTCATGACAGCAAGCATCGCTGCCCACTCAGCTAACAACAGTTCGCACGAAACCTGTGAGAAAAGCACTAAAAAGAGTCGTTAAAGATGCATTTCCCACTAGTTAGGACAGCAGGGGGGCAATATTGCGAGTACTCACCGGCCGCCGAACGAACCGCCGCCGGAACCACCGCCAGAGCCCCCGAAGCTACCGCCACCACCTCCACCGGCGCTGATGCCAAAGCCACCTCCGGAGCCGTCACCGGAACCGTCACCATTGTTCGAGAAGGCCGAGATTCTGGAACATGTGGCCTGAATATCCGAAAAACCGGAAGCGAATTGCGAACCCAGATCACCGAGCCCGCTCCCATATGCCGTGTTCGCCGCATCAGAGGCGCCGACAGAGTACCGATACGTCAGCGAATCATTCGAATCGTCGCTGAACTGGACATTTTGTGGTACCTCCGCGAAAGCCTTCGAAAGCTCTTTGACCAATCGTTTGCTGATGCCGAACGCGGTCGCATATACCAGATACTTGTCCCACAACACGAGGTCGGGAATGTCGCGATTCACGAAATTGCTGAAGTCCTCCAGATACTTCCTGAATCCGAGAATCCATGCCGCAGCCTGTTGGCCGGAACCGATGAGCTCCTGATTCTGCATCAGCGCAATCGCGAGAACGAAGAAGAACATCAGCGGGATGCCGAACACCACCATCCAAGCGATACCCCCATAGACCACCAGCGCGAGGTTGCCGACGAAAGCCAAGACGATCAGACCCACTGCGATGGCAGTGAAGAGAAGATATTGCCATTGGAAACGAGTCAGCTGCATCTGATCGAACTCGGCGTCGGCGGCGTCGTCAAAGCGCTGCTTGGCGGCAATGCCGCCACTCCATTCCTTTAAGCAATCGTTGAGCTGGGACAGATCGAAGACCTTCGCACCAAGTTGAACGGCAGCACTGGTCAGGAAGTCAAGCAACGCGTGTTCGGAGTCGGCCAATTCGGGCTGAGCCGAGCTGTCCGCATAAGCCAACGGAAGAATCTTGACGACGCCCGTGGCCTTCCGGGAACGAGGACGATTTTGGTCTTTGGCCGCCGCGTCGATCTGCTGGACGCTGGACGCACCCATATCGATGCCCTCATACCATTGCATCCGGCCGGGGTAAAGGGCGATGAGTTTCTTGCTGGCCAGTGAAAGCAAGGTCGCCGACATACGACGCGAACGCATGGCGTGATTGCCCATCGGCTCAAGCACACCCATCAATTTGGCGGCCGCGGCAGGACTGATCGGAGGTATATCGCGGAAATAATCCACAGTTCCGCGGTAACGAATCTTCCGGTTGTTGTATATCACCATGGCAACGGCCACCGCCATGGCAATCAACGCGAGCGCCACCGCGTCTTTCAGCTCATCGTCACGTTTCTGCAGCTGACGCTGATAGTTCTCGGCCTCAATCCGCTCATCGTTCAAAACCATGTTTTTCATGTCGATGTTGTCAGGCAGCTTCACCAAAGGCTGCTTCATTCCCTGTACGCCAAACATCGACACCAAATCCACATGCTGATGAGCCTTTACGTATTTTGCGGAAAAATCGACGCCGTGGTTGGCGCTTTTATGCACGCTGCCGTTACCATCGTAATGCAGCCACTGCCAGGTCTGGCCGCTTGCGGCACTCTTGGGAAGCGAAACGTGGCCTTGAAGGGAATCGATGGGAATCTCATTGTTGTCACCCACTGGCTCCCATTGCATATACGAAACGTCGTTATAGACCGACACCACACCTCTGAAGGTCATGGAAATATCGAATCGCAGACTGCCCGCACTTTCGGTGGCAGGAATATTCCAGCCTATTTCGACAGTATGCCCGTTGGCGTCATTTTCGGTTTTGCCATCATTGGCGGCGGGACTGTCGGCAGCGGTTTCACCTTTGGCCGCCGGGGCATAGTCCTGGTCGTTATCGGAAGTATCCATGGCGTACCACGTGCCTGCGTAATCGTCGTCCCAACTCTCGTCATCCAGCGCCTTCGTGGATTTGGCGGTACCGAGCCGGTAGGTCTTGCCGTGGGTCACGTCCTTGACGGACACATCCGTGATTGCCGTGAGCTTGGTATCGTTGATCTTGTATTGCTGGAACAGTTGCCTCCAAGGCTTGCCATTTGGCCGCTGGTTGAGCTTCATGTCGATGTGCTCGGTGAATCGCAAATCCCCGTCCGTAGATACCGACGCATCATATTTCAAAGAACGATACGACATATCCTGCCGGAACGTACCGCCTTGCGCCGCGCCCCAGACGACAGTGAGGGCCAGCACCAGCGTAACCGCCAAGGATATGGCAACAGCTCTCGCCACTCTTCTCAAACTCAGCATTGCCCAACCCATCCGTCTCGAAGGCGTTTTACTGCTTTCAGAAAACTATCAACCTTGGATAATCATTGCTATCAAATCATACCTGTCGGCTGTCTATGCACCAAAAAGCCAATCGTATATTAGACAAGCCGGCGTTTTTATTGCGGATTGCCACGTTACCGAAAATACCTCACCTCCAGCTTCATCCATCTCGTGAAAGCCAGCAAAGAATTCCCCTAAGCGCTTCGGACCGATGCAGCAGGCGCTCAACGGCCGCCGAAGCTGCCGCCGCCGGAACCGCCGCCCGAACCATCGAAGCTGCCGCCGGCACCACCGTCCGAACCGATGGAAATGGCGAAAGAGGATTCCAAAGTATCCATGCCGTTGCTGATGCCGGCAGCCAGATCGCTGAATTGAGCGGTCAACGACGAATCGGAGCCCAACCCCGTTGAAGCGCCAAGATCGTATGGGTACCAATACCAATAACTCAACGAATCATCGCCTTCATCACCAAGCCACGAGAACAGCCCACTGAAGCGTTGCATCTGATGATCGGATAACCCCAACGCGTTGGCATAAATGTAGTACTCGTCGAACTTGTCTGACGGCAGCGCAGTAAGAGGGGCTGACGCGGCAGTTGCGGCTGTGCCGGAAGACGCAGCGTTCGAGACCGTATTCGAAACGTTCGAAGCCGTGTCGGAAGACACAGCGGAAGCAGGTACGGAAGGCGATGCTGAAACAGCGGCAGGAGATGCCGCCGAGGATACCGACGATGGCGAAACCGGCGATGAATGCCGACCTGAAACTTTCTGTTCACTGCCGTCAGCGTTGTCACCGCCGCTCAAAAGATACGCCTTAAAGCCCAGCATCGGCGTGACCAGCCGCATTCCCCTGCGTGTAAGCCCGCGATATCGCAACAATTTAAACAGAAGGATGAGCAGGAAAATCACCGGCGCACCGAGCAGCAGCGAAACTCCCCACTGCCCATGCAGCTGATCGCAGACATGCCCGTAATCGTCGGTGCCGGTGCCGATCTTGCTGAACGCAAGCCCCTGAGCCCACAGCGCTCCCACCACTCCGGCGGCCACAATCGCCGCGGCGGCCGTAAAACCGAGCAACAGCGGGGTGACCACCCACAATTTCAGGTATTCGTAATCGGCGGTCCAGTTGAAGAGGGTTTGCAACCATTCGACCTTCCACCAGCCGTCCAGTTCGTGGGCGACAGTGCGGAAATCGAAAATCGGAGTGTCCAGTTTCAGCGACATAGCTTTCAACAAATTGAGCAATGCCCGTTCGGTAGCAGTGAGACTGTGGGCCTGATCGACATTTTCGGCAAACGCGGCGGGCAACAACACCACCGTCGAAGTCGGTTTGCCGTGCTTCTTATATTCCGCGGCTTCGGCGAGAATTTCCTGCTCCGCCTCCTTGCCTTCGGCGACTCCTCGAGCCTTGGCGCGCTTAACATATGCTTCATCTCGCGATTCCTCGATTTCCCTTTCCGCCTTTTCACTCTCACTTTCTTCAGACGGCTGGAACGCAACATCACCTCTCTCTTGCGCCTCGCTCACCTCACGAAGCCGCTGCGAGACCTCTTCGTCGCTGGCTTGCGAAAGATCCATTCCACGGAACCACTTTGCCTGGCCGGGATAGACCGAAATAACGCCTTTGGCAACCAACGAAAGCAATGTGGAACTCATCTGGCGAAATCGATAATCGTGGGAATATTCGCCCCAATCGAGAAAATCGCTGAACTTCGCGGCGCATGCAGGTGTCATGTCAGGGATGGCCTGCGAATACGGCACCTGCCCCGGGGATTTCACGGTTTTTCTCTGTCCGGTTTTCTTCTGAGCGGCTTTCTTCCGACGTCTCGAACCAGCCTTGGCATGGCTGGGACGTTGTTCCTCCGGATAGTACGCCCGCCAATTGGTAACGATTACGGCAAGTAGCGCGAACAGCAGCACCGCGCCTTCGCCGAGCACATATTGCAGAATCACCTTGCGACGCATGGCGACATCGACTCCGGCATTCTGCCGCTCCGCCTCTTCGTGCTTAATCACCGCGTCTTTGCCGTCTTTTTTGATGCGATACACCACGTCTTTATTCATTGGCGAGGCCGAAAACATCGAGACAAGATCTATATGCTCGCTCGAAGGCACGTTTTGCGCCTGCATCGTCAGTTCCCGGCTTCCGGACTTGACGACAGAACCTTTGCCCGCATAATGCATCCATTGCCGGCAATCCGCGTTTTTCACACCTTTGGGCAGGGCGACCTTCACATGGAAATCGTCAATCGGCACGCCATTGGTATCACCAAGCGGCTCCCACTTGAAGTAGGCGACGTCGTTGTAGACCTTTACCACGTCCTTGAACGTCATCGAGATGTCGAATTTGATGCTTTCCGCAGACCGCGTGGCGGGGATATTCCAACCGATCTCCACCGTGTCGCCGGACTTGCCCATGCTTGCCGATGCGCCGTTTTCATCGAGCAATTGACTTGACGCGGCCTGCGCTTGACCATTCTGCGCCTGAGGTCCCGTCGCACCGCTTTTCTTTGACTGATTCAGTTCCGCCTTTTTCTGCCCATATTGGCTGTCGTTCATATTGGCAGGAAGGTATTCGTCACCTTCATCATCGTTTGCGGAGGCCAAAGCGGTCGCATACCATTGACCCGCATATCTCATGTTCCAATTGAGATTATCAAGATCACGCGTGGCCATGCCGCTGCCATGCCGGTACCTCTGCCCTGTCGAAACATTGGTGACCGACACGTCGGTGATAGCACTGAGCACGCCGTCACTGCCTACACCATTGCGAAGCGTATAGCGCTGGAATACCTGACGCCACAACTTGCCGCCCGCACGCTTGCCCAGTTTCATATCGACATGTTCCGTGATTCGCAGGTCGCCGTCGGGCCGCACCGTGGCATCATAATCAAGGGACCGATAGGTCATATCGGCACGGTGAAAACCGATATCGCCGGACTGGAAACCGCAGAAAGCGAAAAACACGATGACGACGGCCGTACCGACCAGTGCCGATACCGCGGCCCTGCCAATCCGCCCAGGGTTCAGACCTTGACTTAACTTCATGGCTTCCTCCCCCGATAACGGCAATCGCAGCGTCACTGCGTTCCACACACCGTCTCTTCTTCGCGTTCATCGTAGCAAACCCAAAGTATCCGTTTGCACACAATGCTGTCGAATGTACTGACGGAATGTTGCGAATGCCACGGGTAAAAACATCTTTTTAGGGCATTTTCGGCGCTTCATCACGCCTGAAACCACAAACTAGAGGAAAACACCTTTCCCTTGCCTGAAATGGTATTTTTCTCGCTGGTTTATTAACTTTTGCATGCCAATTACAACAAAATGGGCACCCACCTTACGGGGAGTGCCCATTTCTATCGTTGCGTTCAGCCAAGCATCAGCTCAAGCCCGCTGCGCGATTACTTGCGATGCGCACGGTAGAAGCGGATGAGGCTCTGCGTGGAAGCATCCTGCTGCGCCAGAGCGTTGTCGTCCTGCGAGATCGCCGGAGTGATCTGGCGGGCGAGCTGCTTGCCGAGCTCGACACCCCACTGGTCGAAGGAGTCGATGCCCCAGACGGTGCCCTCGGTGAAGGTGATGTGCTCGTAAAGCGCGATGAGTTCGCCGAGCGAGAACGGGGTCAGCGCGTCGCCGAAGATCGAGGTGGTCGGGCGGTTGCCGGAGAAGACGCGGGCCGGAACGATGGCTTCGGGCGTGCCCTCGGCGCGAACCTCGTCGGCGGTCTTGCCGAACGCGAGCGCCTTGGTCTGCGCCAGATAGTTGCCGAGGAAGAGCTCGTGCACGTCCTGGTCGCCGTCTTTGGCCGGGTTCGGGGTGTTCGCGAAGGCGATGAAGTCGGCCGGAATGAGCTGCGTGCCTTGGTGGATTAGCTGGTAGAAGGCGTGCTGGCCGTTGGTGCCGGGCTCGCCCCAGAAGACTTCGCCGGTGTCGGTGGTCACCGGGGTGCCGTCCCAGCGCACGGACTTGCCGTTGGATTCCATGGTGAGCTGTTGCAGGTAGGCCGGGAAGCGGTGCAGATACTGGTCGTAAGGCAGCACCGCGTGGGTGGCCGCGTGGAAGAAGTTGCGGTACCAGACGTTCAACATGCCCATCATCGCGATGACGTTCTGCTCAAGCGGGGTGTTGGCGAAGTACTCGTCCATCTCGTGGAAGCCGGCGAGGAATTCCTCGAAGCGCTTCGGCCCGAAGACGACGGCGAGCGAAGTGCCGACCGCGGAATCGACGGAATAACGGCCGCCGACCCAGTTCCAGAAGCCGAAGGCGTTCTGCGGGTCGATGCCGAATTCTTCGACGCCCTTCAAGTTGGTGGAGACGGCGACGAAGTGCTTGCGGATGGCTTCGGCGCGCTTCTCGTCGGAGCCGTCGATGGCGCCGGAGGCCTTGAGACCGTTCAGCAGCCAAGTACGGGCTTCACGCGCGTTGGTAAGAGTCTCAAGAGTGGTGAAGGTCTTGGAGACGATGATGAACATCGTGGTCTCGGGGTCGAGATCCTTCGTCTTCTCGGTGATGTCGTTGGGGTCGATGTTGGAGACGTAACGGGCGGAGATGCCGGCATCCGCGTAAGGCTTCAGCGCTTCGTAAACCATAACGGGACCCAGGTCAGAGCCGCCGATGCCAATGTTGACGACGGTCTTGATCTTCTTGCCGGTCACACCGCGCCATTCACCGCTGCGCACCTTGTCCGCGAACGCGTAGATCTTGTCGAGCGTGGCGTGCACGTCCTTGACCACGTCCTCACCGTCGACGATGAGCTTGCCCTCATCGGACTTCGGGCGGCGCAGCGCGGTATGCAGCACAGCGCGATCCTCGGTGTTGTTGATATGAACGCCCTCGTACATGGCCTTGCGACGGTCTTCGAGATGCACGGCCTTGGCGAGGTCGGCGAACAACTTGAGCGTTTCGGGCTTGATGAGGTTCTTGGAGAGGTCGAAGTGCAGGTCGCCGGCGTCGAAGCTCAGCTCTTCAACGCGGTTGGGTTCCTCGGCGAACCACTTTTTGAGGTCGATGCCTTCGCTTTTCAGTTCGTCAAAATGCTTTTGCAACGCCGCCCATTCCGGGGTCTTCGTGGCGTCGACAGGAGGATTGATGGCCATAATTCTTAAGGTCCTTTCATCAGTGCCGCGGGGGTTTCGTAGTCTCGTCAGTCTTATCTGAAGGTGCTGTTCCCGCCGCTTGCTACAAATATCAATTTACTCACAAAAGCGGACACAACAGCACAAAAAGCGTCGTGCCTGTCAACGTTGATATAACACGATATTTGATATCAAAACAGCGCAATCAGAACGATT
The DNA here is from genome assembly GCF_029392315.1 of Bifidobacterium sp. ESL0690. NCBI lineage: Bacteria > Bacillati > Actinomycetota > Actinomycetes > Bifidobacteriales > Bifidobacteriaceae > Bifidobacterium > Bifidobacterium sp. ESL0690. The sequence continues at coordinate 2,150,001 of NZ_CP113939.1, forward strand.
CCCGAAATCCTTGATTGCTTGTCAAAAGGAAAGAGAGCGTTCACATCGCACCTTGAGCCCGCTACTTGAGCGGTGCCATCAACGGCTTCTTTCGAGTCAATCTTGGATTTACCTACGCCAACTTGACCAACCGTAGCAAAGGCTGGCGGACGAAACGATCGACGAGACAGACTACAAGTACGAACGCCAGCGAGAAAACGACCTCGACCAAAAACCAAGCGATTAGCCACCCTGTGCAAGCAGACATGCCACCGGCTGCGAAGGTGCTAATAATATGAGAAATAACAGGGGCGGAGAAGTGGTTCTGAACGGCTATCCAAGAATAATAGGTGAGCGCTTGCACGATGTAGAAGCCCAGAATGCCGGAAGCGAGCGCTCCGACAGCACGGCGACCGAAGGCTTTCACACTTGTCCAGAACGTTCTTTTTGTACTGCCCCCACGACTCGGTATGGCTTCATCTGGCCTTCGGACACGCACACTCGGACACGCGGCACACATCAACGAGCAGACCGCAAGCAAGAACGAAATGGCCGAAGTCGACTTGAACGAAAGCACGGTCAGGAAGCCGTAATGGCCGCCAAACGCGGCGAAAGCGACAACGCAACCAGTAACAGCAACCAAGGTGACCAAGGCGATGGCCCAGAAACGACGGGTCAGCCAACGCGGCACATCATTATGGGCAGAAGAGTTTCGTTCACCATACCAACGCTGCCATGCGCAACCCAGAGCGCCCGCGCAGATATACGAGGCGAAATAGGTGACGGCACTCATCTGCTTGCGCCAGTCCAGAACGCTCAACGAATTGAAAAAGTTGCGCCCGCTTACCGCTACATAGACATTGAGACCGTAAACCGCCGCGAGCGCGACAACCCACAACGCCACGCACCATCTTTTGCGGCAACGTTCGATACACCAGCCAATGAAAGGTGCAAGTAATACAAACAAGACATAAAGCCACACGAATTCAAGGCTCAACATGACTTCGCGCAAGCCACCGACCGTCTGAATCGGCACCACCCAGCGGTTGACCACAACCAATATGACAACGTAGAACGCTACTGCCGCAAGGATTTTCACGATACGGATTACGGTAGGTTTCCATTCATCGCGGGCAAATCCTTTACGATACGAACGCTCGGCCAAGCGAGGCACGAGGAAAAACGCCGAAATCATGAAAAAGATGTGGTTGCCCCAAGCGCCTAGGAACATGAGCATCGCAATCAACCACACCGCCAGAGGGGTCGACGAAATAATGGCGATGAACGTAGGGGGCGCGCCGGCTTGGGTGGTTGCCGAAAGCGCATGCGGCCCTGCGACCGCGACCTGTTCGAAGGTCAGTAGAAACGTATGAAATACCGCGATGCCGACGATGGCCAGCAAACGCAGCAACTCGACAGCGAAAATGCGCAGGCGCCGATGTGCGGAACGTGCCGGAATCGCTGGTCCGGAGACAGAAACACTAGAGGATGTCATCACGGCCTTCGCGGTCGAGGTATGCGACCAAATCCTTGACCTCCTGGCTACGGGCGCGCGGGGCTATGAGCAGCGCGTCGGGGGTGTCGGCAACGACCATATCATTGACACCGAGCAAGGCGACGGTGCGCTCGGAAAGGGGCATCACCACGTCGCCTGCGCTGTCGAGGCTTACGACCTTATCGCTATCGCCCAAAATCTTGATATTGCGAGCACCGGTACTGGGCAGGAGCGCCGCCACGGAATTGAAGTCGCCGATATCGTCCCAGCCAAAATCGCCGGGAACCATTGCCACTCCTCCGGCCACGCTCAAAGGCTCGGCCACCGCATAATCGAACGCAATCTTTTCGATGCCCGACCAGTAGGTCGCCATAGCCTCATCGATCACGTCATTATCAGCAGTATCATCATCGACATCATCGTCAACAGTATTGCTGATGTCGCCGCCATCATTTTCTGCGGTTTTCTCGCTCCCGTACTCCGATGCCTCATTAGCATCGTCATCATTCCCGGCGTTACTCACAGCATTTTCAGAATTCTTGACATTACGATTATTCATATTTTGCAGGGAAGTGGAAGCGTCGGCGGCACCACTCATAGTTTCCTGACCGACGTACTGCGCCGCAGCGATTTCCGCGTTACCGGCGGTGTCGGCGCCGTCTTCATGATCCACGGCCATGTAGGCATCGGCGATATGCGAAATCGCATCATACATTTCCGGCTTGTATTCGCGCAGATGATCGAGCAACACATCGGCACGCATCACGAACATGCCAGCGTTCCAACGATATTCGCCCGTGGAAAGGTAGGCCTGAGCCGTGGCCGAATCGGGTTTTTCCACGAAACGTTCCACCAAACGAGCGCTAGGAGCCCCCTGAATTTCGCCGCCCAACGAACGGCCTTGATGGATATAGCCAAAAGCCGTCGATGGCCGAGAAGCCGCGATGCCAATAGTGGTCACGTATCCAGCACGTGCCGCGGCCACTGCCTGACGCACTGCATCGGCAAACGAATCCTTGCCGCGAATAACATGGTCGGCAGCGAACGATCCCACCACGATATGCTCACCATGACGACGGGCAAGAATGGCTGTTGCCAGTGCAATGGCCGCTGTCGAATCGCGCGGAACCGGCTCTGCGAAAATGTTGGATTCCTTCAATTCCGGCAACTGTGCCTCAACTGCTGCAACGTGCCGCCAGCCGGTACTTACGACGATGCGGTCCGGACCTGCAAGACGTGCAAGCCGGTCGAACGTGGACTGAATCAGCGTCCGCCCGCTTCCCATCAAATCGTAAAGGAACTTAGGTCTGGCCCCACGGCTCAGCGGCCAGAGCCTCGAACCGGTGCCCCCGGCCGGGATGATGGCATAAAAGTCCTCGAAACCGTCGCTTGGTGTCAACACGTCCGGCATTGTATTTTCCAAGTTGCCCATCCCTTTTCGCGCGATTTCCAGCCTGTTTGATTCTTCTATATTGTCGCGCATCCCGTTGTCATTAGCTGCGCCCCTTCTTTCCGAGCGGCAAGACGACAGATTCAGATTCCTACGATTCCGCCATTTTGCCGACCCAACCGCGTCATTCCAGCCCGCACCGTCCGACGAGACACGTCCGGACGCGAGGCTCGTGGACAAAATGCAAATCATCCAGTAGTATTATTGTTTTGTGCGCGAGTGGTGCATACCGCCCGGGCATTGCCGCTTTAGCTCAGTTGGTAGAGCGTCTCACTCGTAATGAGAAGGTCGACAGTTCGATTCTGTCAAGCGGCTCTCATCTAATGCTATTGAAATTTTCTTATTTTTGAAGAAAAATCTTTACACAAATTAATCAATATATTATTGATTGGATAGTGGAAATATCATCTTTTACTTTTCTTTACATAATATAATATGAGTTAACTTAAAAATGAATCTGAAGCTTAAAACTTCAGTCTCCTTTAACGGTATTAGGTGGCATCCATGAATGACAAACTGCCAAATTTAAGTGAAGCCCTAAAAATGGAAGCTTCGTGGTTGGCAAAAACTGCATCCCTAACCGGTGATCACAATAATACATTAACTTGGGCCAAAGAAACTCTCCAATCCGTATTAGCATCGTTCAGTATCCAAACTTCTCCACATGGACGCAATAGATTTCGCACCACCAATTCGCATGCAACTTTTGACATCTATCTTTCATCTTCAGCAGGCAGAGACGAAGAGGGGAAAATAAGCTCATGGAACACCTTCAGCGAAAAGCTCCTTTCTGATTCAACAATTAAAATTTACATTCTTAGCGTTGAAGATTCCCTCCACATACCTCAATTCTTTATTTTCAGAGATTCTGAGATGCGAAAAATTCTAACAACAAAAAGGGGCACCCCCGGACTAGATAAAAACGGCGTTCTATGGTTCTATCTAAATCAAGATCCCAACAAACCTGAAATAGTAAAAGACGAACGACAAAATAAAAGGTCAGAGCAGCTTCTACCTCCCTGCTACAACCACTGGGAAAAGGTCATCGATCAAACTTGATTATTAGAGTAACGCAATATCTATATTTATTTTTTTATCTGATACGGTCATAGAAAGATTGGCAATTATGAGCGTTCAAAGTGGAACAAACACAAACCAAGACTCAGAAATACCGGCTGAGGAAACTGGCGAAATCTATAGTTTAAAACCTTGCTATAACCCCGAAGATACGACTAACAATAAAGCACTCGCGGCTCTTAAATCGGTATTAGATGACACTATGAAACCAAACGACGAGCATATCAACCCTCGCCATAATCGCAATATAGCAATTTCAGGTGTTTACGGATCAGGCAAAAGCAGCATTATCTTAGGATTGAGCGAAGACCCCAAATATGAAAACCGAATACGGGTATTATCGATGTCAACTATTGCTACGTATTCAGAGCCTTCCGGCAAGAAAGCGAAAAACAAACATAATAGGCATATCAATGAATTACTGCAAAAAACGATTGTAACTCAATTGATTTATAGTAACGATTCGCATGAGGCACCAAAATCAAGATTTGGTAAATTACATAAGCCAATTTCAAGTCGTCTATGGATTGCTTCATTCTTCACTGGTCTTAGCATATTTCTATTGTTCACACTATTTCTAAGTAAACAGATACAAAAATTGATAACGAATATTGCGAATTCTTCTACACAATGGAACGTCTTAATTTATTTGATCCCCAAGCTTACAAACCCAAAAATAGACCAACAGATACGATCTTTCATATTTGCCTATACTTATTCTTGCTTATCTTTTATTTTTTATGTTTTCGTCTTCGCGATGCTCTGGTGGCTTTCATATGAAATCATTAAAAATTCAACCGTTAAAATTGGATTTTCAAATATCAGCGCTTCCCTCGGGAAAGGAGAGAATAATATAAAACTCGAAAATCGACAACAATATTTCAATATGAATCTAGACGAAATCATTTATTTTTTCGAAACAAATCCGCTGTTAGATATTATCGTTTTTGAAGACCTTGATAGATTTAAAAACACAGAAATATTCGATAGTTTACGTGAACTCAATACGATACTGAACAATGCTCCAACTCTCAAAAACGCAAATAGGCAGGACATACGATTCATCTATGCTGTCCGGGACAGTTTATTCACTGACATCGAAGGAAAACAGCAAACTACTGATTCTACGTTTGCACAGCCAGGAACAGCCAGGACAAAATTCTTTGACGTTATTATTCCTGTCCGGCCCTTCGTCTCAACACTTTCAGCATATGAACAACTAGCATATTTGCTTCATCTTAATATCAATGACATTTCTTCAGAGAACAATCAAGAAGTAACCGAGGAAGATAAGCAACTATTACAAGTGGCAAAAATAGCTGGAAAATACTTATCTGATATGCGACAGCTTAAGGCAATCGTAACAGAATATAATCTTTACAAGAAACCTGCCTCCTTCGAAAATAGCACAGCGAAATCAGAAAAATGCGAAAATGCCAAAATTCTTGCCATGTGTATTTATCACGCTGTGGCCGCAGATGATTTCGAAAAGATAGCTGCCAATAATAGCAATCTAGATAAATTATATCAATTCCGAAATAAAATAGTCGAATCATTCAATCTCCAGAAGGAAGCTTCTTCACGATGAATTCTGATTTCACATTTCAACAGTTGATGACTGAGGCACCTTATAAGGACTACAAAGCTAATCCCGATTCCAATCGAATCGGGTTGAATGGCACCCTTGACGAGAACACAACGACACATGACCAAAATGTAAAAGAAACTTTTTCTGACGCAGTTACAGCGTTCACTGGATCAGACCCTAATTCCCTTGTAATAAGTTCCCTGCTTAAAGATTTTCTTAAAAATGGCTACATAGATGAAGAATATCCTATATATGCATTACATATTAACGATATTAATCCCAAAGCCGCTCTTTTTATTCATCAAATCATTGACACGCAAATTCCGTCCTTACATTTTTCCTTCAGCAGTAGAAATGACGAATCTGGGGAAAAAGCAATCAAGGATTTATACAAGTGGGCTGATATTGATTTTACTCAACCATATTCAATTAATTTTGACTTATTTGACTTTCTAAAGCGTACCAAGAAAGATGGATTGCCAGATGAAGCACAGCAGATGCTCATCACCTCAGCAAATAACTACTCTAAATGGGGACGCAGTTTCTTACCAGAAATATTAAGAAAATACGATGACTCTTTTAGAACCGAAGCAATAAAACTTTTAGCACATAATTCCAGCATTAATCAAGCTAACAGCAACTGGACTTTTGCAATTATTCTTGAAAATCAATTACCCGATGACGAAAAGTACCGAATGGTACAAACAGCCCTTAAGTACCAATCATCGACAATCACTTATAGACATGTCTACAGCCTGGCCCATTTCGTAATCGGCAATACAACAGCGGAAAATGACAACACTTACAAATGGAAGCTTATCAAACTTTACCAATCTCATATCTATCGTCTCGATCCTGATAAAACAGATAAATCACTAGCTTTAAGCGGACTTTTTAGTGTTGATGCTAAAAATCTTTCTATTGCTTTAGAAGCTATATACGACTCAACAAAAAAGTCAGTCAAACATTCTTTGAATTTCTTCCTTAGACTCAAGGATCTAAGCGAATCTCAATATTCAATTTATGACACTTTACTGTGCAGCCTTCCACAATATCTTGCGATTTTGGATTCAACAGAAAACAAAACAGTTACTGCTGATTCTAGAATTAATAATTATGCTCTGGAAGTTACTTCAAGCTATGACAGCAAAAATGGAGAAAAAACACTGTCTCGACTCCCAGAGGAAGACAACACTGCGGAGCTTGTAGAAATTATTAATGACTTATTAAATCACTTACCTCAAAACGTCACACAATTCCTCGCGAATGATGAATTTAATAAAATCCTCAGCCATCACGATAAGAATTTTGATAGGTTATACAGCTTGTCAGGCTTTTTGGAACTTTGGAAAAAACTAAGAAACGCAACGAACAGCAATAAGACAGATGCTAATCTGACTGAATCTTCAACAAACGACGGTAATAATCTTTTAGACTGGCAAACTCTGAGCCTCCTTGGAAGATTCGCTAAAAATAAAGTATTCCAATTTTCATATTCAAATATTGCTGAATATTGCAAATATTTTAATGAGGTTTTCAATGAGCCTACATGTGAATATGAACGTCCAGGTCAAGAAAAAGACAGAGTTACAACTCCGAAAGAACTTTCTAACCAAGAATTGCTGAAAGATCCTATATCCTTGCACTTCCAGCTGTTTAATCAAATGATTAATGAACAAGAAGATAAAGGAAATCAGGATCAAGAGTATTTAGAGGAAATTAAAACAACTCTTGATACGCTTATGGATAAGTTACTTCATATCGATAGAACGAAGTTAAAAACAACAAAGAAAGCCCTATAAACAACATTTTGATGCGCAAATTGGTAACGGAAAAGAATAAGAAAATCTTGTCCAACTTTATCAATTTATATCGATACGAAGATAGATACAGAACAGCAGATTCTGCTTTATATGTTCACGATTTTCATGCCAGAATACTTAATTTTATGGTATATTATTTAAATCAATGGAGAAAATTTAAATTTATGAATACTATTTAACTCAGAATAAAGGAACGCTACTATGGCTATCATGTCAGATAATTACGAGGAAAATCTGCTGCACGACGGATGTGCGCCTATTAACCTTGCACTCCCATCGATCATGGAAGAAGCTTCCTCCAAAGTTGAAAAAGGCATGAAGACGATGCTGCGGAAGCCGCAAAAATTCCGAAAGCAATATGCCAATAATCTGATGTCCGTCATCCATGAACTTCTCGAAGACAGTCCAATTGAAGATTTCACGCTGGACCCACATACTGATCGAATTGATTTATTAAACAAGGAATACGGATTCCATGTAAGACTCAATAAATCCTTCGCTTTTGCAAAAGGGCTTCAACTGGCTCCGGCGGGCCATAATCTTGCACGACAGGAAGCATATACACAAGGTAGGTTGCGCACGCAGGAAGAGCTGGAAGCGATACCGCATATCCTCACTACCGATTTGTTGGCGGACGACACACTGTTCATTACTTGGAACCGTTATGCCGACGGCCATTTTGAAATGGCAGCTTGGAAACCACTAAACGCAGGGAGTTTCACACGCGCACCGAAATCAAGCATGATGTTTCCCATTGGCGTTAGTAGTTCCCTCTTCGGCAAGAGATTCGAGCCAGACAACAGTACTGAAGAACCCATACTGGTTCCCAAGTCAAACCTCATCGAGGAACGCATAATCGAGAAAGATCCTATACAACATGCCGACGCAAAATAATGAGTTCAACCCGCAGAGACTGAAGCTCGCTCTAGAACTAAAAAGGTGGACGCAGAAAAAACTGGCCGCGAAAATGGACATCACATCCACCACCCTGAGCCTCATCATGAATGCGAAACTTCCATTCAGCACTGCCCATGCGGAAACGGCAAGCATGGCTACAGGCTTGCCTCTGAACTTTTTTGTGCTGCCTAGCCAAGCCATATCACCCGACCAACTGACGTTCCGAAAAACGAGCAACGTCAGCCGTACACGTATTAAATCAATGTCAGCTGAATATTCCCTTATGGAAAGCGCCGTGACATCCTTAGGGAAGATGTGCCGTACCGACCGCAGGGCGGATTGGATAGACAATCTCGCGCCAAACACGAGCCCTACTTCGACGGACATTGAAGAACTCGCACAAGCGACTCGAAAGCAACTCGGGATTACGGCAAGAGGTCGTGTCGATAATGTCATTCGCTCTCTTGAAAAAGGCGGAATCGTCATCGCCGCCATGGCCACAGCGCCCAGCGAAGATCCCACGCAAAACGCGAAAATGGAAGGTGTCACCCACCCGCAGTCAACGAACGCTCCGTTAACCATCGGATATTTCCCCGGGGCGCGACCTGGAGACGGCACAAGGTTCACCATCGCACACGAACTCGGTCATGCCATCCTTCAACGCAAACGGCACCCGGTTTCCGGGAAAGTTACCGAAGCTGAGGCATCGGCGTTTGCTTCAGCGTTCCTTCTGCCCAAATATGACGCATTCGCGGCTATTAGACCTTCCATGAAACTTATGGAATATGCCGACGTCAAGGCGCAATGGGGAATCTCCATCGCTGCAGCCGTGCGAAGAGCAAGGGACTTGGACATCATCACGCCCGACCGCTATAAGTCATTGCAAATCCAGATTAATCAGATGCACTGGAGACGGGCAGAACCCGTAACGGTGGAACAAGAGCATCCCATCTATTTGAAGCAGCTTGTTGGCAGCGCCTTGGGAACAATCAAAACCGCCACGGAAGTCTCTGTTGCACCGCCCGCTGTCGAGCAATACCTCGGTCTTCCCTTTGACATGGTTTCCGCGTGGGCGGACGGCCTTACCCCGGAAAAGAACGATTGGAACGACTTCGATTTCCAATAATCACTCCACTTCGCTGTATACGCGATAGGGCAGCCTGATGGGCTCTGTGCTGATTTTGCGCAACTTACGTTGTGCGGTGAGATACGACGGTAGCAACGCAATGCCCTTGTCCTGCTCCACCATGGTGACGATAGTCTCGAGCGAATCGACCTCCATCAGGCGGCGCGAATTGTGAGTCGCCATGTGGTCGCGCAACGAACGCTTGCGGAAGGCGCATTCTTTGTCGTGATTAATCAGAAGCGGCACATCGCCAGGGAAACCTTCTAATCCATCTTTCGCCGCGAGATAAGCGGCTTCCAGCGTCTCGTTACATATCAATCGGTAATTATCAAGTTCACCCATATCCACAAATGCCACTACAGATTTGTACTGGTGTCGCCGCGTCTCGGGCACGATATCGCTTTGGCGCCGTACGACGATGGTGCCGTAACTTTCCGGATGGAAGGACGGCACGTTGGTCATCATGTAATGTAACAGCGTTTCGGTGATCAGCAGGTCTCCCGGCGCCCCCGCCGCCTCGCGTTTCACGTCGTCAAGTTCAGCGGTGATGCGCAGCGACGCACGATAAAGCCGCTTGCCGATCTTCGTGGGCTCCACACCTTTCGCGCTTCGCTCCACCAACGTCGTATGAAACTCGTGCTCAAGCGATTTGAGCCGGGCGCTGATATTCGATTGCGCGTAGCCGAGCGCCTTTGCGGCCTTGTTGAGCGAACCGGTTTCGATAATGGCCTCGAAAATCTCCAGATCGTTGAGATTCATCGCACTCCCCTTGCTTGTACCAGCGATGGCCATAGCACCGTTGTCGCTATGGATCGACTTCCGTCAAATCATCTACGATAATCAACTTATTATATCTGCTGTATTGATATGCTATTAGTAAATAACAAATAAAATACCCAGTAGACACAATGGTTCTGTCTACTCATAATTTACGATAGATATCATATTTAGTGATATCTATATCTATTTCAGATACTATGCAGGACTGGCTCGAAGTCGTATCTTGAAGCTGTTAGAAAACGAAAGATAAGGCAAGGAGCCATTATGACAGTGAAGATTGGTATTAACGGATTCGGCCGCATCGGCCGGCTCACGTTCCGCAGGCTTTTCGAACTCAAAAGCGACGAGGTCGAAGTCGTCGCCATCAACGACCTGACCGACCCGGCCATGCTCGCCTATCTGCTGCAGCACGACAGCATACAAGGGCGCTTCCCGGCGGAAGTCTCCAGCGACGAGACCGGCATCATCGTGGATGGCAAACATTACACCGTCTACGCCGAGCGCGACGCGGCGAACATTCCGTGGGTCGCCAACGACGGGGTCGAGCTCGTGGTGGAATCCACCGGTTTCTACACCAATACCGAAAAGTCCGCGGTGCATTTGCGGGCCGGGGTCAAGAAGGTGCTCGTTTCGGCACCGGCCGGCGACATGCCGACCGTCGTCTATGGAGTCAATCAGGATGTCCTGACCGCCGACGACCGCATCATCTTCCCCGGTTCCTGCACCACGCAGTCCGTCGCACTTCTGGCCAAGCCGATGAACGACCACTACGGCATCCGCGCCGGCTCGATGACCACGATCCACGCCTACACCGCCTCGCAAAGCCTGACCGACGGGCCGAAGGGCAAGAACGCACGAAACAACCGCGCCGCCGCCGAGAACTTCATTCCGCATTCCACCGGCGCCGCGAAAGCCATCGGCCTGGTTGTGCCTGAACTTGACGGAAAGTTGAAGGGCCAAGCCCGCCGCGTGCCGGTTCGTTCCGGCTCGCTTACCGAGCTTTCGCTGGTACTTAAGAAGGCACCGACAGCCGAGGAAATCAACGCGATGTTCCGCGAGGTCACGCGCGACAACGACTCCTTCGGCTACGACGACACCGGTCTGGTCTCCTCCGACATGATCGGGGACACCCACGGCGCGATTTTCGATCCGACCTTGACGGAGGTCATCAATCTGGGTGAAGGCAAGGGCGAACTGGTGAAGGTCAACGCCTGGTACGACAACGAATACGGCTTCACCTGCAACATGGTGCGCACGTTGCTGCACTTCGTGAGGCTGTAAATTCGGGCGCGACATCTAGGTATCAGGATGAATCCGGATGAATTTTGCACAGCATAAATCCAACCTAAAAGTTACATAAAACTCACGTAATCTTTTCCCAAAAAAATAAAAGTAATCGGTGCCATGACTTTACCCGTCATGACACCGATTTTCATATCAAAATCAGATAGATGAAAACGAATCTTTAAAGCTTCAAACGTTATTTTTCAGCTGTTTCGTCATCGCACCACACCTTCTTCGCGCGGTTGAATGCGGACCATGCCTTGGGCCAGCCGACATAGAAGGCGAGATGAGTGATTTCGGCGGCGATCTCTTCCTTGGTGATGCCGTTGGCCTTGCCGATATTGAGGTGCGCGTCCATCTGCTCAGTGGCGCCCATCGCGATGATCGCGGCGACGGTAATCATCGAGCGGTCATGCGCGGAAAGCTCGTCCTCGCGGCTCCACACCTCACCGAAAAGCACATCATCGTTCAAGTGCGCGAACTGCGGCGCGAACTCGCCAAGCTGCTCATGTCCTGCTGTCTGCTTCTTGGCCATAATCGATTCCTTTCACGTATGGTCTATTACGACATCGTCGTCGCCATTAAATCCTAAAGACTTCAAGCACTTGAGGTCAAAACGAAATAGGTCTACCTTCAAGCTCACAGGAAGAGAACAATCATCTAGAAATAAACCAGATTCTGCGGCCCGAATAAAAACTTGTGCGGGTCACCGGCCGAAACCGACGGCCCACACAAACCTTTAATTAATAGAGACCAGAGATGGCACCTTTCAGCTAAACCCAACGAGATAAAGTTCAAGTCCACAAATTTATCTCGATACGAGACGAATTCAACTGATTTTCTGACTGTAACACATGACTGGCTAGGTTGTCGAATTACTCAGAAATGTGGTTTCCCACAGCATCACTTGCTCTCGGCGGCGATGGCCTCGCGCTCGGTGTCGGCATTGGGAAGAAAGAACGACGCGACGAGGCCGATGACGGCGAAGATGACCATGAGGATGAAACCCCAGTTATAGCCGATGGCTTGGGCTGCGGCCTTGCCGGCAGAAGCTTGGGAAGTCGCGGCCAAGGAGATGACGAGCATCGCAAGCGCTGTGCCCAGCGAACCGCCGACCTGACGGACCGTGGACGAAGCGGCGTTTGCGTGCGCGGTGAGATGGGCGGAACTCAGGTTGATGCCGGCGGTAAACGTGGTCATCATCGTGAAGGAGATGCCGACCATGCGCAGCGCGTAGCAGAGGCCGATCACGAACAGGCTTGTTTTCGCGCTGAACCAGAGCATCGGCACCGAGCCGATCAGGAGCATCAGGAAGCCGAAGAGTGAGAGCTTCTTGATACCAAGCTTGTCGTAAAGCGTGCCGGAAATCGGGTTGCAGATCACCATCACGAGCGCGCCCGGCATCATCACCAGGCCGCTGGCCAACGCGGATTCGCCACGTGTGGTCTGCAGGTAGAGCGGCAGTACCAGTTCGATGCCGACCATGGCGATGTTGCTGATGGTGCTTAAGAGGGTGCAGAGGTTGAAGCGGGCATTGCCGAAGACGTGGATGTCGAGCAACGGCTTGGAAAGCTTCAACTGACGGACGCAGAAGAGCGCCATAATGACCACGCCGACTATGAAGAGCACCGCGAGCGTCACCGTGATGCGGCCGGTGTTGCCGACTTCGGAAAGCGCGTAAAGGATGAGGCCGAAGCCGAAGATGGACTCGGCGAAAGAGATGACGTCGGTCGTGCTGTGGTGCGGCGAGGTGAGGTTGCGCACCAGCGGAACGGCAAGAATCGCGGTGATGACGCTGGCGATGGCGAGAATAATAAAGAGCATCTTCCAGCTGGAGACTTTGAGGATGAGGCCGGAAATGGTGGGGCCGACCGCCGGTCCGAAACCGATGACCAGGCCGGTGATACCCATGGCCATGCCACGCTTCTCGGGCGGGAACATCATCAGAATGACGTTCTGGATGAACGGCATGAGCCCGCCGGCCGCGATCGCCTCGATGATGCGGCCCGCGAGCAGCACCCAGAAGTTCGGCGCGAAAATACAGACGATCGAGCCGACGAAGAAGACGGCCATCAAAGTAACGAACGTGGTGCGCAGATTAAAAGACTCGAACACCCACGCGGACATCGGAATCATCAGTCCGACCACCAGCAGATAGGCGGTCGTGAGCCACTGCGCGGTCGCTTGGCTCACGGAAAATGCGTTCATAATCGTCGGCAGCGCGTTGTTCAAGAACGTCTCGGCCATAAGTGCCGTGAACGATCCCAACAGCAGCACCGCCATCATCAGCCCGCGCTGCCTCGAGGTGATCGACGAAGTGAAGCCGCCGCCTTCCTGCCCGGGTTCAGGTTGCGAAGACGCAGTATCTTGCTCCCCGTCCTTCTGTTTTGCCGATTGCTGATCTACCATTGATACCTTCCTTATTTATAGCAAGCTACAGTTTGAATAAAAATAAAACTAACTGGGTGAACGACATCGCGATTATTCAGAGAAGTTCGCGACGATTCTCTTGAGCGCGGCAACCAATTTCTTCTGCTCGGCGCTCCCCAAGCCATCGGTAATCTTCGTGTTGATCTGCCTCATCACCGTGTGAATATCGTCGACATGCGCATCCATCAACCGCCGCCCCTCGGCGGTGAGCTCGAGGAGAATCTGCCGCCGGTCAGTTTGCAGCTGAGAAGTCTTGATAAGCCCCGCGCTCTCAAGCCTCTTGACAATGCCCCGAATCGTAGGATGGCTCAACACGAACCGATCGGCAATCTCGCGCTGGGTGACTGTATGCCCGTGCGCGTCGTGCAGGTACACCATCAATGTAATCTGCGGCCCGGTGAGGCTATATCCCTCGAACATCGAAGCGACACGGTTATTGAGTTCCTTCTCAATCAAAGTATTCGCCACCTTGATCAGAGGCCCCAAACTATCAGCTCCGGTCACGTCGACTTCCGCATCTTTCATATCCATAGCTTGCTACACTAATCGCTTCTCCCGACTTATCCTAAATTTATATGTGTTGCTATTTACAGCGCACTGCGGGAATTGTTCGGCAGAGCAAGCCAACCACTTCCTCGGCAAGTTGTGTAACTAAGAGCACCCATACAATCAACGACTATCAAAGTTTCGGCCGTTTGGTCATTCTCTAGTCGCGCTTTGGCGAACGGGAGAGCGAGAGAAGCGGGTCGGCGAAGGAGATGCAATCATCCACGAACGCCTGGGCGGCAGCAGTGGAATTGTACTGGCTCCACGCAAGATATTGCACCCGCGTAGGCCCGTCGATTACCTGCACCGCGCGTATGCCGGGCGAAGCGGGGACGGAACCCGGCGGCAAAAGGGCGATACCCAAGCCATGCGCGGCCAGCTCAACCATGAGCCCGACTTCCATCGCCTCAAACGCCACGGTGCGGGTGAGGCCGGCCTTGCGGAACGCCAAATCAGTCTGCCTGCGCCCAGGACCACCCGCGGGAAAATCGATGAACGGCTCCCCCGAAAGTTCCGAAAGGTGCAGATTTCTTCTGCCAGCCAGTCGATGGCCAACCGGCAAAACGGCGACAAGCCGCTCGCGCATGAGTTCATGCTTGCGCAACCCATGCAAGTCGGTATCCGCCGACACCCCTAACAGAGCAACGTCCATCGAACCTTTCCTAATCTGTTCGATGAAAGTGTCGGAACCGCCGGATTGCAGGCTAATCCCTACAGCCGGGTGAACCGCATGGAAGCGGCTGAGGACTTCCGGAAAATCAATCGCGGTAGCCGTTGAAATCACGCCAATTGTCAAGGAACCTTCTATGGCTTTCGTAGCGACGGAACGTTTTGCCGCGCTCATTTGCTTGAGGCATTCCTTGGCATGAGGCAGAAACGCTTCACCGGCTTGCGTCAGTTCGACCCTGCGGCTGGTGCGGGCGAACAGTTCGACGCCCAGTTCCTCCTCAAGAGCCCGAATCTGATGGCTGAGCGCCGATTGGCCGACAAGGCAACGCTCGGCCGCACGGGTGAAATTACATTCTTCGGCCACCGCAATGACATACTTCAATTGCTGGAACTGCATAATTAATGAATTTAATTCATAGTTAAGACCGTTTTCAACGCTTGGAATTATCAATTTTTATCATGCATTATTACAGTTATGAGCATATCAAAACCGTCTTCGTCCCAAACCGGCACGCAACCAAGCAACCATCGCAGCCGCCCAAGCAGTGAAATCAAATGGACATTGTTGACGGCGCTATCGCCAATCGTATGGGGCACGACCTACCTGAGTACCACGGCTTTGCTGCCAGCCGGTCACCCGCTGTTTTCGGGCCTGATGCGTTCACTGTCCGCAGGCATCATCGGCCTGATCATCACCCGCCGCCTGCCGCACGGTTCGTGGTGGTGGAAGAGCCTCATCTTGGGTGTGCTCAATATGGCCATGTTCTTCCCGCTGCTTTTCGTCACCGCGCAACACCTGCCCGGCGGCGTCGCCGCAACGTTCACTGCGGCGCAACCAATTCTCATCACTCTCTTGGCCCCACCCTTGCTGCACCAATCGTTCTCAAAACGCGGTTTCGTCTGGGGTCTTGCGGGACTTGCCGGGGTGGCCTGCGTCGTCCTCGGACCGGGAGCCAAACTCGATGTCATCGGCATAATCTCAGGCATACTCGCCAACGCAGGCATGGCAGCCGGCATCACACTCACCAAACGCTGGGGCCAACCCGAAAACACCTCGGCCATGGCAATGACCAGCTGGCAACTGACTTGGGCGGGTATCGTATTGCTCATCCCGGCATTCTGCATTGACGGCGTGCCCTCGGGAATTGGGACCAAAGCCGTCTGCGGATACCTTTGGCTGGGGCTTATCGGAGGATTGGCCACATATACGATTTGGACGGCCGGCATCCGCCGCCTTCCGGTCACTTCCACCGGCATGCTCGGCCTGCTCTCCCCGCTTACCGCCGCGGCGCTCGGTGTGTTGCTCGCCGGAGAAACCCTTACGCCGATTCAGATTCTAGGTTTCATCATCGCTCTTGCGGCCATGCTTTTCGGGCAATCGACAACGCAAAGCAAGAAGGATATCGGCTGATTTTAGCCACTCTTTAGGCACACAAATCGATATTGTTTTCGATTACCGATTACCGGCAACATTTCACGCCGTAGCGGATTGATGATTGCAAGACCTTCTGGCGATTATCAATTCGGCGCTGCCAATAAGTGCAGCGACAACGGAACCTGCAAGAACAGCGGTTTTAGCGATACCAGCGTGAACGGGATCAGCGAACGCCAAATCGGCCATCAGAAAAGCAACGGTAAAACCGATACCGCAGAGTTGGGCCACGCCCAAACGTTCCAGCCGACTGGGAGCGGCGGCCTGCGAATCTTGGTCGGAGGAAGTGGCCAGACCACATAAACGGCAGATTCCCACAACGATGGAAACCCCGACCGGCTTACCCACAACCAACCCGAGGAACACGCCCAGAAAAACGGGACCAACCAACGAGCCGATGCCCATGCCTTGCAGAGAGACACCCATCGCGAAAAACGCGAAAATCGGCAACACCAGCAATGACGAGAAGGGACCGATAAAATTCGACCAACGTTCCGTTCTCGCCCGAACTTCTCCACGAACCGGACGCCCCGGCACCAGCAGCCCCAAGGCAACTCCGGCGATGGTCGGATGAATACCGGCCAAAAGCGCCGCATGCCAAGCCAACAGGGCAATCGGCACGGCCACGATCCATATAACACGACGGCAACGCACCAATCCGAACCACACAGCGAGACAGACGGCAAGTCCCAGCAACGCCCAAACACTGCCGCTATGCGCATAGACCACAGCAATCAAAAGAATGCCAATCACGTCATCGGCCACAGCCAACGTCGTAAGAAACGGCCGAAGCCGTAGCGCACCGGCACCGCCTGCCATGGCAAGCACCGCAACGGAAAAGGCGATATCAGTCGCGGTCGGCACCGTCCAGCCTCGTAAGGTTTGAGGTGAGCCGGCGTTCACCGCCAAATAAAGGAGAGCAGGCGTGGCGACTCCCCCGATTGCCGCCAGAACAGGGACCATCGCATCACGCGCCCGCGAAAGCGAACCCGTAGTCAGTTCGCACTTCAGATCAAGGCCGACCACAAGGAAGAATATCGCCAAAAGCCCGTCGCGAGCCCAATCGCCAACGCTCATCGTCAGCCCAGGCAACGCAATCGGCGGACGATATTCGGAGAGAAAACGATAGATGCCAGCCGACATCGGCAAGTTCGCCAAGACCAGGCCTAGGATTGCAGCAGCCAGCATCAACGCACCGGATTTTCTGCCATCCCGCGCGAAACGCAACAAAGCCTGCCTCAGTCGTTCTGTTCTCTCTAAAATGCCCATCATTCCCATGGTAAATCAACGCAGAGGATTTACGCCAAGAAATAACGTAACTCGTTTTGACTTCAAGTGCTTTAAGTCAATAGAGTGAGGGGCATGAACACTCAGACTTGGCATTCGATCGGCGAGGCATCGCTGTATTGCGGGCTGCCGGAAAGCACGCTGCGTTACTACGAAGACGTCGGCATCATTACGCCGATTGCACGCGACCCGGAAAGCGGCCACCGCGCCTATTCGGACGATGACCTGCAGGCGTTGCTGATTATTTCCTGCCTCTCCGCAACCGGCATGCCATTGGCCAAAATGAAAGAATATATGGCCAATCGCAAGCGCGGAAGCGAAGGCGCACCAACCGAAATCGACCTGCTGCGCGACCAAAAACGACGGCTGAACGAAGAACGGCGATTCCTTATGGCCCGCGAGGAATACGTCAATCTCAAAATCCAGTATTGGCAAGCGGTTTCGGACGGCGACGACGCGCAGGCCACCAGCCTTGGAGCCCGAGCCGAGCAGAAAGTCAAGGAACTCAGCCATTGGCATGATAACCAAGGCGGCAAAACGGAAACAAACACAGATTCGGATCCGCTGAAACTTGCGCAACCGATGTGCCCACATGCCAAAACAGAAAGAGCAGCAGCCTGATTGTGCACAGAAAAGTCGTGAACCAATTCGGAGACGACGAATGCCGATGATTAGCAGCAGTTATCGAAAACGCTTAGTAATTGACGGATAATCTTTGCAGAATCGGTCAAACAATCAGCGACACAACGCGACTGCACCCACTTCTCAATTCAACAATCCATATCCAATACCAACACAAGACGTAATCAAGCGCAAAGCATCGTAAACAATCATCAAGCAACAGAAAGTAGTACATCATGGAACACATCACTTTAGGAGATTCCGGCGTCAAAGTCTCGCCGATGTTCATCGGCGGGATGTCATTCGGCGAACCCGACCCGGAACAACACGTTTGGACCATTGACCAGAAAGGCACGCAGGCCGTCATCGCGCGAGCACTCGAACTCGGCGTCAATGCCATCGACACCGCGAACTGCTACGCACGCAGCACCAGCGAGGAATACATCGGCCAGGCGCTCAAAAACCTCAACGTTCCGCGCGACCAGGTCGTGCTCGCCAGCAAGGTCTATTTCAATGAAGGCCATTCCTCGGCAGCCGCTATCAAGCGCGAAATCGAAGGCAGCCTCAAGCGTCTGCAGACCGACTATCTTGACCTTTACATCCTGCACCGTTTCGACTACACCACCCCGATGGAAGAGACCATGCAAGCGCTCGACGAACTGGTGCGCGCCGGCAAGGTCCGCGCCATCGGCGCCAGTGAAATGTTCGGCTACCAGTACCACAATCTGCAGGTCATCGCCGAAGAGAACGGCTGGACGAAGCTCTCGACGCTGCAATGCCACTACAATCTGATCTATCGCGAAGACGAACGCGAACTCATCCCGGTGGCCCGCCAGTACAACGCGGTTCCCACTCCGTATAGCCCGCTGGCTTCCGGCCATCTCGCGCGCAAGACCTGGGATTCGGACTCCCTGCGCAGCAGAACCGACAAGGTCGAGCACAGCAAATACGACCGCGACCGCACCATCGACCAACCCATCGTCGACCGCGTTGCCGAATTGGCCGAAAAACGCGGCGTGAGCATGTCGCAAATCGCATTGGCTTGGCACTGGGCCCACGGCCCATCCGCCCCGATCGTCGGCTGCAGCTCCCCCAAGCGCGTCGACCAAGCGGTAGCAGCACTCGACGTCAAGCTAAGCGACGAAGAAGTCAACTACCTCGAAGAGCCTTACATCGCCCACGAATTGGTCGGTCCTCTGGCCCGTCCGGGCGAAAAGCCGCTGGCCGGCACCACTGTTCCCCCGGAAACCAAGTAGGTTGAGCCTCAACAACTGAGTTGAGAATGTAGAAGCCTCGTCGCGAACATCTTTATCCGCGGCGAGGCTCTTTTATATTTCAGGGGTTCTTACAGCCCAAGTTCCTTAGCCCAAGCCGCCAGCGTCTCCTCGCTCACGTCCGGCGTGAAGCGACGACCCATCTTCCACGTCGCCTTGGGAGCATAACCATGCAAATGCTCGCCGTTCGCACCCTCCACGCTTGAGCCGGAAGTAGCGAATGTCACGATGGTCTTGCCCGTGAAATCCTGGCTTTCCAGGAACGTGCGCACAATCTGCGGCGCCACGCCGAACCAAAGAGGATAGCCCACGAACACCACGTCGTAAGCGCCAACGTCAACTGGAGCCGCCATCTGAGGGCGGGCATCGGTGGCATGCTCCACGCTCACGCGGCTTTTCTCATCCTCGTAATCGAGATCAGATCCGGCATAAGGCGCCGCCGGCTTGATCTCCTTGAGATCGGCTTTAGTGGCATTTGCCAGTTTTTGCGCCACGGCGCGTGTGTTCCCGGTAATAGAAAAATACGTTACCAAAACTTTGTCAGCCATGAAGTTCCCTTTCTCCGCTAATCATTGACCATCTGTAAATCAATGACGTCAAAGAACAGTCTAAACCGTGCCGGACAAATAATGTAATCAGGGTCACATTTTTCTGTTCCGTGATGAAAAACCGGAATACCGACCAGAATTTGACCATGAATAATGGAATTTATTTTGCCGTTATTCAAAAAGATTTAACGCGATTCACTACAAACTCAGCAGCGGCGCTAAACAACCGAAACATCAGTCGGGAGTGCGCCTAAATCCATTTTCAATTAGCATTCAAACACTACTCAAAAGTGCGAGCAAAGGGACTCGAACCCTCACGACAAAGTCACAGGAACCTAAATCCTGCGCGTCTACCAATTCCGCCATGCTCGCGTAACGAGATTCAATCTATCAGACGTCCCGCACAATCCTGCGGTAAAAGCGTCAAAGCGAGTTACAACGAAACCCGGGACAATGAGGCCAAAAGCTTGATATTGCACACATTTTGACGTACGAAGACGCAGTCTCTATCGCAGTGCCAGACCTCGTCCACAACCCGAACAGCACCGTGCGGCCGTCACAAATCGCGAGCCATCAGGTAGTCGGTCTGTTTGTCATCGCCCTGCCAGAACGCATGTTGGCCAACGCGCACAAAACCCTTACTTGCGTAAAAACGCTTGGCCGGTTCGTTGTGCTCCCACACGCCGAGCCACACCTTCTTAAGCTTGCGTTCGCGCGCCAAATCGAACGCCTTGTTCATCAGCTGAGTACCCAGCCCACAGCCCTTGAACGCCTTTTGAATATAGAGTCGCTGGACCTCCATAGCATCCGGGCCCATATCCTCAATCTGTGCGTCGCCGAAATTCAGCTTGATATAGCCCGCGGGGATTCCTGCAGAAACGGCAGAACTATCAGAATTATTGGAATCATCAGCGTTATCAGAATCAGCGAAACCGGCAGCCTCGCCGCCATTTTGTTTATTCCGCTGTCGCACTCCGTTTCGTGCACCCGCAGGCATCGAAATCACGAAATATACCGAATTCGGATTCGCCAGTTCTTCACGCAGAATCGGCTCGGAATACGTCTCCTCAAGGAATTTTTGCATATCCTCGTCCGAGCTCGTGCCGTCGAAAGTGTCAACGTACGTTTCGACGCTCAACTGATGCAACATCGCCGCATCGTCAATGCCGCACTTGCGGATAGCCCCAGAAACCCGCGAATCGGAATTTGCCGCATTCCCCATCAGATAATCTCCTTGTTTCAGCCTTCTCCATATCCTACGGTTTCTGCGGACTTTTCAGCCCAGCGAATTCAGACAATCTCGGCAAAACCAACAAATACCGTAAAATCATCTCATTAAATGGACCACATAAACAAAAGTCAAAAGACGCACCATCGCAACGTCAAGCATTCCTAATATTGAAATCAGCAACATTTTATAGACATTTCGCGCCGTCAAGGCAGCACCGAAGTCTATGATATGTCAGAGTAGAGCGACCAATCGGCCATATCGCGACGTACGAAAGAGAGAGAATCAAGTCTATGTCAGCACTCATTCAACCGGCTACGCTGCTGCTCATCATTCTGCTGGGATACCTTTTCAAGCGGACCGGCATTTTGGGACCGAAAGACTATCGCGTGGTGCAGGTGCTCGAGTTTGACATCGTCTTGCCAGGGGCGATCATCTATTCGTTCGCCACGAATCCGCATCAGCTCAACCTTCTGCTGCTCTCCTGCTTCTCGTTTTTCGCCGCGCTGATTCCGCCGCTGCTGATTTTCGTGGCCACACGCCACCGCCCCGTCGCCGACCGAGCATTTCTGATGCTCAACGGCAGCGGGTTCAACATCGGCTGCTTCTGCTTCCCAATGGTCCAAGCGTTTCTTGGGCCCGCGGCTTTGGTTCCCGCCGCGATGTTCGACATCGGCAATGACATCATGGTCGCGGCCGGAACGAACGTAATGACGCAGAATCTCCTGCACATCGCCCCCGGCAAAACACTGGCCGAGCAGAACGCCGGTGACGCGCCAACTTTGCCCCGCATCAAGGCGACCGACCGCGATGCACGCCGGTTCCAGCGCCGTGCTTTGATCCGCAACATCGTCAAGGGCTTCGTCACCTCGCCGGCATTCGACACCTACATTCTGATGTTGGTATTGATGCTCTTCAATTTCCACTTCCCCACCTGGATCGCGCAGGTGTCGCAGCCGTTCTCGGCGGCCAACGCGTTCTGTTCGATGGTCATGGTCGGCATGCTGACCGACTTGCCCGGTTCCAAGCGAGACCTTAAATTCGTCGGCGAGGTCATGGCCTGGCGCTTGCCTTGCGGCATTATTTTCGCTTTGCTGGCATGGTACATTCTGCCGTTCAGCCCGCTCGTTCGCGAGACCGCGGCGATGTGCTGCCTCGCACCGACGGCCATTTTCTCCACAATGTTCACCGACAAGGTGCTCGGCAACGCCAAACTCGCGGGCTTCATCCTCTGCCTGACCGCCGTTGTCGGCACGATTCTGATGACCGTTGCCCACTTCATCATTCACATGTAAGTGGTGCCGTCATCGTCGACCGGCAACCAGCGTCCCAAACCAGTGCGAAAAGCACCAAAAGGGGGCCGAAAAAGTGCTTTTCACCGCAGTAAGACCTTAAACCAGTGGGAAAAGCACCAAATCAGGGCCGAAATAGTACTTTTCTCACTGGTTTGCTGTTTCGCGATGGAGAAAAGCACCATTTTCTGGCCGGACGTTCGGCAGCTTATGGATGTCGCTCAGCCGATAAGCGCCTTGATCGCGGGAGCGAGAGCGACGAAAGCCTTGTGCCGGTGGGAAATCGCGTTCTTTTCCTCGGCACTCATTTCGGCACTGGTGAGCTTTTCGCCGTCATCGTTCAACCGGCCAGGTTGGTCGTTGGGCACAAAGATGGAATCGTAGCCGAAACCGTTCTCGCCACGCGGCTCACGAATGACCGTGCCGCGCATCTCGCCAAGCTTAACGGTTTCCTCGGCTTTCGGCGTCGTTCCATCCGGGCGCTCTTCGCCGCAGTGCTTTGGTACCACAAGCGCCGCCGCGCAATTGAAACGCGCATCGCGTTTGCCGTCAGGAATGTCCTCAAGCTGAGCAAGCAGCAAGGCGTTATTGGCCTTGTCGTGGCCGTGAGCACCTGCCCAACGCGCCGAAAGGATGCCGGGAGCCGCGCCAAGTACATCGACGATGAGCCCGCTGTCGTCGGCGAGCGCCGGCAGTCCGGTCCGTTTCGCCACGTCCCGCGCCTTGATCAGTGCGTTCTCTTCAAACGTCACACCGGTTTCAACAGGGTCCGGCAAGTTCATCGAACCGGCGGAAACCAGCTCGACGTGCTGCGCGGCTTCGCCCATCTCTTCCTCGATGATGGTGCGAATTTCCGGCAGCTTGCCTTCGTTATGCGTGGCAACGACGATTTTCATGGCGTTTCCTTCTCACTTTCAAGTTTCTTGATTGCAATAGTAGCGTTTATTACATATGCAGATCATGAATAAAAGGCGTGGTGTCAAAATCATCAAACGACGCCACGCCTTTAAACGGAAAAGCTCTCTAGCCCAACTTCTCCTGAACGAACTTAGTCCTTGGCGAGCGCCTCGTTCTGCGCACGCTGCAACTCCTTGTTGCCCTTTTCGGCCAGCTCAAGCAGCACGTTGAGCTCGTCGCGTGTGAATGGACGATGCTCGGCGGTGCCCTGGATCTCGATGAATTTGCCGGAGCCGGTCATGGCGACGTTCATGTCGGTCATGGCTTGGCTGTCTTCGATATACGGCAGGTCGAGCATCGGGGTGCCGTTGATGATGCCGACGGAAACTGCAGAAATCTGGTCTTTGATGGCTTTTTCGGCTGAACGGATGTGCTTGTGCTTTTCGGCCCAGTGAAGTGCATCGACCAACGCAACGTAAGCGCCAGTCACCGATGCGGTGCGTGTACCACCGTCGGCCTGCAGCACGTCGCAATCCAGCTGCACCTGGTTCTCGCCCAGCGCTTTCATATCGATGACCCCGCGCAGGCAACGGCCGACCAGACGGCTGATCTCCTGCGTGCGTCCGCCGACCTTGCCCTTCACGGATTCGCGCGGGGTTCGCTCTGAAGTGGCACGCGGCAGCATCGCGTATTCCGCGGTGACCCAGCCGAGCCCGGAATCCTTGCGCCAACGCGGCACGCCAGGCGCGAACGTCGCGGTGCACATCACGCGGGTGTTGCCGCATTCGATAAGCACAGAGCCCTCGGGAGCATCGGTAAAATGACGGGTGATCTTGACGGGACGCAGCTCGTCGACGGCACGTCCGTCGGGGCGCACCACGGTATTGCTATCCAATAAATCTTTGATTTCAGCCATACCGCCAACCTACCATCAGCCAGTCACGTCGACCGTAAACTTGGCCACTTGCACGGCAGCAGCGCCATGCCAAGACAATCCAGCTGTAACCTTCAGCGCTTTTGGCATTTTCAGAAGCAGCCAATACCCCTAAATACAAATGCAAACGCACCTAAATGCGACATTTCCCGCAGTCCCCACAGTTTTATGCGGGGAAAAGCGCATTTAAAGTTTTTATTTAGGACTTTTCCCGCACAAATGTGTGTGGAGTGCGGGAAAAGCGCATTTATTCAGTTGCGCACGCTTCCAATCAACGGTTTCTTCGGCAGAACGCGGTCGATGAGGAAGATGACAAGCCCCATGATGGCAAAGGCGACGATGCACATCAGGATATTGAGCCACATCTGGTTCCAGCCGATCTTGTTGACGTCGATGAAGCCGTAGGGGTACGGGTTGCCGCCGGCTTCGGGCCCGGAATGTGGCCAGAGATGGGCGCGGATGAGCACGAACGCCAGATAGAACGGGAAATAGATGAGCCACGTGAGCACATAGTGCCATTTGAAGCGGCGATGTGCGTCGAAAAGGATGAAATCTATCACCGCGAGAATCGGCACGACCCGGTGCAGGATGACGTTGGTCATGATGCCGAATACATACTTCGCGGTCGCGGGATTGGCCGGGGGCAGTAGCGTTGCGGCGACAACGCCGGTAATCAATATATACAGTGTCAGAACGCCTTTGAGCCACGCGGGCGGCTGTTTGCCGTCGATAAGGCAGGCAATGCCGGCCCACAGCATCACCAAGCCCAACAGGAAGTTGGTTTCGTAGGTGAAGTAAACCCAGTAGCTGGTCTCGCCCCAGGCCACGCTCGTCCACGCCAAGCACAGGAAGGCGATGACGATACGGTAGATTCCAACAAAATATTTCATGCGTTCAAGTCTATGGATAGCGCGCGAAAACGATTCGATTCGCTGACATCTCTTCATGAATTCGATGCCGAAATGTCTACTTATAGTCATTATTACTATTAATCGCCGTGTCGGATTAGACTCAAGGTGGAAAGCAACGCGGCCGGGAAATCCGGCGACGCAAATCTCGTGGCTGCGCCGGCAATACCGGCAACGCAAGGGGCACGAAAAACACACCTCAGGGAGGCATGTGATGCTGGATTATTCACCGGCTTTGATGACCGATATGTACGAATACACGATGCTGGACGCAGCGCTCAAGGACGGCACCGCGAACCGCAAGTGCGTTTTCGAAGTGTTCACACGACACCTTCCGCTCGGCCGCCGTTACGGCGTGGTCGCCGGCTCCGGACGCATTCTCGACGCGCTCGAGCGTTTCCACCTGAACGACGACGATTTGAAATTCCTTTCCGACCGCAAGATCGTGAGCACCGAGACCATCAAATGGCTTGAAAACTTCAAGTTCACCGGTTCGATCAAGGGCTATCGCGAAGGCGAGATGTTCTTCCCGGACTCCCCGATTCTCGAAGTCGAGGGTACGTTCGGCGAATGCACGCTGCTGGAAACGCTGCTGCTTTCGATCCTCAATTATGATTCCGCCGTTGCCTCCGCCGCCTCGCGCATGGTCAGCGCCGCCGGCGATCGTCCTTGCATGGACATGGGCGGACGCCGCACCAACGAGTGGGCCGCCGTCGCCGCAGCACGCGCCGCAGTGGTCGGTGGGTTCCAGGGCACCTCGAACCTGCTCGCCGCGCAGCTTTACGGTCTGAAGGCCATCGGCACCTCGGCCCACTGCTTCACCCTCGTCCACGATTCCGAGCGCGACGCTTTCGCCTCGCAGGTAGCCGCGATGAGCCCAAACACCACTCTTCTGGTCGATACCTATGACATCGAGAAGGCCATCAAGACTGCCGTCGAAGTGGCCGGCCCCGACCTCGGCTGCGTACGCATCGATTCCGGCGACCTCGCCGCCCTGGCCCAGCGCGTGCGCAATCAGCTCGACGCCCTCGGCGCCAAAAATACGAAAATCACCGTGACCAACGACCTTGACGAATACGCCCTGGCCGCGCTGCAGTCCGCACCCGTCGATTCCTACGGCGTCGGCACGATGCTGGTCACCGGTTCCGGCGCTCCGACCTGCGCAATGGTCTACAAGCTCACCGAGCGCGAAGGCGACAACGGCGAAATGGTGCCGGTCGCCAAGCACTCCGAGAACAAGGCCACCGTCCCCGGCCGCAAGCTCGCATTCCGCTCCTATGAATACGGTCTGGCCGACGCCGAGCATGTCATCTCCGGTTCCGAAGAAAAGTTGGCCCAGTTCCGGCCCGAAGCCGGCTGGAAAGATCTGATGGTCAACTACATGGACCACGGCAAGGCCGATTCGCAATATCAGGGCCACGACGCCATCACCGCCGCGCACGACTACCACGCCAAGGCTTTGGCCGAGCTGCCCATCACCGCGCAGTCGTTGATGAAAGGCGATCCGTCCATCCCCACGCAAATCGACGTGCTGTAGAAAACAAGACGAACACATAATCGTTGCTAAAGGCTGTATATACCATTCATTCCTTGGTATATACAGCCTTTAGCAACGATGAGCAATCTTGCCGCCACGAAAGCCAGAGTGGGCTTTACTTGCCGGTCATTTCCTCGTAGATACGCTTGCAATCCGGGCAAACCGGATATTGCGAGGGATCGTGCTTCGGCACCCAGATCTTGCCGCACAACGCCACCACGGGCCGCCCGGTAAGCTGGGACTCGCGCATGCGGTCGCGCGAAACATAGTGGGCGAAGCGGTCGGCGTCGCCGTTGTCGCTGCGTTTGGTCTCCTCATCGGTTTCTGGACGTTCCAAAACCGCCGTCCCGGCGCCGGAATCCGGGTCTTGCGAGGGATTCTCAAATCCGGCCGCGTCGCGCCAAACGTCGCGCAGCCCCGCAACATCAAACCTATCGAAAAAGTCAGCCATAACGTCTCCTCGTCCGGCTATCCGGATCCGACCATCCAAATCCGACTATCCGGCCATCCAGCTATACATCACACATCGGAATACTGCATATATCATAACGTCGGCGCTTTACCGCAGGTGACGATTCATCCGTCATTCATCTCTCGGCATCACAACGGATTCATATGTTATCGGTTTCAACGAAAAATCACTCGACAAGAAATTTCAGCGCAGCACTATAGACCCGAATAAAGCCTAAAAATCAGCGTCAGGCGTTATTCTTGTGAATATGACTATTGCAGTGTGCCCGGGCTCGTATGATCCAGTCACGGCAGGGCATTTGGACGTTATTGAACGAAGTGCGCGTATTTTCGAAACGGTTCACGTCGTCGTGGCCGTAAATTCCGCAAAAACCCCGATGTTTTCGGAAAAGACCCGCGTGGACGTCATCAAGCGGGCATTGGTAAAAGACGGTTATCCTAACGTGATAGTCGCTTCGACCGACGGATTGATCACCGACTACTGCACCAAGGTCGGGGCATCGGTTATCGTCAAAGGTCTGCGCCAGAACGGCGACTACGAGGCCGAACTTGGAATGGCTCTGGTCAATCGCAAGCTTTCCGGCGTCGAGACCATGTTCCTGCCTGCGAACCCGATACTTGAACATATTTCCAGCACCATCGTCAAGGATGTGGCGCGTCACGGCGGCGACGTCACCGGCATGGTGCCCGATTGCGTGGTCGGCATGCTCGCCGAGCAACTTCAGAAAGAAAAGAGTCAATGATGGCCGAAGACAAAAACCTCAGCGACGAGGAAGACGATACCGTTTCGAAGGTCATTCCGGTCGACAATCTCTCGTCGAACCATAATAACCATAATGAAGAGGACGGCGATCAAGAGGCTTCCGGCGCTTCCAGCGCTTCTGTTGACGTCGGCGACGAAACCGTCGAAGCGAGCGAGAACACAACCGACGAAACCAACGAGAACGATGATTCATCTTCCCCGAAAACCGCCAAGCCGCTTTTCGTTTCGCCTTCCGAACTCCCCGACCTGCGGGAACACCATGACGATACATCTGCCGACGATGACGATATCGACGATTCGGCCGACACCGATGCCGCGGATGACGCCGAAAGCAAAAGCCGCGACGAATTCACCACGGTCTATGACATCATCGACCAGATGAGCGCTTCCATCGAGGAGACCAAGTCGAGCATTTTTGCGCCCGGCATGGTGCGCCTCGACCGCGACGAGTTCTTGGACCAGCTCGGCCAGCTGAAGGCCATGCTTCCCGTCCAGCTCGAACGCGCCTCCTCTCTGATGCGAGAGGCCGAGCGCCGCTTGCAGAACGCACAAAGCCAAGCACAGGCCATCGTGACCAAGGCGCAAAGCCAGGCCGCACAAATCAAGCAGAACGCCGAGGAACAGGCCCAGATTCTCGCCGGGCAGGAGCGTGTGGTTGACATTGCGCAGCAGAAGGCCCGCGTGATCCTGGACGATGCGCAAGCCAAGTCGACCAAGCTCGTGCAAGGTGCCAACGCCTATTGCGCCGACGTGATGAAGGCCTTGAAAGACCAGGTCACCACCTACGACCGCGACATCCGCAACGGCATCGACGTCATCGACAAACGCCAGCACGAGGCCGCGGCGCAACTGGAAGCAACCCAAGCCGACGCCCTCGCACACGCGCAGACTTCGGCCCAGAAAACCGAATAACGTAAACAGCTGTAGTATTACACAGCAATAAACAGCCAGATTCGAAAGAACGATAACGATATATGAGCAGACCTGAAGATTCGCAATGGGCCGTGAGCGTGGGGCAGATTATCTCCCGTCCCGGCCAAAGCAAAACCGTTGACGCCGAGTTTCCCGCCCCGAGCGGCATCGGTGACAATGTCATCGGCGTCAAAGAGGGAGCGCCGGTCAAGGTAAGCGGCTCCTTCGATTCCATCGTCGACGGACTGATTTTCACCGGCCGTTTCAATGCGCCGGTTCACGCCGAATGCGTGCGTTGCCTCACTACGATCAAGCGTGACTGGAATATGGACGTCACCGCGTTCTTCCCTTACGATTCTGCCAAAACCAGCATCAACCAAGATAACGGACGCGGCAAGCACGACGAGGATATCGACATTATCGCCGGCGAAGACGAGTCGGAAGACACGTACCCGCTGAGCGCGGATTGCAATTTCGCCGACCTCGAAGCCCTGCTGCGCGACACGTTGGTTGAGAACCTGCCGTTGCAACCGCTGTGCAAGCCGGATTGCAAGGGCCTGTGCTCGCAGTGCGGCATCAATCTGAACGACAATCCCGACCATCATCACGACGTGGTCGACAACCGTTTCGCCGCCCTGGCCGGCCTGAAAGCCGAGCTGGAAAAGGAAGAGGAACAAAGCAAATAGAGCTTGTACCGAGATGGCGTTAGACTTGTCTACGCTTAAGCTCAAATTGTTCGAACGAAATAGAGGAATACCATGGCACTGCCAAAGTACAAGACTTCGCGAGCCAACACGCATTCGCGCCGCTCCAACTGGAAGGCCAGCGCGGCCAAGACCGTCGCCTGCCCCAATTGTGGTGCGCCGACCCTGCCGCATATGGCTTGCCCGAGCTGCGGATCCTTCCGCGGCCGCGTCTATCGCGAGGCTATCAGCAAGTCGCTGAGCAAGTGAAACGCTAGCAATAAAAGCCCTGCCATCGACGGGTGGCGGGGCTTTTGCATCTCTAAAATCTTTTGCATCTTTGAAATAAGGAATTATGCCTCAAGATACCAATACCAACACCACTTCAGAAACATCGTCGCCGCAGCAAGAACTGCTCAAGCGCCTGGGCACTACGCTTTCACGGGATCTGCTGGTGCAGGCACTCACCCACCGCTCGTTCTCGCACGAGCACGAGGGTGCGCCGAACTACGAGCGCTTGGAATTCCTGGGCGACGCGGTACTTGAGTTCGTCTCAACCGAAACGCTGTATCGCGTCCATCCAGACATGAACGAGGGCCAGCTTGCGAAGATGCGGGCGATGGCTGTTTCTGAAAAGGCACTTTCGCAGATCGCGCGCGAAAAACTTCAAGTAGGGCCATATATTCTGCTCGGCCATGGCGAAGCGGAATCCGGCGGCGCCGAGAAAAGCTCGATTCTCTGCGACATCGTCGAATCGCTGATCGGCGCGACGTTCGTGGAGCACGGCATCGACGAGGCGCGCAAAGTCGTGCATCATCTGGTCGACGATGAACTGAAGAAAGTCGCCACCGAAGGGCCAGCGCTCGATTGGAAGACCTCGCTGACCGTCAAGGCGCACGGCATGGGACTTGAGGACCCGCGTTACCGCATGTCGGTCGGAGGCCCGGAATACGCGCAAGTCTTCACTGCCCGCGCCGTCGTGGGCGAAGATGACGAAGTGCTCGGCGTCGGCACCGGTTCCAGCAAACGCAAGGCCCAACTTGCCGCTGCCCGCGAAGCCTGGCACGAACTCGATGACCACCCGAGCAAACATCAGGCGAAAAAGCACCATCATCGTGATAATTCTGGCGCAGACTCATCTAAAGCAAACTAAGAGCCACCACTTCACTCTGCTTCACTCGTTCCTAAAGCGGTCTGAGTACCCTCTCCTCCGTTTTCTTTCGCAGATTCGTCCAACACGGTCTGAGGACCCTCTTCTCCTTCACCTATTTCCGTAAGTTCGTTCAACGCAGGCTGGGTATCTTCTTCTCCCAAGTCCATTTCTCCAGAATCACCCAAAGCAATCCGGGAGTCGCCTCCTACCCCTTCGCCAGAAACCACGTACTCGGGTATACCAATATCCCTCATAATCCGAGTAGCCGTTTGCCAGTATCCGAAACATTTGCGGACGCGCCTCACGCAGCAAACCGTCACCACGAGTGTCACCAAAGCCGTGAAAACGGCCAATACCGGATACCCGATGTCTATTACTTTGTGCCCCGAAATCACGCAATTGCCTCTCCCTTGGTGCATATGCTTTTGTATATATTCCTGCTCGTCAGCAGGGGAATCACCTATTCCTGCTACTTCGCCATTTTCGATACTTGACACGGTCCGAGCCGACACCTCATCCCATCGGCCTTCCAATTTCATATCGGAAACCACTGGCGTGTTGAAAGCATCTTCCGGATAATTATCACGCCCATACCACCAGCCATCGAATCCGTGCGTGTCATATGTCATCGGAAGCTTAGGAAAACGTACTATATCGCCGTCACGCACCTTTTGGTCGGGAATATGCCCGTAAACATGTGAGTTAGATCGGGCGACGAACGAGACCTTATGCATCTTCACCGGCCGTATTCCGCGAATATGCCGCGAAACCGTACCCGCCATTCTTGCGGTAGGCAATTTGGACGAAGCGTCAGACCATGTCAGGGATATATGGTCGGCGTCCCCCACAGACTTCCACGTCACCACACCCGTCATAGGATTGTAATGGCCCGATTTCGGATATATTGTCGGCTTGATATAGGTACCATCGAAATCTTTCGCCGTCTGTAAGCTCAGATCGCTCGGGTCGGCATCGGCAAGCAGTACATACTGCCTTCGCAACAAGGGAGAGTCCCTGAATTTGGCCGGCAACGAAGCGTCGCGAACCGAGTTGCCATCAAGCTGTGCGTTGTAAGTATGGGGCATTTTCGCCAGGACCGCGATATTGCTGATGTTGTTGTTTTCAGCATCAAGTTCCTCCAGCTTGTGGCAATTGGCAAGGGGCGAAATATCCGATATCCGATTGTCGGAAAGATCGAGCGTGTTCTCAAGCTTGGTAAGCCCGGAAAGCGGGGAGATGTCGGAAATTTCGTTCCTGCACGCGTCAAGCTCTTGCAATTGCGAAAGGCCACGCAGCGGCTCCAGACTTTGAATCTGGTTGTAGTCAATCGACAATAACGTCAACGAACGCATGCCAGCCAACGCTCCGATATCAGCGATATGGTTGCAGCCAACCCATAGTTCGCGCAAATTGACCAGCCCCTGCAGCGACGAAATATCTTTTATCGCGTTGCTGCTCAAATCAAGTTTACGAAGATCAGTGAGATCTTTGAGAGGCGAAACATCCTCGATACTTCTCTCTGCAAAATTTTCATTATGCTGCTCGCCGGCATACAGCTCCTGCAGATGCGTCATGCCCTGCACTGCTTCGATGGAATCAAGAGAGTTACCCGTAACATCCAAACTGGTGAGATTGACCAGACCGGAAAGCGACGAAATATCGCTGACATTGTCTTCGCTGATGTCCAATTTGTTGAGGTTGATCAGACCGGAAAGAGGGGCAACGCTTTTTACGATATTACCTGACATATTGAGGTGGGTAAGGGCGGTAAGCGCAGCCAAAGGAACCAAATCGAGAATCTGGGCAGAACTGTTTTGCCGTGTCACAGACAACGTCTGCAACGATACAAGGCCGGCAAGCGGCGATAGATCGCTGATTTGATTGTGGCTGCAATAGAGCGTCTGCAGTTTAATGAGCTTGGCCAGGTCGCTGATATCGCGGATATCGTTGTTGTCGATATTGAGATAGGTGAGGTTGGCAAACTGCTCGATGCCCTTGAGCGTCTTGATCCTGCCGTTCAACTCACCAAATGCGTTGAGTTTCGTAGTAGTATCTACCATTTGCTGGGTAAAAATATTTGCGGTCTTAGCGTGCTCAGCCTTCGCGACATCTTTGGCAAGCGCTTCATCGGGAAAACACTCGGCAATGCTATCTTGACCGACCACACAATCGTGCTGCACGTCGGCCAAAGCGACGCCCGGAGCCAGCAAGAGCGAAAACAATGCCAATACTGCCAACGCCAGCCTGACCAATGAGGCAGTGCATCGGTTCATCGGACGACCGTAATCACTATCGACCATAAACCCTCCATCCATAAAACCCCTATATACCCTAATTCATGAGATTCCCGGACCTATTGCACCTTGTCTTCAACAGTGCTCGGCTCTTTAGCACGTAAGCAACAGGCCAACACAACAAGAACAATAACGATTACCCCAAGTACAATCGGCCAAAAGAACAAAGCCAATTCACGCCATGAAAAATCCCAGCTGCCGCCCTCGTCACCACCGTCGGGATGGGTACCCACATATTCATCCTCGTCGGCCGGACCATCACAGTATTTCCCGCTCCGCGTTCTTTCCTCGTTGTAGAAGATGCTGGACGGATCCTCATCCCACCTGGCATTCAATTCCATATCCTCAGTGACGGGCTCATTGATAGCCTCAGGCCCAAATGAGATGTCTTTACCCTCGTCCTTGCTGTCTTTCACCCGCCATCGGTTGAATCCCCGTCCGTCGCACGTCATCGGGACATCAGGCACGCTCACCACATCTTCGTCACGCACCTGCTGGTCGGGAATATCAAGGCCGCATCCGTTGGTAAACGAGACCGTGTGCATCCGTTTCGGCGTCACTCCTTGAATATGCCGCGAGACCATTCCGATGAAGTCGGCGTCATGCATATCTTTGGCATCCCAGAAAGTCAGGGATATATGGTCGGCATCCCCCACGGATTTCCATGTCACCACCCCGGTCGCCGGGTCGTAATGGCCGTTTTTCGGATACATCTTCGGTTTGATATATTTACCGTCAAAATCCTTCCCGGTCTGCAGTGTCAACTGGTCGGGGGCGGCGTCGTCAAGCAATGTATATTCCCTGTTCAAATTTATTGCCGCCGCATCCCTCACTTTGGCAGGTAAAGTGGCGTCACGTATCGCATTGCCCTCGAGCTCCACGATCCAGATGCTTGACATCTTCGCCAAAACCGAGATATCGCTGATTTTGTTGTTTTCAGCCTCAAAGTCCCTTATCTTGTCACAATTGGCGAGAGGGGAGATATCCGATATCCGGTTGTCGGAAAGATCGAGATCTTCTTCAAGCTTGGTAAGTCCGGCTAGAGGGGAGATGTCCGAAATCTTGTTGTCGTCGGCTTTGAGTGTGCGCAGCTGCGTAAGACCGCGCAAGGGCTCCAGACTTTGGATCTCGTTGTAGTCAATCGACAACGACGTCAACGCCGTCATCCCGGAAATCGGGCTGATGTCGGAAATACGGTTACCGCCGATCCACAGCACATGCATATTGGCCATTCCACGCAACGGCGAAATATCGGCTATCGCGTTGCCACTCAAATCCAGCTCCTGCAAGTTTACGAGCGGTTCAAGCGCGGAGACATCGCGGATCTGCAGGCTGCCCCCGGTGTTTTGCTGCCCCGCGTACAGCTTGCGCAGATTCGTCATGCCCCGCACCATATCAATCGAACCGAGATCATTCCTGCTGATGTCGAGCCGGGTGAGATTTACCAAGCCGGCCAAAGGCGAGCCATCGATGATGCCTGCACTCTCGATATCAAGTTCGTTCAGATTGACCAACCCGGTAAGCGGAGCAACGCTTTTGAACCTAAGGTTATTGAGCCGAAGGACCTTGAGCCCGGTAAGACCTGCCAGCGGAGCAAGATCAACCGACGAGCGGGAGTCAGGATTTGAACCAGAATTATCCTGTTGAGTATTCAGGGAAAGCACCTGCAACGAGGTGAGCTTGGAAAGCGGTGAGAAATCGGTTACCTCGTTCCCGTTGCAATACAGCGTTTGCAGTTTGGTGAGATTAACTAGGCTTGCGAGGCTCTGGATATCATTACCGTCAATATTGAGATAGGTGAGATTCACCAGATTCTCGATGCCCTTAAGACTTTCGACTTCTCCGCTAAGCGATTTGAAAGCGTTGAGTTTCGTGGTGGCATCAACCATTTTCTGGGTAAAGACATTAGTGGTCTTGACGTGCTCGGCTCTCGCGACGTCCTTGGCAAGAGCCTCATCGGGGAAACAATCGGCTATGCTGTCGCTGCCGACCTTACAATCGTGCCGCACTTGCGCGGCTGAAACGGAACAAGGCGCGAATACCAATGCAATCGCCACGAATGCCAGGAGCGCAACCGACAATGTCTGCAGGAACGCCAGAACCGGTCGCTTGGTTGCCGTCGAAACAGACCGATCGGCCATCACCGCAACGTCTTCCTTGACCATAGTCCGCTCCTTTATTTGCTTTGATATTCCCGGTTATCACAACAGCCACTCGCAACGTACGTACGTATAACCGTAAACCAGACACACACGTGTATCACGAACAATAAGAATCATCCGCACAGAACAATGACAACAGCCTTGGGCGCGTATTTTTTGCGAGTTATAAGTAATAAATCGCCGTCTCGACGCCAATATTTGGGCAATAAACAGGTTTGCCGCGAGTCAGGCGTTATCATATCTACCACATCGACATAGCGCCGCGGCCTGCCAAGAACGGCCGATGCGAACGCCGAACGTCACAGCCATGCGGGCGTACACCATACGCAGCAGGTCACCGACAATCCTTATAAACCCCGAAGAGACAAGAGGAATGATGGTGTCACCAACGCCTTTACAGGCATTCAGCGCGGTGCCGAAAGCACCGAAAAGCAACAAACAGACTCTCATAAACGGCGAGAAGATGACCGGCGCGCAGGCGCTGATCCGCACGCTGGAAGATCTGGGCGTACAGGACGTTTTCGGTATTCCGGGCGGTGCGATTCTGCCGGTTTATCATCAGATTCACGACGACACCAAGTTCCGTTTCGTGTTGATGCGCCATGAGCAGGCGGCTGGGCACGCCGCCGAGGGTTACGCCGTGGCCACCGGGCGCGTGGGCGTATGCATCGTCACTTCCGGGCCGGGAGCGACTAATATGGTCACCCCGATCGCGGACGCGAATATGGATTCGGTACCGCTGGTCGTCATTTCCGGGCAGGTCGGCGTGGACGCCATCGGCACGGACGCCTTCCAGGAGGCCGATACTGTTGGTATTACCTACCCGGTCGTCAAGCATTCCTACCTTGTCACCGACGCGCAGGACATCCCGCGCGTGCTCGCCGAAGCGCACTATATCGCGCGCACCGGCCGTCCCGGGCCTGTGGTGGTCGACGTTTCGAAGACTGCGCAGATCGGCGACATGTATTACACATGGCCGCAAAAACTGCTACTTCCCGGCTATAACCCGACCACCAAACCGCACGGCCACGTGCTGCGCGAGGCAGCGAAACTCTTTGAGCAGTCGTATCGTCCGGTGCTCTACGTCGGTGGCGGCGCCATGCGTTCCAACGCTGGGACACAGGTCAAAGAACTCGCCGACCTGACCGATTCCCCAATCGTCACGACGCTTCCCGCCCGAGGCATCGTGCCGGATTCCGATCCGAAGATGTTGGGAATGCTCGGCATGCACGGCACGTTAGCTGCCACGGCGGCAACGCAGAAATGCGACCTGCTGGTGGCCATCGGCGCGCGTTTCGACGACCGTGTGACCGGCAAGATGGAGGCTTTCGCCCCCGCAGCCCGCGTCGTTCATATCGACATCGACCCCGCGGAAATCGGCAAACGCCGCCAGCCCGACGTACCGATCGTCGGCGACGTGGCTGAAGTGCTTGACGCGCTAAACGCCGAAATCAAGCGGAACCAAGCCATCCAAGGCAAGCCGAATCTCGCGGCCTGGTGGAGGCTCATCAACTCGTGGCGCGAAAAGTACCCGATGAAATACGACGAGAAAACGCCGGATGGTTCGCTTTCCCCGCAATGGGTCGTGGAGGAACTTTCGCGCCAGGCCGCGCCTTCCACCATCTGGGTTTCAGGCGTGGGCCAGCACCAGATGTGGGCCTCGCAGCTGATCGATTTCGAAAATCCGCACTCCTGGATTTCCTCTGGCGGGCTTGGAACCATGGGCTTCGGCCTGCCTGCAGCCATCGGCGCGCGCGTCGGTTCGTCCCGTGATTTCGGCGGCAAAAAGCCGGTCTGGCTCATCGACGGCGACGGCAGCTTCCAGATGACCTCCGAAGAACTTGCAGCCGCGTTCATCGACAACGCGCCGGTGAAAATCGCGATTCTCAACAATTCCGTTTACGGCATGGTCCGCCAATGGCAGACACTCTTCTACGACAAGCATTATTCGCAGACCAGCATCCAGGACGGTGAAAACACCGAAGACATCGTCAACGTCCCCGATTTCGTCAAACTGGCCGAGGCGTATAGCTGCGTCGGCATCCGCGCCACAACGCAAGACGAAGCGAAGGCCGCCATCAAGCGCGCAAACGAAATCAACGACCGGCCGGTGCTGATCGATTTCCGCGTTTACAAGGACGCGATGGTCTGGCCGATGGTGGCCGCCGGACAGTCCAATGACACCGTGACCTACAAGCCTGGCGTGCAACCGCTCCTGCATCATGATTCGACGGATCGCGTTGCCGATGACGAACAAGGCGATAACAATAATGAATCCGAAGCCGCCGGTGCTGCGGCCGCGGAAAAGTAAGGACAAGGCGAAAGGAATATCATGGCAATCTATCCTGCATCCACTCCGCATAGCGAGCGTCACACCCTGTCTGTTCTAGTCGAAAACCGCCCCGGCGTTTTGGCCCGCATAGCAGGCCTTTTCGCCCGCCGCGCTTTCAACATCAACTCGCTTTCCGTCTCCCCCACCGAACGCCCCGACATATCGCGCGTCACCGTGACCGCCGACGTCGAGCAAGTGCCGCTCGAGCAGATCATCAAACAGCTCAACAAACTGCTTCACGTTCTGAAAATCGTCGACCTCGACAACACCGACGCCGTCCAGCGCGAACTGGTGCTCATCAAGGTCGCGGCCAACGAGACGAATCGTTCCGACGTGCTGGAGATCGTCCGCCTCTTCCGCGTGCGCGTGGTCGACGTGCACCCCGAGTCACTGACCATCGAGGCCACCGGCGACGAAGGCAAGATCGACGCGCTGCTCGGCCTGCTGGACGACTACGGCGTCATCGAGCTGGTCCGCTCCGGCGCTGTCGCCGTGACCCGCGGCCCGCACGCGTTGAGCGAAAAGGTGGTCGGCAGCGAGATCACTGGAAGGTGACAAAGTAATTCATTAACATCACAATTTGCTAGGTGGATATGGCTTCAAGCCATATCCACCTTTTCATCTTGGCCTTTATGAATTCCCAGCAAGTCATTGTCGTATTGACATTCTGCTAGCACTTTGCTAGCATTTTGATAATTGACGTGTCAAACTTGGAGGTACTGATGGGCACAATGATGATTCGCGATGTTCCTGACGAGCAGATTGACATTGTGAAAGAGGCTGCGAAAGCACATAACCGTTCAATGGAAGCTGAAATGCGTTCCAATGTAGCACAGTGGACAGCAGCATGGGTGGCACATAAAACAATGACCTCAGCTGACTTATATGCCGAGATGCGCGAGTTTCTTGGAGATGGCGGACTTGAAGACGATGAGGAATTGGTTCCTCCGCGCGAAAAAGACGATGCAAGGCCAGTCGATTTCGGTGGTGAATCATGATCTTGCTAGACACCAACGTTATCAGTGAGATTTCGAGTAAAAAAAGACCAGACACTCATGTATTGTCGTGGTTTTTCAAAACTTCCTTAACGGATATGTATATTTCTACCATCACTTTGGCAGAACTTTTATATGGCATTGCACTATTGCCTGAAGGACACCGGAAAGACGAATTAAAGAGTGCTCTTTCTCCGCTCTTCACTCAATTCCAACAACGAACATTGCCATTCGCCACCTCTGCAACTGGTTATTACGCGGCGATGGCAGCACGGAGATATCACGCCAGTCGCAAGGTGAGTACACCAGATCTCATGATTGCAGCAATCGCAAAATCAAATCGCATGCAAGTCGCGACAAGGAATGTCAAAGATTTTGAAGATACAGGAGTGGAAATCATCAACCCTTGGGAATACGAAAATTAAAAACCGAAGAAGGTACTTATGACTCAAACCCTACCCAACAATCAACAATGCGGATCCAATGATTTACTGCTCGATATCGATGACGATATCTTGGCCGAGTTTACGAATATCGCCCATGCCGACGGCAAAACTGCCGAAGATGAAGCCCGTTCTCTAATCGAAGACTACGCAAGCGGAAAACTGGTTCGAGTAGATAAGCAATCGTAACGGTGAAGCACTTCGACAATAATCAAATAAATCAAGAAGACTTATTCGACCTGATCGGAGAGGTCCATCCACTCGGATTCCAGGGACTCGGACTCGGCTGAGTTGGCGGAGAGTTGCTCGTTGAGCTTGCCTAGGCCGACGTAATCAGACGGGTCGTGAGTGGCCATTTTTTGCTCGATTTTCGACTTTTCGGTCTCGAGTTTGGCGAGTTTGCGCTCGATGGCTGAGAGACGACGAGTAGCGTCGTGGAAGGCCTTGCCGGTCAGCTTAGTCTCGCCGGATTGCGAATCGGAATCGGCATTGTTGCCATTAGCATTTGCATCCACATTTGACGATTGAGATTCAGACGCACTACTTGAAGACGAGCCCTTGCCTGATGATTTTCCGCGACGATCGCCTCCGGTAACCTCATCAAGTGTTTCGCCGTTTTCGATTTTGCGAACCATTTCGAGATAATCGTCAACACCACCAGGAAGATGACGGACTTTCCCGCCAATCAGCGCGAACTGTTCGTCGGTCACGCGTTCAAGCAAGTAACGGTCGTGGGAAACGACAATCAGGGTGCCGGGCCAGGAATCCAGCAAATCCTCCATCACAGCCAGCATATCGGTGTCGAGGTCATTGCCCGGCTCGTCAAGAATCAGAACGTTCGGCTCGTCCAGCAGAATCAGCAAGAGCTGCATGCGGCGCTTCTGACCACCAGAGAGATCGGCGATTGGCGTCATTAGCTGTGCCGCCGAGAACCCAAGCCGTTCCATCAGCTGGCTGGTCGAAACCTCTTTGCCATCGACCTCATAAGTCGGCTTGTAACGGCTCAGCACTTCCTTGATTTTGTACTTGTTAAGCTTCTCCAGCTCATCGAGCCGCTGTGAAAGCACCGCGAACTTCACGGTTTTGCCGATTTTGACATGCCCGGCCGTCGGCGTCAACGTGCCGTCGATAATCTTCAGCAACGTTGATTTGCCTGCACCATTCGCCCCAACGATGCCGAACCGGTCTCCCGGTCCGATCAGCCAAGTCACGTCATCAAGAATCTTGCGTCCACTGACCGTCACCTTTTGCGCCGAAGAGGTGACAGCAGGGACCGCCTGTTCGTCAGATTCCGCATCATGCTCTATGCCGTCTGCCTGGCTGCCGCTATCGGAAGTCGTCTCAGCAAGATCATTGGCGATAGCGTTATTGGCCTCGACTTCAGATTTTGAGTTTGCGGCTTCGGCTTTTTGCGCCTTCGCATCCACCAACCGTTCATCATCCAAGTCATCAACGGCCAGCTCTACGGAGCCCATGACTTTCGGTTCCTCGTACAAAGCAGGGACCACATCGACGCGAGACGCAGAATTTTCTGCATTATTCGCAGAATCTGACGAGTTGGGAGATTCACCTTGAAGGTGCTCAAAAATCTGAGTCACGTCGTTAAGATCGACAACCTGCTTGCCGAGCCTCGAAGTCGCCATCTGCTTCAATTGCAAGGTGTTACGCATCGGCGGCACGTCGGCGATGAGCTCGTTGGCCTGCTTCACGTGGAATTTCTGCTTGGTGGCGCGGGCACGAGCACCGCGGGTCAGCCACGCCAACTCTTTGCGAGCGAGATTGCGACGACGTTCCTCGCGGATATCGGCCTGCCGGTCGCGTTCGACGCGCTGAAGCATATAGGCACTGTAGCCGCCTTCGAACGGGTCGATCACCCCGTCGTGCACCTCCCACATCGACTCGCAAACCTCATCAAGGAACCAGCGGTCGTGGGTGACCAGCAGCAACGCGCCCTGCCCCGCGGCCCAGCGGTTCTTCAAGTGTTCCGCAAGCCAGTGAATAGTGACGATATCCAAGTGATTCGTAGGTTCGTCGAGCGCAAGAATATCCCAATCCTTCAGCAACAAACGCGTCAAATCGGCACGACGCCTCTGCCCGCCGGAAAGTGAACCAATCTTGGCGTCGAGGCTCAGGCCGCCGAGCAACGCCTCGACGATTTCGCGCGAACGGGTATCGGAAGCCCACTGGTAATCCTCACGTCCTTCGAGCGCGGCTTCACGTACGGTAGCGTTATCGTCAAGCGGATCACGCTGATCGAGCATGCCAAAAGTCAGCCCGTTATGGGTGGTCACGCGTCCGGAATCAGGTTGCTGCGTGCCAGCCAGCAAGTGCAACAAGGTGGACTTCCCATCGCCGTTTTTGCCGACGATGCCGATACGGTCGCCCTCGAAGACGCCCTGCGTCACATCAGTGAAAATGGTTTTGGTGGCGAAATCAAGCGAAACGTGTTCAAGTCCCAAGTCATAAGTCGGCATAGTGATTCGATGGTACCGCCGCCTATCAACACCCTTTAGCCAGCAACCAAATCGAGTCCCGCACATTTTCACGATTACGGGCACACCAATTCGGACATGAGACAAAAATCACAATTTTGGCCTCATTTTCCTGATTTCTATCGCGTCCTCGATTGGAGATGCGATTAAAAATCAGCCTTTATAGTGCGATTCCTTGATTTCTATTGCAAGCTCGGTGTCAGGATTGTTCACTCATTGCGCGGGCGCTGGCGGCGCAACGCACGGCGAACGAGGAAAAGACCTGCTCGGCGAGCGGCTGCAGTTCGACGTCGTAGCGCTTGAAGTCCTCGCGAATCTTCGCAATCTCGCTTTTCTTCATACCCTCGACCATGGAAGGCTCGCTGAGCCATTCGTCCAGCAGCGTCGGGGTAACCTCGAGATGGAATTGCAGCCCGAGCGCGCTTTTGTAGCAAAACGCCTGGTTTTCAGTATATTTCGACGACGCAAGAAGCTGCCCGCCTTCGGGCACGGAAACGACGTCGTTATGCCAGTTGAGCACATTGATTTGGTCGGTCCACATCGGGAACCAATCGTTTTTGGCGACACGTTTGATCGGCGCGAACCCGATTTCCGAGCACTTTCCGCTCTGCAGTTTGCCGCCGAGCGCCGTCGAAATAATCTGGTGGCCAAGGCAGATGCCAAGCACCGGTTTACCGGCCTTCACGGCCTTGCGCACCAGTTTCGCTTCGGTTTTGAGCCCCGGATACTCCTTGTAATCCTGGGCCCCCATCGGCCCGCCCATCACGACGAGCCCAGCAATCTCCTCACTTTTCGGCACGTCAGGGTTCGCATCAGCCGCAATGCTCAACGTCTCGCTGGCCATGCCAAGATCGTCAAGATTATCAAGGATTCGTCCTGGCTTCTCGCAGGGGACATGTTGCAGAATAAGCACTTTCGGCATCGTCATGATTCTATTGTGGCATTTCGCCACCCCAAATTTATAACGATTGACTTCCAGCGAACGGAACTTATCCATTTTTGTCGGCTAAACCCAATATTCTTGATTATTATGGAAAACGCCACGAAACCGCAGAATTCCAACCTTTCCGGAACAGACCAGCCGAAGGCTCTCTCTAAAGCTGCCAACGATCTGAGACTTTACAACACGGCCACACACGAAGTGTCCGCGTTCACACCGATTGTGCCTGGTAAAGTGGGCATCTACGTCTGCGGTGCCACGGTGCAAAGTTCGCCGCATATCGGCCATATTCGTGCCGCCGTCGCCTTCGACATTGTCCGTCGTTGGCTCAAAAAGCTGGGTTACGAAGTCACTTTCATCCGCAATGTCACCGATATCGACGATAAGATTTTGGACAAGGCAGCAGCTGCCGGCCAGCAATGGTGGGCGCGCGCCTATTATTATGAGCGGGAATTCACTCGCGCCTACGACACGCTCGGCGTGCTTGCACCAACCTACGAGCCTCGTGCCACCGGCCATATCGGCGACATGGTTGATTTAATCCAGCGTCTTGTTGACCGCGGTCACGCCT
Organism: Bifidobacterium sp. ESL0690; assembly: GCF_029392315.1. Taxonomy (NCBI): domain Bacteria; kingdom Bacillati; phylum Actinomycetota; class Actinomycetes; order Bifidobacteriales; family Bifidobacteriaceae; genus Bifidobacterium; species Bifidobacterium sp. ESL0690. The sequence goes on from NZ_CP113939.1 coordinate 2,193,314, forward strand.
ACGTCATTACCGATGCCAACGGCAAACCGACTGGCAATGTGTTCTTCGACGTGGCCAGCTGGCCGCATTATGGCGAACTGACCCATCAAAAGCAGACTTCCGATTTCGATTCCGCGGCGGCTGTGGCCGACGAAATGGGCCCGAGCGTCGACCAGTCCGGCGACGACAAATACAATCCGCTCGACCCGGCCGACCACTCCCCCGACAAGCACGATCCGCGCGATTTTGCGCTTTGGAAGGCTTCGAAGCCGAGCGACCCCGAGACTGCCCGCTGGAAAACGCCATTCGGCACCGGCCGTCCGGGCTGGCATATCGAATGCTCCGCGATGAGTCACCGCTACCTCGACGGCATGTTCGACATCCATGGCGGCGGGCTCGACCTGCGCTTCCCCCACCACGAAAACGAGATGGCGCAAACTCGCGCGGCCGGCTACGAATCCGCCAACGTGTGGATGCACTCGGCATGGGTGACGGCCAAGGGCGAGAAGATGTCGAAGTCACTGGGCAACGGCCTTTCCGTGCCGAGCGTACTAGCGGATAATTCAGCGTGGGTAGTGCGTTACGCGTTGGGCGGCGTGCAGTATCGTTCGATGCTCGAGTGGAGCGACCAGACGCTCGCTGAAGCGAAATCTGCCTACGAGCGCATCAGCAATTTCATCGGCCGCGCTGGCAAGGCTCTGGGTGCCGACGGCCAGCCAAGCCGTCAGGAAGTCGAAGCCGTCAGGGCCGACCAGCTGCCGGCCGATTTCGTGGAGGCCATGAACGAAGACATCAACGTTTCGGGTGCCACCGCCGCAATTTTCACCGCCATCCGACACGGCAATTCCCTGGCTGACAAGCTTGAGTCGGAGCAGGGCAACCAAAACACCGACATGTTGGACGATGCCGATATGACCGCTTTGACCGACGAATTCCGCCGGGTTCTCGAAGAGACCAGCGAGCGCTATGCCGACATGCCCAAAGAGGCCATTCAGAACGACGCGAAGGCTCGGTTCGCCTTCACGCACGGCAATGTTCCCTCCGAAATCATCGACGCGCTGACTTCCCGGGTAGCTCTGCAGGAGACGTTGCTCTCGGTGCGAGCGATGCTCGATACTTTAGGCCTGGATCCGTTGGCCGAGCCTTGGAACGCCGGGACCTCCGAAAGCAGCCCCGGTGCTCAGAACGCCAACGGCAGCTCTAGCACCGAAGCCGAACGCAAGTTGCTCGACAACCTGATCGGCTATCAGCTCGCCGCCCGCAACGCCGCCCGCAAGACCAAGAACTTCGAGAAGGCCGACAAGATCCGCAATGCCCTTGCTGCCATGGGCGTGATAGTCGAAGACAAGCCTACCGGTTCCACCTGGAGTCTGAAGTCCTGAGGTAGCATCCGCCGAAAGTGCGGCAGATATTACAAATGACGGTTACTTTCCAATAAATTATTCACCTTTTATTTTCGTAACCAGATTTATTAAAAAGTAATATCAATTATTGCAATTGACTTGCATACCCTGCGATTTTGTCGTACAGTTGCTTACAGTTATTCGAATATAATAATTTCTATTTATAAATATATTTTGAGGATTATTTGACGACACTGAGAGTAAGAGACAGGGGAAGCAATAATGAATCGCAAGATTAAAACGATATTCGCAACTGCGGTGGCCGCGGCGACGCTATTGGTACCTGCCATCGCGCAAGCCGATCCCGCCCAACCCGGCGAGCAGCCACAAGAGAGCACGAGCAGTACACAAGCTTCAGGAGCCACAACCTCAGCCCCAGGCGCCTCGGCATCCGCTCCTGAAACTAGCAGAACCAGCGCATCGGGGTCGTCGTCTACAAGCGCGACGCCCGCCCTCGGAACTCTAACACCCAAATCAAAATCGCATTCATCTGCGACCCTACCCTCTTCGCGGCTCCACAGCGACAAGACCGCCAGCATAGCGACACGGGGCCTGGAACCCAGCACCCAAGGCGGCGAGTGCAGTGACACTGGAACCATGAGCCACGGCTATTGGACCTTGGCTCCTGGCGTCGAATACGGCGGAGAATGTACGCTGACTTTCACGGCCAACGACCCCTTGCAGGAAAACGATTTCGCAGGTTTGGAATCCTACACCCCCTCAGCGGCTGCCTCCATAACAAGCTCCGGCAGTCTAACAGGCCCGTACAAGCACTTTGGAACAAGAATTCCCGAAAGCACAGTTTATATGCTCAACCCCTCACGGGTAAAGGAATTCGGACAGGCCGAGCATATCGTCTTCGAAGGCCCAGGCAAAACCAAGCTTCCGGAAAATGCAGCATTCATGTTCGGCGATTGGGGATGCGACGGCAGCGGTTATTCCAGTTGCACCCTCAAAAGCTTCAAGAGCAATAACGCCCTTGACACCAGCCAAACCACCAACATGCGAGGAATGTTCCAAGCCGGAACAAATCTGACGGATCTTGACATGAGCGGCTGGAACACCGGCAGGCTTGAAAGCATATACTCGATGTTCGATATCACCGGCCTCAGCGATTTGGACTTGAGCGGCTGGGACACCCATTCCCTGAAGCAGATGCATCAGGCGTTCTATAACACGACCAAGCTCAAGACGTTGAATCTTAGCGGCTGGGACACCAGCAATGTGACCGATACAGGAAATATGTTCATGGGAAGCGGACTTCAAACATTGGCTGTCGGCCCCAAGACCAGCGTCATCGATTTGAGCGATCTTGGCAATGCCAACTGGTTGAAAGTCACCCATCTGTCTGCCGGCACCTCCGGAACCACACAGGAAGTCACCGACTCCACCCCGCAGACCACGGCGGAATTCCAGGCAAGTCTGACCACCGATCCCTCCCGCGCAGGCACCTATACGCGCGCGAACAACGAGAGCCATTCGCTCAACCTCAACGCCAACCTTCCCGCAGGCTACACGGCAAGCGCTGAAGCCAGCGGATATACCGACGATGGCAGCGGCAATCTTTCACAGAGCGCATTTGAAACGAGCGCCAAGAACGTGCCGTTCCCGACTTACGATGCCACGCAAGTTCTGACCAATCGTGGCAGCAAGCGCAACATCACCCGAACAGACGGGTCCACGTTGACCCTGCCCGCTTCAGACCCGTACACGCTTTCCGCAGCGCCCGGGACCACTGACACATACACCTTCATGGGCTGGAACACCACGCCAAGTGCGACAGGCGCCGACCATCACGGCGGTGACGCAATCAGCCTCGCCAGCGCTGACGTAACGCTCTACGCGATCTGGAAGAAAGACGCCAAGCCCATCCACGTCACGCCTCCCAGCACTTCGCCTTCCGGGTCTTCCTCACCTTCCGGGCCTTCCGGGCCTTCCGGGTCTTCCTCACCTTCCGGGCCTTCCGGGTCAAGCAGCCCTTCAGGCTCATCCACCTCGCCTTCCGGGTCAAGCACAGGCAGCGCGAACGGCATGATCTCCCATCCTGCCACCCAGGGCCCGGCTCCTGCCGCAGCCAGCAATGTCGCATCGCCTTCAACGCCCACCTTGGCACCCGCCGCACGTCTGTTTGCTGCGGCCCCTGGCATTGGCACCCCCGGCCCTGCAGCTCCCGGCACTGGTGACCACACCCTCAACGGTGCTTCCCCGAACGCTTCCGGCGAGACCCCGAAAGAAAAGATCTGCAAGATCACCTACTACGGCGAAGGCTCCGTGGCACCTGCAGCGGTAATCTGCAAGAACGACAACAAGAAGTCCGTCGTGAGCGCAGTACCCAGCGCAACCACCCAGACCGCACCAGCCCCGGCATGGCTTTTCATGTTCGTGCTTGCCGTCTTGTTCTTCGTGGCCATGTTCCTCTACCAGCGCCACAATGCATTCCTCGCCGCGCAACACCGCGCCGCAGCAACCACTGATTGACAGTCAGCCAGTGCGGCGTTGATTTAGAGGCCAACGTCGAATAACAGAAGGTTGCGCCCCCGCTAAAAAGAAGCTCCGACCAGTTTTGAACTGAGTCGGAGCTTCTTTTTTCTCCTTACGAACCGCTAGAATTGGGTCATTATGGCAGCATTCAGTTCTTTGACAGACAAGCTCTCCAACGCGTTCAAGCACCTGAAGAGCAAAGGCAAACTTTCCGAGGCGGATATCGACGGGACGATTCGCGAGATTCGTCGCGCCCTGCTTGACGCCGATGTGGCGCTCGACGTGGTGCGCTCCTTCACTTCCCGCGTGCGCGAACGTGCGCTGGGCGAAGAGGTCTCGCAGGCGCTGAACCCCGCGCAGCAGGTAGTGAAGATCGTCAACGACGAGCTGACGCAGATTCTCGGTGCTGGCGTTGACCGCCCGCTCAACTTCGCCAAGAACCCGCCGACCATTATCATGCTAGCCGGCCTTCAGGGTGCCGGTAAGACGACGTTGGCAGGCAAACTTGGCTATTGGCTGAAAGACGCCGGACATACCCCGCTTCTGGTCGCGGCCGATTTGCAGCGCCCGAACGCCGTTACCCAGCTGCAGGTGGTCGGCGAGCGAGCTGAGGTGCCTGTTTATGCTCCAGAAAAGGGTGTGCAGTCCGACGGCGGCGAGGCCGTCGCGGCTCCAGGCCAGACCAGCGGCGACCCGGTGAAGGTCGCGCGCGACTCGATTCAGTATGCCAAAGACAAACTGTATGACACGGTCATCATCGATACCGCAGGTCGTTTGGGCGTCGACGAGGAGCTGATGAAGCAGGCCCGCGATATCCGAGACGCCGTGAACCCCAACGAAATCCTCTTCGTCATCGACGCGATGATCGGCCAGGACGCAGTGCAGACCGCAGAGGCATTCAACAAGGGCGTGGACTTCACCGGCGTGGTGCTCTCCAAGCTCGACGGCGACGCACGAGGCGGCGCGGCGCTTTCCGTGGCCTCCGTGACCGGCAAACCGATTCTTTTCGTCTCCAACGGCGAGGGGCTCAAGGACTTCGAGGTCTTCCACCCCGACCGCATGGCCTCCCGCATCCTTGATATGGGCGATATCCTCACCCTGATTGAGCAGGCGCAGAAGGAATTCGACGAGCAGGAGGCGATTCAGTCCGCCAAGAAGATGGCGAAGGGCACCTACGGCCTCGACGACTTCATGGAGCAGCTCGAGCAGGTGCGCAAGCTCGGTTCGATGAAAAGCCTCCTGGGCATGATCCCCGGCATGGCCGCACACCGCAAGGAACTCGAGGCTCTTGACGAACACGAGATCGACCGCACCGAAGCCATCATCCATTCAATGACCCCGGCTGAACGCCGAGACCCCTCCATCATCGACGGCTCCCGCCGCGCCCGCATCGCCTACGGTTCCGGCAACACGGTCTCCTCCGTCAACGGCCTGCTGCAACGCTTTGAGCAGGCGGCCAAGATGATGAAGCGCATGACCAATAAGGTCGGCGGCGGCATCCCCGGTATGGGCGGCCCGGCAATGGGCGGAGGCTACGGCGGCAAAAAGGGCAAGAAAGGCAAGAAGAAGGGCAAGTCCAAGTCCGGTAACCCGATGAAGCGCGAGGCAGAAGAAAAAGCATTGCGCCAGAAGCTTGCCGGCAAGAAGAACTCCGGCGGTTCGGCCTTCGCCAAGAAGCCACAGAATCCCGCCCTTCCGGCCGGTCTGCAGGAAGCCATGGAAGCAGCCGGCTCCGACGAAAACGGCACCCCGAACCTTCCGCCCAACTTCGGCGGAGGCCTTGCCGGTCTGCTCGGCTGAACCGCGAATAGGTCCCATGGCTATAGCTCTTTCCATACTGCTGGGCCTCATCGCCCTGTGGTGGGTGCTGCGTTTCCTGCCGGCGGGCGTTGATGGGCACGGACCGCTGCCCTATCTCATCGCGTTCGTCCGCTTTCTGTGGATGCCATCAGCGCTGGTTTTGGCGGCGACGCTTGTTTCCCAGCATTGGATTATCGCCATTTTTGCCGCAATGCTGACATTGCTTACCGGCGTATTCGCTTCGCCTTGGTACAGGAAGCGCAATACTCCCGCCAACTCTGGCAGCACAAGGCAAACAGCCGATAATTCAGTAATCCAAAATAGCGATAATTACTATAATGTAATGACGCTAAACTGCCGTTACGGACTAGCTGACCCTCAAGCCATCATCGACGCCGTACGTAACAATGACGTATCTATATTGGCCTTGCAGGAACTTACGCCAGACCTCGTCGACGCGCTCGACAAAGCCGGAATGAACGCATTGCTCCCCTATCGTCAGCTGGGTAAGGCGCAGGAAAGCGACAACGGTGGATTCAACGGCATCTGGGCACGCATCCAGCCCGGGGCGCAAACCGAGCGTACCGTCGACATCGCCGCCACCGACGTGCCGAGCATCACCGTGGGAAACGTGGCGTACTTCAGCGCGCACCCCAAATCGCCGATGCGTGGGTGCCGAGAATGGTCGCTCGGCATCAGGAAACTGGGCGAACTCGTCGACCAAGACGTATTCGCTATCGCAACGACAGCGCCATCCGCCCCCACACGCGCAACCGTCATCATGGGTGACCTCAATTCAAACGTCGACCATCCCAGTTTCCGTAGCCTGCTCAACTCCGGCTTCACCGATGCCGGTCTCGACATCTCGCACGGCAGCGCCGCGAGCTTCCCGACCTGGTTGCGTTGGCCCCGTTTGGAACTTGATCACGTTCTGGTGACCTCAGAAATCGCTATATCTTCGATACAGACCATTAACATTCCCGGCAGCGACCATCTTGCCTTAATTGCCCGGCTCGCCTAGCTGGAACGTAAGTTTGGGTTCCCCTTTTCCGCTTTCCTTGCCACTCGAACTACTTCGAAAATGCCTGCAAACCTGTCTCACAAACTCAAAAATATCGGAATGCCAATGAAAAGCAAAATGAGAAACGCATAGACGAACGCAAGCACCAGGTTCTCAACCCAATCCTGAGCACGCGGCCACATAGGCACCCGCTCGAGATGCACAGCAGGCGTCGAGAAACACAGCAGGCCCGAAAGAGCCACAAGCACCAAGGTAAAGATCAGAAGCGGTACGCAGATCGGCAATCCTAAACCGTCGGTGTCCGCCCAAAACTGCGGGGAGGCAACGTCGAACTGGCAAGAGACGACCGTCACCACCAGACTCAGCACCCACATCCAAGGCATGATGAACCTAAACCACTGAAGCGCCGTCGGCCTGCCACTGAGGTTCGGCGAGCCTTGGCGACGCCATATCTCCACTTGGATATCATTCCGTTGAAGATAGCCCATACCTACATTCGGCATCCGATTTCCCATGGTCATCGGGATAACCCTCCTTTCATCGGTCAGTAAGCAGCCAGCCAACCGCCCCAACCGTTCAGCAAAACCTCACACAAGGCAAGGCCATCGCCTCATGTCCCCTCGCAGGTGATGGCCGGCGGACGATAATCCTTATTGAAATCCATGGTCGAATTCTCGGTCAGTATCGAGTCATCAGGTGACTTGATATGGCCTTCCCCGTCGCGCCAGACAACCTGGAACGTGTCCCGTGCTTTGAAACCAGCCCATCGGATATGGGTATCGTGCAGAAGAACCGACCCCGGCTTACCCACATATGCGCGATAAGCGTAGGTGTTGCCATCCATGACATCTTCATCGGCAAATCCTGTGTACGCGACCACCACACGGCAGCCCGGCCCGTCGGCTGAATCGAGAATCTGATAGCGGGGAACCCGAACCGCAAAGAGCGACCCGAGCAGCCACACCGCGCCCATAGCCCACACCAAGGTCCATGCGGTCACGCGACCCCAGCGAGGCAGCCGAGAAAACGGTTTTGCATTCTCCCGTGGCATCACGCCTGCCACAATCAAAGCGACAACCACCAAAACGACCGCCACCCCGCAGAGGTTGAAGGCGATGATACTCACATTCAGACAGATCTTCCCCAGCAGCAGGACCGGGAAGTAATGACCAAAGACGAACAAACACAGCGCGACAATCACACAAACCGCAGCGACGAGTTCGAGAGCCCCCTTAAGGCTCCGTGGTTTCCAACCACCATGGATCGTACCATTACCAGGACGATTCTCAGCATGCACGTATCCGTTGCCGGGCCCGTACCCGCCTTGTCCCGCCGGCTGACTCGTGGGAAGATAACCAGCACCCGTCGCTTGGTAGCCATAACGCTCACCCATTGGGCAACTCCCCTTACCGACCCATCACCGGGTCTGTCGAATGAAGCACGGGACACGTCACCCGGCAACGATCAAATCAACATTGTTTGATAAATTCCACTATGCGTCACCAAATGTAAAGATTCACGGCATCGACGAAGCCCACACCCCATATCCACGTTTTCATCGCTTCTTCACGTAAGGTTCCACAGCTCGTTCACAATAAGACAAAAGCGCAATAACCAAACAGTTTCACACCCATTCCCGGATGATCATTTTGCACTGCTCGCCAGCCGATGCAGCTTGTTTGCCGCAAATTGTATTACTGCGCTCTAAGATAAACACGAAAGGTGAGACAGAGAACAATTCGGCTGTCTTTTACCTTTAAAACCATTTCATAACATAAGCAGCGCAAGGCTTTTGCCGACGTATCGCTTTCATCGAAAAGGTAATCAAAAAAAGATAAAACTAGTCATAAAATGACTGTCTATTGACTTTCCATAAGAGTGTCCATATGCTGTCCATTTGGTTGCTATGTAGACGACTTGAACCGATACTAAAAGTACGAATTCAATGTCGAATGCAAAGAAGGACATATTATGAACGACACACAAAATGCAGACATTCAATTCAATATTCCCGTCAGCAAAGAACAGCTCACGCTTATGAAACGGGCTGCGGCGCTTGAGGAAAGGCCGGTAAAGGACTGGGCGATGGACAAATTGCTCGAGGCCGCAAGCATGGGCGTGGAGCAGGAGGTGACGCTTCAGGAGGTCAACGAGGAATTCGACAAGATCCTTGCGACGTTCGAGGCGCCTGCGAACGTCTGATAATTTTTTTGAACGGTTACCGAAACTCTGCGACCCCGCACCGATACGTACGAAATCGCAGAATCCGATTATATTAATAAGCATCACGAAAAGCGGGAAACAACCTTATAGCTGTTTCCCGCTTTTCGTATACCCGAATGCTCCTACTCGAATATCTGGATTACTATTACTCGTCCTTATCGCGGCTGAGCGCCTCAAGGAGCTGATCGTCACGCGACTGGACGGTCTGGGCAGCCTGCTCGCCCTGCCAGTCATAGAACCCCTTGCCGCTCTTCGAGCCAAGTTCACCGGCATCGACCTTGGCTTTGAGAACAGTGTCCTCGCCGGTTTCGTTGGCCAGATCGTCGTAAAGGTACTTGGAGATATTATCGAAAACATCAAGCCCGCCGAGGTCGATGCTGGCGATCGGGCCAAGAATCGCCCAGCGACGGCCAAGGCTGTATTTGACGATGTCGTCGACTGCCTCCGGAGTGGCAATGCCACGCTTGACGATGTTCAGGCATTCGCGGACGACCGCCAACTGGATGCGGTTGCCGACAAATCCCAACGATTCGGTTTTGAGCGGCACGGCGTGCTTGCCGATGTGGTTCATCAGCTCGACGGTGACGTCCACGGTCGCCTGATCGGTCTTCTCACCTGGCACCACCTCGACCAAAGGCATCAGCTGGGCCGGATTCCAGAAGTGAGCGACGACAAAACGGCCGGGATGCTGCAAACCATTCGCGATTGCGGACGGACTCAGCCCTGACGTGTTGGTGGCCAGAATAGTCTGGTCGGAGACGATACCCTCGACCTTTTCCCACACATCATGTTTGACCTCAAGATTCTCAAGCACCGATTCGATGATGAAATCGACGTCGGCAAGCGCCTGATAGTCGGTGGTCATCGAAATACGGCCAAGTACCGCATCCCGATCTTTGGCTTTGACCATGCCGGACTTGATGAACGTATCGAGGTCACGCTCAATGAGCTTGCGGCCACGGTCCAGCGCCGGTTGAGCCGTATCGACCACGGTCACCTCATAGCCCTTCATCGCGAACTGCAGCGCTGTAGCGTGACCCATCGTGCCTGCGCCGAGATTGCCAATCTTCTTGATATCCGTCATTTCCATAGATATATCTCCTTGAAAGCGGCATCATGGTGCAGCTTCATTTTTCAAGGATAGACCGGCACCGGAATCTATCCAGCGGGCGCGATATAGTTGAAAAGTTATTCACGGGTGCGGGGCCCTCTCAATCCCGCAGGCCGTGAGGGACAACGCGGATTCAAGCAAGTATGCCCCACATACGAGTTCGAAACCGCAATGAACCAACAAGGAGAGCCACAATGGCTACCAAGATTCGTCTGAAGCGCATGGGCAAGAAGTTCTATGCCTTCTACCGCATTGTCGTCATGGATTCGCGCAAGAAGCGTGACGGCAAGTCGATCGAGGAGATCGGCCTGTACGATCCGAACCAACAGCCTTCGATGATCAAGATCGATTCCGATCGTGCTCAGTACTGGCTTGGCGTCGGCGCACAGCCGAGCGAACCGGTCCTGAATCTTTTGAAGATCACCGGCGACTGGCAGAAATTCAAGGGTCTGCCGGGTGCCGAGGGCACGCTGAAGACCGCTGAAGACGGCCCAGATGCCGCTGCTCGCGTCGAAGCCGCTGAGGCTGACGCCCAGAAGCTCAAGGCCAAGCAGTCCGAAGCCAAGGCAAAGGCCGAGGCCGAGAAGGCCGCGGAAGCCGCCAAGGCCGACGAAGCCAAGGCAGAGGAAGCCGGCGCTGAAGAGGCCAAGGCCGAAGCTGCTGAGACCGAGAAGGCTGAGTAATCATGCTCGCGCAAGCTGTGGAACATCTCATTTCCAATATCGTCGACTTTCCCGATGATGTGTCGGTGAAGTCCCACGAAAACGCCCGCGGCGAACTGTTGCGGGTGCGTGTGAATCCTGAAGACATCGGACGTGTGATCGGCCGCTCCGGCCGCACCGCCAATGCGATCCGTACCGTGGTGCAGGCGTTGTCTGACCACAAGGTGCGCGTCGACATCATGGATGTTCGCAAGTGAATCGCGACGAAACAATTTCGCAGCAGGCAGACCCTCAGCAGCGTGAACTGTTGAGGGTCTGCCGTATCGGGCGTGCGCAAGGGCTCAAGGGCGAGGTCACCGTCCGCACGTTCACCGACGAGCCGGAGCTGCGGTTTGCCCCTGGTTCGGTTTTGTATACCAAAGATGGCTCGCGGACGTACACCATCGCCCGTTCCCGCACGTTTAAAGACCGCTGGATTCTGCATTTTGAAGGCGTTGACGACCGTGACGCTTCCGAGGCTTTGAACGGCTTGGAACTTTACGTCGAAGCCGACGATCCCGAAGAAATGGCCGAGGAAGATGCTTGGTACCCCAAGGATCTTATCGGACTTGAGGCTCGCGTCGCCGACAACCCTGCTAACGGAATCGAAAGCGGAAAAGCCGGTAACGTCATCGGCAAGGTCGTGGACGTCATCGACGGACCTGCGCAATCGCTGCTGAAAATCCGCTTGGCCACGCCGGTTATCGAGCAAAAAGACGGCAGCTATATTCCTGCATCTTCTGACGAGAATGACGAGAACAATGACACTAAAATCATAAAAACAGTGTTAGTTCCATTCGTTGATGAATTAGTGCCAGACATCAATCTTGACGAACATTATCTCACTCTGGATCCGCCAACTGGTCTGATTCCAGATTTGTAAAGCTATTTCAACCTTCACATAAGGTGTAGGTATCAGCGACAATTCGTCTGATGCCTACACCTTTTTGTTCGACAATATTTCCAATCACAGAAGTGACCTCATGCCTTGGATGCCATTTATCAGGTATGCATTATCCAATTAGAAGTTTCATCTATTACCCATCTGGGCGGTTACCGAAATGGGTGGTTACCCAGATGGATGGGGTCACGATATGGTTAAAAGCATGAAGATTGATATCGTGTCTGTATTTCCCGAGTATTTTGAAGCTCTCAAAGTCGGCCTGTTTGGCAAGGCCATCGAACGTGGGCTGCTTGACGTGAAAACGCACGATTTGCGCGACTGGACCCACGACGTGCACCATTCCGTTGACGATACACCGGTCGGCGGCGGCGCCGGCATGGTGATGAAACCCGAGGTCTGGGCCGAATGTTTGGACGACTTGCTTAATCTGGAACCTGCTGAAATCAGTGATGGCAACAACACCCAAGAATCTTTAGCAGCTATCAACAATTCTCAATCATTTTCCGAGTCAAAACCCTATTCATTCGATAAATCGGATCTGGCTGCAGATAATGTAATGGCAGAAAACGCAGCATCATCTTTCCAAATTCACAATGGCACTTCCGACGACGCACAGAACGATTCAGATGACGAAACGACTACTTCCGTGACAACTGGCCAAACCGTCACCAAGCCCGTTCTGATTTTCCCGAATCCTTCGGCACCGCTGTTTACCCAGCGCGACGCTACCGAACTTTCGCGAGCCAGCCACCTTCTGTTCGGCTGCGGACGCTATGAAGGCTATGACGCGCGTATCCCCCGCTACTACCGTGCGCAGGGCGTTGACGTACGCGAATATTCCATCGGCGATTACGTACTGAACGGCGGCGAGGTAGCCGTCTCAGTGATGCTCGAAGCCATCACCCGCCTGATGCCCGGATTCATGGGCAACCCCGACTCCATCGTGGAGGAATCCTATACCGGCCAAAACGCGCTTCTGGAGCACTACCAGTACACGAAGCCGGCCGTCTGGCGCGGCATGGGCGTCCCCGACGTGCTCACGAGCGGCGACCACGGCAAGGTCGATCGCTTCCGCCGCGACGAGGCCATTGCCCACACCGCCCAGCTCCGCCCCGACCTCATCCAACAGCTCGACTGCAAGTCCCTCGACAAGGCCGACCGCAAAACCCTGATGTCCCTAGGCTGGGAGGTCTCTGGTTTCCACCCGCGCAAGTTGGACGCCTAGACGCAGAACAATTCCTTCTACCTCATCACCGGTTTCAAACTAGAATTAGCCAATACTTGGACTTCATACAAACAAGCCTTCTATACTTTCTCGATAATCAGAAAGAATGATTTTCAACACACCCAACAAGAAAATGTTATTTATAAATAACATAACCACCCTATTGACCCCTCAATGTTATTTATAAATAACATAAACGGCGATTTTAAGGTATTTTGTTATTTATAAATAACATTCACAGCTAGCTATGCTATACAGCTATTAATTCAGTATTAGGCAAATCTGCAATGAACCTCTTACCAGCGGCCATTTAGCTGTGATCGATGTAGTAGACCTCGGTTTCGCCGTAGTGACGTTGGTCGGAGACCTGCCAGCCTTCCGGCATCGTCAGTGCGTCTGAGCGGGTCGAGCGCTCGAAAACCAGGACTGTCTGCTCGTCTGCGGCCGGGGACGCGACCAAGTCGGCAATGAGCTGGTTGCACTCTTCGGTCGTAAGTACGTAAGGCGGATCGGCGAAAATCACGTCGAAGGCAGGGCCATCGTAGCCGGAAGCGATACGTTCGGCTCGTTTGCGCATCACGCGGGCCTTCATCGTGCGTGAATCCCACGCACGGTTGCGTTTGAGATTGCTCAGTTCCTTGTCAATCAACGCAGCGGCGGGCCCTGCTGACTCCACGGCCACCAGCTCGTCGGCACCACGCGAAAGCGCCTCAATGCCTAGAGCTCCGGTTCCAGCGAACAAATCGAGCACACGGGCATTATCCAGCACTCCCCACGCATCAAGCTTGGAGAAAATGGCCTCTTTTGTCCTGTCTGTCGTCGGTCGAGTGCCCGGCTTGGCCTTGGCCAGCTCGAACCCTTTGAATCGTCCCGCAATCACACGCATAATTCCACCTTATAGCTATATAAAGAGCTCAGTTGCTCAAGATTTCGGATTCGCCGCCACGGGTGAAGTCCAAAACGGCACCGGCAAGCTGGGTCTGGTCGGCAAGTGTCGGATCATGCTTAAGCAAAGCTTCCGCCTGTTCGCGGGCATCGGCGATAATCTTGGCATCCTTGACCACACGCAGCAGCTTCAGGCCTGACTTGCCACCGGACTGGGCGTCGCCCAACACATCGCCGGCACCGCGCAGTTCAAGGTCGGCCTGCGCAATTTCAGCACCGTCGAGCGAGCCTTCGATGACCTTCAAGCGCTGCTCGGCGATGCTCCCCGGTTCGGCGCGCGAGATGAGGAACGCCCAAGAATCGGTGCCGCCTCGGCCCACGCGGCCACGCAGTTGATGCAGCTGGGAAAGTCCATAACGGTCAGCATCGAAAATAGTAATGCAACTTGCTTGCGGCACGTCCACACCGACTTCGATAACGGTGGTCGCCACAAGAATCGGCGTCTTGCCGGATTCGAAATCAGCCATCACCTGTCGCTTGGTTTCGTCATCATCACGGCCAGTCAACGTCGCAAACTTGATGCCGGCAAATTGCGGCAGCGACGAAAGCCGCTGGGCGATTTCATCGACGGCATGCAGCGGTGGCTTGGGCTCGCGCGGCGTGCCATCATCGTTTTCGTCACCGTAATCATCGACTTCCACGAATCCACTTTCGGTATCATCGCTGCCCAAGCCAGCCGCCGAAGATTTCCGTCGACCGCCAGTGTCGGAACCTACACCCGCAGAAGCTCCCCCGGCTTTGCCTGCAGCTGCAGCCGCCACTTCCGCATCGGCTTCGTCCGCGTCAATCCTCGGACAGACGACGTACGCCCGCTCCCCTGCGTCGATACGCCGGCGGATGTGCACAAACATCTGGGCCATCATATTGCCATCGGCTTCAGGCACGATGAACGTGCGAATCGGCTTGCGTCCGCCGGGCAGCTCGGTGAGCCATGAAATATCAAGATCGCCGAACCATGTCATCGCCGCGGTGCGCGGAATCGGTGTCGCCGTCATGACGAGCAGATGCGGGGTCTTCTCGCCTTTCGAACGCAAAATCTCGCGCTGCTCGACACCAAAGCGATGCTGCTCATCAATGACCACCAGCGCGAGGTTTGGCGCCTGAAACATCTTGGAAAAAGCGGCATGCGTGGCAATGATAATGCCGGGTTCACCGCTGGCCGCCGTCGCAAGCGCCTTGCGCCGTGCCGCCAGTTTCATCCCCCCAGTCAACAGCGTCACCGGAATAGTCGAAGACTGATTATCGAGCTTTCCCTTATCCTTGCTGTTGTCTTTGCCATCGGAATCGAGGTCAAAAGCCGTTGTTCTATCGTCATTGCCACCGGAAATCTTGGCAACCATACTGCTGACGGTCTCGAAATGCTGCTCGGCGAGCACCTGCGTAGGCGCCACCAACACGGCCTGATTGCCGGAACCCACGGCCTGCAGCATGGCTGCGAGCGCCACCACAGTTTTGCCGCTTCCGACCTCGCCCTGAAGCAGCCGTTGCATCGGATAGCTGCGTCCCATGTCCTCGCAGATGGTATCGATAACATCCTGCTGGCCTTTGGTCAAGGTAAACGGCAGCGAGGCGACAAACCTATCACGCAACCCAGCATCCCTACATTTGAACGTCTCAGCCTTACGCGCGTCCTCGCGTTCCTGCAGCACGGAAATCTGGGAGACGAACGCCTCCTCATAGCGCAACGTTGCCAACGCCGCATGAAACGCCTTGGTTGATTGCGGATCGTGAATGGCCGCAAACGCATCGGCTCGGTGCATAAGATGCTTGGAATCGATGACATCCTGTGGCAGCACGTCGGGAATCGCGGCACGCAAGGCAAGGTCATCTACTTTATTATTTGCAAGACCATTGCCGCCGTCATCATTTATGGTATTATCGGGAACAGAGCCAACATTATTATCTTCGCTATCACTTTCCGATAACCCGCCATCTTGCTCAGCAGAACCATTGCCAGCATCATCACTCCTTCTGAGCGCCGCTTCCCCACTGGCACGCAAGGCATCAAGCATCGCGACAATGGATTCATGGATATGTTCGGTCGAGATGCGCGAAGTAGCATGATAGACAGGGCGCGGGCGGCAGACGTGCCGCAGAGCTTCGTAAGCGGTGGAAGCGTCGAATTTCAAGGCATTGGGAGCCCGAACCGGCTGAGAATGCGAAGTGGGAGCACCAACACTGGCTGAAACGACACCTTGCGGTTCCAACTGTGTATTGGAGTGATTAGAAATATCGTCGAAAGAAAGTTCACCAGTACTTGCGGAGCCCGACGCTGCTGCCGGGTTGGCGAATACATTCGCGCCTTGCGGCATCACGGTAAGCACTTCGGGATGGGTGAATTGCAACTGGCCGTTGAACTCCGTGGGCGTGCCTGCAAGAACGACGTCGGCGCCCGAATGCAAGCGTCCGCTCATCCAGTCCATATATTGCTTTTTATGCGAGAAAAAGACCAACCGGCAATTCGACGCCGGAACCTGGCGGCTTGCGGCGAACGCACCATCGTCAACAACCGCTTCCAGTCGGTACCCGCGTCTGCCGCCCATCGGAATGACCCGCGCAAAGCGCACCACGGCCGCGAACGCCATCGGCATGCCGACTTTGGCCTCACGGATCGCCCGCAGCGGCACAGGCTCGGTGACGCGGAACGGGTAGTAGGTCAAGGCGTCGCCGACCGTCACCATGCCAAGCCCCTTGAGCGCGCTGACTCGCCGTTTGTTGGCGATTAGTGCGGAAATCGGGGTGGTAAGGGTGACGGTGTTGCTCATATCTCTATTCTATTGAAGGCCGACGAACGCCTTGAAAACGTTGACAAATCCGACCTTGCATCTTTCCAACACAGATACATGGAAGCGAGCCGTAATATGAATATGAGATCATACACATTCATTCGTATCGCGAAACAGCTGAAATGACTTTCCCAATACGGAAATCCCGCACAACCAGCAAATACATTTCTCAAACGGCTCTATTCAGCCAATTTGCCAAACCTATTTGTCTACTTGTGCGGGATTGATCGGAAGAAGCCGCTTACGCAACGACTTCCCGACCTCGATTCACCGACTACTGGCGCTTGGAGGCGTCATCCGTCGAAGTCTGCTTGGAAAGACCGAAGGAGATGATGAACGCGATGATGGCGAGCACCAGAGCGAAGGTGAATCCCCAACGCGAACCGGTGACGAAAGCCATCGCCTTGCCACCGGAATGGGAAGCAGCCTGACCGGCGCCGAGCAGAATGGTGGCGACGGCGGTGATGACCGCGCCGACAACTTGCTGCATGGTGTTCAGGATGGTGGAGCCATCGGTCGAAAGGTGCTGCGGCAGCGAGGCGAGCGCCGAGGACTGGGCCGGGCTCATGGCCATCGGGATGCCGATCATCAGGATGACATGTGCGCAGATGATGTAGCCCACAGAAGTCGACGGGCCTGCCAGCATCAGCAGGACGACACCGATCATGGAGAGCACCAACCCGCCACGTACGAGCCACTTTGCGCCAACGACATCGTAGAGGCGTCCGGCGAACATGGAGACCACCGCGTTGGCCACGCCGCCAGGCAGCATCACCAGGCCGGTGAGCGCGACCTTCACGCCGAGGCCGTTCTGCAATTCCTGAGGCATCAAGTACATCGTCGCCAACGTAATACCAAAGTTCATCATCACGATAAGCGCGCCCACGGTGAACTGGCGA
Organism: Bifidobacterium sp. ESL0690; assembly: GCF_029392315.1. Classification (NCBI taxonomy): domain Bacteria; kingdom Bacillati; phylum Actinomycetota; class Actinomycetes; order Bifidobacteriales; family Bifidobacteriaceae; genus Bifidobacterium; species Bifidobacterium sp. ESL0690. The sequence goes on from NZ_CP113939.1 coordinate 2,210,792, forward strand.
ATGCCCAACGCATGCAGGTCGATGACTGGGTTGTTCATGTGCAGCTGACGGTAGCTATACGTAGCAATGGCAGCGATGCCGACGACCAGAATGGCGATAACCGGCAGTGAGAAACCGAAGTCACTAATCAGGCTGACACCGAGCACGAAGCCGCCGAAACCGACAATCGAGGTGATGCAGGAAAGCGCGTCGATGCTCGGCTTAGTGAGCTTGTAGGCGTTGACCATCCAGATCGAGGCGCAGACCAGCGCAACCAGCGCGATTGCAGCGAAGAAGAAGAAAATCGCACGCCACGAGAACGCACCGATGAGCGCACCGGCGAGGGTCGGGCCGATGGCCGGAGCGAACATCACTACGAGACCGGCCATACCCATGGCCGCACCGATCTTATTGAGCGGGAACACTTCAAGAATGACGGAGAACATCATCGGCAGCACCAGGCCGGTCGAGATGCCCTGGATCATACGGCCCGCGAGCAGGACGCCGAACGAAGTGCCCGGTGCGAAGCCAGAAATCAGCGACCCGACGAAGAACATCGCAAGCGCGAACAGCAGCAGCGGCTTCGACGGAATCCACTTCAGCAGAAGGCTGGTGAACGGCAACACGATGCCGATGACGAGCATGTAGCCCACCACCATCCACTGCGCGGTGCCGGAACTGATATGGAAACTGACCATCAGGTCAGGCAGCGCGATATTCATCGCGGTCTCGCTGAGCATTCCAAGGAACGCACCGAGATACAGTCCGAGCATCGTCAGGTTCGGATGTTTGACATCGATACGCGCTTTCAACGGTTTGTGCGGTGATGTCGGGTCTTCTTCCGCGCGCTTCGACTTTCCTTTGGTGCTTCCGAGAGGCATTGATACTGCCCCGGCGTTGAGCGCTACCGAAGCACCGCTTCCGTTTCTGTTTTCCCGCAACGTCCCATTTTCAGGCGCAGTTGACCTAGACATGGCAGAGCCCATGTTTTTCTTTCTCCATTTCATTCCTGCGTCTTATCGCCGTTTACGGTCGCACAGGACATTCGTGCATCGCGCCTTCGAGCGCGCTTCCATTGCAAGGGTGGCGCCGAACGCGCCCACTTTATGTTGGCAGGAACCCCTCAATTCCCAAAGCGAAACCTTATTATTAGCACCTCACTGGACAACACTGCGAAGACAAGTACACAGACATAGCTACACAAAACATGAAAAAGCCTCCGACGCCGAACGACGTACGGAGGCTTTAAATTGCTATTGACTATTGGCTATTCGCTTTTACACGACTAAGCCGTTGCCGCAGCTTCGGCCGCCGCCTTTTCGTCGACGGCAACACCAACTTCGGTATTCAAAGCGGCTTCGGTTTCAGAGCTTTCCTCAAGCAGCTCACGATCCTCTTCGGAACGAACCTCGTCCTTTTCGACTTTCAGATCGTCCACAGGGAACTTGAACACGAGAGTCAAGACAAAGGCGACCACCATGGCGACCACGCAGGAAATAACGTAGGTCACGAAGCCATGGCCGAAGAACACGGGCAATGTCGCGATGCTGGGAAGAGCGAACGCATGGGCCTGGACCCCGGAATATCCGGCTATCGCACCGCCGACACCACCACCGATGCACACGGCGGCAAGAGGCATCTTGCGCGGAAGGTTCACGCCGAACATCGCAGGTTCGGTGATACCGAACAAAGCCGAAATACTGGCGGAAATGCAGGTTGTCTTGAACGGAGCGTCATGGCTCTTGAGCATCACGGCCAACGCAGCACCGGCCTGGGCGAACACCGGAGGACCCATCAGGGCGAGTACCGTATCATGTCCGGATACCGCAAGATTGTTCATGCCAATGAGAATCAGGCTCCAGTGGAAGCCAAAGATGACCATCGGCTGCACCGCAGCGCCCAACAGCAGACCTGCGATAATCGGAGAAAGTGCGTACACCCATTCGTATCCGGCGGCGAGTCCGTCGCCGACCACCTTACCGAACGGACCGAACAGCAGCAACGTCACCGAGCCGACGAACAGTACACAGATCAGCGGGGTAAGGAACCCGCGAATCACTTCCGGCAGGACCTTGTCAAGCCATTGCTGCACGAATCTGAGCAGACCAATCGCCAGAATGATGGGCAGCACGCTCGAGGCATATTTGACGCCCAGCATCGGTATGCCGAAGAACGAGAGGGTGGTGCCCTTTTCCTGCACTTTTACGAGTGCGGGATACAGCAGCAGGCAAGCGATGACGACGGCGATATACGGGTTGGTCTTGAATTGCTTGGCGGAAGTGTAAGCGAGCATGACGGGAAGGAACGTGAACACGCACGAAGCCATCGCGTCAAGCACCAGATACGTATTCCCAGAAGCATCCAGCACCTTGCAGCTAGTCAGAATGATCAGCACGCCCTTCATGATGCCGGCTGCCGAAAGCAGGTTCACAATGGGAAGGAAAATGCCGGAAATACCGTCGATGACGATATTCAGCAGACTCTTTTTCTTGGCCATACCGTTCACTCCTTGGTAAAGTTGTTGACCAGCACCTTGCCTTCAGGCGCTTTTTGTTCTTCGTCGTCGGATTGCTCTTCCGACTTCTTGATTGAGCCGTCCACGTCTTCCTTGTTGACGAAGTATTCACGCTCGTCAACGCCGCGCAGGTAGCACTGCAGCGCACCTACCAGGTTTGCGTCGTTCTGGAACTTGCAGCTGACCACTTCCGCCTGGGAGACGAAATACGGGCAGGTCGCATAGAGTTTCTGCAGATTGGCACGAATGGCCTCGATGAAGGCGGGCTGGGCCGAAATGCCGCCGCCGATGGCAAACCGTTCCGGGTCGACGATGTTCTGGATATTGAATATCTGAACCGCGATGTCATGGGCATAGTGGTCCAGGCAATCCAACGCCTCGGGCTCTCCCGCGTTGACGGCCTCGAAGAATTTCACGCCATCGATGGAAGCCGGATCGACGCCCTTGACGCTTGCATAGTTGGCGCACAAAGCAGGAGTGCCGCATTGGTTGCCCCACACGCCTTCACGGGTCGGGCCTTCATCGCGCGAAGTGATGATGTAGCTCACTTCTCCGGCAGAGAAGTGCGGACCACGATGAAGCATGTGGTTCTTGATGATGCCGCCGCCGATCATGGTGCCGAACAGGAGAACGAACCCGTCGCTGACATCTTTCAGCGCGCCGACGGTAGCTTCTGCTGTCGCGGCGCACTTCGCATCGTTGTCCATCACGATCCGCACCGGGCAATGGCTGAAAAGCTCATGGCGAAGATAGAAATCGTCATTGTAGCGCAGCGCGCCGCCCATGGCGCAGTATCCCTCATCCGCATCAATGATGCCGGGCATCGAAATCGCTATGCCCTGCACGCCAGGCTCCTGCTTGAAAAGCTGGGTCAGCGCGGCGATCAATTCCTCGCGGCCCGTTTGCGGGGTGGGAATCGAGCCACGTGAGGTAATTGAGCTGTCTTCGAGCATATATGCGTATTTGATATTTGTTCCGCCGATATCAATAGCCAAAATTTTCATGATGTTTCCTTGCGATATCTTTATTGGAACTTTGAGGCAGAGTTCAACCTTGAATTCCATCAAAAAATCGAATTTTTTATCGAATCGTGAAAGCAACATAGCTTTAACGATTACATTACCATTAATTGAATCATCGTATTTTTTTATTTATCGTCGGGCCTCACCAGTGGATTTCAGTATCACAAAACTCTGAAACCCACTGGTTTAACCCTAACAGTTCGATGACCACGATGACACAGATTATTGCTGAAAGTCACCGAACCGCTTTGACCGGAGTATAAAACCGACGAGCCTATACGGTCGCCATGGTCTTTCCTGCGCCCGTAAGTCCTTCGAAGTCAGCGGTGAAATCATCCACCGCTGCATCGATGGCTGCGTTCTTGGTCAACGAATCGATGACCGAAGACGCAATCGTGGCAGCACCGACACCGTGGACCGCCAGCTTGAGGACCTGTTCGGAGTTCTTGAAGCTCGCCGCCAAAACCTCGCAGTGCAGATTGTTGGCTCTGAAGATGTCGTGGATCTTGCACGCGACGTCGATGCCGTCGTAACCCATGTTGTCGATGCGGTTGATGTACGGCGCCGCATAAACCGCGCCGGCCTTGGCCGCTATGAACGCCTGCAGCGGAGTATAGATCGCCGTCGCAGTGACATTGATGCCCTCGGCGGACAGCTGCTTGATTGCCTTGAATCCTTCCGGAATGCTGGGAACCTTGGGGAACGTGTTGTTTCCCAGTTCCTTGACAATCCGGTGGGCGTCGGCAACCATACCCTCGGCGTCCCTGGCGACCACTTGCGCATGCAACTCGCGGTCCGGCCCGATAATGGAACGAATCTCGTGCAGCACCTCGAAGGGAGGCCGCCCGGCTTTCGCCAGAATCGAAGGATTGGTCGTCACACCATCAATCGGATAGTACTCGACCAAACGTTTGATGGCCTCGGTATCCGCATCATCAATGATGAGTTTCATGGTTATTTCCTTTCATTGCCAACATTTAAGAAAATCGCGATTTGCGAATCACAAGGTCTGTTCGGTCCGCTCAATGATGTCGTCCTGAGTCGCCTTGGAAAGCACGACAAAGAACGCGCTGTAGCCGGCGACGCGAACGATCAGGTCGCGATGCTTTTCCGGATGGACCTGGGCATCAAGCAATGTTTCACGGGAAACGACATTGTATTGCACATGGTATCCGTGGAGCTTGTCGAAGAACGCCCGGGTCAGCAAAGCAAGCTTTTGCCGGTTCTCGACCTTGGAAAGCACCTGCGGCGTCATCTTCTGATTGAGCAGCACACCGCCGGTGATGTCTTCCGTAGGAAGCTTGGAAACCGACTTGAACACGGCGGTCGGTCCGTGCTGATCCGCGGAATGAGAAGGACTGCAACCTTCGGCGAGCGGCTCACCTGCAGCACGACCATCAGGGGTGGCCAACGTGCCCGCACCCTGCGGCACATTCGCCGAAATCGAGCTCGTGCCGGCGTAGTAGATTCCACCGATCGGGCCGCGGCCGTAGCGGGTATTGTGGTACTTCTTCATCTCATCGATGTAGATGTCATAGGCCTGACGAATAAGCGAATCGACATAATCATTGTCGTTGCCGTACTTCGGCGCCGCCTTCATCAGCTCACGGATATGCTGGTTCTTCTCGCCCTGCCAGTTGGCCTGCATCGCATCCCAAAGCTCTTCGGGGGTAACCTTCTTCTCCTCGAAGACCACTTTCTTCATGGCGGCGAGGGAATCGGCGAGGTTGGCGATGCCCACCTGCAAGTCGGAGATGAAGTCGTAGACGGCTCCGCCTTCCTTCATGTTCAGGCCACGTTCGATGCAATCGTCGGTCAGGCAGGAGCAGAGGATGTCGGCCGTGTCCTGTTCAAGGACCATATCGCAGGTCGCGTCGATGATGACGCACTGTCGGCACATCTCGCGGATGACCTTATCCCAGCAATTCATAACCTGGTCGAAACTCGTGAAGTCCTTGAAATGGCCGGTGCCTTCCACAAGTTTCGTACCGCTTTGCGGATCGACGCCATTGTTCATCGCGATCAGGAGCGCCTTCGGGAAATTGAGGAAGCTCATGCCGGTGCAACGGTAGCCCCATTTGCCGGGCACCGCCGTCTCCACGCAACCGATGGCCGAATAATTGTAGGCATCCTCGCGGGCCACACCCTTTTCGATGAAGCTGGGGATGATGACCTCGTCATCGTTGAACGCCGGCATACCGAAACCGCAACGCACCACTTCGATGCATTCGTTCATGAAATCGTCGGGAAGGTTCTCGTGATAGCGAACGGTGAGGTTCGGCTGCGTCAAATGGCATTGTGCCACGGACTTCAGGATGAGCCAGCTCATCGGGTTGGTGGCGTCCCTAGCTTCGCCATCCACCAGCTTCTGGCCGCCGACCGTTACGTTCTGATAGAGCGGCGAACCCGCAGAGAACTGAGTGTGGCTCCACGGACGGACCTTGTTGATGGTGAAGGTCTTGAGCCAGAGGTTGCACATCAGCTCATCGGCTTCATCAGCCGTGATCCGACCGGTCTTCAGATCGTTTTCATAATACGGCCACAGATATTGGTCCATGCGCCCGTAGGAAAGCGAATGCCCGTTGGACTCGAGCTGCAAGGTGAGATGAATCAGCCACACAGATTGCACCGCCTCACGCAAGGTGCGCGCTGGCTCATACGGCACATGGTCAAGGGCCTCGGCCATTCCGCGGAGTTCCGAAGCACGGCGCTCGTCACCCTTTTGCGAGCACTCCGTAGCCTGCTCGCGCGCCAATGCGGCGTAGCGGCCAGCGAATTCCTTGACCGCATCGACCACAATGAGAATCGCACGGTAGAAATAGCTCTTGTGGATGTTACGATAATCGGTCAGATCGAGCGCATCCAGCTTCTCCTGTGCACGACGGGCGTAATCCTTCAGCCCGAGCTTCAGCAAACCACCATAATTGACCGCGCAATGGGCATCGCCCGAAGTGATGTTGCCCTCGGACTTGATGATGCCGAGATCATAGAACAGCTTGGAATGGGGAGGGAATGCCGCCAGTCCGCGGTCCTGAAGGGTGTTGTGCTTCCAGAACGGATAGATGGAGCGCAGCTTTTCCTTGTTTTCCTCGGTAATGGTGAATACGTCGCCATCACGTTTTTCAAACTGGTCAAGTTCGTCAATCACCCAGTCCATGGCGTATTCGGGGTAAATCGGCGCCGAACGATTCTTTGAAGCTTGGTTGCCGGCGATGACCGTCTCGGGTTCGATGAAAATCGGCATCTGCTCAAGAATCTCTTTGAGCATGATCGCACGCTTGATGGCCAAGGGCTGATCTTGCTGCTCCTGATAGACCTTGGTCGTGATCATCGCGCGATCGACATCGATCTGCGGCACTGCGTCGAGCAGCTGATCACGGAAAGAGTTCATCCTGTCAGTGAGCTTTCCAAAATGTGAATCACTCATCGTACTTTCCTTTCATAAATGTAAGCTACATCACTTACGCAGCTTCAGAATAACGAAAGGAAGTTTTTTTGTCAACTTCGTAACTATTTTATCTTTTGTTCGTAAATAAATTACTTTCGATTTGATTGATTCTCGACAACTTACGCTTAAATCCATAAAACGATTGCTATCGAAAAGGCAAAGATAAATCACTCTGCCACAAATACCTTGAAACCATTAAAAATTATCGTTCTGTGCTTTTGACGCCAACACCAGCAGACATCCATTTTGGATACGACCGAAACCCCGACATAAAATCGCGAGGCTGGCATCAAAGAATTAAAATGTAAGTAAAAATTTCCTTACAGCGAAATATCAGACCGTAACGATCTCGACACCATGCCGATCCAACATTTTTCTGGCTGAATCGGAAAGACCTTCATCCGTAAACGTCGCCACATCTTTGTGCCCAAAATCAAGGGGAACGGTGCCACGGTGCGAAAACTTGCTGCTTTCGGTGACTACGACCACGCGGCCGGCATGCTGTGCCATATCGCGAACAGTCTCGGCACGCAGGGAATCACGGTTGGCGAATCCCGTCTCCTCGCTGTAGCCGTCGGTGCCGGCGAAGAGAATATCGACGTACATCCCTTTCAAGCAACGCTCAACCATTGGCCCGACCATGACCTGTGCCGTCTGCTGGTATATGCCACCCAAAAGAATGATCTGGCATTGGGATTTGCCGCGTACGTAACCGGCGACAAAGGCGCTGTTGGTGATGATGGTGAGGTCGTTTTTAGTTGAAACCAGTTCGGCCGCCAGCAAGGCGCAGGTACTGCCATTCTCGATCATCACGGTATCGCCGTCATGGACGCACTCGGCCGCGCGCCTGGCGATCTTCAGCTTTTCCTCGTAATGGTATGCGAGTCGGCTTTCCATGTTGTCGGCGCTTTTCAGCACCGCGAACCCGTGCTCGCGATCGATGATGCCGCGCTTTTCAAGTTCGCTCAGGTCCTTGCGCATGGTGACTTCAGAAACCCCGAGATCTTCGGCAAGTGCGGTGACCTCTATGCGTTTATGCTCGGTAAGAAGCTCGAGAATACGATTCGTCCTCGTTTTCATCTGTATGCCTTCCGTAGTGAGATCCGCACTTGCCTATATTGCAAGCCTAACACCTTGTGTCCTGCAATCACAAGCAAATTACTTTTCAAACGGAAGCATCTGTCTTATCAAACCAAACTGTTTGTCAATCCCGGCTGCGAGAAAGCAGCGACCACTCATCTCGGGGACAGAGCTAGGGAACCATCGTTACAAAAAGGCGTCCACACCCTCATCGAGATACACCTGTCTGAAATCCTCGATCTCTTCGGGATGCGTGTTGGGCACGCCTTTGAATGCATAGTCCTCGCGCCCCAACAACTCATACTTTGATTCACCGAAGTTATGGAAAGGCAGGAGCTGAACTTTCCCGACCCCGATTTCCTTGAGTTTGCGGGCCATGCCTCTGGCGTCGGAAAGTGAATCATTGAAACCGGGGATGACCGGCGTACGGATCAGAAGATCCTTTCCGGTAGAAGCAGCATAAGCCATGTTCTTAAGGATCAGCTCGTTACCAACGCCGGTACCCTGCTTGTGCAGCTTCGTGTCGTACTGTTTCAGATCCATGAAAATATGATCGAGATGCCCGATAGCAGCCCTGAACGTTGTTTCAGGCACATGGCCGGTGGTCTCCATGCTGGTATCGATACCGTGGGTCTTCAGTTTGTCGAGCAATTCCACGCAGAAATGCCCCCATACCAGCGGCTCGCCCCCGGAAAGTGTGACCCCTCCGCCGCCTTCCTCGTAAAACGGCTCGTCCTGAAGGCATTCTGCGAGCACATCGTCAGTCGTTCGGTTGACGCCAACCACGGAGAGACCGGGACAGGCCTTCAATGCGGCATCGACTTGGGCATCCCCTATTCGCAGGTGTGTCACGTCCGGGCCCCGGCGCGACCCCGTCTTGATGAAACCAAATTTGCCGGCAAGAGCATTATCGGCATCGCACCCGTCGCAAGAACGCTCGTCCCACTCGATTTCCGGTGTCTTCTTCTGGCTTTCGGGGTTGGAGCACCATCCGCACCGCAGCGGGCACCCCTTCAGGAAGACGACGGTACGTATGCCGGGGCCGTCGTTCAGACTGAATTTCTGTACATTGAATACAATCGCGGATTCCAACGTTGCCTCTTTCGAACGGTGTATACAAACGCATTACATCATCATTAATTACGTTCAAAATAAATATAACTTACGTTCGAAAATAAATCAAGATTACAGCAGAGAGTTTTAAATCTGTACTTTTATATCTTTGTTTCCACCATGCGATTCGACTACATGTCACTTTCTGCATACGTCACGTTGCCGACTACGCAAAAGTAGCCATCAGATAGTCCATTCGCCATTCCCCGGCACCTCACCATGAGCTATAGAAAATGCGAGCAGCCCGGGTATGAAAAAACCTCCGACGCCAAACGACGTACGGAGGCTTTAAATTGCTGTTTGCTACTCGCGATTCACGCGGCCACGCGCTGAACCTTGCCAGCCTTGATGCACTTGGCGCACACGCGAACGCGAACGTTCTGTCCGTCGATAGTGGTGCGAACCGACTGAAGGTTCGGGCTGAAGGTGCGCTTATTGCGAATATGTGAATGCGAAACGCTGTAACCGGTCTGCGGTCCCTTGCCGCACACTGCGCAACGAGCTGCCATAATGGACTCCCTATACTGTTTTGACTTGCAAGTCTTGATGCCGTTATCCTGCGTTTTGGCGCACAACAACGACACACAACTTATCAAGTATACAACCGGGGCCGACCAAGGGCAAGATTGGGTTATCCATGATCCAGCGAAAGCAGATGATTGGCTCGCACGAACCCCTCAACACTCATCAAATGACATCCACTCATACATATTGTCACCTTAAACTAGGTAGGCAATACGGTCGGCCGTAAGTCTTGGCGGGGGCTTGGCGATATCTTGCGGCGAGTTGACGACGACCCGAAGCGGTCTCGTTACACTTCGACGTTGGATCTCTGTAGTTTCGTGACGACTTGACGACAGCTCATGACGAATCGTGACGTTCAATGATGCTCTCGACAGATCGTTATGGATGACGATGGGTTGAAGACGACCTGCCGATGACTTGACGCAACTCTTCGGTAGCATCGATAAAAATGTATAACAATAATGTATAGTTCGCCGAGTCGTACATCCGGGAGCAGTCAAAGGCAGCAAATGCACTACAAACACATTTATGGCTATCCGGTTGTAATATGACGACGAACGGCACTTTTACGGCTGCGAAAAATTTATTTGCCATTTCGGCTGTCTAAATCTATCTAGAATTTTGCTTACAGCATATATCCTGGAAAGTATTTTCAAAAAATATTTATACAATTTTTATAAATTTAGCATGTATAATATTCAGCTATATGACTTTATCCTACTTATCCCAAAAACCTCAGATATGCAACCGGCATTCAAAAACGCCTGCAGCCCGGCATTTCGGACCCGAAAGCCCGCTTAGAGCATCGCAAGCAGCCAGCGGACCAGGCACAAATTACCTGCTGAAGTGGGTAGGTCTCACAATTCACCATGTCTTTTTAACCGCTTAACCCCCAATTTTAACCACTCACAACAATTTTTACACACTCGTTACGTCAACTAAAACTTCGGCAACGTCAACAAAAACCAGCGCAGCTTGATTACGATTTGACATAGGAAGTTATTTTATATCATGAAGCGATATTTTTGGATCAGTGTATTCTATACAGTCCAAACCCGATAAAAGACAATAACGGATTTTAAAGCGCAACGACGAAATACCCCATTACACAACTGCCTAATTAACTTCTTGGGAATACCTTATTTAACGCAAAAACTCCATCAAAACTCCAATGAAAGGACATCTCGGCCTCAGTCGAGCAGATGAACTGTAAATGGAAAAACGCGGTTTAGTCACCAGTCAAGAGCATGTCAAGCGGTTGGCAAGCCGATGGCCCGGAAATAAAGGGGCATCATCAAGATTCCGATGAAAGGTCGCCCCAACAGCAAACGAACCGATAGACCATAAACGAAAACACGATCAAAATTTCACTGAAGCATTATGGATATGGCAAACGACCTTTGCATTGTAGATGAAAAACGAGATTTAAATTCCGGTCAGGGGCAGCACCGCGGTCGGCGAACCGGCCGGGTAGTCACCGAGATGCACCGGTTCTCCGTCGGCTGCCACACGGAAGAGGCTCAGATTATCGCTCACCTCGTTGGCTGCGATCAACATGTTGCCGACAGCCAGGAGATGACGCGGTCGCTTGCCCCCGCTTTGCACGCCGCGACCTTTCCAACCCGGCTCGCTTTCGTCGGCCAAGCGACTCAGCTTGCTACCGTCCCAATACAGGGTCACGATGCGCTCGCTCCCCCGCAGCCCGACGTAGACAAAACCACGCGAGAACGGCGAGACCGCCGTGTTTTTTTGGTCTTCCGTTGAACCAGTAAGACGCAGGGCATCGGGCACAAAGGCCAAGGACGCAGCCTGATCCGGGTGTTTCCCTTTGTCGCCACCGAGGCTGACGGTTTGGGCCACCCGGAATTCCTCCGACCGGCCTTTCGCTCCTTTATCTTTATCGTCCTTATTATCGTCCCCAACATCTCGAGAACCTTCAACGTCCGGTCTGACCGGTTCGAGAATCGTCACCGTACAACCCCATTCATCGACGACTGCTATACGCCAGTCGCCGCTCTCCCCGAATTTGCCGGATGGCCCGGGCAAAACGTGCATATCACGTGGGCCGGTGCCGTCAGCCAAAGAAACAAAGCCTGTGCGCACCAGACGCGAACCCTGCCAACGATGGATATAGATGCGATCCGCGCCCAAATCCGTGGTCAGCACACGGCCGTCGGCCAGGGGAAGAATCCAGTGGGCATGAGGCGCCTCTTGCGCCGGCAACGGTCCGTGGTGCTCCGGGTCGCCGTGCAGCACCTGCGCCACCGGACCCAGCACGTCGCCCGCGCCAATCGGCAGAACACATACCGTGCCATCCGCATAATCGGCGGTGATCAAATGGCGTCCGAGCACTGAATCAACCGCAATGGCGGCATGAGTGGGACCGGATTTCGCAGGCAATTTCACTCGGGATATTTCGCGAAGCGTCACTTCGCCGAACCGATTGTCGACATTTTCGCGCGCACTTGCGCTGGACGTATCGGCAGAGTCATTGCCAGACAACTCATCCGAATTGCCGCCGATGCTTCCACGAGCAAATCCACCAGACTTATCGCCGGCCTGCCCATCCGAATTCGCTCCTTTATATACAATGCGCAACGAAGCGACTTCATCGGTATCCTCGAGAACCGCGAAAACCGTATCGCCTTCACGCAAAAGCCACGAAGGTGATGGCACATCCGAAGCCACACCCGCGGCCTTGATCATTGGCAACTCCTGCGCTATATCATCTCCAGATAGTTTTTCACCGTTTTTGACATTTATCGACTCGTTCGAACGGACTTTTATGTCAAACGTTTTTATGTCTATCGAATTAGGCAACATCAACAAATATCGCTCGACACCTTTGCTTTGTTCGTGATGTATTGCCCCGAACCCGCCAACTAGCAGCTGATAAGCTTGAATATCCATGTTTTCAATCTATCGCGCTTTGAATGTTCACCTCAAATTTAAAAGCGAATTTTTAATTATTGTGATTTACATCACATTTTAATTTATAAATTTACAAAGTTACGCATAAAGAACTAGATTTAAATAATAATTTCATCTAGTTTAATATGCACAACTCTCTGTATAATGAACCGCCGAAAAGTTTTCTCTACGCGATAATCGCGATTTAACGAAAATCGTCAACCGTTATCCTTTAGAATCAATACAGAAATTCTTCACATAGAATTTTCTCAATCATCAGGAGGCATCAGAATGTCTAGACCCCGACAAGACTCAAATCAATTGCCGGCTACGACGCGCATGGAGAATGCGTTCTGGAAGTTGCTTGAGGAGCGGGATTATCCCAAAATCACCGTCACTGACATAGTCAACCTGGCGGGCGTCAACCGTAACTCTTTCTACTACCATTACTGCAAGCTCAACAATCTCGCCGAAACCGCGATTCAGCATGCCGTCGAAGGAATCAACAGGGCAATGCCCGAGTTCACCATCGACCCGGCCAAGGCCTGGAACGGCATCGTTATGCAGCTCATCGGCGTGCCAGCCAACCGTGTCTATCTCGACCGGATTGCGCTGACGGTCAGCGAGCACGGCTCCCCGTTCCTGCTTTTCACGGTGCACGACGCGATTCGCGACAGCTTCATTGAATGGCAGCATCTTGACCGCGATATGACTATCACCCAGAATTGTCTTTTGGAGTTCTCCGTGGGTGGTCTGCTCTCGATTTCTGCGATGTGGCCCAAGCTCTCCAAGGAGACGAGCGTCGAACAGTGGAGCAATCTCGATGCGGCAGTGGTCGCTCGCACGCTCTACATGGCCGTTTCCGGGGACAGCATGCCCGGTTTCTGGGTGCAGATGTTCCGCAGCGCGCTGGAGAATGGCGACGGTTCCCTGCTCAAGAGCATTGCCGAAGCCGAAAGTCAAGACAAGGACTTCAAGCACGAGGTTGATGCCTTGCTTGAGGACCTTCAAGCTATGCAGCATCAACATACCGACGGCTTCAGGGGAAACGCCGCGCTTATGGGTGGCATTAGTCACTCTGCTTGATTTTCGGATTTTAAGCCGGTCCAACAGGTCTAGGCCTACGGGGGTAAGCTAAAGCCTTATGGAAACATTGCTGGACTGGCTCAAGGCGCACGATAGTCGCATCGCATTTCTGATTATCGTGCTCGCCGTCGCCTTTGTGGCTACAAAAGTCGTTTCGCGATGGCTCAAAAAACTGCTTAATCATTCCGGCATTCCCAATGTGTCGATTTTCGTCAACCTTTCGTTGGTGGCGATCTGGACCATTGCCGTGGCCATGGTGCTCCAGCCGGTTTTCGGCATCAATCCGACCACCATCGTCACGGCGCTTGGCGTCGGCGGCGTTGCGATTTCGCTGGGTCTGAAAGACACCATCGCCAATATCATCTCCGGATTCGGACTGATGATCGGCCATGTCATCCACCCGGGCGACCACGTGCGCATCCAAAACATCACCGGAACCGTCGAAGACATCACCTGGCGGCAAACGGTGGTGCGCGAGCGTAACGGCAATCAGCTCATCATTCCCAATTCGGTGCTCAACACCTCTTCACTGGAACGTCTCACCCGGGAGGGTGAGGCTTGCGTAAGCGTGGCTTTTGCGGTGAAACCCGGTACCGATATCAAAATGGCTGCAAAACGTATAGCTAGCGTGCTCAAAACGGCGACGGCGAACATCACCGACCGCAGAAACCCGCCGCAAATCAACTTCACCGGCTTCTCACCAGACGGAGTGCAAGGCGAGGCCCTGTTGTTCGCCAATACCGGCATCAGCCAGGATCGGGTGCGCGATTGCGCCGTACGTGCGTTGGCGAAGGAAAACTTCATTATCTAGGCTTCGCTATTTAAAATCCGTTACCGCGGCAATGGTCATATTCCAGACAACTTCCGCGGTAACGGTAATCTCGAATCTTTAATCCGCGACCTTTATATGTTGAACAGCGCGGCAATCATCTCCAGCGCGCATAGCACGATGAATACGATGGCTCCGGGATTGCCGAGCACCGTCTTGGCACGCGCGCCTCTGGGCAGTTCCTCGGGCGCGGAATAGAACACGAGTTTCTTGCGCTCCAGGATGGCGACCACGATGCCGACAATGAACATCACGCCATTGAATACCAGATAAAACAGGTATGGCGCAACTTCCGCACCATGGCCGGTTGCAAGGATCTGCCTCATCCCGCCGGATGTACCGATCGTGTCCAGAGTGGACTTGCTCATCGCCAAAAATGCCATCTGCGGCAGGAAACCACCAAAGAAATTGAACGTCATATGCATGGCGATGGTGTAGCGCAGCTTGCCGGTACGCACATAAACGTAGGCCAGCAGGAGACCAAAAGCGAAGGCATAGAAGAACTGGAAGAGATTGCCGTGGAACAGACCGAAAGCGAAGGCGGAAACCAGAATCGCGGTTTTCTCGCCAAATTGCTGGATATGGTCGATCAACAGGCGACGGAAGAGCCATTCCTCGAAAATCGGGGCGATGATCACGGTGAAGAGCAGGAGACTCACCGGGTCAAGACGCTGCGTCAGTTCACTGACGCTGTTCTCCGCCTGCCCGCTGGAAAACATGGCTGAGAGAATGTTGCCAATGAAATTGCCGATATCCGCCAGCGGGAACGATATGGCCATCACCGCAAGGAACATGCCGATACTCATATTGCTCGTCTTGCGCTTCACTTGCGGCATTGTGCGGAAAATAAGCAAGGCAAGCGGGATGGCAATCACATAGAGTGGGCCGTTGCCCATCAGCAGCACAGCCCACATCGGCAGTTTTTTCGGGTCGATGAATAAGGTTGACATGCGCGAGATAACCAACGCAAGAACATTCCAAACCAGAATGACCATGGCCAAGATGAAGCCGATGTTGGAGAAACGCTTGCGGACCGCGGAAAGCCAGCGGGACATCGCGGTCTGCCACGCGGGGTTCGGCTGGTAGAAGTAACCGCCGTTGAAGGCCGGACGCGCGAATTGCACAGGCTGCTGGACGTATTGAGGCTGCGCAGGATACCGATAACCTATGCCGGGCTGCTGGTATTGGTACTGAGGCTGGGGCTGTTGATACTGCCGGTACTGCGGTTGACCGTACTGCTGGTACTGCGGTTGCACCCCAAACTGTTGCTGCGGATACGACGGGTATTGGTATGTCAGGTATTGCTGCTGCGAGTAATGCTGGGGAGGATATTGGCCGGACTGCTGCGGATATAGACCAGACTGCTGGTACTGCTGATATTGCGACTGGGGTTGCTGGTTCAGTGGGTATTGAGGCTGATAGGGCTGGTACTGGGATTGCTGATAACTGGCCTGAGGCTGATTTTGCTGCGATGCATACTGGCCAGTCTGCTGGTACGTCTGCGGCTGAGACTGTTGATTCGGCTGGGTCTGAGGGTTGTAAGGCTGACCTTGATATTGCGGCGAAGGCGCGGCTTCAGCTCTCCAAGACTGCGGCTGCGATGCCTGCGGCTCAGAGCGAGCCTGCACTTGCTCGTTCAATGTCCGATAGGCCGATTGCGGTTCGTATTGAGATCTGGATTCCGCCTGATTTGTCTGAGTCTGAGACGAAGCATGACGATGGAATACAGAGAAACCCTCCGAACGCTCAGATTGCGGAGTTTCCTGCGACTTCTGCTCTGTTTGCGCTTTGGCGTGCAACGCATGATACTCCGAATGCTGCTGATGCTGTGGCGGCTGCGACGCACTGGATTCTTCGTGCTCGTCCGACTGCGAAGTCTGCTTTTCAGGACGGTTATCGTCATTCATAGTGCGGCACATACCCTCTCAAGTTATTGATCAATCCAATTATATTTATCCATTATATTAATCGTGATAATAAATAATATAAAGCGACTTATCTATTTCAAACTAAATTCAGCGATTTTCGATATATAGAATCACCGTACCACACCTTCGACGAGCTTGGTAATCAGTTCTGTATAGCTCACGCCGGTGGCTTCCCAAGCCTTCGGATACATGGAAATCGGGGTGAATCCAGGGATGGTGTTGATTTCATTGACCATCACTTCACCGCGCGGGGTCACGAACGTATCCACACGCGAAAGCCCGGCCCCGTCAACGGCCTTGAACGCTCGAACCGCGACTTCCTGCGCGCGCTTCAGCGTCTCATCGGGCAGATTCGCCGGAACCTCAACGTGCGAGGCTTCGGAATCGGTGTATTTGCTGTCGAAATCGTAGAACTGGTCGTCATCGGCGTCACGGCGGTCGAGCACGATCTCGCCGGGCAACGCGCACTTCGGCTCCTCACCGGCAACCGGGTTGAGCACAGCACACTCGATCTCGTGGCCGTCGATGCCCTGCTCCACCAACACCTTCCAGTCGTGATGCGACGCCTCGAAAAGCGCCGCCGCGAGTTCTTCCGTGTCCCCGTCACGTTCCAGCTTGGTCACGCCGAAACTCGAACCGGCGCGGGATGGCTTGACAAACAGAGGATAACGCAGCTTAGCCGACTTGATACTTTTCATCGCTTCTGCAGCATCGTTCTTGAACTTGTCAGACCCGTCGAAATCGCGGGTATCGAAGGTCACACCGGGAGCCACCGGAATGCCGGCCTCGCTCAAAATAATCTTGGTGAACGCCTTGTCCATGCAAGCGGACGAAGCAAAGACGCCGCAGCCGACGTACGGCACACCCATCATCTCGAGCAGGCCCTGCACCGTGCCGTCCTCGCCGTACGGGCCGTGCAAAACCGGAAATACCACATCGACATAGCCCAGCGAAGTGAGTTTGCCGTTCTTTTCGCGAACATAGAAGCCATTGTTGCCGCGGGACATATCAAGAACGACCGGTTTGACGGCCTCATTCGCTTCCGTCCCCTCGGCCACGGGCATCGCGCCGTTGGCAACTTCGAAATCGCGGGGATCGGTGCCGCCCATCACCCACTCGCCTGCCTTGGTGATGGCAATGGGAATCGGCTCGAAACGTTCAGTGTCCATCGCCTTCAAAACCCCGGCCGCAGAAAGGCAGGAAATCGAATGCTCGTCCGCTCTGCCACCATACAAAACCACCACACGCTGCTTACGCATATTTCCTCGCTTTACCTCGTCCGAAATCGAACCTGAACCCCAAGCCTACACGGCAAAGCAGCGACACTCCGATACGTATACTGCTCATTCACAAAGCCGATGCAGACCCGACGCAAGCATGCCGATTGGCGGACAGTGCGAACCAGCGCAAAAACAGAAACGCCTGGCCCGAATCGCTCCGAGCCAGGCAGGCTTCAACGATTACTCCCGTCGATGCATCCAGCAGGTCACCACTACGCAACCAGTCAAGGTCACGAGCAGCACGTCAGCTACAGCGTTATCCGCCTTGGCTGCCAACGCAACTGCAACTACCGCGAAGGCCTGAATGATTTCCGTGCCGTCAAAGCCCTTTCTATTAGTAGGCATAGGAATACCTACCTTTCTCTACGTGCCACGCCACTAGAGGCGTGGCGAGGACGATACGGCCGGGAAGCCGCACGGCTGCACAAGATCCGGGTTAAGTAAACAAAGGTGTGTCTTATTCTGTCCGGATGGTGGTCATGTTGACTGTCCGGCCCATCCTTTTCTGATGCCGAATCCTGATTCGTAGGGGTCGACGCCGGGGTCGTCGGGGGCCGGTTGTTGCACAGATCGGCGGTCGAGGCCGGGCAGGGCGATGGCGTCGCCGGCCTTCCTTGGTTCCGGTTCCCCGCGGCGGAGTGCGTTTTTGGCGAGCCGTTCGGGTTCGGGGTCCCGGGTGCGCATGTAGAGGATCCATTCGCAGACGCGTCTGGCGTGCTCCGGGCTGAGCCCGTTGTGGCGTCGCATGGCGTCCTTGATCGGCTTGTTGGTGCCGCCCTCGAGCATGTTCGTGTTCCACGCGACCGGCCCGCCGGCATTGAGGGCGGGGTCGAGCCAGGTGAAGAGCATGCCGGCGGCGTTGAGCCTGGCGAGCCGGTGGTAGGCGTCGCGGGCGCGCTGGTGGGTGTACCAGGTGCGGTGGAACCCGGTGTCGGGGTCTCTGGCCACGGTCCGCTCGCCCAGCCAGTCGCGGTTCTCCCGGTACCATTCGTTCAGGTCCGCCAGCCACTGCCGCGCCTGTTCCGGGGTGCCGCAGCGTTCCGTGTCGACGAGTCTTTTGGCCAGCCGGTAGAGCGCCCTGCCGGGTTCGGTGCGCGGCCTGGAGGTCAGGTCGGTCCTCGTGTTCCTGAGCACGTGCACGAGGCAGCGCTGGACCCTCATGCCCGGCCAGCGCGCGCCGATGGCGGCGAGGCAGCCGCGCCCGCCGTCGCAGACGATGACGTCCGGCCGCGGGATGCGCCTGAACAGGGCGAGCCAGGCGGCCTTCTTCTCGGTGTCGCACCACTGGAACGCCAGCGGCCTGCCGTCGCCGGCGTCGACGGCCACGAGCAGGCACCAGCCGTTCAGGTACGTGCCGTCCACCTCCACGCAATGCGCCCTGGCCGGTTTCGGAAGCCTGGGCCTGACGCTCCAGCACCAGGCGGTGCGTTTCGCGAACCCCTGACGGCTGGTCACCCCGATCGCCCGGGCGGCCTGCAGAACGTCCGTCCTTCCCAGCACCCACGGCAGCCATGCGCGGAACTCGGCCAGGCGCGTGGCGTCCGGCCTTGCGGCGACCCCGCTCGCCGAGCACGCGTCACACCTCCAGCGCTGCCGCCCGGCCTTCGTGTATCCGTTCCTGCGCATCGGCAGCCCGCACAGCGGGCAGCGCCTCGCCCTCGATGATCTCCTCCTGGCCATACCGCCATGCAACAGCCAGCACACAACCGCACGAAAGTCAACCCGGGAAGCAAAAGACCCGTGTTTAACACCACGGGCGTTAAACACAGGCCCGCACGCCTACTCCCGCAACACCAAACCCCGAAAATAAGACACACCTTTGTTTACTTAACTCCAAGATCCGGACTAGAGAGCTTGGCAACAAACTCATCCTATCGCGTAAGACATATATCCTGATAAGTGGTATACTGATTCCATTGGTTGAGGCAGGACGAATCATCAGAATTTGGTGGCCTTTAAAGCTTTTATCTAATGAGGCCGCAACCGATAAGGGACATTCTATGAGCCCCTTCTCTACATGCCACAGGCCCCGGTGCTTTGCAAGTAAACACCGGGGCCGAGGTTTATCTCGTGTTAGTTTTGCGCGTAACGGGGTTAAGCGTCACTCTTCGGTGACATCGCCTTTCACCAGCTCGTGAAGCATCTGTTCACAGGTAAGGCCGCGCTTTAATACATCGTTCATCGCGCTGGCAAGCGGGGTCGGCACGCCGAGCTGCTCGCCCATGCGGACCACTGCTTCCGTCGTGGGCACACCTTCGGCCACGCCATTGCTGACGTTCGTCGCCTCTTCCACACTCATGCCGCGGCCAAGATTCGCGCCGAAAGTGTAATTGCGGCTCAACGGCGAACCGCAAGTGGCAATCAGGTCCCCGACACCCGCAAGTCCTTGGAATGTCTTGGATTCGGCGTGTGCGGCCTTGCCCAGTGCGGCAAGTTCAGCAAGCCCGCGGGTCTCGATCATTGCAGCCGTGTTTTCGCCGTAACCGGCACCGCGAGCCATGCCGACCGCGAGCGCCACGACGTTTTTAAGCGACCCACACATTTCCACACCGATGACATCGGTGGTAACGAACGCCTTGAAATACGGGGTTTTGCAGGCCTGCGCGACGATTTTGGCATTGTCGATATCCTCGCAGGCGACCACCGTCGCACTCGGCTGGCGGTCGGCCACTTCCTTGCTCAGGTTCGGCCCGGAAATCGCGACGAAACGCTCAACCGGCAAACCGCCCAGCGCCTCACGCACCACTTCATCCATACGCTCTCCGGTGGCGCGTTCAATGCCTTTCATCAGCGAAACGACGATGGCTTGCGAGCCGATCAGCGGCGCGAAAAGTTCCAGCGCCTCACGTGCGTGCTGGGCCGCGATGGCAACGACGACAATCTGCGCGTCTTTTACCGCTTCTGCCCGATCGCCGGTGGCGGTCATATTGTCGGGAAGACGCTTGACGCTGGGGAGCCTCGCCTCATTGTGATGGTTGTCGCGAATGCCTGCGACGATTCCCGGCTCGCGCGCCCACATCGTCACGTCGTTGCCTGCATCCGCAAGCACCTGGCCGAACGCCGTTCCCCAAGCGCCTGCCCCGAGTACCGTCACCTTCATAATCTGCTCCTTTGCGCCGATAGCTTCTTCCATAATAGTGACGATCATCGCCTTCCGTTATGGATTCATCGAACGCATGCTTTCCGTCAAGAACTCAACCATTGTGCCGCAGCATTGTCGGATTCGTCAATTCCGCGG
This sequence comes from Bifidobacterium sp. ESL0690, assembly GCF_029392315.1. Taxonomy (NCBI): domain Bacteria; kingdom Bacillati; phylum Actinomycetota; class Actinomycetes; order Bifidobacteriales; family Bifidobacteriaceae; genus Bifidobacterium; species Bifidobacterium sp. ESL0690. The sequence continues at coordinate 2,231,745 of NZ_CP113939.1, forward strand.
CTCGTCTCATTGCATCTATACGAGATTATTAGAGATAATTTCCGACAATCGTCACTTTTGATAGGCACAATCATCGATAGGTTCCGCACGAAATGCCCCTCACCAACCGTTTGTCGCTTCGACCACTTTGAACTTAACGGCGCGGCTTGCGGCTCATCGTCCGGAAATCCCAATATCCTTCAGCCGGCGGTTGCTCTCCACGGATTTCGGCCATAATGGTCTCCATCCGTTCGCGGATGCGCGTGGTGAGTTCTGTGACCAGCTCCATCGGCGGCTCGGCGCCCCATGAGTCGGTGTCTTTGAGCAGGTCGCCATAATCCAGTGCATCGTCATAGCACATCACCACGTTCTTGCGCGGCCACGGCCACCAATGGTTGATGCTCGCCGCACCCCACGTCACCGAGCAATAAAGCGGTATCTGATAGCCGAGCCGTCGTGAGGACTCGAGCGCGATGATGCCGATGCCGTCTTTGAGACTCATCGGCCACTTCAACGGGTCACGAGAGAGCGTGCCTTCCGGCCAGACGGTCAGCGGGCGGCCCGATGTGAGGATATCGATGGATTCCTTCTCGATTTCAATGGCCTTGCCGCTGCGGCGCGGCACCGGCTGCATGCCGACCAGCTGGAACCATTTACCGATGAGAGGCCAGTGCGCCATCTCGGCTTTGGCCATATAGCGCGGGCGTCGGCCCATGTGGAACAGTGCATCCATGGGAATAAAAACGTCATACATCGTCACGTGCGTAGCGGCCGTGATGAACGGGCCGGTTTCAGGAACGTGTTCAAGCCCCCACGCATAGACCTTGCTGTGCGCACGAAGCACCGTGGAAACGGCGTCGAGCAAACGTTTCGTACCCTTGGGGTTCTGCGCCTCGATTTCGGCGGTGTTTACCTTGCGGGGGCCAGTCGGGAGGTATTGCGTCGGATCCACCAAATGGTGACGCTTGCCCAGCAGCTCCACTTGCGCATCGCTCAAGGGCAAAACGCTCGAACGCGGCGACGGTTTTCCTTTGGAAGTCATGCCCCTATTGTGCCTCGGGGCTGCGAACTCCCCTTATAGCGACACACCTTATACAATACCGACCAACGGTATGTATACTGATTACAAGATTAGCTTGGTTACGAACGAGGCATGCAATCGGTTAGGCTTACGCTCCACTTACCGCCAGTCCATCGATATCACAAAAGAAGGCAAAGCATGGCACGCAACGCACACCCTGAAGTGACCAGACGCCGTATACTCGACGCCGCACAGAAGCTGTTCGCCGCCAAAGGCTACGAAAACACGTCAGTGCAGGACATTCTTGACAAACTAGGAGATCTCTCCAAAGGCGCGATATATCACCATTTCAAGTCCAAACTGGACATTCTCGATGCCATCAGCGACGAAGACAACAAGAAATCCTATGCCCAATACGACGCGCTTCTGGAGCGCAAAGACCTGAACGGCCTGCAGAAAATCCGCGAGCTTTTCTTGGCTACCATGACCGACCAGGAACATGTCGAAAGGCTCAAGGGCACGCTCCCCACAGCCGACGACCCGCAGAATCTCAGCGAAAGTGTCGGCGCATGGACGCACACGTTGCCGGTCGGCATGCGCAAACTCATCGATTGTGGCATCAAGGATGGTTCCATCATCACAGACTATCCGCAGGAGGCCGCCGAACTGCTCACGCTGCTGATGAATATATGGTTCATGCCGAATTTCTACCCCGGTACCCGGAGCGTTTTGCGGCACCGCGCACAATGCCTGGCCACCATCTGCGTCTCCATCGGCGTGCCCGCGATTACACACGACATGGTCGACCAGCTGGCCGATTTCTACTCGCAGATTCAGATTCCTGCTCCCGTAGACGATTCCAAAAACGGAGAAACGAAACCTCAAAAGGCTGACCGTAAGAAAGCCCAAAAATAACGCCACTTAGCCACGACCTCAACAACCGAAACAATTTCTCACTGACAACATACTGATCAATCATTACCAAATTTACATACCGTCGGTCGGTATGTATTTAAGAAAACGTTAAGAAACAATGAACAAACAGATTTACAAACCGACTGTTTCACCGCTACGTTCCGGCAACTTTATCCTGCTCATTGCCGGACAAGGACTTTCGCTCTTCGGCAACACCATGCTGCGCTTCGCCATGTCGATGTGGGTGCTTGACAAAACCGGTTCGGCCACCGTTTTTGCGACGCTGCTCTCCGTCTCCATTGTCCCGACCATTCTGCTCATGCCATTCGGCGGAGTTGTCGCCGATCGCGTCAACCGACGGACCATGATGGTCGCGCTCGATGCCGTCAGTGGAAGCGTCGTATTGGTTGCAACTCTCGCGTTCGGTGTTATGGAAACCCATACCATCGTCTCAATCGCGATGCTGCTCATTACTCTCTCAGCGCTTGACGCACTCGAATCCCCTACCGTCAGCGCCGCCATCCCCCAGATGCTCGGCCGAAAAGACACCGTATTATTGCGGCGCGCCCAAGCGATTTCCAGCCAGGTCAACTCCATCATGCAAATCATCCCAACCTTCGCCGGCGGTGCGCTATACGCTTTGATCGGCATCCGCACCATGATGGCCACCACCACTGTCTGTTTCTTCGTCACCGCCGGATTGGAATGCTTCATCAAACTCGATACAGTGCATCACCATGAAGCTACAAATGGGAATAAGAACGAACCGCCATCAGACAAACAAACCAACCCAGGTTGCGCATCTGCAACGGTGATATTCTCTGATACAGCAGGAATGAACGATTCAGAATTATCAAAATTCCAAAATACCAAGCCAACTGTTCACCACCATATCTTCAAGGTTTTTCTGGCTGACATTCGCGATGCCGTCGCGTTTCTCAGAGCCAACCCGACGCTGCTCGAACTCGTTGCTGTCACCGCCGCCCTCAACTTCTTTCTTAACGGGGTCTCATCCGTCGGTTCACCTTATATCATTCGCACAGCGCTGCATTTCGGAGCCGACATCTACGGCTATTGCGACGGAATCATGAGTATCGTCTCGCTGCTTGACACCTTGCTGACCACCGCGCTGGCCGCGAAACTGTTCATGCGTCACATGCCGGCAACCATTTACGCCGCCGCCCTCTGTTTCGCGCCGATTGCTGTAGTTTTTGCGCTACCCATGGGGAGGTGGACGAAATTGGTCACGTTCATTGTCGCGTTTTGCTTGGTCACACTTTCCATCGACTTCACCAACATCATCGCCACCCCGACTTTTATGACGCTGATTCCCGACGAGCTGATGGGCAAAATCGGCGCATTCATTTCAGCCGCCAGCCTTTGCGCCGCACCGCTGGGACAGATGACCTACGGCCTGCTGTTCGATCGGCTCGCGGTTGCGCCGATTATGGTCGGCACCGGCGTTTGCTTGGCAATTGGCGCATTCATGCTCACGCCGATGTGCAAAAGATTTGGGCGTGAAGAAGCAGCGAGGCAGTAATCAAACCGACCGAATTTTTCACTTTCCCAACGTGACCGGCAGTTAAATGTGCCTTTTGCTTAGAAGGTGCCACCCGCGCATTGACGAATAACGCAACCGCGCTATTACTCTTGCGGCGGGGCCGGAGGAGCCCCAACCAAGCCCAGACGTGTCAGCGGGGATGCGGTCAACTGGCGCAGGGCGAGCGTGAGACCGGACATGAGGCAGCCGACGCCGATGATGGCGGCCATGGTCAACGCGCACGCGCCATTCTTGGCCCAAATAGCCATGATGTCAAGCCCGGGATAAATCTGCCAAAGCATGTAGCCAGCGTAGACGCAGGAGACCATGCCGAACGTGATCATGATGCTGCCGACAATCTGTATGCTGGCCGACGACATGCGACTTCCGGGGCTGTCCATACCGGACTTGCGCGTGAACGCGAGCGTAAGCATCGCCAGCCCGCCACCGATGAACAGCGACATCAGCACGTCGGACGGGCGGTGCCAGCGACCGACAATCACAGACGCAGCAACAAGGATGCTATACGTTCCTCCAAGCACTGCGACCAGCGCACGCCAGACGCGCGGAACGGCAATAAGCAGCACCAGCACCGACCCCACCGCAAGCAAGGTGTGCCCGGAAGGCGCGCTGTTTTCGTGCGTGGAAAGGACACGGATAATCATTGGCCGCGGCAAAAGCCGTTTGAGCCACGCTGCAGCGTAAGCAACGCCACCGAACACGGCCATCTGGCCAACCAGCCACCAGCGTTTGCGGACCACCGCGATGATGAAAGCAATCACTGCGATCGTCAGGCTGGTCACCACTATCACCACGCCACGATTAAGCACATGCGCAACCGCGATGATCCAACTTGGGGCACTCATGTTAAAATTTTGCCATACAATTTCGTCGAAGCTCTGCCCCTCCATGGTGTGCACGCCGAACCAATAAATCGCGGCGGCCGAGGCAAAACAGAGCAGCGCGAGGACGACGGCGAGAACGCAGCTGGACACACGCGGACGGATGGTCAGCGGATCGATTTGAGCGAGTCCTTTTTCGATGTCGTCAACGGCCTCGGAAGCGGTCTCGTTTGAGGCTTCGTCGGCAGATTTGATGCCGGACTTGCCTGTACTCGTACCTGCCGTGAAAACGCCGCTTGGCAAGGCATTGTCGTCATCGTCAAACGTGGCGCTTTCACTGCCGAAAGCCACAAAACTTACCGGTTCATTCTCAATTGGCGGCATAGCTGACGGCTGATTTACTGGTTGAGTCTGGATTACCGGGCCATTTAACAGTTGACTTGCAACGGCATTTGCCGGATTACCGGCAGTTGCGTTTACTGGATTACTGGCGGGTACGTTTGCCGAACTTCCAGTAGGAACATTTGTTGAATTACCAACGGATTGGCCTTTCAAAGACGACCCCGTCGAAGCCCCCGCAGGTGCCGGCGCAGCACTTTGGGGAGGAGCCGGAGCCTCGGCTTGGGCTCGAGGAGGCGCAGGGATCTCGACTTTGGTCTGATTGCGCGGTGCGGGTTCGCCGGAATTGCCGGCCTGTGCTGCTTGTGGAACCTGTCCAGTGGAATCGTCAGTCATGGTTTTCAGTTTAGATGGCACAGACTACGAGGACGGGTCCTTGCAAATCTCAAAGCGGAATATCTACAAGTCCGTCAAATATATCGGCACTAGGCGGCAAGATGCCACTCGAGCTCGCAGGGCAGGCGAAACTGCCCCGAACGTAAAAGGAGACCCGCCGAAGCGGGTCTCCCAACAAGTCCAACTGAAAAGCAGATAACTTCACAACTCCATCGTCGTAACGGTAAGCTTTATCATCGGCCCGTTCAACGTAATAGTCATCGAGACCTTGTCTTTTTGTGGATCTGCTCTGTTCAATTGTGCTTGTAATTCATATTATGTACCATCCGCCTCGTTAATACAAACCCAAAACGACGTTTGTGCGCTAATGGTAACTAACGTTTCCTTTAAGCCTGTTATGCACATGAAATGTCATATTTTGGTCCCTGAGAAAAGCCGATTGTGCGTTTCTGTCGTTTCGCTATTCCTGCAGCGTAACGAGGCACCGGTACCCGCAAAATGGCGATGCAAAACTCACACAAACTCGATCTTGAGTTTGCGACCCAGCCCCTTGGCGATTTGCGCAAGCGTTCGGACCGTTGGAATGGAATTTCCCCTTTCGATGCGCGAATAGTTCGAAGGCCTCATACCACACCTTTTCGCCACTTCAGCCTGCGTCATATGAGCCTGAATCCGAGCACCCATAATCGCTATCGCGGCTTCGTGCTCTGGCCTGGTGCGCTCATACTCCTCCGCAAATTTCGGGTCTCGGCTTTTGCGCTCGGCTATATACCTATCCAAATCATCCATCGCTATTACGCCTTCCTTTCCAACCAATCTTTGCGATACCGTTTTGCCCTAGACAACTCGACAAGCGGCAGTTTATTTTGCTTTTTCACAAAACCATTGGTGATGATGATTCGACGACCTTCCATGAAAAAATACAGAGCACGAACATCATTCCTCGACTGCCGAACGCGTAACTCAAAAATACCGTCAGAGACGCGCTTTGAATATGGCTCACGCAAATGGTTGCCATATACCCTCAACATGTCGATGTCATCCAACAATTTCCGCGCTAATTTTTCATCCAACGAGCTCAGCAGTTCTTGCATTGGTTCCTTGCCATTAGGCAACGCATAGAACTCAACTTCAAAATTTTCCATGACGTCACCTATTCAGTTATCAATTTTGATATTATCATTTTTGATATGTTTTGCAAATTCACTTCATTCACCTCTTTCGTCCGTTTTGTATTCCATTTCCAGCAAAACACTGCTATACGCCGAAAAGCAAGCTAAAACGGGCACTGTGGTCGGATGATAGGGGTTATCCACATTTGAGGCGTGTCGCGGTTTGAGTCGAGAAATTATACACATTTAGGGCAAATCACGGTGTAAGAAAAATTAGTTATCCACAATATGATGAATTCTGCGTTTCTTGGCTTCCATAGCTCTATGGCAATGCTTAGAGTAGATATATGGCACAGATTTTTGACGCACCCTCGAAGGCATTGCTCCGCAGTCAGATCGCCGAGCACATCGCTGAAACCGAGAAGTCCGACAAGCGCAAGGCGCTGCCGGAAGAACAGCCGCTGCCCGCAGACCGCTATTTCGATCGCGAGCTGAGCTGGCTGAAATTCAACAAACGCGTACTCGAGATGGCCGAGGACCCCGAAGTTCCGCTGCTGGAACGCGCCAATTTCGCCGGCATCTTCGCCTCGAACCTCGACGAATACTTCATGGTTCGCGTCGCCGGCCTCAAGCGTCGTATCGACACCGGCATCGCGGTGACATCGGCCTCGGGCTTAAGCCCGCGCCAACAGCTGCGTTCAATCAGCGAGACCGCGCACGAGCTACAGGCCGAGCACGCCAACGAAGCCATCAAGCACATCCTTCCCGAGCTGGCGAAGGAACACATCGTCTTGCTGAGCTGGGACAGGCTCACCAGTGCCGAGCAGGAACGGCTTTCGCGTTATTACCGTCAGCAGGTCTTCCCTGTTTTGACGCCGCTCGCCTTCGACCCCGCACACCCGTTCCCCTACATTTCCGGCGGTTCGCTGAACCTTGCCGTGCTGGTGGAGAATCCGAACAGCGGCAAAACGCATTTCGCTCGCGTCAAGGTTCCCGACAACCTGAACCGCCTGGTTCCCGTCGACGACCTGACCGACGAGGAAAGCCGCGAGGAACGCTATGGCTTCATCACCATGGAGAACCTCATCATCGCCCACCTCGAATCGCTCTTCCCCGGCATGATCATCAAGGAAGCGCGCTCATTCCGCGTCACCCGTAACGAGGACATCGACGTCGAAGAGGATGATGCCGAAAACCTGCTGAATGCGATGGAGAAGGAATTGCTGCGCCGTCGTTTCGGACCGCCGATCCGTCTCGAGATCAGCGACGCCACCAGCCCGTTCCTTTCCCAGCTGCTCGCGCGCCGTCTGCGCGTTAGCGAAGACGAGATTTTCCGTCTGCCCGCACCGCTCGACATGAAGCTGATGTTCGAGCTGCAGGATATCGATCGGCCGGATCTCAAGAACAAGCCGTTCATCCCGACCACGAACCGCCAGATCGCAACGGTCGAGTCGAGCCGCGCACAAGACATCTTCGCCGCCATCCGCGAGCGCGATATCCTTCTGCACCATCCTTACGATTCGTTCTCCACTTCGGTGCAGGCCTTCCTTGCGCAGGCCGCCGCCGACCCGAAGGTGCTGGCCATCAAGCAGACGCTTTACCGCACCTCCAGCAACTCGCCGATCATCGACGCGCTGGTCGATGCCGCGCACGCCGGCAAGCAGGTCTTGGCGCTGGTCGAAATCAAGGCTCGTTTCGATGAGGATGCCAACATCGCTTGGGCCCGCAAACTCGAGCGTGCAGGCGTCCACGTCGTCTATGGCATCGTAGGCCTGAAGACCCATTGCAAGCTCTCACTGGTCGTGCGTCAGGAAGCGGATGGACTGCGTCGCTACTGCCACGTCGGCACCGGCAATTACAACCCAAAGACCGCCCGTCAGTACACCGACCTTGGCCTGCTGACCTGCGATCCGGTGGTCGGGCAGGACTTGACGCGCCTGTTCAACCAGCTTTCCGGCTACGCGCCGCGTTCCAGCTTCCATCGGCTACTGGTCGCCCCGCGCACCTGCCGCAGCGGACTCATCCAGCGTATTCGCCGTGAGGAAGACGCTGCACGCGCTGGTCACGAATCCTGGATCAAGATCAAGGTCAATTCCATCGTCGATGAAAAGACCATCGACGCGCTCTATCGCGCCAGCCAGGCCGGAGTGAAAATCGACCTCGTCGTACGCGGTATCTGCGGTCTGAAGCCAGGGGTTCCGGGCTTGAGCGAGAACATCCGCGTTCATTCTATCCTCGGCCGTTTCCTCGAGCACAGCCGCATCTACGCCTTCGCGAATTCCGCGGGTCCGCAAATCGGCGAAGGTCCGGCTTCCGGCCCGGAAGTCTGGATCGGTTCGGCCGATTTGATGCACCGCAACCTCGACCGTCGCGTGGAGGCGCTGGTGCGCATCACCGACCCCGAGGAAATCACCTCGCTGATTGACTACGTCGATCTGCAGATGGCCGATACCACCTCGTCCTGGCATATGCAGCCGGACGGTACCTATATCCGCCATTCGCACGATAAAGACGGCAAGCCTCTGGTCGATTGCCAGGAATTGCTGATCAAGACCCACCAGCGTGGCCGTAAATAACAATCAAGAAGTGGGCGATAAATGACCTCCGAGATTAAACCATCACATATCGTTGAATCGGCGGGGGGCATTCCCTACCGTTGGATTGCAGCGGGCAAGGCTACGAGCGTCGACGAACGTGCCGTAAAGGCCAGCAAGTTCGCCGAGGCTCGCGCTTCCCACAACACCAGCAAACGCAAGCGGCGGAAGCACAAACTGCCGCTGACCGAAGCCGAGATTCATTTCCGCGCAATCATCACGCAGCTGGAAGTCTGCCTCGTGCATCGCCCGAAATATGATGATTGGAGCTGGCCGAAAGGCAAGCTTGAAGAGCATGAATCCAGCCGTCATGCCGCGATACGCGAGATGGAAGAGGAAACCGGCATACCGGTGGCGCTGGGCCCGAGCATCGGCGAGGTCGAATATCCGCTCAATTCCGAGGGTAAGAACTCGAAACACAACAAAACCAGCGGGGCAATCTACACCAAGCATGTCGTCTACTGGATGGCGTATCCGATTTCGCCGGAAACGGCAAAAAGTCGGGAGCAGGCCGTCGGCACTATCAAGCCCGCGAAAACCAGCGAAATCGACGAAGTACGATGGCTGACCATCCCGCAGGCTCGCAAGCTGCTTTCCCACCCGCTCGACCGCGATATTCTCGACCAGTTTGTCGACCGTATCCAGGAAGGCGCTCTCAAGGCGCAGAAGCTGATTATCGTGCGCCACAGCAAGGCGGTCGCACGCAAAAAGTGGAACGGCACCGACGCCAATCGCCCCATCATCCCACGCGGCGCAGCGGCAAGTTTCGCGCTGAATCAGGAGCTGGGGTGCTATGCCCCGCAAAAGCTGGTTTCCTCCCCTTGGCTGCGTTGCATGGAAACGCTCGAACCTTACGCTTGGCATACCGGGCTTGAAGTCGAGCAGCTGCCGGCGCTGACCGAAGACGCCTTTGCGGCGGATCCCGACGCATCCTGGCAGTGTGTTTCAGACGTCATCGACGATTTGTTTGCTGAAACCGATGGCCTATCCGTTGCCAAAAGCGCCGTACGCGTCGGTACCAAAGCCGTGGTCAAGATCAGTGATACCAACGATTCCGGCAATCAATCTGGCGATAATACCGACAAATCGGCAAACGCCGACAAGAACAAAAACTCTGCCTCTGCGATATCCGATTCAGATAAGAATGTAGAGGATTCAACAGCATCAACGGATGATTCCCAATTGTCCAGCCAAAAAGACGGCACCGATAATGCAGTCCCTCTCCCAGCTGGGAGCCAAACAGTAGCTTCTACACCTGAAAGCACGTCGAAACAGTACAGCCGTGCGACCGCCATCTGTATGCACCGGCCTGTCATCGGCGGGATTTTCGAACATCTACGTACCATGTGCGCCTCGAAATCGCTGGCCAAACAGCTCATCGCTAAGTCACCTTATATGCCGACAGGTAATGCGGTAGCATTGTTTATCGTGAAAGACGCGGAAGGCCCGCGCATCATCGATATTCAAAGAATGGCTCCAGTTGTCTACTAATCCAGTGCATTATAGTTCCGGTTCCGTCAATTCCGCCCATCCCGGCTTCGCACCCGCACGAACGGGTTCCTCACGCCCGGCACGCCCTGCTCAGCTCGACCCGGCTTTGACCGAGAAGATGGCCGGAGGCATGGACCCTGAGGAAATCAACGAGATGAGCCATGCTTCGGCGCAGGCGATGCTTGACCGCGTGCACCACACGCAGGACCCGAAAATTGTGCAGCGCGTACTGACTCTGGTCGACCGCGAAGGTGTCGATATCATCGCGGAACTGTGGAGCAGGTCGGAACCCGATTCCCTGCCCGGCATCCTTTGGCGGCTTTACCTGCTGCGCACGTGGATGCGCAAGAACCAGCGGTCGCTGGCGAGCCTGTACCGTATCGCCGAGCCGGAGGACACGGCCGCTTCTGCCATTGCCGGCGTCGACACTCCCCCGACTGCCGAAGACATCGTGCATACCGCCGATTCCATACTTTCCGGCGCGTTCACCGGTGATTTCGCCGTCGCACTCGAACGCGCCTCCGCCTTTATCGACGTCATCGCCAAGGGCCTCGCGATTCGCGCGAAAATGCTGACCGGAAAGGCACGCAAGGCAGAAGCTGCCGAAGCAGCCCGCCGCGAAGCGCATATGCGTGATTTGCAGCACGAAGTCGAAGCAGCCGAAGCCGCACAACGTGTTGCCAACGAAGCCGCTGATAATGGTGAAAAAGAAAACAGCGATACTGGTCACACCAATGACACGAATGCGGCCAATCAGGTAGCCGCCAACAATGCGCATGGCAATAACTCCGCCGATTACGACGAGCATAATCACCACAATGCCCATAGCGACCATGGCACGACTTATGGCGAAAGTGACCGCAACGACCCCGCCGCCAATCGCTACAACTCCGCTCTGCACGACGCAGACAACCGTTACCGTGCAGGCAAAGGCCCGGCGAGCTCGGCCGGCCCGGCATCCAATGACCCGCGTACCGTCGCCGCTCGTCTGCTGCACACCGGCAGCAATCTGATGACGACCTCCGCGGATTTCCGCCACGGAGCCAGCCTCTGGCGCCAAGGCAAACTCGAGTAATCCGGCACCGCGCAAACGCCTAAAACCCGCACTTTACGCGCTCGGCGTGTAAACGTAGGATGACCAGTTATACTTAGAGACGCGCTGGACCGTGCTTAAGCCCCGGGCTTCATTTTTTGCCGCTGCGAGCGGCGTTCGCGCCGACAGGCGCTTTCGCGGTTCAGCGTTTTACTCTTCAATATCGCCTTTCGACTCAGCTTTGATTTCGACACGTAAGGCGAATCACGAATCCTGAATAATCACGCTAATCAGGCAGGCAAAAGTCACAGACACTGCAAAATGCGTCTTTCCCCGCAGCACAAGGGGTATATGTGCTGCAAACAACGTATCTAGCAACGTTAAATACGTCTTTCCCAGCACATGTACCTCATTTAATGCTGGAAAAGACCCATTCACTAGAGAATCTGGTCGAAAGCCAATAACTTGCCAATCCGCAATGTTGTGACGGCACACACAATATTCAGTTTTCGATTTTAAAAAAACCACGGCTGGGCATATCCTAGAAGTATGCAACTTCAAGTTTTGGATCACCCGCTGGTCGAACATAAACTCACTGTTCTGCGGGATAAGAACACCCCTTCCAACATCTTCCGCGAGCTCGTCAGCGAGCTCGTCACTCTCGAAGCCTACGAAGCGACGCGCAACCTCGACGTCGTCGACAAGGAAATCGAGACCCCGATCTGCAAGATGACCGGCAAGCATCTCGCTTCCCCGCGCCCCATGGTGGTGCCGATCCTGCGCGCCGGCCTTGGCATGCTCGATGGCATGACCAAGCTCCTGCCGACCGCCGAAGTCGGCTTCCTCGGCATGCGCCGCGACGAAGACACGCTCGACATCATCACCTACGCGAACCGTCTGCCCGAAGATCTGACCGGACGTCAGGTCTTCCTGCTCGACCCGATGCTCGCCACCGGCGGCACCACTATCGCGGCGACGCACTACTTAATCGAGCGCGGCGCGAAGGACATCACTTCCATCAACATCATCGCCGCCCCTGAAGGCTTGAAGCGCGTCGAAGATACGCTCGACCCCAGCGTCAACCTCAAGGTTGTGGTCTGCGGCGTCGACGACCATCTCAACGAGCACGGCTACATCGTCCCCGGCCTCGGTGACGCCGGCGACCGTCTCTATGGCCTGATCGACTAAGACTGTCTTTCACAGATAAGTCATTTTTAAAAGGGGTTCCTTCCAACAACGTTTGGAAGGAACCCCTTTATCATCACCATTATTGTAAGCGCTACTTGTTTTTGGCGGCTTTCTTGGCTTTGCGGCCTTTGAAATAGATGTCGAAGACGATCCAGACGCTCAAGATGAAGGCGATGACGTAGCCCATGAAACCAACGACAGGAATGCCGAAAACGATGGGTTTCATTCCTGCGTAATAGACGATGGACGAGCCAACGAACAAGCCGACCACGATTAGCGCCATCGTCAGACGATTGGTCATGTCGGAAATCTGCTTCAGCGGTTCCTCGCTGCCAACGATCTCCATGTTCATCCGCAACTGGCCGCGCGTCAGCATGCGCATGGCGATCTTGCTCTCGGCGAGCGCGTCGAGCGAACCATGCAGCGCCTTTTTGCCTTCGATGGCAAGCGTCTTGGCCTCGTCGACCGCCACCTCGTCCAGGCGCTTGCTTCGGGCGGCATGGTTGGTAATGATCTGAATCATGTTGACGTCGGGAATGAATTCGTCCAACGTGCCTTCGAGTGTGACCATCGCGCGGCTCATGGTGGTGATGGTCGAGGGCACTTCGATGCCATGCCGCTGGGCGAGATTGGTCAGCGCCAACGCGAATTCGGCGATGTTGAGATCGGCCAGGTCGACTTTGCCGTATTCCTCGACGATGACGTCAAGGTCGCTCAACAAATGAGGATAATCCTCCGGATCGGGTTGCGTATCGGCGAAACGCAGCAAACCGTCCGCGAGCGCCGGTGAATCCTGCGCCCCGACGGCGAAAATCATCTGCTTCAGCAGCTTGCGAGTCTTGCGGTCGAGACGGCCGACCATGCCCAAGTCAATCAGCACGATCTTGCCGTTGGCGATGATGACGTTGCCCGGGTGTGGATCGGCGTGGAAGAAACCGTTGTCGAGAATCTGCGCAGCATAATTGTCAACCAGCTTGGTGCCGATTTCCTTCAAATCGTAGCCTTCGGCGATGAGCTTGTCGGTATGGTTAAGCGAAATTCCCTCGATATAATCCATCACCACAACGTGCTGAGTGCAGAGATCCATATACGGCTTCGGGCAGTCCATATAGCGATATTGGTCGCAGAAACGCTTGAATTCCGCAAGATGCCGGGCTTCCATCAAAAAGTCCGTTTCGTCCTCGAACGTATCCCAAAGTTCCTCGACCACACCTCCGAGGTCGACGACCTGCATGCTCGAACCCATAAATTTCGTTGCGGCTTTGGCCACGGAACGCATGATCGAGACGTCCTGCGCCATCGTCTGTCGCACGCCCGGCCGCTGGACTTTCACGGCGACGTCCTCGCCGGTAAGCAGCGTCGCGCGGTGAACCTGGGCAAGCGAGGCGGAACCAAGCGGCTTGGGATCGATGTCAGCGAAAATTTCTGTAACGGGGCGCCCGTATTCCTGCGCGAGTGTATCGACAACGGTCTGGTAAGGCATCGGGTCGGCATCAGCGCGCAGCTTCGCCAGTTCGTCGCAATATTGCTGCGGCAGAATCTCGGAACGCATCGAAAGCATCTGGCCGACCTTGACGAACGTCGGGCCGAGCGCTTCCAGCATCAACCGCATTTTGCGCGGCGTAAGGCCTTTGGTGATGTCGAATTCGCCCATGATACGCAAAATCTCGCCAAGCCGCTTGACCTTTCCGCGCCGGGTCAGGTGATAGCGTTGCGCGAACGATTCGCGACGTCGGCCGAACAGGCTGATTTCGTCGTCGCTTGGAGGGCCGGCAAACTGAGCATCTGCTTGCTCAACGGAATCTTGGGACTTGGAGTTTTCTTCAGATTTGGCGGAGTTTTTGGGCCCAGTAGCGTTTTTTGATTCAGTTGGCCCAGCGGCACCTTTGACTTGGGCAGAACTTCCGGTTTTAGCTGCATCTTGAGTTTCGACGGTATCCTCAGTTTGGAAGGATTTTTCGGTCTCAGCGGGGCTTCCAGTTCCGGCGAGGCGACTTTCGGTCTCGGCATTATCCTCGGGCTCATTTTGAGCATAGTTGCCCTTCAAAGCGGTATTGGAAACCTTATCGGCCATCGTCACCTGAAATCAAACATAGTTATGCGGCACATTGCCACCTGCCCTTGGCCATTCCAGCGCCGAAACAAGATACTAAAAAACAAGAGGCAATAATGCTAAAATTACTCGGCTTTGTCGCCGCTTTCGTCAGACGTGTCAGCTGCAGGCTTGTCGTCGCCGGGCTTGTCAACGTCATCCGCCTCAGCCTTGGCGTTCTGCTCTTTCATGTCGTCCTTGACTTCCTGCGCCTTGTGCTTGAGCTCGGTGTTGAGCGTCCTGCCCTGCTCCACCGTCAGCTCGCCCTTCTTGACCAGTTCGTCAACGATTTCCTGCCCTTTTTCGGCAGTGGTTGCCAGCGCTCCGATGCCGGCCAGAAATATGGTGCGCAGCCCGTCACCCAGTTTGTAATCAGCCATGATTCCTCTTTCGTTAGTAGTGATACCTGTAATTATTTTAAGCCTTTACTATCGAAATAGCCAAGAGACGAACTTCGGCAATACCAGCCAATAAACACCCTTTCTGCTGTCTCGTTGCTATTTGACGGCGAATGCAGTATCACGCATCATCAGTACGGGACGTATCAGCGAATGTCGTTGTTCAAGCTTCTCACCATTCATCAGCGCCAGCATCTTCCGCCCTGCCAAACGCGCCATTTTAACCGGATTCTGACGAATCGTCGTCAAACCAACAATGGGCGCCAATTCATTGTCGTCGAATCCGATAACTGACATGTCTTCGGGCACACGGACGCCAAAGCGCTTGAGCCGACCAATCAGCGGTACGGCAAAATCGTCGGTCTCCACGCAAATGGCCGTGGGCCGCGGACGCAACGCCAGCAACTGCGCGACGGCGACCTCCAGGGCGTCGTCTTTGGATCGATAATCGTTCGCCTCACCCAGCACAAGATTATGTACCTGGTTTTTATCGAATCCTTGGCTCAACGCCGCCTTCATGAACATTTCGGCGCGTAATTGAGAACTCAGCTGCAAATCGCCGGGAGCAGGCCAACCGACAAAGGCGATATTCTCGTGTCCCATATTCCTAAGCAAATCAATGGCATCGCTCATGGCCTGTCCATCATCGAGCAGGACGGAAGCATCGAATCCGTCGATGGTGCGTGAATCCAATCCGACCGAGGGGATGGAAAGTCGTTTAAGAATATCGGATTGGCCGGTGTTGAGGTTGATCGAACAAACCATAATTCCGTCGACGTTGCCGTCAGAAGGCAATCTGTCGAAAAACTTGTTGAGTCTTTGAGCAGTGCCCGCGACAACGGGCACCACGTCATAGCCTGCCGGGGAAAGAATCTCATATGCCCCTTCAAGCACCGAGGAGTCGAACCACGTGTTGAGCGAGTCCGCCAACAGCAATGAGACCCGCATGGTTTTGCCGCTCGCCAACGAAGAGGCATTGCGTGAAAATTGGAAGTGCAAGCGCTTCGACGCCTCTTGTACCTTCAGCCTTGTAGAATCATCGACGCGATCCAGCCCGCGCAAGGCACGGGATACCGTCGAATCCGAAACACCGGCTTCAAGCGCCACATCATGCATGGTGACTCTGCCCAACATTGCCTCCTGAAAACACCCTGATTCCTTGGTATTCCTATATCTTACAACCGGGTTTTCCGACTTCTGAGAAGAAAGGCCGTCAGCCGATCGCGCAACTCGCGTACATTCCCTTTCACCGATACCATACGGCTTACTCAAATAACCGGGAATGCAGGTATTTGACAATCGTTGTGCAAGCGCTATTATTAAAATTGTTGGCTTTTTAAAAGGAAATAATAAAAGTACTATTTATATTTTGTAAATGCGCTTTTATATAACAGAGCAGTATGCAAAGTGGCTCCTTCAAAGATGCCGGCACCAGTTAACTAAAAGAGAACACAGCACAAGGAGGTCGCATGTCAAGCAATACATTCAATCTTGCTTTTGACAAACATGTACCAAAAATAAATATGCCGGTTTCCGAACAGCGCAAGAAATGGTTCATGGAGTTCATGAAACCGTTCATCATCAGCGTCCTGCTCTACAGCTTCATGTATTTCGTACGCGATGATTTCAAGGCCGCACAGCCGCTGCTGAAAACGCAGCTGCATATGACGACCACTGATCTGGGCCTAATCGGCACCGCGTTCTCCCTGGCCTATGGCATCGGCAAAATCATCGTCGGCTACATCGTCACCGACAAGGACAACAAGAAGGCCGCTTCCATCATGCTGATGGGGGCTTCACTTATCGTCGCCTGCTTCGGCTTCCTGCTGACTTTCAACAACATACCGCTCGGCTGGCTTCTGGCGTTCTGGGCCATCAACGGACTCTTCCAATGCGGGGCCGGCCCCTGCTGTTCCGGCGTCATCATGAACTGGACCACCAAGAAGAACTACGGTCGTTATTACGGCATCTGGAGCGCCTCGCACAATATCGGCGGCGGTCTGGCAGGCATGTTCTCCCTGTGGTGCGCCAATACATTCTTCCACGGCAACGTGGCCGGCATGTTCATCGCCCCGGCAATCGTCGCCTTCATCATGGGCATGATCTGCTTCACCGTCGGCAAGAACCGTCCTGAAGACCTTGGCTGGGAATCCGCAGAAACCATTTTCGGCGAGCCCGCAAAAGAAGAGGACGTCTCTTCCGAAGGCGAATCCACCTGGACCATCTTCCGCAAGTATCTGTTGAAGAACCCGTTGGTCTGGATGCTCTGCTTCTCCGACGTCTTCGCCTATATCATGCGTACCGGCGTCGATAATTGGTCGTCTCTGAGACTTACCGAGCAGCTCGGCTTCAGCGCCGATACCGGCGCCCAGGCCATCTTCTACTTCGGTCTTGGCTCCATGATCGGCTGCATCACTTGGGGAGCGGTCTCCGACGCGCTTAAGGGACGTCCCGCTCTGGTTTCGCTGATCTGCCTGGCCGCTGTGAACGTGCCTATGGTCTTCTACCAGCGCGGCACCACCCCGACGGGCGTGCTTATCGCCATCTTCTTCGTCGGTCTCTTCGCGTTCGGCCCGCAGGTGCTGATCGGCATCTCCCTGTTGAATCAGGTCCCGAAGAAGGCTGCGGCACTGGCCGGCGGCCTGCTCGGCGCCTTCGCCTATCTGCTTGGCGACTCCACGGCAAAGGCCCTGCTCGCCAAGATCGCGGATTCCTCCGCAAGCGGTATCAACTTCTTCGGCCACGTGCTTCACGGATGGGGCGATACCTTCACGGTAATCTATGTCGCCATCGCCTGCGCCTTCGTCATCCAGCTGATCGTCGCGCTCGCCGAGGAGAAGAAGATTCGCGCGGCACGCAAGCCCGAGGTTCAGGCACAATGAGCGAGATGAACAATACCGAGCCGGTGACCATCTATCTGGCCCGTCACACGAAAACCACCTCCAATGCCATGGGCCGTATGCAGGGTTGGTCTGATTTCCCAGTGACTCCTGAGGGACGAGAAATCATCCGCTGTTTCGGACGAGGGTTGAAAGGCATCACTTTCAAAGCCGCATGGTGCGGTACCCTGCAACGCCATTACGAAACCGCTCGCGGCGCACTTGACTACTCGGGCAACGAATCCGTGTCCATCACCCGCGACGCGGACCTTCGCGAGGCCAACTTCGGCAGCTTCGAAGGACGCGATATCAATGCATCCGTGCAAGCCGCGATGGAAGAACTCGGATATGCCTCGTTGCAGGCGGCTCTCGATGCCATCGGCACCAAAGCCAATCTGGACCTGCAGGACGGCCTGTACGCGCTCGACCAACGCAACGTACTCGACACCGACCTTGATGACGAGGACCGCGCGGAAAGCTCGGAGCAGATTCAGGACCGCATGTTCGCGGCCATGACCCGCATCGGACAATCCGCGCTTGCGCAAGGCGGCGGCAACGTCTTGGTGGTCAGTTCGGGCTTGAGCCTGCGCGAGTTCCTCTTCCGTATCGACCCGGAGGTGGATCTTTCCGATCAGGGCAACACCGCAACCACCAAGTTGCGCTATGCCGACGGACGCTTCACCATCATCGGCCCCGTGGGTTCGACGCAGTATTATGAACGCGGCCGCGAATAGCAATTGACAATACCATGATGGTTGGTTGCGAACGTTGATTTTGCCGCAACCAACCATCCCATGTGCGGGCTCATGTTCCCTTCCGAGACTCTGCCTGAAGAATATGGGCTCACACATGGTCATTGAATCATCGATAATCAGAAAATATGACAATGATAAGGAGCAGAATGTCATCCGTCAGCCAGAAGGCAAAAGCCACATCCAAGCCCACAGATATTTCGGAAAACCTTTGGTGGAAACAAGCGGTGGTCTATCAGATATACCCGAGAAGTTTCAAGGATTCGACCGGTTCTGGTTTGGGCGACCTTAAAGGCATCACCGATAAAATGGGATATCTCAAGGCTCTCGGCGTCGACGCGGTGTGGCTTTCGCCCTTCTATCCCTCCGAACTGGCCGACGGCGGCTATGACGTTCAGGATTATCGCAACGTCGATCCGCGCCTGGGCACGATGGACGATTTTGACGCGATGGTCGCCGCCGCGCACAAAGCCGGCATCAAGATCATCGTAGACATCGTTCCGAACCATTCCTCCCGTCTGCACCCATGGTTCCAGGAAGCACTGAAATCCGAGCCCGGCTCCCCCGCCCGCAACCGCTATATCTTCCGCGACGGCAAAGGCCCCAACGGCGACGAGCCTCCGACCAAATGGATCGCCAACTTCGGCGGCTCCGCCTGGACCCGCGTGCCCGACGGCCAGTGGTACCTGCACCTGTTCGCCAAGGAACAGCCCGACTTCAACTGGAACAATCGCGAGGTGCACGACGACTTCCTCAAGACCTTGAGATTCTGGTGCGACCACGGCACCGACGGCTTCCGCGTGGACGTGGCAGAAGGCCTAGCCAAGGATCTCGACCGTGACGACCTCGACAACTACGACATCGACGCCATGCACATCACCGTCGAAGACGGCAGCCACCCGGTCTATGACCGCGACGAGGTGCACGAGATCTTCCGCGAATGGCGCCGCGAGGTCTTCGACAAGTACACGCCCGCACGATTCGCTATCGCCGAGGCCTGGGTTCCAGCTTCGCGGCAATACCTCTACGCCCGTCCGAACGAACTCGGACAGGTCTTCAATTTCAAGTTCGCCGAATGCAACTGGCTGCGCGACGAGATGCACGAGGCCATCGAGGACGGCATCGCCTCGGCCGCCCGTACCAATGGCTCCACCTCCACTTGGGTGATGGGCAACCATGACGTGCCGCGCAGCGCCTCGCGTTACGCGCTGCCGCAGGTCAAGACCGACAACGGCCTCTACCATGCCATCGCCAACGACTGGCTGTTGCGCAACGGCGCCACCTACCACGAAAACCGTGAGCTCGGCACCAAACGAGCCCGCGCCGCCGTCATGCTGGAAATGGCCTTGCCCGGCTCGGCATACATCTATCAAGGCGAAGAGCTTGGACTCTTCGAAGTTTCCGATATCCCGTGGGACGAGCTCGAAGACCCGTGGGCCTTCGGCACCCGCCGAGACCTGACCAAGAAGGGCCGCGACGGTTGCCGCGTGCCGCTTCCGTGGCAGACCGACGGCAAGGACGATTCCTTCGGCTTCTCCCCCACCAAGCAGGACGATGGCAGCAACGCCGAAAAGCCCCATCTGCCACAGCCCTCATGGTTCTCCGACTACGCGGTGGACGGTGAGGAAGCACACGACGATTCCATGCTCTCGCATTATCGTCGTGTGCTGAAGCTGCGCCACGAGCTGCAAACGCACGACACTTCCCTGACGTGGCTTGACGATTACGACCACGCCACCGAAGCCCACGACGGCGCCGACGGCAATCTCGGCGGTTCCATCGCCTATCGCCGCGCCAACGGTTGGACGAACATCACTAACTTCAGCGCCGAACCGATGAATCTGCCGGAAGGCGAAGTGCTGCTGAGCTCCAGCCCACTTACTGCTGACGGCAAGCTCCCGCAAGACACTTCGGTGTGGATGAAACTCAAATAATCCCGTCTTCGACTACACTCTCGCGCCAATCGCCATTTGCGTTCTGCTTGACAATGAGATTCGCTCGGAAACCGCGGCCGAGGTGCTGGAACGCATGAACCGCGGGATGAAGCGTATTGGTGAGGCCGCTCTTGCGCATGGTGGCGGCAATGCGCTGGTCGTCAGTTCCGGGTTGAGCATTGTCCATTTCCTCATCGCCATCGACCTAACCCTCAACTCCAAGGGAATGGACAATGCGGCAGTCACCAAATTGCGCTACAAAAACTGGGCTTTCAGCATCATCGGCCGAGTCGAATCGTTGAAATATTACGAAAGAGGCAAAGCCAAGATGTCGAACTGATTTCATATTTCAGCTAGCGAATACGGCGATATTGGTTATTATATAATGCTATAAAATATCAATATAAATAACATGGCTATCTTGGGGGGGGGAGGCCACGATGCCGTATTCGGATAATCTGCGCGCCGATATAGCGCGCACAGATCAACGTATCTCCGACTTGTCAGATCAACTCAATGCCGCCAAGCAAAACCTCAACCGTCTTCGTGAACTGCTTTCTTACGTCTCCTATAAGCAAAATAGTTTTCTGAATGAACAAGGACGACGCCAAAACAGCTTCAACAAAATCTGGCAAGATTGCGCCAATTGCCGTTCCGCTGTTGGCTACAGCAATGTCATGGGAGACATATTGTTCGGCAATGCTCCCAACAATGTGGCAGGAGCATATTCCGAAGGCATACAAAGCGTGAATCAAGGCATTCAAAGAGCCGAAGAGGAAATCGGCGACCTTCAACGAAGTATCGCCAACGCCGAAAACTATCGGGCTGATCAGGTCAGCCATCTGCAACGAGTCTTGGCAGAAGAGCAGTGGGAAGCCCAACAGGAAGCCAAAAAAGCAGCAATGCGCGCGAGAGGAGAATGGTAATGGCACAGACGCAAGGCGACCTGGTCATCGACGACGATTACGTACTGGGTAGAGGCAAGGCCTTTTCAGATAGAGGCAATGCACTGGAAGAACAATTTGACGCGTTTCTGAAAACCCTTGACGACATTGCACAGACAGGCATCGTAAGCGGCTCACTGCATGAAGCCACCGTCGCTTATCGATCCGTAGCGGCTGGGCTCAAAGGGCAGTTCAAATCCCTTGGCACCGAAGCTGACAATGTATGCAAAAGCCTTATCGCCTCGGTCGATCAAGCCGACGACAAACTCTACGAACGTTAAATATATACAGTTTGGGGAATCATGGAAATCACCATTCACACCGATGTGCTCGACAAACAAATCAAAAAACTTCAGACAATTAATGTTAAACGTGACAACAATACGGACCAAGTAGGTGATGGTAGTAGCATCGAAGCCATCGCGCTGATAGACCGCGATTTTCTAACGCTGCAAAGCGTCTTTGACAACCTTGTGTCAGAGGCAATCAAATTTTTCCAACAAGCACTTAAGGACTACGAGAAAGCGGACGAAGATAACGCCAAATCCATTGAGAACTCATTGGACCGCTCACCTGTCCCGGCACCTAAACAAGATAAATGAATCCTAAAGCAAGGTAACAAAACCATGACAAAACGAGATTTCAGTGATGCCACAAAACAAAGACTGTTGGGAATAGTCAATGATGTTGCAGGGCAGGACAACTACCCCTTAGGACAGTTCGGGGACGCGATAGCTGACAAATGGTACGGACTGGAGCACTACCTCAATGGCTTTGATATGGGATCAACCCTCGATACCGAAAAAACGTATTACCGTAAAGTAATCGATATGAACAATATGTCGGCTCAGAAAATCAACGAGATTTGGACGAATGTCTACGAAGTCAACACCCAACACACCTCACGTCTTGCCGCAATTGTTACCTCGCTGGAAGATCTGACCCAACAGGTGAGGAACCTTACTGACGCCATCAATCCTGCGACCGGCGAATTCAACACCTCGTACATCAACTCCACACTCAAGAACGGCATTAACGATTACACCGACGAATCAGCAATGTTCAAGAAGCTCGTTGAAAACGGGCTTACCTTGAACGATTTGGAATCAAAGAAGCCGGAGGACATCGCCCGATGGTTCAGTGGATTAGTCGAAGCGTATGCAAAAATCGCCCCAAGCCTGGCAGTCGGCCAGAAACTGTTAATACCCGTAGGCCAAAACCTGAATATCGAAGTCGGCAACAGTATCGAAGGCGGAGGAAAGGGACCGATTAACTTTGATTTTACTTCGACCATCAAAGGCAATACCGCCGAACTCGAACACATGGCCTCCGTCAAACTGGAAAAGGACGGTTGGGAGTACAAAGAAGAAATCAATGGAACTGCCAAAGAGTACAGCTGGACGAAAAAGAACGGCGATAAGATCGATAAGATCCTGGTGACAAAGGATTCGATTCAGAAGAAAACCAATATCAGCTATGAAGCAGGAACCGAAACTGACAATGGTACAGTCTCTAGCCATGTTGGACTTGACCTCCACGACAAAACAGACTGGCATCCTCTTAATTACCACCCACTTGAACCGGCGAATCCTCCAGTCGCTGTTATCAGACAACACTGGAAGGAGCTACCGCCTTGGAAGAAAACAGCCATCATTGCTACAGCAAGTATAGCAGTGGTTAGTGTGGTTTTGACGGTCGGACTGGACAGCGAAGTAGCAACGCCAGCAGAAATCGCGGTCGTGGATTTAATTTTGGCGGCATAATCATGAAAATACAACACAGAAAATCACAACTAAATTCCATCCTGATAGCGCTAATGACGCTTCTTCTTTCCGTAGCGTTAACAGGATGTGGAGCTAACCAGCAACCCGTAAAACCCGCACCGAAACCAGCAACACAGGAAATAACCTACCCTGCAAACTTCATCAAACATTTTTTTAGTAAAGACGAACCCACAGCACAAACATATGTCCAGGGAATGAAAGATACCGTTCCGGAATATTACACAGACGTCTACGCCCACAAAAATGGAGACATCACCATCGTGGTCACCAAAAAGCAACTGTACAAGCTCATCAAAGAGAATGACGATGATATCAAGGCGTCAGAAAAGGACTTCCTCAGCAAAGGTAAGGACTACCGCTACCAAATCGGCAAGGACGGACGCACCATGGACCTCTGGCTCGACAAACACATCCCGGCCATGGGCGAGGCAGGCATGACCCTCGACCTCCCCCAGGATTATGCAACCAACTACTACCTTAAAGGCGGCAAGGGCGACTGGGACATGACCGTCACCTTCCACAACTGCCACACCGGACAGACCGTCTACCAATACCAGTGGAGCCAAGGCAGCAACTACACCATCGACCAATTCGGAGACTGAACCTTGCCCGTGTTAACTCACAAACTATCTGAAGAAAGACGAACCAGATGAGCACCGATGCCACAATCTTCAACGGAAACGTTACCCTAAGTCTGCCTGAAGGATTCATGAACCATGAATCGAAGGAAGAACAACCGCAGCTATCAAACAATCAGGCAGATAAATCGACGACGGGGCAGGGAAATCCCTCAAATGAAACCGACGAGTACAGCGCCGGCAAAGGCAAGCGGCTTTTCGACTATCAGAACGACCCAGACACCAGCATCGTAGGCGGCATATCAAAACGTGCCTGGGACGAGGAAAAACTGGAAGAACTTCTCAACCTCTACGCCAACACCCTATCGCGCAGCCTCCCGACCTTCGACAACGTAGCCATGGCCGCGCGGCCTAATCCGCATGACGGCAGCACTTTGGCGATGCTCCAATTCACGTACACCACCTCCGACAAGAACTGGTTCGCCAATCTCTTCGCCTTCCCCGTCGAAAGCCGAACTGCGATACTCTATATGACCTGCACTTACGACAACGCCTTCGTGCGTTCCGACCAGTTTATGGATATCGCCGAATCCATTACTTTCAACGAAGATGCAAGCACGAACGACGACAAACAGGAATGAAAACAGACGAACATTTTGTTGAGTACTAAATTAGCGAGGCCTTGAAATAGCGACGCGGCGGGCATTGGCGGCTAGGGCGTCGATATGGGCGAGTTCCGCCTTTTGCGACTCGGTCTGCTGCGGATGGAATTCGCCGTAGCGATGGGTGACGGCGGCACGGATGAGGAAGTCGGAGACCTCCGGATTCTTCGGGAGCAGCGGGCCGTGCATGTAGGTGCCGATGACATTGTGGATGCGGGCGCCTTCAGTGCCGTCTTTGCCGTTGTTACCCCAGCCCTCGTGGTCGACGTGGCCGAACGGTTGAACGCCATCGCGCAGGAAGGTCTGGCCGGAATGGTTTTCGTAGCCGATGACGTTGCCGAACTGGTCGGAATGTTCCAGAAGGTTACCGATCATACGGGTTTCGCGGCCTTCGGTGTAGACACCGAAAATGCCGATGCCGTCAAGTTTCGTGCCGTCGATGGTCTCGAAATACTCACCAAACAGCTGATACATGCCGCAGATCATGAGCATCGGCACGTCTTCTTCGGCCAATTTTCGCAGGATGTCCGCGCGCTTGAAGAAGTCTTCGGAAATCTTCTTCTGGCCGTTGTCCTGTCCGCCGCCGCCGAGAATCATATCGACGTGCTCCGGCCACGAGTCACCTTGGTTATAGGTGTGGATAACCGGCTCGTAGCCGTATAGCGCAAGCCGACGCTTGACGGCGAGCACGTTGCCCCAGTCACCGTAGATGTTCATATCCTTCGGGTAGATGGACATGACGTCAATCGGCCTGGCGGCTTGCGAAGGTTGTGAAGCTTGCATATTTGCGTTCTGGTTCTCGCTACGATTTTCGCCCATTGCGTTCACTTCCCCACTCCGGCGTCGGCGACTTTGGCGTATTTGCCAAGTTCCGAACGCACCTTGAGCATCGCGGTATACGTGCAATAGATATGTTTCGGCTTGCCGGGATTGGCAGTGACGAACTTGCGCACGGCCTCTTCGATGTTCGGGTCGGTTTGTACAACCTTGACTTCTTCATATTCCAAGCGCAAAGCCATGTCCCACGCGCGCACGCCCGAAACTATTTCAACGCCGGTGCCACGCAGCGAGGTGAAATCGACGTCCCAGAGCCAGCTCATATCGCGCCCATCGGCATATTCATCATTGATGACAATCATCGTGTCGTGACCCTCAGGGGCGAAACTTGCCAGCGACATCCTGAAGCCCATCGGGTTTTTGACCAGCAGCAGCTCGACCGGCGCGCCGTCAACCTTGATGACCTCACCACGCCCAAATGCCGGGGTGACATGGGAAAGCGCCCGCATCAGCCGTTCGTCGCGCGCCCTGGGCTGGGTGGTGTCGGCATTCTCGATCTGCTCGGTCACCGCACGAACCACGGCGAGCGCCGCAGCCGCGTTGAACAGGTTATAGACCCCTTCGAGCTGGACCTTGGTGTCGAATTCGGCGTCGTCCATCACGAATTCGGCCTCACGATCGCCCACGTGACTCAGCACCACGTCCGCAAAACGCTGCGATGCCAACGAATCCGCCATGGCCGCTGAAGCGGAAACGGTCTCGCGCGCATCGAGTTTGGGGATAATCCTGTTGCCTTCGGCATCGAATACATCGTGTGAGGTTGCGGCAGTTGCCGCCCCATCTTGCGAAGTTGCAGTACCAGCCTGGGAGTCAGACGCACTAGCTTGCGAGGTTGCTGGCCCATCAGCTTGCGACGCAGACGTAACAGCAGCGGCAGGCGCGACGGCACTGGCCAACGCCGTGTTGACTCCTTCCACTTTCGCAGCGGCTTTTTCGGCGGCCGACAAATCCCCGGCATGCATGTCGTCATCAGAGGGGAAAAGTTTGCGCAACTCGTCGGAAAGCCCGAAATACCGGACTTGCGTACCCTCCGGAACAACGGAAGCAAGCGCCGCAATCCGCCGGTCCTCACGGTTCAAGACCACGGTTCCGGTCGTCGCCTCGGCAACATGGCTCAAAAGCCGCGCGGTGTTGTCGATTTCCCCGAACCGGTCGAGCTGGTCGCGCATAACGTTCAAAAGCAAGGAATACCGCGGCTTGACCTGATGCACGAAATGCACCGCGTAGGCCTCATCAAGTTCCAGCACGGCAATGTCCGCGTCGAGCTTTCCGGAAGCCGAAACCTCGGTGAGCAGAGCCGAGACGACACCGCGCGTGAAGTTGGAGCCGGTAGGGTTGGTGAAGACCTTGAGGTCCAGATCCTTCAACATCGAGGCGATCATGCGGGTGGTTGTGGTCTTGCCGTTCGTGCCCGAAACCAGCACGACCCCGTAGCGCAACTGGCCGAGCGTGCGCGCCAGAAAATCGGGGTCTATCGTCTCGACGACCTTGCCTGGGAACGCGCTGCCGCCGTGATGCAGCAGGCGCGAAAGCCTGCGGACCGCCTTGCCGATGGTCGGGGTTGCGAACGCATTCCACGGCTTTCGGGGTGTTGAAGTTTGGGGTGTTGAGATTTGGAGTTTTGAAGTTGAAGTACCTTGCATCAGACCCCCTGGTTGTAATCCTGCGGCATATCGCGGAAGCGCGAATACTCGCCTTGGAAAGCGAGCGGATACGTTCCGGTTTTGCCGTTGCGGTGCTTGGCCAGGATGATGTCAGCCTCGCCGGGTCGGTCCTCTTCGTTGTAGAAGTCAGGACGATGAACGAGGAAGACGACGTCGGCGTCCTGCTCGATGGAGCCGGATTCACGCAGATCGGCGAGCTGAGGCTTCTTGTCATTACGCATCTCGGGGCCACGGTTGAGCTGTGAAAGCGCGACCACGGGCACCTCAAGTTCCTTGGCCAGCAGCTTCAGCGCACGCGAGAAGCCCGAGACCTCCTGCTGGCGGCTTTCCTCCTGCTTGCCCGAGCTCATGAGCTGCAGATAATCGATGATGACGAGTTTGAGGTCGTTGGTCTGCTTCAGACGACGACATTTTGCACGGATTTCCATCAGGCTCATGTTGGGACTGTCGTCGAGGAAGAGCGGCGCGTTCTGCATGGCCGTCCAGAAGTCGTTCAGCGTGTTCCAGCGTTCCGGGGTCAGACTGTCGTTGTCCGCGCGGCGCAGGGCGACCAATGGGATGCCGGTTTCGGCGGAAATGATACGTTGCGCCAGCTCGGTTTTGCTCATCTCGAGCGAGAAGATGACGGTGGTCAGGTTGTTGTGCAGCGCAGCCGAACGTGCGAAATCCACTCCCAACGTGGACTTGCCCATCGCCGGGCGGCCCGCGACAACGATCATCTGGCCGGGTTGCAGGCCTTGCGTTTCGTCGTCGATGCCCTTGAAGCCTGTCGGCACGCCCTTTTCGATGGTTCCGTTTTGCAGGGCGTCAAGCTGGTCGAGCGCGTCGTGAACCACCGGGCCGATGGCCTCGTAATCCTGCCGCACCTTGCCCACGCTCATTTCATAGACCTCGGACTGGGCCAGATTCACCACATCCTCGGCCTGCGAGCCTTCCGCGGAATAGCCGAGCTGGGCGATTTTCGTACCAGCGGCGATGACGTTGCGCAAGATCGCGCGCTGGTGGACGATTTCAGCGTAATACGTTGCGTTGGCGGCCGTCGGGACCGCTGCCACCAGGCTATGCAGGTAATCGACGCCGCCCACCTTTTCGAGGTTTCCGTCTTTGAGCAACGCGTTGGCGACGAGCACGGCGTCCACCGGCTCGGAGGCGGAGAACAGGGTGATGATCGCCTCGTAGATGGTCTGGTGCTTGGGCTGGTAGAAATCGGAGACGTCGATCATCTGCGAGACCTCGCCGATGGCGTCCTTGCTCATCAGCATCCCCCCCAACACGGCCATCTCCGCGTCGTCGTCATGCGGCGGCACACGGTCGAAAAGCGTCGTATTGTTCGCCGAAGTGTCACTGTCGAACTTGCCTGAATTAAAGTCGCCGCCCGACCGCGTTGAGTCCCAAGAATTTCCGTCTGCCATGCCGTCAAGCTTAACCAAACTACCGTAAAAAGTCAGCGTTTCGGCCCCGCTTCCTCCCAAAGCTCTACAACACTGCAAAATGCGTTTTTCCCGCACTCCCCACACATTTATGCCGGAAAAGTCGCATTTAGAACTTCTAAATAGGTTGTTTCCCGCATGAATGTGTGTGGAGTGCGGGAAAAGTCCTATTTTCAGTAATCATCATTCGTCACATTATCAAAGCGCCATCGAAATTGCGGATGTCCTTTTCTACAGCCCTCACATGGCGACACGCACGGATTGTTATCTGTGGATAAGAAAATATGTTATCCACATTTTGGGCGTGTCACTGGGGACAATGCACAAAGTTATCCACACCATGGGGATAACTCTGTGTACAAGATGGGGACAGAGACTCCTTCGTCAGTTTGCGATTTGCGTAATACTCTATTTTGTGATACGAGATTCATTTTTCGAAATGATGCTCATCGAACACTTTCTCACCGCCATTTTAGAGACAGATTTATCTTATTTTGTCTCAAAATTTCTGTCGAACATAGAAAAATCTCCCCACTGGAATATCCAGCGAGGAGATTGCAAACGGTCAGGAAGCGCGCCTAGCTTCAGTCGAAATCGGCGCCGAGGGCGGCGAGCTTGCCACGGAAGTCGGCGTAGCCACGATCAATCAAGCTGATGCCCTGTACGTTCGACGGGCCGTTGGCCGCGAGCGCCGCGATAAGGTGGCTGAAGCCGCCACGCAGGTCCGGCACGTCGATGTCGCGGCCTTCGAGCGGGGTGGGCCCGAAGATGACGGCGGAATGCTTGTAGTTGCGCTGCTGGAAGCGGCACGGCAGGCTGCCGAGGCATTCACGGTACAGCTGGATGGTCGCGCCCATCTGCACCAGCGGCTTGGTGAAGCCGAAACGGTTCTCGTAGACCGTCTCGTGCACGATTGACAGGCCATTGGCCTGCGTCAGCGCGACGACGAGCGGCTGCTGCCAGTCGGTCATGAAGCCGGGGTGCACATCGGTTTCAATGGCCACGGGCTTCAAATCCCCGCCCGGATGCCAGAAACGGATGCCTTCGTCGGTGACATCAAACTCGCCGCCGATCTTGCGATAAACGTTCAAGAAGGTCATCATCTCGGGCTGCGTGGCGCCCTTGACGAAGATGTCGCCGTGGGTCGCAAGCGCAGCGGAGGCCCAGGAAGCGGCCTCGATGCGGTCGGTCAGTGCGGTGTGAGTGAAGCCCTTGAGTTCCTTGACACCCTCGATACGGAAGGTGCGATCGACATCGACGGAAATGATCGCGCCCATCTTCTGCAACACGGCGACCAAATCCATAATCTCAGGCTCGGTGGCGGCACCGGAAAGCTCCGTCTTGCCCTCGGCCTGAACCGCAGCCAGAAGCGTCTGCTCGGTCGCGCCTACCGACGGATACGGAAGGTGAATCTTCGCGCCGTGCAAGCCGTCGGGAGCGGTGATATGGATGCCGTCGTGGTGTTCCTTGTCAACGTTGGCGCCGAGCTTGCGCAACGTCTCCAAATGGAAGTCAATCGGGCGGCCACCGATATTGCAGCCGCCGAGCTGCGGGATGAACGCCTCGCCCAAACGGTGCAGGAGCGGGCCGGAGAAAAGAATCGGGATGCGCGATGAGCCCGAAAGCGTGTCCACATCGGCCACGTCGGCCAGCTGGACGTTGGTCGCGTCAATGCGCAGCGTGCCCTTGGCATCGTCCCAATCGACGGTCGCGCCGTGCAGACGCAGGAGGTCGGAGACCACGTGGACGTCGCGAATCTCGGGGACGTTTTTGAGCATGGAGACGCCGGGCGCGAGCAGAGCGGCCACCATGGCCTTGCTCACGAAATTCTTGGCGCCGCGCACCTTGATGGTACCGTTGAGCGGCTTTCCGCCTTCGACGTGCAGGACGTCATCTGTAGTATCTGCCAAAATCAACCTCTTTCGTCGGCCCTCTACTAAGCGAGCTTACTACTACATAGTGTGCCACAGTGGTTGTGGTGGCTCGGTGAAGCTCGGCCCAAAATGCGCCTGAGGCCGAACGGACTTTTCTGTTTTGTATGGTTTCAGCGCTTAAAACGTTGCAAAACCGCCATTTAGCACCGATATTCAGACATTATTATTACTGTCTCGTTATTTGCGATAAGTTTACGGCAAATAAAAAATATTGAGCCGAATTTGCAAAGTTGACACTGTCGGAAATCCAAAAGAGGCGGCGGATCTTAGAATCGTCAAGCATGACTTCCCACTTTGACCGTTTCTGTGTGCAACCGATTATTTCTTCGCCTAAGGGGTCAGAGATTCGGGATACGATAAAGTTCAATCCATAATAATCAAAGCCTAAACTCAAACCGACATAGGCCATAATGGGACCCGACACCGATTGCGCCGGGACAATATCAATGAAAGGACATTACATGAAAGGCATCGTCTATACACAATTCGGAGCACCCAAAGAAGCACTGGAAGTCAAGGAAATCGACAAACCAGCGATTGCGGACAATCAGGTGCTGGTGCGCGTCAAAGCCTCGTCGCTGAACCTCGCCGATTATATGCGCTTCATCGAGCCGGTGATGGGTAAAGAGATGAACCCGATGATGCGCAACATGGACGAGAACGTCATCCACGCGCTGGGCAAGGTGCTGGGCGTCGACGTTGCCGGCGTGGTCGAGGAGGTCGGCAGTAAAGTAGCCGACGTAAAGCCGGGTGATGAGGTGTTTGGCGCCACCCCAATGCTTATCGGCGCTTGGGCGGAATATGCGGCGCTCAACGACGGCGACCTTTACCTGAAGCCTGAAAACCTGAGCTTCGAGGAAGCGGCCACGTTGCCCGCCGCCGCGCAGGTCGCGTTGAGCGAGGTGCGTCTGGCTGATGTGAAGCCGGGGCAAAGCGTGCTTATCAATGGCGCTACCGGCGGTGTCGGGCTGTTCACGCTACAGGTCGCCAAGGCGTTCGGTGCCAAGGTGACCGCAGTGTGCAGCACTCACAATGTCGATCTGGTGAAGAAATTCGGCGCCGACAAGGTCATCGATTACACCAAGGAAGATTTCACCAAGTCGACCGACCGCTACGATTGCATTCTCGCGGTCAACGGCTACGCGACGCTGGAACAATATCGTGACCTGCTTAAAGACGGCGGCGTCTACATTCCCGTCGGCGGCATGCAGCAGTCAGGCGAGGCCCACCAGCGCGGCAAGGAATGCTTCGAAGGCACTGGCAAATCGTTGCGCAGCATCGGGTTTGCGCAGATGAAGAAGGAATATCCTTATATTAAGGAACTCGCCGAAAGCAAGGCCATCACGCCGGTGATCGACAAGACCTTCGCCATCACCGACATCGCCGATGCCATCACGTTCGCGGTCAACCACCACCCGCAGGGCAAGATTGCGCTGAGCTTCAATTTCTAGCGATTAATACGTTTAAACGCTAGACATACCGGCGCTGAGTACGCCCGAACGCGGGTACTTCCAAACGCCAAACGTAACCGAACGTAATTGAGCCGCTATCCCGAATGTATTGGGATAGCGGCTCAACTTTTATATCCGAATTGGAATCTATTTCAATCCCAGTGGACCACTCCACGTACTGTCATCAACCGGACGAGCGGACTTGACCTGCTGCTCGGGAGCATGCTTGGCGGGGAGAGTCTTGGGCTTGAACGGGAAGCGCTGGGCGCGCATCTTTTCGTAGTCGGCGATGGCGTCCTCGTGCTGCAGCGTCAAATCGATGTCGTCGTAGCCGTTCATCAGACGCCAGCGCGTGTAATCGTTGACCTCGAAGGGCAGGGTGACGTCGCCGCAGGTCACGGTGCGTTCCTTCAGGTCGACGGTCATATCGCGGCCGGGTTCCTCTTCCAAGAGCTTCCACAGCAGCTCAACGCTTTCCTGCGGCATGATGGCGGCCAGCACGCCGTTCTTGGCGGTGTTGCCGTAGAAGATGTCCGCGAAACGCGGGCTGATGATGACGCGGAACCCGTAGTCGCGCAGCGCCCAAACGGCGTGTTCACGCGACGAACCGATGCCGAAATCAGGGCCGGCGACCAAAATCTTGCCCTTGTTCTGGTATTCGGGCTTGTTCAGGATGAAATCCGGGTCGCGTCGCCACGCGTAAAACAGCGCGTCCTCGAAGCCGGTCTTGGTGACGCGCTTCAAAAAGACGGCCGGAATAATCTGGTCGGTGTCGACGTTCGAGCGCCGAAGCGGAACGCCGACGCCGGTGACCTGCGTAAGTTTCTCCATAATCGATAAACCTTCTAAAAGTTAAAAACGAATTGTTCCTATTACGGACGAGTAAATCGTCGAGAGCCTCACAGGTCAGCGGGGCTGGAAATCGTGCCGCGAATGGCGGTAGCGGCGGCGACCAGCGGCGAAGCCAAGTGCGTGCGCCCGCCCTTGCCCTGGCGACCTTCGAAGTTGCGGTTCGAAGTCGAAACCGAACGTTCACCAGGAACGAGCTTGTCCGGGTTCATCCCGAGGCACATCGAGCAGCCGGCGTTACGCCATTCCGCGCCGAAGTCCTTGAAGATCTTGTCAAGCCCTTCGTCCTCGGCCTGCAGGCGAGCACGAGACGAGGCCGGCACGACCAGCACACGGTGGATGGAATCGGCCTTGTGATGGCCCTTCATCACCGATGCGGCGGCACGAAGATCCTCAATGCGGCCGTTGGTGCAGGAGCCAATGAAGACGGTGTCCACCGGAATCGACTTGATCGGCGTTCCAGGCTTGAGGCCCATGTAGTCCAGCGCGGACTGCGTGGCCTGACGCTGCTCGGCGTCGGCGATATCAGCCGGATCGGGAACGTCAGCGGAAATCGGCGCGCCTTGGCCGGGGTTGGTACCCCAGGTGACGTAAGGCGAAAGGTCAGCCGCGTTGATGGTGACTTCCTTGTCGAATTTCGCGTCGTCGTCGGTTTTGAGCGTCTTCCAATAGGCCACGGCCTTGTCCCACATCTCGCCGGTCGGAGCGTACGGGCGGCCCTTCAGGTACTCGAAAGTGGTCTCGTCGGGGGCGATCATGCCAGCGCGGGCACCGGCCTCGATGGACATATTGCAGATAGTCATGCGCGCGTCCATGGAAAGCGAACGAATCGCGGAACCGCGGTATTCGATGACGTGGCCCTGCCCGCCGCCGATACCGATCTTGGCAATGATGGCCAGGATGATGTCCTTGGCCGTGACGCCTTCGGGCAGCTCGCCTTCGACGTTGACGGCCATGGTCTTGAACGGCTTCAACGACAAGGTCTGTGTAGCCATCACGTGCTCGACCTCGCTGGTGCCGATGCCGAACGCCAGCGCCCCGAACGCGCCGTGCGTGGAAGTATGCGAATCGCCGCAGACGATGGTCATGCCCGGCTGCGTCAAGCCGAGATTCGGCGCGAAGGCATGGACGATGCCCTGGTCGGCGTCGCCAAGCGGATGCAGCAGCACCCCGAATTCTTTGCAGTTCTTCTCCAACGTGCTCAGCTGTTTGGCGGAGGTTTCGTCCGGATTCGGCTTGTCGATGTCGACCGTAGGCGTGTTGTGGTCTTCGGTGGCGATGAGCAGGTCAGTGTGGCGCGGCTTGCGCCCGGCCAGTCGCAGGCCCTCGAACGCCTGCGGACTAGTGACCTCGTGCATGAGCATGAGGTCGATATAGATCAGGTCCGGTGCACCGTCTTTGCCCTGGTACACCAGGTGATCGGCCCAGACTTTTTCAGCCAATGTGCTTGCCATACGACCTCCTATCGTTGGTTTTGGAGCCGCCTCTCCGTCAATACTTCAGCCACGCGGATTTTTATGGTGATGTGCATTTCCGAGTATCGGCGTTTGTCAACAATATGGACATCTTTGTTCCATATCGTGAGATGAATGAAATGATAGACCCCACTGTATAATATTCATATATGGACTCACTATCAAAGGATCCCCAAGCGGCGCGGGCCTCACGCGCGCCCCAAGCAACCGGCAATGCTGCCCAAAATTCGAATCGCGCCCCTATTCATGACGAGATTCATTCCGGGGTCGGGGTCCTCGATAAGACAGTCAAGATTCTTGAGGCCCTCGAAAGCGGGCCGTCCACTCTAGGTCAACTCGTCGCAGCCACAGGCCTTGCGCGGCCTACCGCACATCGTCTGGCCATTGCGCTGGAACGTCATCGTTTCGTTTTGCGTGACCAACATGGCCGCTTCATTCTGGGCTCGCGTTTCGCCGAACTGGCCACCGCCGCCGGCGAAGACCGACTGCTGACCGCCGCCGGACCGATTCTTCAGACACTTCTCGACCGCACCGGCGAATCCGCACAGATCTATCGCCGTCAAGGCGACCAGCGTGTCTGCATCGCTGCCGTCGAGCGCGCCAGCGGACTACATGATTCCATCCCGGTCGGCGCCATGCTTTCCATGCAGGCCGGCAGCGCCGCGCAAATACTCGTCGCCTGGGAGGATTCCGAGCGTTTGCATCAGGGCCTGCGTCACGCCAAATTCACGACTTCCACGCTGGCAACCGTCCGTCGCCGCGGCTGGGCCGATTCGGTCAACGAACGCGAGGAAGGCGTCTGCTCGGTCTCAGCGCCGATCCGCAACTCCTCGGGCCAGGTCATCGCCGCCATCTCCATTTCCGGCCCTTCCGGCCGCATGGGTCCCTCCCCCGGTCGCCGCTATGCCCCGTACGTTATGGCCGGCGGCAAATACCTGACCGACGCCCTGATGAAGGCCAGCGCCGGCCGGTAACCAACATATAGACCATATATATACATAAAATCCGTGTGACCACATGTTATGATCACACGGATTTTTACATATCAATTCTTCGGTCAACCGATAAAACACCGAAAATATGGCTCGGCAACGGCAACCGATTCGGGTCTTCCCTCTCGATGCCAGCGTAAGAATAAAGAAAGCCGGGCACTGTCTTCGGGAATACAAGGGGCAGAACCCCGATTCCTTCAGACAATGCCCGGCCCTAGAAGAGCCGGCAGGATGCAGCTGCCAGCTGAGGCCGCGCCTAGGTTGGGTGTGTGGGGCGCGGCCAGTATTTAATTACTCGCCACGGCGACGCCTGCAAATAATCTGCAGACCGAGCGCCATGATCATGGCGGACACCATCAGGCCCATCGGCACCGCAACTGCCGAGCCGGTGGTCGCCACGACCTTCGGCTTCGGCCGAGACGCGAGCCACTTTTGGCCCTCAGGCGTAGCAAGCCAAGCATAACCCTCTGGAGTCTTCAGCCAATCCTGTCCTGCCGGCGTATTCAGCCAAGCAAGACCCGGAGCCGAAGAGACCCAAATCTGACCCGGTTTCGTGCCCAGCCACTGGTGGCCGCCAGGCGTAGCGAGCCATGCACTGCCATTCGGGGTGTTAAGCCAGCTATGGCCTTGTGGCGTCTGGAGCCAGGCGTGGCCCGGATCGCTGGAGACCCACTGATGACCCTGAGGAGTGCTGAGCCAATGCTGACCCTCTTGCGATGGCAGCCACTGGTGGCCCTCGGGCGTTTCAAGCCAGCCGGAGCTCGGCGGAGTCGTCACCACAGGATTACTCGGGGCCGGAGGCGCAATCTTCGTCCACTGCGCCACCACGGTGACGTTGCCGGAGATAGTCGCATTCGGGTCATACGGCACCAGGCTGCGCAGCATGCTCTCCACGAACCAGCCGTCGAAACGGTAGCCGGTACGGGTCGGCGTAGGCAGCTGTCCGAACTTGTCACCCTCGGCGACGATACGCGGAGCAATTGCACTACCGCCCTCGACGTCGAACGTGATGGTCAGCTGCGCCTTCCAGACCGGACGGATCGTGATGTCGTGCGCAGGAATCGTGGTGCCCGTTGAATGGACACCGGCGAACGTGAACGCGTTCCAATCCGTGCCGTTGGTGGAATACTCCCAGCCGCGAGGCAGGAAGCCGGTCTTGGTGTACCCGCCGGCAGGCTCGGCCAAGGTCGAACCGTAGTCGTGCGGGGACGCGCCGGGCATGGCCGCCCAGCTGCCGCCGTCGACATCGTACGTCACGTTGTATTGGTCGAGCGCGAAGGTCGGACGGATAGTGATATCCGAAGCCGGGATCGTGGTCGTGCCGAACGTGAAGGCCTGCCAGCCGCCGGACGTGGTCTTGTACTCCCAGCCGCTTTGGTGCTTGTGCGCCGGAGCAGCAAGGTCGACGGTGCCGGGGGCCGAAGCAATGACGGAACCATAGTCGTGGCGCGACACCCCAGGCATCGAGCCCCACGACGTGGCGCCGTTGAGCTGGTAGCCCACACGGTACTGGTCGAGCGCGAAGGTCGGGCGGATGATGATATCATGCGCCGGCATCGCGGTGGATCCGAACGTGTAGTCGGCCCAGCTTGCGCCGTTGTCCTGCGAATACTCCCACGCGGCATGGTGCTTATGCGCCGGGGCCGTAAGGCCTGTGGTGACAGGAGCCGTCGCGATGGTGGAGCCGTAGTCGTGCAGGGTGGTGCCGCCGGGCATGGAAGCCCATGTGCCGTCGCCTTGCTGATAGCTGACACGGTACTGGTCGAAGACCACACGCGGGCGGATCGTGATGGCATAATCCGGAAGCGTCGTGGAAGCGAACGTGTACCTGGCCCAGTCGCCGCTGCCGCCGGTCCTGCGATACTCCCAGCCGTCCTGGTGCTTATGCGCCGGGAAGCTGATACCCGCAGTGTTCGGGGCCGTTGCGATGGTCGAACCGTAGTCATAGGCGGTCGGAGTCGTCGGCATCAAGGACCAAGTGGCTTGGCCGGCCGCATACGACACGTTGTATTGATCCCAGTCCCAGTGCGGACGAATCGTGATGGCATGGTCGGGAACGGTCGTGGCGGAACCGCCGGTGCCGAACTCAAACGCAACCCATGTGTCGCTGCTGCCAGTCTTGCGATACTCCCAGCCGGAGTGATGCTTGTGCGACGGAGCGGTCATGCCCGTAGTGTTCGGTTCACTGGAGATCGTCGAACCGTAGTCGTGCGCGACCGGAGTCGATGGCATCACAGCCCACGTGCCGCCGCCGTTCTCGTAGCTCACGTTGAACTTGTCGAAGACGATGCGCGGACGAATCGTGATGTCGTAGGCCGGAAGCGTGGTCGAACCGAACGTATACGTCGCCCATGGATTACTGCTGCCAGCCTTGCGGAACTGCCAACCGTCCTGGCGCTTATGCGCCGGAGCGGTCAGGTCGCCGACACCGGGAGCCATGGAGATCGTGGAACCGTAGTTATACGCAGTGGTGCCGAGCGGGATCGACGTCCATGAAGTGGCATCGCCGAGCTCATAGCCCACGTTGAACTGGTCCAAGACCACATGCGGACGAATCGTGATGTCGTAGGCCGGAAGCGTGGTCGAACCGAACGTATACGTTGCCCACTCATCGCTGCTGCCCGTCTTGCGGAACTGCCAGCCGTCCTGATGCTTGTGCGCCGGGAAGCTGATACCCGCAGTGCTCGGGGCGTTCGGGATGACGGAACCGTAGTCGTAGGCGGTCGTGCTTCCGGGCACGCCGGACCACGTGGCTTCGCCGGTCTCGTAACCGACGTTGAACTGGTCGGAAACCACGTGCGGACGAATCGTGATGGCATGATCCGGGATCGTGGTGGCCGAACCGCCGGTGCCGAACTTGAACGTCACCCACGGAGCGCTGCTGGCGGCTTCGCGATACTCCCAGCCATCCTGGTGCTTGTGCGCCGGGAAGCTGATGCCGGAAGTCGACGGGGCGGAAGCGATGGTCGAACCATAGTCATGCGCGGTCGTACCCGTCGGCACGCCGGACCAAGTCGCCTCGCCGGCTTCGTAACCGACATCGAACTGGTCCATGACCCACTTCGGGCGAATCGTGATGTTGTGGTCGGGAAGCGTGGTCGAACCGAACGTATACGTCGCCCAGTCGTCACTGCTGCCCGTCTCGCGATACTCCCAGCCGGACTGATGCTTGTGGCTCGGGGCCACGATACCCGCAACAGACGGAGCATTCGGGATGGTGGAACCATAGTCATAGGCTGTGGTGCCGCTAGGCATCAGGCTCCATGTCGCGCCAGCGCCGGCCTCGTAGGAGACGTCGAACTGGTCGGTCACCCAATGCGGTCGAATCGTGATGTTGTGCGCCGGAATCGTCGTGGCGGAGCCGCCGGTACCGAACGTGAACGTCGTCCACGGGGCGCTGCTGCCGGTCTCGCGGTACTCCCAGCCGTCACGATGCTTGTGGCTCGGGGCCGTGATGCCCGAAACAGACGGGGCGTTCGCAATGGTGGAACCGTAGTCATACGCGGTCGTGCCCGTAGGCCTGCCTGGCCACGTCGCACCGTCGCCGGACTCGTAACCAACCGCATACTGGTCGGTCACCCAATGCGGACGAATCGTGATATCGTGCGCCGGAAGCGTGGTGGTGCCGAACGTGTACTTCGCCCATTCGTCACTGCTGCCGGTCTTGCGGAACTCCCAACCATCCTGGTGCTTGTTCGCCGGGTTGGTCAGGTCGCCGGTGCCGGGGGCCAACGAAATCTTCGAACCGTAGTCATACGGGCTCACGGCGGGGATGGAAAGCCAGCTTGCGCCGTCTCCCGCCTCGTAAGAGACCTGGTACTGGTCCCACTGCACGTGAGGCCGGATGGTGATGGCATGGTTCGGGATCGTGGTCACGCCGAACGTGAACGTCGTCCACGAGGCGCTGCTGCCGGTCTCGCGGTACTCCCAGCCGTTCCAGTTCTTGTGCGCCGGGACGGTCAGGTCGCCGGTGGGCGGGGCCGAGGCGATGACGGAACCATAGTCGTGCTGCGTCGTGGTGGACGGCACACCGGGCCATGTCGCGTCACCGGTCTCGTAGGACACGCCGTACTTGTTGAACACCCACTTCGGACGAATCGTGATGTTGTAGTTCGGAATCGTGGTGGCCGAGCCGCCCGTGCCGAACGTGAAGTCGGTCCATGCGGCGCTGCTGCCGGCGCGATGGTACTCCCAGCCGTCCTGACGCTTGTGCGTCGGGGCGACGATACCGGAGGTCGACGGAGGCGTCGGGATAGTGGAACCATAGTCGTACGGGGTCGTACCCGTTGGCATGGTGGACCATGTCGCGCCGTCACCGGCCTCATAGTTGACCCGGTACTGGTTGGCAACCCACTTCGGGCGAATCGTGATGTCCGAATCGGGCATCGTGGTGGAGCCGAACGTATAGTCCTGCCAGCCGCCGGACGAAGCGCGGTATTGCCAGCCGTCCTGATGCATATTGGTCGGGGCGGTCAAGTCACCGGTAGGAGGCGCGGACACGATGACGGAACCGTAATCGTGCAGGGTCGTGCCCGTAGGCATTGAGCCCCACGAGGCACCCGTACCCGCTTCATAACCCACGCGGTACTGATCGAAGACCACATGCGGACGAATCGTGATGGCGTAGTCCGGGATCTGAGTCGAACCGAACGTGAACGTCGCCCATGTGTCATTGCTGCCGGTCGCACGGTACTCCCAGCCGTCCTGATGCTTATGCGCCGGGAAGCTGATGCCCGTCGTGTTCGGTGCGGACGGGATGGTCGCACCGTAGTCATACTGCGTCGGGGTCGGCGGCACGGAAGCCCATGCGGCTTCGCCCTGCTCGTAGGAAACGGGGAACTTGTCGGCAACCCACTTCGGGCGAATCGTAATGTCCGAATCAGGCATCGTGGTGGAGCCGAACGTATAGCTCTGCCAGCCGCCGGAGGAAGCACGATACTCCCAGCCGTCCTGGTGCTTGTGCGCCGGAGCGACGATACCGGAGGTCAGCGGGGCCGACGCGATGATGGAGCCATAGTCGTGCAGAGTCGTGCCCGTCGGCATCGTGGCCCACGAGGCACCCGTACCCGATTCATAACCCACGCGGTACTGGTCGAAAGCCACATGCGGACGAATCGTGATGTTGTAATCCGGAATCGTGGTGACGCCGAACGTGAACGCGTTCCAGCTGCCGCTGCCGCCGGTTTCGCGATACTCCCAGCCGTTCCAGTTCTTGTGCGCCGGAACAGTGAGACCAGTGGTAGGCGGAGCCGAGGCGATGGTGGAACCATAGTCGTGCTGCGTGGTGCCAGTCGGCACGGAAGACCATGTCGCGTCGCCGCTGGAATAGCTCACGGTGAACTGGTCGATGACGACGTGCGGGCGAATCGTGATGGCATGGTCCGGAATCGTGGTGGCCGAGCCGCCGGTGCCGAACGTGAACGTCGCCCACGGGGCCATGCTGCCGGTCTCGCGATACTGCCAGCCATCCTGATGATGATGCGCCGGGAAGGTGATGCCCGTCGTGTTCGGGGCGGATGCGATGGTCGAACCATAGTCGTGGCCCGCAGTCGCAGGCGTGGAAGCCCACGTCGCGTCGCCTTGCTCATACGACACGTTGTACTTCACCCAGATCCAATGCGGGCGAATCGTGATGTCATAATCCGGAAGCGTGGTGGCGCCGAACGTATATGTCACCCAGTCATCGCTGCTGCCCGTCTTGCGGTACTCCCAGCCGGACTGCTGCTTGTGCGAAGGCGCGTTCAGGTCGCCCGTGCCAGGCACGGAACCGATGGTGGAGCCGTAATCATACGCGGTCGTGCCCGGCGGCATGGAACCCCATGTCGCGCCGGAGCCGGCCTCATAGGAAACGTCGTGCTGATCGGAGACCACGCGCGGACGAATCGTGATGTTGTGGTCCGGAAGCGTGGTCGAGCCGAAGGTATACTTCGCCCACGGGGCGCTGCTGCCGGTCTCGCGATATTCCCAGCCGTCACGGTGCTTGTGCGCCGGAACCGTCAGGTCGCCGGTGCCTGGAGCGTTGGTGATGGTTGAGCCGTAGTCGTACGCGGTCGCGGTCGGCGGCACGCCAGGCCAGCTGGCGTCGCCCGTCTCGTAGGACACGTTGTACTGGTCCCACGCGAACGTCGGACGGATCAGGATGTCATGCGCCGGCACCGGGGTGGTGCCAAACGTGAACGAATCCCAGTTCGCGCCGTTGTCCTGCGAATACTGCCAGGCCTTCGCGTGCTTGTGCTGCGGGGCCATCAGATCCGAGGTGCCCGGAACGGTCAGCTGCGAATGGTAATCGTAGCGCGTGGCCGCGGGCATGCCGGCCCACGAGGTCGCCTCGCCGCGCTGGTAGGTCACCGTGTATTGGTCAAAGACCACATGCGGGCGAATCGTGATGTTGTGCGCCGGAATCGTGGTGGCGGAACCGCCCGTACCGAAGGTGAACGTGGTCCACGAGTCGCTGCTGCCGGTCTCTCGGAACTCCCAACCGTCCTGGTGCTTATGCGCCGGGAAACTGATGCCCGTGGTGTTCGGGGCAGACGCGATGGTCGAGCCATAGTCGTGAGCGGTCGTACCCGTTGGCACGCCGGACCACGTGGCCTCGCCGGCCTCGTACTTGACGTCATAGGAATTCCACACCACGTGCGGACGAATCGTGATGGCATAATCCGGAATCGTGGTGGCCGAGCCACCAGTGCCGAACGTGAACGTGGTCCACGCGGCCATGCTGCCGGTCTCACGGAACTCCCAACCGTCCTGGCGCTTGTTCGCCGGGAAAGTGATGCCCATGGTCGAAGGCGCAGACGCGATGGTCGAGCCATAGTCGTACGCCGTCGAACCCGTAGGCACGCCGGACCACGTGGCCTCGCCTTGCTCGTAGGAGACGTCGAACTGGTCCATAACCCACTTCGGACGAATCGTGATGTTGTGCGCGGGAAGTGTGGTGGCGCCAAAGATATACGTTTCCCAGCTGGCGCTGCTGCCGGTCTCGCGATACTCCCAGCCGGACTGGTGCTTGTGCGTCGGCTTGGTCAGGTCACCCGTGCCAGGCGCGCTGGGAATGGTCGAACCGTAATCATAGGAAGTCGTACCCGTCGGCATGGAACCCCATGTCGCGCCGGGGCCCGCCTCATACGACACGTCGTACTGGTCGGAAAGCACGCGAGGACGGATGGTGATGGGATGGTCCGGGATCGTGGTGGCCGAGCCGCCCGTGCCGAACGTGAACTTCACCCAGCTGTCGCTGCTGCCGGTCTTGCGATACTCCCAACCGTCACGATGCTTGTGCGCCGGAATGGTCAGGTCGCCGGTTGCCGGCGGATTGGCGATGGTTGAGCCATAGTCATACTGCGTCGCGGTCGGCGGCACGCTCGGCCAATTAGCATCGCCGGTCTCGTAGGAAACAGCGTACTGGTCGAACACCCACTTCGGGCGAATCGTGATGTTGTGGTCGGGAAGCGTGGTCGAACCGAACGTATACGTATCCCATTCGCCGCTGCCGCCGGTCTCGCGATACTCCCAGCCGTTACGATGCTTGTGGCTCGGAGCAGTGATGCCCGTGATGTTCGGCTCGTTCGCAATGGTGGAGCCGTAATCGTAAGAGGTGGTGCCGGAAGGCATCAAGGCCCAGGTGCCGCCGCCGTCCTCGTAGCGCACCTGGTACTTGTCATAGACCACATGCGGGCGAATCGTGATATCGTGCGCCGGAATCGTGGTGGCGGAACCGCCCGTACCGAACGTGAACGTGTCCCAGGTGCCGGAGCCGTCGGTTTCGCGGTATTCCCAACCGTCCTGGTGCTTGTGCGTCGGGAAGGTGATGCCCGTGGTGTTCGGGGCCGTAGCGATGGTCGAACCATAGTCGTGCGAGGTCGTACCCGAAGGCACGGAACCCCACATGGCTTCGCCGGCCTCGTACTTGACGTCATAGGAATCCCACACCACGTGCGGGCGGATTGTGATGGGGTAAGCCGGAAGGGTGGTGCTGCCGAAGGTATACGTTACCCATTCGTCGCTGCTGCCGGTCTTGCGATACTGCCAGCCATCCTGATGCTTGTGCGCCGGGAAGCTGATGCCCGTGGTCGCAGGAGCGTTGGCGATGGTCGAACCGTAATCATACGGCGCTGGAGCGGGCACAGGAGCCCACGTGGCCTCGCCCTGCTCATAGGAAACGTTGAACTGGTCCATGACCCACTTCGGGCGGATCGTGATGTTCGAGGCGGGAATCTCCGTGCCGGTGCCAAGGGCGCCGAACGTGAACGTCTGCCAGCCGCCGGTCGAGGCCTTATACTCCCAGCCGTCGCGATGCTTGTGCGCCGGGGCCGTCATACCCGTCGTCGGGGGCTCCGTCGGAATCGTCGAACCATAGTCGTACGCCGTCGAACCCGAAGGCATCGAAGACCACGAAGCACCATCGCCGGTCGCATAGCTCACGTTATATTGATCGGTCACCCACTTCGGACGAACCGTAATGTCATAAGCCGGCACATGCGTCACACCGAACTTGAACTCCAGCCAAGGATCAGTGGAGGGGGCACCCGTCTTGCGATACTCCCAGCCACTCGTAGCCGTATCCTGATGCTTGTTGCTCGGAGGCGCGAAATCGGTCAGGCTCGGCTGGGACACCATGTCATCTTCATCCACACGAACAGGAGAAGCGGGCATGTCCGACCACGAGCCGCCATTCTTGTCATAGGTCACGTGGCGCGGGATAGCCTCCCAAGTCGGCCGGATGGTGATGGCGTAATCCGGCATGTGGGTCGAGCCGAACGTGAACGCCGCCCAATTATCAGTGCTATCGGTCTTCCGATATTGCCAGCCGCTGCGCTGCTTGTGCACCGGGGCCTTCAGATGCGAGAGATTCGACGGCTCGGAGATCATAGCGTCATACGCCGTGGAGACCGCACCCTGCGGCGTGCCGTTCCACGTGCCGCCGTTCAGATCGAACGTGACATCGTAATGGGCCGGAACCCACGAGGCATACAACGTCAAAGGCGTCGCGCTGCTGCATGCGGTACCGAAATCATAAACCGGACCTGTCGAGCTACCCGTATGCCAGGCCTCGAACATGTAATGGGTCTTGGTCGGGTTCGCCGGGGCATGCGCAGTACCGCCCCACGGCACCTCCTGGTCCGGCACGATGCTACCGCCCTGCGAATCAAAGCGTACCGTCGGATGACCAGTGACATGCGTCACCGAGTTGCCCACGACTATGCCGGAGGGCAAGACACCCGCAATCGGCACAGTATCGGCGAAGCTGAACTGAGGACCAGTGGTGCCGGTAGGCCAGCGCACCACATGGGCGGCGGAATCGTACACGCCGCCGTAGCTGATGTTGGTCGGGGTGACATACGAGCCGTCGGCGTTCTTCACGTCCGCCGTCGACAACGTCACATACTGTCCGTCATCGTAAGCCGCCTCACGGCGCACCTGCTGGCTGACAGAAAAATAAGAAAGGGACAGGCCCCCCAACGGGGAGAAATCGGTGACACCCGCCCGGTGTATGACAAGCGTCCGCAGGTTCGACAGGCCCGACAGGCCCGACAAATCGGTGAAGGACGCGTCACGGTTGTCGTTCGTGTCCAACGACTGCAGGTTGTGCATATAACGGATGTTCCCAAGATCATCGATCGGCCCGTTATGGAGACTGAGGCTGGTGATGCTGTCCAGCATCTGCTGGG
The DNA here is from genome assembly GCF_029392315.1 of Bifidobacterium sp. ESL0690. Lineage (NCBI taxonomy): Bacteria > Bacillati > Actinomycetota > Actinomycetes > Bifidobacteriales > Bifidobacteriaceae > Bifidobacterium > Bifidobacterium sp. ESL0690. Next base: position 2,276,518 of record NZ_CP113939.1, read on the forward strand.
TAACTACAGCAAAAATATTAGGACCAGCGGCACCATGAGAGTTAACATATTGTGGCGGTCTTAATGAATAAGCAACGGCATTCACCACCGAACCTGCGCTATCGCCATAGGTATCGGTGAAGCACTGTAGGAACGTGCTCGTACCGGGCGTGCAAACGCTCTGCGGGCCGACAACCATACCACCACCGCGCGGCTGCAAGCCGCCCTTCGCGGAAACACCACTCTTGCCTTGCTTGGCAGATTTCGAAGATTCAGCAGTCTTCTGCCCCTTCTGCGACTGTTGAGACTGGGCCGATTGCGACTGTTCAGGCGACGCTGCCTGACCCTGCTCGGGTGAAGTAGATTGTTGGGATTGCGTTTGCTCGGAGGCCTGTCCGCTCTCGGGCTCGACCGCTGTCGCCGTGCCGGGCAGCACCATCGCCACACCCGCCACAAGGCAAACTAGAGCCCTAAACGCACCCCCCCCCCGCGATGCGAGGCAAAGTCACGCAAACCGCGCAACCACTTTGTAAAACAAGACATCATCCTTCTTCTCCCTGTACCAGTAGGAACACCCGCACCGCAAACCACCCCGACGCGGAACTACACTTCAGACACGCAAAACTGTAACACGACCACGACACGAGCACCGCATTTCTGCCCAATTAACAAAACACAATTTCCTTTTTCAAACGTTTAATACGACTCTTCGGATTTTTATATTCAGACAATAATCATTGATTTGCAAAACAACAGCAGCACCGTTCCCCGGACCGTCTATCTCACCCCGGACGCCTTGCATTGCAATACTTCAACCACCCACGCCACATCTTCCCACTCACTACCCCACCATCCGACTGTCTTCCACCAACCTGCCCATGTATAACGTTTTAAGAAAATTCCGAAAATTTTTTTCGAAAAATTCCCCGACAAAATAATTAGACACGCCGAACACCCAAAACGTGGGCTATAGGCAAAATACGAGATTTTATCCCCGTCGACTTCCATGTCTGAAGTAAAACGTAGCCTGAAATGAAATCAGAGAAGATAGCAGGGAGAGAAGGCGATGACTGCCATTCCGGAATATTGCACTTACTTAAATGTTCTGGTTTGACCAACAACAATGAACAAGACGAGCGGCAGTAGAATCGCCCCGAGCCTCAACAAGGTCATAGATCCCAATAACCTGAAAGACCCCGAGATGCGAAAGGCTTACGAGGACGCTGTAAAAATGGTGAGCGGGAAGCACAAGCTCTCCGCATTGTTATTCCGCAAGAAAAACGCCTGAATAACAGGATATCAAGCAAAGCAGCTCTTTCAATTCCGCCGGGGCTTCGACCTGCAAAATGCTCGAATGGCGTATAGTGGTTTCTGAGGCCTCGGGATGGTCGTTCCGCAGTCCTCCGCGTGTGGCCCTCGCGTTAAACGAAGCTGACGCCCGATACGATTGGCGTTGAGGTTGAAAAGCCTCAGAACGTATCAGACCCCGTGCCAGCGGGATTAATGATAATTCAATTAATTTATTGGCTTCATGCATTCTTTCAGGGATGCGATTGGTCGTTCGCAGGCGACAGAAAAGGGCTAGTAGGGGTTCGGATCTTCGGATTCGGGCCCCTACTTTTGTGTTATAGAACCTGCTCTATGAGGTCAGATACCGCCACATACCTGCGGCGCAATACTCGTGCGCAGGTTGCGCGGTTCCCCGTCATCCGATATGCTGAGGCTATGCCTGCCTTCGAGGAGGTACGGAAGTGGAAGCCGGATGTCCCTGCGTTGGCGTGGGGCCCGGCTTCCGCGCGATTTACAGGTCATTTAGGTTACTGGCCTATAACCCCCACTTATCTGAGCAGCCAGTCCTTGGCGGTGCACACGTTTACTCCGTTGGACGTGTAGCTGGACTCGACACGCGAGACGACCCACTGATGATCCTGCGAAACCCCTAAATCGCCGGCAATTTTGCGGACATGCTTCGCGAAACGATCATGATAGGTTTGGCCGGATTTAATTTCAACCAAATTCTAGAACATATAATCGAATCTGATAATTTATATCATTGTTTTCCCATAATCCGTAAGTAAGGAATACCATAATCCGAAAGTAGGAAATACCATAACTTACTAGTAGACAGCGCGATGGCGCTTTATCAAGCCATTTTCAGACATAAAAATAGTGGCCGCTCAACTCGAAATCGTATTCGGGCGGGCAGCCACTACTGGCTAGATACTATCGGCTGGCGAACTTTCGAGCGTCGAACCGATCAGCGCTGCTGCGCGTGCTGGGAAGTAGCCACCTTCGACTCTTGCGAATGCTCGCTGCGGTAGTACTGGACCGCGAGTATAGCAGTGGCGACGATGAATACCAAGGCCACGATGATCCACCAGTTGAACTGCGTCTTGGGCGCGCTGGAAGTCTCGGGCGCGAACTGGTGCACCGAGCAACGCGGCAGACCCATCGACGAAGCAGGCTCAAGCCAACCGCTCAGGGTGACGTAATTGCCCGTATCCGTCTTGCAGACGTACTTGCCGGAATCCTTCTTCTTGGGTTCCTTGACGGTGTCGTTGCCGGTGGCGCCGGAATTGTTCTGACTGCTGTCAGGCTTAGCGCCAAGCACGGGCGCGGGAGCAATCACGGGACGCTGGACCACAATCCGGTTCACCGTCGTTTGCGGTTGCGCTGCGGGCTGCGCGGCAGGAGCACCGTTTGCGGCGTTGCCGTTATTGCCGCTGGTCTGGACCGGCTGGTTCGACGAAGCCGCGTTGCTGTTGCTCTGCTGGCTGTTATTACCGGACTGGCCGGACTGGCCGTTGTTGCCAGGCTTCTCCACCGGCTTCTCAACCACCTTCGCAGGCTTGTCAAGACCGGTGAACGCATCAAGCAACTTGGCTTGAGCGTCATTGACGTTCTGTTGCGTGGCATCTGCATCGCCCATCACGGCTTTGGCATCACTCAACGCCCGAACCAACGGCTTCCAGGAAGCAGCAGTGTAATCGCTCTGATGCGCAGCCGAAGCCTTGCCGATCAGCACACCCAAACTGCTCTTGTCGGCTTTCAACACGAGCCCGTCGATGGCCTTCTTCAACGCGGTCTGCGCAGCGTTGACGTCACCGCGCGTCGCGTTTGCATTGGCATTGACCGTGTTCGCACTGACTATGGCATTGACCAGAGCGGTCCACGTGGATGGACGGTAATCGGCCTGGTGCTTGGCATTGGCCATATCAAGCAGCGTAGTGAGGCCCAGTTTGTTGGGCAGAACTTCAAGGCCGCTGTGGCCGGACTGCAAAGCACTCAAGGCCTTATCAACCTCGCTCTGGTTGCCACTGCCATCGAGCACGGCATTCGCAGCATCCAGCGCCTTCTTGAAGGTGGTCCAGGTTGCCGGCGTGTAATCGGCCTGAACCAGCTTGGCGTCCTGGACGATCTCGTCGTTCAGAGCACTGGCGTCGCGGACCAGCGTCCACGCAGAGGTGACGCTCGTATCATTCTCAGCCGGAGTCACGGAATCGCCCGCGGCATACGATGTATTGGTTGCGGCATCCTTCCAGCCGGCAAACGTGTAATCATGTGAAGCATGGCCGCCATTGGCGTAACGAAGATTGGTAGGTCCGGCAGGCAACGCCATCGGCGCGAAACGCTCTACCAACTTGGAAGTGCCGTCGCTCTGCGGAACGTTCGCAGAATAACCGCGACTACGCAAGGTCGAATTGCTGCCGTCGACCTTGTACTTGTCGCTCGGAGCCGTCACTTTCGCATTGATATCGCGGTAATTCTCCCAAACGTAGGTCACTGCCGGAATCGGGGTGCGCGAAAAGATGTTGATGGCCTTCACCAAATCGGCTGCGGAATTATATTCATTGTCTTTCAGGGCGTCATTGCTGGCAACAGGCGCGTCAACGACCTTGACCCACTTGCCGGTATAGCCGTTTTTTTCAAGACCATTATTCGCTTCGGGAAGGCCATTGACCTGAAGGGACTTGTACTGCCCGGGATAGGGATCAGGTGTGCCCCTCACTCCAATCGTCAATTTCTGGAGTCCGGATGGAAGAGCCACTCCCTGCTGCCCTTGTACGTTGACCGTGTCCCAACCGGACAGGTCCAAAGAGGTAAATCCGGTTCCGGTAAAGATCTGACCCATATTCGTTACCTTGCAGGTGTTGAGTTTTTCCAGACCTTTGACGGAATTCAGTCCCTTCGCGTCAGTGAACATGGATTGCATATTGGTCACATGAGAGGTATCGAAGCTCGAAAGATCCAACGATTGCGCGGCGACGTGGTCAAACATGAAACTTGTGTTGGTCAAAGCCGGGGTGCTGAAATGATCCAGGCCGACAATGGAGGTCAGGAACCCATCGTACAGGAACATCGAACCCATCGAGGTGACTTTCTGAGTGTCGAAGCTGGAGACATCCAAGGTTCTGTATCTTGAACCATAGAACATCGCACCCATGTCGGTGACATTCTGGGTATGGAAATCGGTCAGGCCCTTGATCGTGGTCAGCTGCATGTTGTTGTTGGTGGCGAACATGCTGTTCATATTGGTCACGTTCGAGGTGTCGAAACCGGAGACATCCAACGACGTCATCGCGTAATCGGACGAGAACATGCTGTTCATATTGGTCACTGCGGATGTATCGACGGCGCCGTTGGAGGCGAAGGTCTTGAACCCGCCGCTGTTGCTATATCCGTGGAAATACTGCGCCGCGGTGTTGTTCAGCTTGGTCTTGTTCGGGCCCTGAAAGACGATGTGGTCCACCGTTGGATCGACCTGGTGCATCGTCACCCCATAGATCGTCCTGACGGAAATGACGTCGCTGCTGTTGGGCATGGCGTTGTTGCCGGAAGCGTCCGCCGTGATGGTCAGCGTGCATTCGCCGTTGCTGTCGACCGTCTTTCTCCAGCCGGCAAACCCGTTCTGCGCCGGAGCCGAGCCGAGGCATCCCCCACGGGTGCGCAGGCCTGAAGGCTGAGACGCGGGACCTCGCGTCGAGTCGGACGCGCTTTTGCTTTGACCAGCATCAAGATTGATATAACCGGATTCACCGGCAGAGGCGACAACCGGTGCCGCCAACAGCGCTACGGCAACAAGTAAACCGATTGCCGTATTTTTCTTCTTCTTTAAATTATCTTTCACAATTCCCCCTAGTTTTGTGAAATGCATCATAAACCAACAATGCACGTTGCAATGCTAGGAAATTCAGACAAAAAATTCAAGCCAACCGATTCTTACCCGTCTGCGGCCATGTCTTTATTGGGCGTTTAGGATAATCTTGATATTCATTTGATATTGTATATATAGTGAAGTTATTAGTATTTTATGGTTATTTATGCAATAATTTTACATATAACTGCATAATTATTCGTTTTAAATTCGGCCGCAAGCGATAAATATATCGTTCCATCCAGCGCTCATTGAATAAATTAGGCAAACGTTACATTAACTGCGATAATCCCGGAAAAATAAAGGCATGAATCGAGACACGCCCGGCAAAATAGACACAGACGAGTTTAGCGGCAGATAAAACGAAATATCGAAGCCCCATATAGAACGATTTTCACCTATGCTGCTTATCGTCTATTTCTTCAGATGCATCTTGCGCAAAATCTGGGCAAGCAGACGCGGGCGGCGCAGGAGGTTCGTGCCTTCTTTGGCGGCGTCGGGAGCGCCATTAAGGGAGTAGGTGTAGACCTTGTTCGAGCTCGATTTGCCGACCAAGTCGCCGAACTCGAGCAGCTGGGTGCGCGGTTCATAAGGGTGACGGATGTCGAACTCAAGAAGACGCGCCGCACGCTGCGCCGGAGCCGGGCCGTAGGAGCCGAAACCGCAGGTGGGCGTGGCGACAAGCGTCAGACCGTCAGTCGTACCGACGAACCGGTTGCGGTGGTCGTGGCCGGCCAGCAGCGCGAAATAGCCGTCCGTCGACTTGAGGATATCGAATTCACCGGTATCGGTGTCGGGGCAGCTCACGCCCTCCCCCAGGAAACTGCCGGGCAGCGTCTTGGACTTGTCGATGACGTAATTATGGCCGGCGAACGTGCGATAGCCCTCCACAGCGTGCGCGGCGGTGGCCGGCACCTCCTTGAGCAGATCGTAATATTGCGGCACCGGAATGTGCTGGAAAACAATCGACTTGGCGCCGACCAGCTTCGGGGCCACTTTCAGGAAGTCAAGCGCCCGCTGGCTGGGCGCGCCATAGCCGCCGAGCTTGCCGTAATCGCCGGAATTGAAGATCACCAGGCCGAGCACATTGTCGCTTTTGTGGTCCTCGCTGACCGGGAGCACAAACGTACCCGCCTCGCAAGGATAGATGTACTGATCCGGCAGACCGCTGCCAGGCTGTTTGCGCGGCCGGTCGGAACGCTTGATGGGCGGCTCCGGGTTCAGACAACCGGGAAATTCGCGATAGATCTCATCAAGTTCCGCGTTGGAAAGACCACACTGGAAGTCATGGTTGCCGTAGGTCACGGCCCACGGAACATGGCGCTCAATCAGCGGGGCGAGGAACTGCGAAATCTCCTGCCGCGCAAGCTCTCGGGTGTGCTCGAGCTCGGTGTTGCGCTGGTTTGTCGCCGCTGTACCCATCGACCATTTCTGCGGCGTCCACGTACGCTTACGGAAGGTCTTCGCGTACGCCTTGTCGTAGCCGGCAATCTGGTTGCCGGAGAAAATGACGATATCGGGCCGGGAGCTGTCGACCGCGGCTTCGATAAGTTTGATGGTGTCTTTGTTGACCTTCGGGCCGTCCTGTATATCGGCCAAGACCAGGACGCGGAACTTGCCGGAATCGTGGAACTGCAGGCGGCCGAGACGCACCGAGACGGAAACTGGCCGGGTGTCGCCCTCCTGTACAGGCTGAATCCTCGGCTTAGACGAAAGACCATGCGTTCCGCGTGTCTGCTCAGTCATGATTCCAACCTTCGTGTCGTTGACAATCCCACCAATACCACCAGCATCATTACCTCATTACTGGAACATTATCCCACAATAATAAAAAACCTCGCAACTTATAAAGCTGCGAGGCTTTTGCATCTTTGCTGGGGTACCTGGACTCGAACCAAGAACAACTGAACCAGAATCAGCCGTGTTGCCAATTACACCATACCCCAATTGGCTTGGTGCTGTAGCCGAAAGCAACTATAGCACTTCGTACCTCCAACCGGATTTGAACCGGTGTTGGCGCCGTGAGAGGGCGTAGTCCTAGACCGCTAGACGATGGAGGCTTAACTTATCGCTGCCCTTCCCAAGGCAACAAACTAGTAGTTTATAGGAAAGGTCGAATAAGCGCAACCCGGCGTGTTGACTTCGCCTGAAGCCGAACGCCGGGTTGTGCCTTACCGAAAACTCACTTAATGGATTTCGCCTGCTTTACAGATGCTCACGCAAGCCCTTGAGACGGGCGAGGGTCAGCGGCTTGCCGACAATCTCCATGGACTCGAAGAGCGGCGGGGAGACGCGACGGCCGGACATGGCCACGCGCACCGGGCCGAACGCCAGACGCGGCTTGAAACCGCCGTCCTCGACCAGCGCCTTGTTGAGCGTCTCATGCAGGTTGTCGGTCTTCCAATCGGCTTCGTCAACCTCAGCGAGCGCAGCAATGGCCTTGTCGAGCACCTCAGGGGCGGAGTCCTTGAGAGTCTTGCGAGCGTCGTCTTCCGGCTCGATGTACTCGGCCTCGCTCAGCAGGCTTCCGGCCATGCCAGCGACCTCGCCAAGCAGACGTACACGCGGCTGAACCAGCGGAGCGGCAGCGGTGAGAATCGTGCGTTCGCGGTCGGTGAGCGCATCCCAGGAATCGGCGGAGACCACGCCGTCGAGGTGCAGGTACGGCACGGAGCGGTTGAGGAAGTCCTGCGGCTCAAGCATGCGGATGTGCTCGGCGTTGATGGAGATGGCCTTGTCGATGTCGAAGTGGGCCGGGTTGGCCTTGACGTCACGGATGTCGAACTTCTCGACCATTTCGTCCATACTGAAGACGTCGCGGTCGGGTGCGATCGACCAGCCAAGCAGCGCCAGATAGTTCAAAAGGCCTTCGGGAATGAAGCCATTTTCGCGATGCAGGAAGAGGTTGGATTCGGGGTCGCGCTTGGAGAGCTTCTTCTTGCCCTTGCCCATGACGTAGGGCATGTGGCCGAAGAGCGGCATCTCCTTGGCAATGCCAAGCTTCATCAGGTAACGGTAGAGCACGACCTGGCGGGGCGTGGAGCTCAGGAGGTCCTCGCCGCGCAGCACGACGTTGATGCGCATAAGCGCGTCATCGACCGGGTTGGTTAGCGTGTAAAGCGGGTCACCGTTCGGGCGCACGATGACGTAATCAGGGACGCTGCCAGCCTTGAACTCGATATGGCCGCGGATAAGATCGTCGAAAGCGATATCCTCATCGGGCATCTTGATGCGCAGCGCGGGCTTGCGGCCCTCGGCCTTGAACGCGGCCTTCTGCTCGTCGGTCAGGTTGCGGTCGTAGCCGTCGTAACCGAAGGCCTTGGGGCGACCAGCGGCGACGTTACGCGCCTGAATCTCCTCGGAGGTGGAATAGGACTCGTAGGCATAGCCGGCATCGAGCAGCTTCTGGGCAACGTCCTTATAGATGTCACCGCGCTCGGACTGACGGTACGGGCCGTCGGGGCCACCGACGTTGATACCCTCATCCCAGTCGAGATGGAGCCAGTTCAGGGCATCGAGGATCTGGTTGTAGCTTTCCTCGGTGTCGCGCACGTTGTCGGTGTCTTCGATACGGAAGACGAAGGTGCCGTGCGTATGCCGCGCCTCGGCCCAGTTGAAGAGGGCGGTGCGCACCATGCCGACATGCGGCGTGCCAGTCGGTGACGGACAGAAGCGAACACGAACGTCTTTGGGCAGTTCAGGTCTTGAATCAGTAGCGTTTTCAGTCATAGCCCCATTATGCCGCGCGTGATTGACGGGAGTGCAGGTTTCGCGGCTCAAAAGCCCGATATACCGCCTTTTGTAAGCAAAAAAGTAGATACCACTGTCAATCAATCTGGCAAAGCGACGGTTCTGATGGTGTGGTGACCGGACTCGAGTGGGGGCAGAAGCCATGAATTGGGCGGGCAACGAACGCCGGCGATGGATCTGGGCTCAGTGATTTGTTCGGCGTCGCAGGGCTTGTGGTCGACCAAGACCATGCCCATCGAGCCGTCGTGCAGCACCTGCAACTCACAATCATGTAGCTGTTCGTGCCGGACTTGAATCGAGTCGTCGCGCAGCGGAGGCAAAACGACCAGAGCGCTGCAATTTGGGGGCACGTCAATATCCAGTTGCAGACATCCCTCGCCCCGTGCCGGACGGTTATGGCGTTTCGTCTCGTTGGGTACGTCGATCTCCAGTTGCGGACACCCCTTACCTGCAGCCACATTCTCGGAAGGTCCGGAAGAATCCACTGAATCCATCGCCGTCGAAATTATGCCACTGCCTGCTTTTCGGCAGTGGATCTCGATGGTACCGGAGCGAACGGGGACTTTTACCTCAGCCTCTTGGACGTCGCCAAGCTGCGGCATGACCAAGAACGTGCGATAACCAGGTTCAATCGGACGGACGCCAAGCAGACCTTGTGGCAGAAGATAGACGGGCGAAGCAGCCCAGGGATGCGAGTAGGTGAGGTTCGGCTTAAGGCCCGGGTCCCAGGCCTCCATTGTGCCGCCACCTTGAGCGTGAAGCATATTGCTCCAGGTTCGGCGGCCTTCCGGAGCGGCAATCAGCGCATTGGCATCCGCTCCATAACCGGCACGATAGAGGCCGTCGAGATAAACCGCGGCCGTATAGACGCTGCAGGCCATCCCCCGCGAACGCAAGTAGTCGGCCACCTTTGACAACCCTTCTTCCGGAATCTGTCCGAATGCGAGCGCAAATGCGGAAGCATGCAGCGAGCAATGGTTGATACGCAGGGCCCTGATTGATTGACTGAGTTCAGCATCATTACCAGTTTGGGTAATGGCCGAATCGGCAGAATTCCAACCCTGTCGATTTTCTGTTGCGTTTTCATTGCCCATTTTTTGAGGGATATTTGTCGGAGAACTCTCCGGCTTCAGACAATGCGAAATCCCTGATTTACCATTTGCTGATTGAGGGACGTCGATAAGGCCGTCGCAATACGCACCTTGTGATTCGTCGTAAAGCCAAGTATTGATACCCTTGCGAATACGTTTTGAACGTGTGTCGAATAATTCGGCATCGTCATTCTCACCAACGACCCGCGCCATCCCTGCCATATCGGCATACACCTGCGAAGCCAACGCATTGACGACGGTGTTCACGCGGCCAAAAACAAAACCGTCGCGTTCGCTTTGCGGCCAGTCAACCAAGTCGCCATCGGTATGACTCGATTCGCCGGGATCTTTGACAATAAAGCCGAAGGTCTCGTTCCAGAACCGTTCCGGCAGCAAGGTTTTAAGACGCTTATACTGAGCCTGCACCTGCGAGTCTTCGCCCGTATGCATCCACCAATCGTAAACCGCGAGAATCAGATACATCGGCCATTCGGTAGGCCACGTTCGGTTAGCGATCAGATAATCGACGGTATAACGAGCCAACGTCGGAGCATCATCAAGCGCAAAGTGACATTGCTGCTGAATCCATGCATCCGCCTCGTAGGGGGCGCGCTCACGGGTCCAGGAATCCGCATAAATATTGCCGTTGCAAGCATCGATGGTGTGAGCGCAAAGCCGCCAGACGTCGTTCAGAGTTTGATCTGAAGAACAGAAATCGGCGTCACTTGTCGTCTTGGGATAAACCAACGCCGAAGCTTCGACTTCAAACTGCCCCGAATCAATGAGCTCGGAGATGTTTAGCCAAGAATCATTTGCACCATGGAATCCTGCCACCTCTGTACCATCTCGATCCATCGCACGAGAGAAGAAGCGAGCTTCCGCGCCACCTTGTATGGTTTGGTCATTTTGTGTAGCAGAATCATCATTACCGCAAGAATCAGAGTTATAGAAATCGTCACTCTTTGCAGCATGAAGCTCAACATAACGAAAAACACGCATTCCCCATGTTTCCAGCGCACCATCGGCCTTTCCGTTGCCTTCGCCGCTACCATCCGTTGACTTGATATGCCAACGGTCCTCATAGACGTTGGAGGTGTTGAGATGGTATTTGACGGTTCCATCGTCATTAAGCACTTCACCATATCTGATGTCTAATTCCAGCGATTTCGGACAATGCGAGCGCACCCGCACACCACCGATTTGCACACTGCCGAAATCAAGCACCACTCCCCCGTCAGTTAGGGAGGAAACAGCAACCGGATTCCAGTGACGCAGCTGCAATTTGTCGGTCGGAGTCGGCTCAAGCCTTGTGAAAGCCGGCTTTTCTACGGCATTGGACCATGCAGAATCGTCAAAACCTGGTTCATCGAAACCAAATGGGTAATATTGCGAATCGATGTTTTCAGCGGGTGCCTCAAAATACTGCGTTCCTATCGAAGCGCTGTCTGGATAGACACGGATGCCAAGCATGGCTTTCCAGCTGGAATCAGTGACATAATGGCGCACTTCGCCATCGATAAATTCGACATCGAGCTGAGCTGCAAAACGCTGATCTTCAAGGGTGTAGGCGAGTACGCCAAGAGCATTGGCTCCGGGGTGCAGCAAATCCGTGACATCGTAACCATCCACGCGAGTTTCATCGCCAATCGGAAAGACAGGCCCGCAGCCCACAAACGAACCGTTAGCCCACATCCGATAGATAAACTGACGGGCCGGACGAGTCGAAGACCCGGTGGCGTACAGGCTCGCCCACAATATCGGCTTATCGGGCAGCGTGATTTCGGTGCGAAGAAAAGCCCAGCCGCGTGAGTTTTCGGAATTTTCGGAAATGCTTGAAACATCAGCCCAAATCGGTGTCGCCTGCCATCGTTCCGCCGGCCAGAAACCGAAAGTAACAGGAACGGCCCACTCGAATTCGTCGTCATCAGTGGTGTCTAATTTACTGGCACTTTCTTCACTTACGTTGTGCCTATAGCCAAGGGTTATCGCATCAGATTCAGAAGAAAAAGCGTTCAAAACCGTTCTGACGTCAACGTTTCGAGATTTGTTCGACGTGTCGGTTTCCGCAGATTCTGCGATGCCATACCACAAACGAAGTGATGCCCAATATCTATGGCCTGGTTCCAACGGCACTGCAGACAACGGAACGCCTTCGAAACCGTCGCCGACGACTTTGCCGCTATCCCAGATATCGCCAACGCCAACCGCGGCCTTTGCCGGAGTGCTTGCGACAACGACCTGATAGGCCACCGCATCACCGGCTTCGGCATCATCACCGCTTTCCCGCCATCGAAGCACAGGAGTGGAATCGCAGGCCAAATCGATCGGATTTACCCTGTCGTTAATCAGAATTTGTATCACAAAATCACACTTCCTTGTGCAGATTCGGAATTTGCCGCAAACGTAGCAAGACCAATGAAGCCATCTTGTATATCAAAACTTTGCAACCAACATCGAAACATACACCGTCACGAAGCCCGTTACTGCCGATAATCGCTCATTGACGAGAACAAGCCGGACATACCGCCACCACCGCCGTTCGCCGGCTTTTCGCTGTCGCCAGTGTAGAGCTCGATGAGTTTCTTGTCGCCGGACTCACGGGCCAACGCCTCGAAAAGCACGTCAGCCTGCCAACGCGCCGAAGCCCAGACGATATACCAGATGATGCCGGTGAACAGCAGGCCGGTGATAATCGGCGAGCTTGCCATCCCCCAGAAGTAGCCGAAGACGGCGATGCCGCTGATCACGATCATATAGATTCGCCGAGCGGAAAGCAGCACGCCGTTTTTCACGACCGCGTACCATTTCGCGTTCGGATATTCCACGACGAGCACGAGCGAAACCAGCAGGGACTGGATAAGGAAGATGATGCAGATAGAAAGGACCGGCACCATCAAAGCGCCGAAACCGAGCTTCATCATGATCTGCATCGAATAGGAGAACGCGAAAATGAAGAACCCGTAAATCGCACCTTGCACAATCGCGCGGGGAAGTAGACGGATGAAAGCGCGGAAATAGGGACGGATGCAGGCCGCGCTGTCATCCGGCGGAACATAGGGGCCGGCAATCCAATCCGGAGGCCGATAGCCTTCGTTGAGCATACGGACGCGGCGTTTGCTCGCACGACCGAATAATGTCGGTTGGTCGCGGAAAAGCGCGAAACCGGCGGCGATACCGGGCGAACTGAGAACCAGTGCCAAGGTCAACGCCGGGTAATAGTCCAGATTCTGCACCACCACCCAAATAGCGATCAGCGGAATAATGCCGACGAAAATGCACCAACCCGCCATCAGCAGGACGTAGACGCTGTTGGCTATCAGGCCGAAAGCCTCACCAAGGTTGTGGTTCTTGCCGTTTGATGCTGCAGCCATCACGCACTCCCCTTCCGTCTTGGGTTATGGAACGTTCCGGAATGCCTTATTCGCAACGTCATAATGGTTATCGATTTGCAGTATTTATTATCTATATATGTAATAAAATACAGCAATACGAAACCATAGAAATACAGAAATAACGGCGAAAATCCGATGCGTGCGCCGCAAAAACATCACTGCACTCTGCACACATCGGATTCTCACCTTTCACGAAACCGGTAGAATCAGCCCTTCATGCCGGAGGTTGCGATGCCTTCGATGAACTGCTTCTGGCCGATGAGGAAGACGATGATAATCGGGAGCACCGAGATGACGGAGCCGGTCATAATCATCGCGTAATCAGCGTTGTACTGCGAGATGAACTGCTTCAAGCCGATCTGGATGGTCCACAGGTTTGCGGAACGCAAGTAGATCAACGGGCCCATGTAGTCGTTCCACGTGTTGGTGAAGGTGATGATCGCCAACGCCGCGATGGACGGGCCGGAAAGCGGAAGCACGATCTTCCAGTAGATGCCGAACTCGCTCAGGCCGTCAAGTCTTGCCGCTTCCGACAAGTCCTCGGGTATCGTGTCGTAGAACTGTTTCATCATGAACACGCCGAACGCGCCGAACGCCTGTAGCAAAATGATCGACCAACGGGTGTCGGAAAGGCCGACGGCCGCGATCATCTTGAACTGCGGAATCATGTAGGCCTGCCACGGCACGGCCATCGTCGCGATATAGACCAGGAACAGGGCGTTGTGGCCGCGGAACGGAATCTTCGAGAAGCCGTAGGCAGCGAACGAACCAGTGAAGACCTGCAACGCCGTGACGATGATCGCGAAGAACAGCGTGTTCAGAATCCATGTGGTCATGTTGGACTTCGTCCAGATGGCCGCGTAATTATGCCACTGCCATGCCGAGGGGAACCACTTGATCGGCACCGTATAGACTTCGTTGTTCGGCTTCAGGGACGAAAGCACCATCCAGAAGAACGGCAACAGCGTGAACGCGGCCACGAAAATCATGGCAAGATAGCCGACAATCGTGCCGACGATCTTCAGCGGGGACTTGGGCTTCTTGTTGAAGGGGATCTCGGGCGCTACGGCACCGGCCTCAGCCAATTGAGGAGCTACTGCTTGCGTAGACATATTAGTTCTCCTTCGAATTGTTGTACCAGAACTGGATCAGCGTGACCACCATACAGATGAACAGCAATACCAACGAAACCGCCGAAGCATAGCCGTAATCACCGTTATCGAAGGCCACCGAGTAGATGTACTGGGCGAGCACTTCCGTGGTCGTTCCAGGTCCGCCATCGGTCATGATCAAGGTCAGATCCAAGATCTTGAACGAGCCGATGGTCAACGTGACCATGACGAAGAACAGCGTCGGGCGCATGCAGGGCACCGTGACGTGCCAGAAGCGCTTCCAGCCATTCGCGCCGTCGAGCTCGGCTGCTTCGTAAAGCTCGCTGGGAATCGTCTGCAGACCGGCCAGCAGAAGAATCATGTAGTAGCCGACCTCGCGCCAAGTGCCGACGATAATGACCGCGGGCATTGCCCACTTGGTGGAACCGAGCCATCCGGGCACGTTGCCGTCGCCGACGAAAAGCTTGAGGAACTGGTTGATCGGGCCGGACTTCGGGTCGAAAAGCATGGCCCAGACCTGCGCCGCCGCCACCATGGAAGTGACATACGGCATGAACGCGACCGTGCGGAAGAAGCCACGGCCTTTGAGCTTGGAATTCAGCAAGACCGCCAGACCGAAGGCGATCGCCAACGTCAGCGGAATGTGGACCAGCGAATAGTAGAACGTGTGCCAAACGGTCTGCCAGAAGATGCGGTCATGGATCAGGCGAACCCAGTTGACTAGGCCGTTGAACACCGGCATACCGAACGCGGACCACTTGGTGAACGCGATGTAGAAGAGCGAAAGCACCGGGACCAGCGTCAGCAGGATGAAGCCGATGAAGTTAGGCGAAATGAAGATCAACCCGTTGCGAAGGTTACGATGCGAAATCGCCTTCGCATCCAATCTCCCGCCTTTTTGCCGTTGCGGTTCCGGCGGTTGGTCGTGTGCCTCGATGGCACCCGCCTCCCCTACCGCGGCGAGATCGGCACCCACCTCGGCAATATCCGAACTAGAAGAATCCGACATCGCTGCCTCCTCCTTGAATATGCAGCCAATGCATGCAAGCCGCCGACCGCTTCGTCGACGCCGGCTTGCCACATTTTATGATTTATTACTTATTATTATTTATTACTACTTTTCGATAATTCTTGCTATAAAAATTGAAGACCGACAAGCCCTTATCCGGCAACCAAACCTGCCAACCCGATACGGACCTGCCGGTCTCCTTGTTTAATACAGCTCAGACTCAGTTACTACTGAGCACGCCCTGGTTCTTGACATCTTGCTGGCACTGGTTGATGGCCGCATCGGGCTTCGAGGTGCCGGTAAGAATCGAAGAGTTCATGGTCTTGAGCAAGGTCTGGACCGTATCGGTGGCGTCGCTGACAGGAGCTTCGAGCTTCATGTCAAACTTCGACCAGGCGTCCTTGGATTCCTGATCGGTGGCCATGCCATCGGCCGCGAAGAAGTCCTTGGTGACCTTGTCGTTGATGTAGGCAGGAGTCGTGGTGAGCTTGGCGAGCACGTCCGCACCGCCTTCGCCGACGGCCCATTCAACGAACTTCTTGGCCGCGGCGGCCTTCTGTCCGGTGGACTTGGCGGAGACCATCAGGCCGGTCGGGCTGCCGAAGGTGATCGGGGTGGAAGGAATCTTCTTGCTCGGGTTCTGC
This sequence comes from Bifidobacterium sp. ESL0690, assembly GCF_029392315.1. Taxonomy (NCBI): domain Bacteria; kingdom Bacillati; phylum Actinomycetota; class Actinomycetes; order Bifidobacteriales; family Bifidobacteriaceae; genus Bifidobacterium; species Bifidobacterium sp. ESL0690. The sequence continues at coordinate 2,292,650 of NZ_CP113939.1, forward strand.
GGAACCGGAGCCATGCCCCAATCGAACTTCTGAGCATCGCCGGTCTTCTGCTGGCTCAGGAACGAAGCGGCGTACCAGGTGCCCATCGGCATCATCGCGGCCTTCTGCGTGCCGAACTGCGCCTGATACTGCACCTTGTTGGTGAAGGAAGTGTTGTAGTTGATGGTCAGCTTGTCGTCCTGCCACTTCAGCGCACGCTGGTAATAAGGCTTCATGTAGCCGAAATCGCCCTTGAGATAGGTCTTCTCCGCAGGCTGGCCGTTCTGGGCAAGCGCGAAGGACTGGATCAGGGACTGCCAGTTGTGCTGGTACATCGGGTAGACGGAATTAGCGTCGTATCCGGCGGCAGGGAGCTTCTTCTTCAGCTCTTCGCCGGCCTTGGTGTAGTCGTTCCACGTCCAAGTGGCATCGGGAGTCTTGACCCCGGCCTTCTTGAACATGTCCTTGTTATAGAAGAGGACCCAGTGATCGGCGCGATACGGCAACGCGTAGTACTTGCCGTCCTTGGTCTTGTACATCGAATCGTCGAAGCCCTTGTGATCGGCGTACTTCTTGGCGATATCGCTGATATCGGCCAAACCTCCGGACTTGGCGTACGTATCGTACTTCACGGTGTTCTTCAGCGGGAAGACATCGGGCTGCGCGCCGGCGGAGATATCGGCGGTAAGCTGCTTGTCGTAATCATCTGCGCTGTATTCCTTGAGCTTGATTGTTACGTTCGGATATTCCGCTTCGAAACCGTCGACCAGCTTTTGGAACTCAGGGGTCATCTTCAGCGACCAACCACCCATGGTGATTTCGGTTTTCGCGTTCTTATCAAATGCATTGGCATCAGAGGCACCGCTCTTTTGCGCGCCACCGCCACCGCAGCCCGCGAGAAGCATTGCGAGTGCGGAGACCGCCGCCAAGGCGCCTACTGGACGTGAGACTTTCATATTCAAATCCTTTCTTCAAGGCTTCCTCGCCTATCACAAAAGACTAACGTTCTACATTGGTGTAGCCCGCTTTGTCCTTCATTTTTGAGAGTACACAAATGGCAACAAGGAAATTGTTTGTTGCCATTATTTGTCAGATTAGACTAGATAATATTACTAAATATTTATTCAAGGAAGCTTGAAAATCCGCCGATACGCTGGTTTTAAGCTTTGAGCTTGCCCTGCTTTTCTCAGCAATCGGACGTCATGCGCTGCTAGGCTCGAAGGCAGGGGATGGCAACAGCATTCGTAATTGGCACCACGGAAGCGAATTCATCCAAACCGATAATTTCTCCCTTTAAACGGGAGGAACGAAGCATCGGACAGATAGCGAAGGAGTATCAGCCCATGGCAGTAATAGACGATGGAACATCGCCACAACAGAATCCAGTTATTGGCTTACACCCGATTGAGCCATTTTCACAACAAAATCAGGTAATTGGGTTACCCGCGACCAACCCATCACTGCAACAAAACACGCAAAGCTCTCTTTCGCCGGCGACTCATGAACCGAGCCAATTATGGACGGAGACCAGCGGGGATCTGAGCCAACGGCGACAGCGCCTTGATACGCCCGTGCCTACGGCCAAGCCTGGCAGCGCGACCACCGTAGTCATCGACCCGAGCCGGCAATACCAGCTTTGGGAGGGCGCAGGAGCGGCCATCACCGATTCCAGCGCCTCGCTTCTGATGAATAGCATGAACGCCGAGCAACGCCACGCCATTCTCGAGGAGATGTTCAGCCCTGAACAGGGCGGCTTCTCGTCAGTGCGTATTTCCATCGGTTCCTGCGATTTCGTAAGCCAGAAATATTACAGCTACGACGACTTGCCGGAAGGCGTCGGCACGGACCCGAACCTCGATTACTTCTCCATCGGTACCGGTGAACCCGGCGCTCCGGACGCCACCAAAGACCTCAAGAACGTCATTCCTGTGCTGCAGGAGATCATGGCCATCAACCCTGCCGTCAAGGTGATGGCCTCGCCGTGGAGCCCGCCAGCCTGGATGAAGACGAACCGCAAGTTCGAAGGCGACGGCAGGCTGCGGCTCGGCGAATACGTGGGCAACGGCTATCGCCGACAGGACACGGTGGATTTCGTCTACGCGCGGTATTTCGTCAAATTCATCGCCGCCTATGCCAGCTATGGCATTCCCATCACCTCGGTGACCATGCAGAACGAACCGAGCAATTCACCGCAGTGGCCGATGGCCATCTGGACGCCCGAGGAACTGACGAAGTGGGGCAGCGAATACCTGCGGCCCTGCCTCGACGCCACGTTCCCGGATGTCGAGATCTATTTCGGCGACGACGGGCTGCGTTTCTTCCAACGCCCGGTGAGCGACTACATGACCCCGGCCCAGGCCGAATGCTTCGCGGGCGTCGCGTTCCATACCTATTCCGGCCTGCCCAAGTGGGTGCTCAACGGCACGCGCCAGTTCCCCGGTTGGAAGGCCGCAATGAGCGAGCGCCGCTGCATGCTTGACGAAACGGTGGACGAAGCCAGCCACGTGATGTTCGGCGAGATCGGCACCGGATTGGTGCGCAACAACGTCGGGCTGATCAACCTGTGGAACATCGCGCTGGACGAACAGGGCTTCCCCAGCTACGCCAAGACGCGCGGTCGCCGCGGAGTCATCACCATCGATTCGACCACCGGCAAGGTCAAACGCAATCTCGAGTACTTCATGTTGCGCAACTTCGGCCAAGACGTACGCCCTGGGTCACGTCGCGTGGCTTCCACCAGCCACACCCCCGACGGAAGGCACGGTGGCTTGGGTTCGGTAGCATTCATCGAGCCGGACGGACGCGGATTTGCCGGCTTCCTCTATAACCCGACTGAAGAACCGATTGAAGCAGCTGTCACGTTCGCAGGCGAAAGCGCGGCCTGGCGCCACGTCACCGTCCCCGCCTACGGCACCGTCACCTTCCATCTGTCGGATTCGCCAATCAACACCAGCTCGGTGCCCGAAGACGATGATTTCAAGATCACCTACACCCCGCACCCCGCCGACGACCACGACGAGCGCATTTTCTAGTCTCCGAGTCAATAAAAAAGGCCTGCCGAAACAATCAAGTTTCGACAGACCTTTTTTATTTATTTAGTATGCGAAAAATCACCACTCGTGCATGGTGCCGTCGAGAAGGCGGTCGACCGGCAACGGAGCCGGCTGATACGGGTACTTCGCGGCAAGTTTTTCGTCGAAGTCGACGCCGAGGCCCGGCTTGTTACCCGGATGCAGATAACCATCCTTGAAGGTATAGGAGGTGTGGAACACCTCGAGCGTCTCGTCGCTGTGCTTCATGTACTCCTGAATGCCGAAGTTCGGAATCGCCAGGTCCAAGTGCAGGTTCGCGGCCATGCCGACCGGCGAGACGTCGGTGGGGCCATGGAAGCCGGACTTGACACCGAAGAGCTCGGCGAAGGCCATGAGCTTCTTCATGTGGGTCAGGCCACCGGTGTGGGTGACGGCCGAACGCACGTAATCGATGAGCTGCTCCTCGATCAGGGTGATGTAGTCGGTCCAGGAGTTGATGATCTCGCCAATGGCGATCGGGGTGGTGGTGTGCTCACGCACCAGACGCAAGAACTGCTGGTTGTCCTCCGCAGGCGTGGTATCTTCCATCCAGAAGAGGTCATAGGGCTCGAGCGCCTTGCCGAAGCGGGCGGCCTCGATCGGGCGCAGGCGATGGTGGGAATCGTGCAGCAGAATCAGATCCTTGCCATACTTGTTGCGCACTTCCTCGAAAACCCCGGGAATGGTGTTGAGATACGTGCGCGCATCCCAGACCTCCTCGACCGGAACGCTGGTGCGGCGCGCTGGCTCGTAGTCGTAACGCATGCCCTTCTCACCCTCACCGGTCTGGGCGTTGGCCGAAGCCGCGACGCCGTAGGTCGAAGGGATGCCGGGCAGCGCGTACTGGATACGCGTGGCCTTGAAGCCCATGTCACGGTACATATCGATCGAGTCGAACAGGCTTGGCAGGTCGGTGCCGGAAGCATGCGCGTAGGTCAGGATGCCCTTGCGGGACGCGCCGCCGAGCAGGTCATAAACCGGAACGCCGAGCTTCTTTCCCTTGATATCCCAGAGAGCCACATCGACGGCCGAGATGGCGGCCATCGTCACCGGCCCGCGCTTCCAGTAGGCGCCCTTGTAGAGGTACTGCCACATGTCTTCGATGTTGTCCTCGTCCTTGCCGATCAGGGCGGGAGCAATGGTCTTCAGGTATTCTGCAGCGACCAGTTCGCGCCCGTTGAGCGTTGCGTCACCAAGTCCCACAATCCCGTCCGTAGTCGTGAGCTTGAGGACGACAAAATTGCGCCCCGGGCTCGTGACGAAAACCTCGGCCTTTTCGATAGCCATATCGATTCCTTTCTATTGCGCAACTTGCGGCTTCCTTAACCGTGCGTTGCTGTTTACTTCCGTTTAAATTTTGATAACCAAACCGTTTGTGCCGATATTGGCTCAACGCGACCGACCAGCTCCAGCCGGTCCAATCAAACCCGACCAACCAGCTCAATCGCCCCAAACCGAATCCGCCAAATCACGACATCAGATGAGCCGCGGCAGCCCCGCTCACCTCGTCCATCTGGTTGACCACCTCATCGACGAACGCCGAAGAGCCGCCAAGAGAATGATCAAGATAGGAAACCACGTATTTCACGGCTTTCCGGTCAATGCTCCCATCGGCCGCCTTGCAGGCCCTCGCGCACGCGACAACCTTGTCTTTATTGACGTCGGCCAGCCGGTCACTGTAACGGGTGAGGAACTGTATCCACGCGGCGATGGCACGAGCAGGGGGAACGATTGAGGCACCGTCTTTCAACGCTTTTCGAGCGACAGGCACGATACGAACCGGCAGTTTTTCGCTTCCGTCGGAGGCGATTTGCATCAGCAGGTGGCGGATATTCGGGTTCTCGAAACGCTCAAGCAGCTGGTGCCGGTATTCCTCGGTGGGCACGCTGACATAGCGCCCGGCCAAATCCCACCACTCGTTGATCCAAGCGCACAGGGTCGGGTCGGCGACGGCATCGGCGACGGTCTCATAGCCGAACAGCGACCCACAATAAGCCAAAGTCGAGTGGGAACCGTTGAGCATCCACAGCTTGCGTTCCTCATACGGCGTGACGTCATCGGTAATCACGGCACCGACTTCTTCCCAAGCCGGGCGGCCGGCCGGGAAGTCCCCGGCAATCACCCATTCATGGAACGGCTCGGTGCGCACCGGAACCGCATCGTGCCAGCCCTTGACCCGTTCGACCAGTTCGATATCGCCCTGCGTGGTGGCTGGGGTGATGCGATCAACCATGGAAGTAGCCCAAGCGACATTGAGCCGCGTCCAATCCAGCAATGACGGATCGACCTCAGCGATGGCCTGCTCGACCACCTTGCGGAACGCGGCGCCATTACCAGCCAGATTGTCGCAAGGCAGCACAGTGATTGGGCCAGCCCCCGCGCTTCTGCGAGCGAGGAAACCGGCAACCATACGCACGGGGACGGTTTTGAGACCATCGGCTTGAGCGTCAGCTTTCAAAGCTTGCAAATCGGAAGCGACATCGGGGTTGGCAACGTCCAGATCGCCATTCTGGTTGCGCGTATATCCGGCTTCGGTGATGGTCGAAGTGACGACGGAAATATCAGGATTGGCGAAACAAGCACGCAGCGCCGCCGTATCCACGCCGCTATGCATGGAAGAAATCGAGGAGATGACTTCGAATTCGTCGCCTTTCGCCCCGGAAGTAATCAAGGTGTACGCGCAACCCTGCTTTTCAAGCGAATCACGCATCCAAGGGCCCTTGCCCGTAAAACCGGCGATACCCCATTCCGCCGCATCGGGAGCGTGTTCGGTGTACCAAGACTGGTGCGCACGCGTGAAATTACCGATTCCCAGATGAATGATTCTTTCGGGCGCGGCCGGGCGACCGTTCTTTTCACGGCTGATTTGAGGAATTGAAACGCTATCTGTTGACATTGCTGCCCCTCTCCTTAAGCGCGGTCATATCCTACGTTATTTTTAAGTCTTTTCGACTAATTCGGCTTATTCGGCTCCTTTAGTCCCTTTCGGCTCGTTCGATTCTTTCGGTTTATTCGGCCTTTTCGGCACCACCGATTTTGAACACTCGCTTTGGCTGGGTGGAGACCTGAGCACGCATAATCGCAAGCCCTTCGTCCATCGAAATCCGGCGGTCGCAGACCAACGAGGAGACGAAACTTGCGGTGACCCTGCGGTTCATGTCGTGCCGGGAGGGAATCGAGCAAATCGCCCGGGTGTCGTCGATGAACCCGGAAAGCTTGGTGAATCCGGCGTATGGAACGACGGCGTGGAAATAGCGCGAAATCGAATCCGGCGCATCGATAAACCACCAGGGAGCACCGATATAAAAGGCGGGATAGAAGCCTGCAAGCGGCGCAAGTTCGCGGGAATACACGGTTTCGTCATCGGTGAATGCGACGAAATGGAAATCGGGATTATTGCCGTATTCGTTGAGTAGCGGGCGCAACCCTTCGACGAACTCGGCCCGGGCCGGGATGTCGCCGCCGACGTCCGCACCGTAGCTGGCGAAGGCTGCAGCGTCATAGTTGCGGGCGATGGCGGGATGCACGGTCATCACCAAGCCATCTTCCTGAGCGAGCCTGGCCTGATCGTTGAACAGGTGGGCACGCAGACGAACGGCATCACCGGCCTCAATGTTCCCCGCATAAGCTTCGGCGAACAGCATGCGCACTTCGCCGTCCGAAAGTCGCTCCGAGTTGAGGTCGGCGTGGGAATGGTCGCTTAAAACCGCCCCGTGATCCTTGAAATACCGCCTTCTGCGGCGCATCGCCTCGGTGAAACCGACGTATGTGGACGCGTCAACATCGGCGCTGGCACCCAAAGCGCGAACCAACTCCGGCCAATCGGCACGGGACGGCTCAAGATATTTGTCGGGCCGAAACGCAGGGGCGACAAACGGCTTGAAATCGGGATCCGCGTTGACCTGATCATGCAGCTTCAGGTCGCTGACCGGGTCGTCGGTGGTCGAAACGAATTCCATATTGAAACGGTTGGCGAGCGCCCGAGTGCTGAATTCCGGGGTTTTGAGCATTTCGTTGAGTTCGTCGTAAATCGCGCCCGCGCAATCGGGACCGAACTTCTTGTTGATGCCAAAGACCCGAACCAACGAGTCCTCAAACCAATAACGCATCGGCGTACCAGCGAAAGCGAACCAATACTTGCCAAAAAGCAAAAACGCGTCACGCGCCTGTTCGTCGGTAAAATCGGTTTGACCGACCCCAAGAGCGCTCAATGGCACGCCTTGGCCATGCAAAATTCGGGTCACGTAATGATCTGGCGTGATGAACAGATCCGTGGGGTTCGCGAAATGCTTGTCGCGGGCAAACCATTCAATCGGGATATGGCCGTGGGGCGAAACGATGGGAAGATCCTTCACCGATTCATAGAGCTCCCGGGCCACACGCAACGGCAAACCTTCCGCCGGCAGCAAACGATCGGGAGACAAAACAGGTTCAGATATATCCGTCTGGCCAACCATGGCACCATCCTCACATTCCGCGGCGAACCAGAGATTCACCGCGATGTCAAAACCCCTATTTGCCTTTTAGTGTACGTGACACGTCTTGGTGCTGTATTCTGTTGCCATTACTTGCCATTACTCGCCAGAAACTGGTTATACTTGGCATCGCGAAGGAGCGTGGTGGAAATGACGGCAGACGATTCAACCCCAACCGGCCCAGATTCCGCGCGGATAGGAACAGAAACGGCAACAGCGACAGAGACACAGGCAGAGATGCCTGCGAAAGTAACGATTCGGGACGTCGCCAAGGCTGCTAGCGTCGCTCCATCAACGGTTTCAAGAGCTTTCGCAAGGCCAGGTCGGGTCAACGAGGCCACGGCCCAGCGAATTTACGACATCGCCGACAAAATCGGCTATCGTGCCACCGCCATCAGGGCGCATACCAACGACGACCACCTCAACGGCATGCTCGGCATTGTGGTCGCCGACCTCAGCAACCCCGTTTTCGCTGAGTACACGCGTGCGGCCCAGCACGAGTGTCTTTCCAACGGTTTCGGGCTTTTGGTGCTCGATTCCGAGGAAAACGCAGTAATCGAACGAACGTCCATTCACGCTGCAATCCAGCATATCGATGGTCTTATTCTGGCCTCTTCCCGCCTTTCCGACGCCGGCATTCGCAAGCTCGCGCAGACGAAACCACTCGTGACGCTGAACCGCTCCATCCGCGGCATCCAGTCGGTCATCGGCGACGTGCAAACCGGGCTCACGCAGGCCGTGGAGCACCTCGCCTCGCTCGGACATCGCAACTTCACTTACCTAAGCGGGCCGGAATCTTCGTGGCAGGACGGCGTGCGTTGGCGCACGCTTTCCTCGATCTGTCAGCGTCAGCACCTGAAACTGCGCCGCATTCCCTCAAACGCACCGACGTTCAGCGGCGGATTTCGCACCGGCGAGGTGTTCCTGAACAACCCGACCAGCGCGGTCATCGCCTACAACGACATCATGGCCATCGGCTTCATCGCGGCCCTGCATTCGCGCAATATCAGCGTTCCCGGCGAAGTTTCGGTGGTCGGCATCGACGATGTGCAGGTCAGCTCGCTGGTCTCCCCCGCGCTTTCCACCATCCGTCTGCCACGAAAAGAGCTGGGCTCGAAAGCGGTGGACGAAGTGCTGGATCTCATTCACCACACCAAGTCGGTCAACGACCGCAAGCCGATCATGCTGCAATCCTCGTACGTCGTGCGCGCCAGCACCGGCAAGGCCAATTCCTCGCTGATATCCGCAATCCGGATCTGATAATGGAATATGGCGATGACGCCATGGTTTGGAAAATTGAAAAACGTTGACCTTCGTTGACCGAAATTGATAAATGTTGCCAGATTTTGTCGCGTAATCACAAAATAAAACCGGGCTTCAATCGTCGGTGCACAGCGCTTATTGTTGAGGTCATTTTCGACTCCTGCAACTTGCACAAGGCCAATCGTCCGATAGACCATATTTTTTATAGAGTTTATAGAGTGTGTCTAGAGGATTTCGGAAAGAAGCGAAGAAGCCGATGGAAACGAAGCCATTCAACGAAAACGTCGCCACCAACCCGCTGCGCACGAAGGCGGATTGCGAGCAAGCGCTTGTCGACATTCTCGCGCCGGCCATGCGCCTGGTGGAAAGCGGCAGACGATACGGCCGATTCCGCATGAGCGATAGCGGGGCCGTCTACAGCCAAGACCGCACCTCCATCGAGGGCTTCTGCCGCCTGCTTTGGGGGCTGGGGCCGCTTTTCGCCAACCGCGGCAACATCTCTCGTTTCCCGCGCTGGTGGCAGCTTTCGTGCGGGGGGATTCTTCACGGCACCACGCCCGGCGACCCGGATTTCTGGGGCAATCCACTGGATGATTACGACCAACTGTTCGTGGAAATGGGCGCGATTACGGCATTCCTCTTCGAAACGCGACAGGATTTCTGGGACCATCTGAGCGATACCCAACAAAGCAATATCCTGACCTGGCTCGACCAGATCAACGCTCATGAATTGCCGAAAACGAATTGGCTTTGGTTCCGGCAGATGGTCAACACCTGGTTCGTACATACCGGCCACCCCGAATACGACGCCTTGGTACAAGCTGATTTCGACATCACCACCTCGCATTATCTCGCCCACGGATGGTCGTACGACGGCTATAAAAACCAAATCGATAACTACATTCCCTTCGCTTATCAGTTCTTTACGCTGATGACCGTCGGGCTTGCGGAACAGGACTATCGCGCTTGTAACGATGCTGACGACACCTCACCAAGACGTAATGCAAAATCAGTCGAGGAGAATACTTGTTTCCCCGCCGAAACCGCTGATTGCGCGACCTCCAGCTTCAGCATCTCTTCCAAGACTGCCGTACTTAGCGATGACGAAGACAGTAACGAAGAAGCTTCCGACGCGATAAATACCGGCAACACCGACGAACCGCACAGCGCCGAGACGCAACGCTATAAATTGCTCAAACAACGCGCGACCGCCTTTGTACCGAGCTACGCCAACTGGTTCGCAGCCGATGGCGCCTGCCTGCCGTTCGGACGCAGCCTTGATTACCGATTCGCACAGGCAGCGTTCTGGGGAGCAGCGGCCTTTGCCAGCATCGATCTGCCAACCGGCTGGTCACTTGGGGACATGAAACATCTGCTGCTCGGCAACTTACGTTGGTGGTTCCGTCAGAATATTTTCCAGTCCGACGGACTGATTCCTATCGGTTATGCCTATCCAAATATGAACATGGCCGAAGGCTACAATGGGCCGGCTTCAGCTTACTGGGCGCTCAAAACCTTCATTTTCCTGTGCATTCCCGATTCCGACATCTTCTGGACCACCCGTGAAAGCGATGATTTCAAATTCGAGCCGCTGAAACTGCAACCGGAACCGCGCATGCTGGTGGCGCACAGCCGCACCGGGCTGGAAGTGCAGGCGTTCACCGCCGGCCAGCACGCGCCGGAACACAACCACACCGATGCGAAATACGAGAAATACGTCTATTCCACGACCTTCGGCTTCTCGACGCCGAAAGCCACGACGGTTTTGAAGCAGCTTGCCTGCGACAATACGTTGGCGGTTTCAGAATCCGAATATCACTGGCGCATGGCCTTTGGCTACGCCGATTATGCGGTTCATGGCGATTACGTTTATTCGCGCTGGGAGCCGTGGAGTGACGTCACGATCCGCAATTTCATCGTGCCGCTGATGCCGTGGCATATCCGCGTCCACGTCATCGATTCGGCACGAGCGTTGCACTTGGCGGAAGGCGGGTTCGCTATGCCGGACTTCGGGCAGGAACTGGCCGGACCGAATATCAACGCGGTCGGTAAGGTCGCCAAAGCGGCGGCTCAGCACGCTGCCGACGGTTCGTTTGCGTCGGGTTGGGATACCGGCAACGATGATATGGAAAACCTGTTTTCCGCAACGAGAGCTCTAAACATCATTGTCGAGTCGGAAACCTTACCAAACGCCAATATCCAAGCCGAAAATCCCAATCAAAAACAGGAATCTGGGAACATTAGGAGCGAAATTCCGAAAACAATGGCTAACGAAATAATCTCGCGTCCGACAGCGACATTCTCAACACCCCAACGTTCCCTCTTCTACCGCACCGAAGTTGGACTCACCGGGCTGATTGGAGCACAAGGATTCGCGCTGGAACTATCTACCCCCGAGCCGAACACGAACCTGCTGTATCCCAAGACACGAATACCGATGCAAATGCGCACCATCGACCACGGCCATTACGTCTTCATTTCCGCTTACTTAGGCGACCGAGAGCTGGAAAGCGTAGGCGACGACGGTTCGATAGCCATGCCGACCGCAACGCTTGCCGGCAACGAGTTGTGTATCGGATATCGCGGCGAGACCCGCGTAGTGGACCTTACCGAATTGGCAAACCAAAGAACCTGACCTCGCCGGCAATTGCAGAACGAGACTATTTCAGCGCTTTGCCCGCCGAACCCAACTCGACGCAGGCCTCGACCACGCGCTTGGCCATCGCACCCTCGGCCGTGCGTCCCCACGAACGCGGGTCATAGTAACGCTTCTCGCCCACCTCCCCGTCGACCTTGAGCACGGAATCATAGTGCTCGAACATGTGGCCGGCGACCGCACGGGTAAAAGCATACTGCGTATCGGTGTCGATGTTCATCTTGATGACGCCATAATGGACCGCCGCGGTAATGTCACCTTTCGACGAGCCTGAACCACCATGGAAAACGAGCATGAACGGCTTATTGTCATGTAAATCAGCATCCGTATAGCTGCTTCCCAACTTGCCCGCCTTTGCCGCGGACGCGACCTCGCGCTGAATCTCACCCAGCAATTCCGGACGCAGCCTCACCACCCCCGGCTTGTAGGCGCCATGCACGTTGCCGAAGGTGAACGCGGCCATATAGGCTCCCCGCTCCCCCAGCCCGAGCCTGCGAGCGACTTCGATGCCGTCGGCCGGCGTGGAATACAGTTTTTCGTCGATATCCGCACGATGCCCGTCCTCTTCACCGCCGACCGCGCCAATCTCGATTTCCAAGACGGTGTGAGCTTTCGCCGAAAGGTCCAATAATTCTTCAGTGATATCAAGGTTCTCTTTGAGCGGCACCGTCGAGCCGTCCCACATATGGGATTGGAACATCGGCTCGTGCCCGTGCGCCACGTCGTCCGCCTCACGCGCAAGCAGCGGACGCACCCAGCCGTCGAGATACGGCTTGGCGCAATGGTCGGTGTGCAGAGCGATGGAAATGTTCGGATATTTGGCGGCCACTTCGTGCGCGAACGCCGCGAACGCGAGCGATCCGGTGACGCGGTCGCCGACGCACTGCCCGGAAAAGTAGGACGCCCCACCCACCGAAACCTGAATGATGCCGTCGGACTCAGCCTCAGCAAACCCCTGCAGCGCGGCGTTGAGCGTCTGGGTACTGGTCACGTTAATCGCAGGATAGGCATAGCCGTTGTGCCGCGCGGATTCCAGCATTTCACGATATCGTTCAGGGGTTGCAATGGTCATGTTTCCATTATTGCCGCGAGCCTCGCCATTGACATGCGGATTACGCCATCGCCGACACTTCGCCCATAACAAAATGAAAAATACTATGGTATAGTAACTAAGCGTTCAACGTCAGGCCCGGCAAAACGAAGCTTGGCGATGCACGATTTGGGGGATTAACTCAATGGTAGAGCCCGCCGCAAGGCGGAGATGCACGGTTCGATTCCTGCCTCCTCCACTTCCTTCTTCATCCGTTGAAGCTATAATCAATTTTCATCTCGCAATATCAAACAGCTCAAAACAAGAAAACCTTTGCATACCAATAGGCTGAAAAAACAACGGCTTGGAGATACTCAAAGAAGAGAGCGGATGACGGGAGTCGAACTCTACGACTCTCGCACCGTCACCGTCAACGAGATCGCCAGCCAATACAACGTCGGACGTACCGCCATCTACCGCGCACTCGACAGCACCAAAGCCGAAAAGCAGAAGGAGGAAGTGCCCGACGCGGGTCGCCCCGTGCCGGGCCGGCCCTAATTAACGCCTGCGCCACCTCCAGATGACGACCAGCCCGCAACCGACAACGATCGCGAGCAGCACGTCCACCACCGCGTTGTCTGCGTTGGGCGCCAGAACGACAGCCAGCGCCACGATGGCCTGGATAGCCTCAGGCCCGTCAGAGCCTTTTCTTTTATGGGACATAATTGAATGTCCTTTCAATGTATGCCGCGCCACGATGGACGCGGCGAGGTCATGCGGCCGGAAAACCGCATGATTGCGCCTGCAAAAGCAGAGCGCAACAGGCTCATCCTACCGCGAAAGATGAATATCATACCTTCGGTGATATGATGTTTTTGTTGGTTGTGGCATCGGAAACCTTCCGGACCATTAGGCGGGCAATAAAGCTTTTACCGGAAGGGGTCACAACCGATATTGGGATGCAAGTCCTTTTCAATGTATGCCGCCGGCCTCGATGTTTGGAAACAAGCACTGGGGCCGAGGTGTTTCTGCCACATCACAGACCCACAGCAAACGAGCAACAATACAGCCGAGAGTTGTGCGTCCTTCCCATTCAGGCTATAAACCCAAAGAGAACTTTTGAATTGTCGCATCGGTGTTGCATCAGCTCATCATGCAATCAACAAAAAGCTTGAAATCATTGGAAAATAAGGGAATCGTAAAGAGCGGATGACGGGAATCGAACCCGCCTCTGAAGCTTGGGAAGCTTCCATTCTACCGATGAACTACATCCGCAGTGACGCACGCAATGCCGCGCACATACAGAAGAAGAGTTTAGCACAGGGCTGCGAAACCTCTGCCGAACCGTGATGAAACAATTGATTCGTCGCCACATCGACCGATTGATGCAATACCAAATATATTTAGACAAAAAAGGAATCACTAGATGCCCGATTCCCAGTAATTACAAGATATGTGATGATTTTGTGATACTATCGTCAATCATTTGACATTGTATAACACATTTGCGATTTGGGGTTATAATCAAATTAATTATATAAACGCTCGATAAAAACCTAAAGCCTTGGACGAAAGACGGCAGAATACATGGGAGTCCATGTTTCAGGCAGCCTCCAAGCCCGGCAACAACGAAGGAGGCAACATGGAACATAAAATAACGCCTCTACGCAAAATCATTCGTTATGCTGCCGTCGGAATCGGCTTCGGATCATTCTTTCTCATGCTGCTCACCGCAATCGCGCCCGGCTGGATACCGCTCAATAGGCTGAGCATTCTGACCATGTTCGTTATGAGCGCGCTTATCGGCGAACTGACGTTCCTGCTCGATGACGGATATCCTTGGAGCTATTTGGCCCACTTCGCGCTGACTTTCGCGCTGACCATTGCCTGGGTTCTGGCCAATGGCTGGACTTTCAGGCAAATCCCTGGCGGTCTGGGCAGTATCGCTGCGACATTTGTCGGCATTTATGTGGCGATCTGGCTCGTCGTCATTACAGACATGAAAATTGACGTCGGCAGGATGAACAGGAAACTACGGGAAAGCCGCTGAAACGACAGGCCTATTGGCTGGCAAGATTTTGGGTATTCCTTATATAAGGCGAAGTCTTGCGTTACGGGATTTCTCGCGCTATAAGAACGAGCAGATTCCCTAATTACAACGAACCAATACCCGAAATTCTGGCTCCGCGCCGCTGAACCGCCGCGGACGCAACCGCAACAACAGCCGCAACCCAATTCAGTACGCGACCTGCGCGGATTCATCCTGACCCAAGCGGTTGAAACGCGCGCCACCATTCGGAGCGGCACTGACGCCTTGCATCTCACGTGCCATTTGCATCAAGCGATTGATACGGTCCTGCGTCGGCGGATGCGTGGAGAAGAGACGGCTGAAGCCCTCCTCGGAGAAGGGATTGGCAATCATCATCGCGGCAGCGGACTGAGTGCCGGCGGTCTGCGGCATCGGGTTCGCCTGCGCACCGGAAGTAATCTTGCTCAAGGCCGAAGCGAGCGCTGCCGGGTCGCCGGTGAGCTTGCTGCCGTCTTCATCCGCGTCGTATTCGCGCGTGCGGGAAATCGCCAGCTGAATCAGCGAGGCACCGATCGGCGCGAGAATCGAACTTAGCACTACGCCAATCAAGCCGAAAATGCCGGAATCTCGATCATCGTTGTCTCGCCCGCCGCCAAAGAACATCAGCATATAGCCGAGGTAAGTAATCACCGTCGCCATCGCGCTGGCCACTGCCGAGGTGAGAATGTCGTGGTTATAGACGTGCATCAACTCGTGGCCGAGCACACCGCGCAATTCGCGCTCGTTCAGAATCTGCAGGATACCCTGCGTGCAGCACACGGCGGCGTGGCGTTCGTTGCGGCCGGTGGCGAACGCGTTTGGGCTCATGGTTGGCGCGATGTAGATACGCGGCATCGGCTTGCCAGCACGTGCGGAAAGTTCGCGGACGATACGGTACAGCTCGGGAGCTTCGGCTTCGGAGACCCGCCGCGCACCCATCGAAGCGATGGAGATGCGGTCCGAGAACCAATAGGAAATGAACGTTGAGGCGAGGCCGATGAAAATGTAATAGATAAGCGTGTCGCGGCTGGCTCCGGTAAGCCACCAAATGAGCATGATAATGGCCCACATCACGCCGAAAAGCAGTGTGGTTTTGAGGCCGTTCAAATGGCCATGCACTTTAATCTTGCCGTCCATATATTGAAGCCTAACGGCTCAGCCTGTACTTTTGCTGAACGATGGCTGGAACTATGCATGCAGGCACTCGTCCAGCACGAAAAGTACCATTTCGGCCCGTTTTTGGTGCTTTTCGCCTCAGTAGAAGCCGGTTCCAGTGCGAAAAGCACCTTTTCGAGAGGATTTTGGTGCTTTTCCCACTGAAGTTGATCTGGGCTACGGAGAAAAGCACCCTCACTGTGGCATAAGTATGCAAAACGGCGCCAAGCTCCCAGAGTGGGAACCTGGCGCCACCACCATGCCGACTAATCAGTCAGTACACTCAGCCCAGAGCCAAAGCACGCAGTTGGGCAGGGTCGATGACCTTTTTGTGGTCGCGGCCTTCCTTCGCGCCCTCGGCACGCTCGTAAGTGTCGACCTTCTTCCAGCCGGCGAAGTCGATGGGCTTGACACCGCGCGACGCGAGCAGGCGGTCGATGGACTCGGGGTCGCGGTCGGCGGCGATGCAGCCTTTGCCGGCGCCATCAACATCCTCGGCCTTGGAGAGGTCATCGAGCATGTTGCCGACAATCAGAAGCGCATCGGACTTGGTGGAGCCAATCAGGCCGACAGGCCCACGCTTGGCCCAGCCGGTGGCGTAAAGACGCGGGCGAACGGTACTCTTGCCGGTTTCGGCGGTGAGAATGCGGCCTTCCTCGTTGGCCAGCACATCTCGCTGCTCGTCGTAGGCCACACCCGGTACGCTCGCCGGCTTGTAGCCGATGGCGTGGTAAACGGCCTCAACCGGATAATCCGTGAATTCACCGGTATGGCGCATCACGCCGTCCGCTCCGGTTTCGGTGTGCTCGACGTGCAGGCCTACAACCTTGCCATCCTTGCCCAGCACCTCGGTGGGCGCAGAGTTGAAGTGCATATAGTACTTCTTGGGAGCAGGGTTGCCCTCGAAATCGACACCGCCATCATCTTCCATATCCTCGGCCATGTCGCGGATGGCGTAGAGCTCCTCGACCATCTGGCGGGTGAGCTTGTCCTTGCCGGCCTGTTCGACGGTGGCATCGTCGAGGTCGAAATCATCCTCATTGATGATGATCTGCACGCCCGGCAGCTTCTCGAGTTCGCGTAGCTCCTGCACGCTGAACTTGGCCTGGGCCACACCACGGCGAATGAAGAGGTGCAGCTCGCGCGCCTTGTTGGTTTTGATGCCGTCATAAACATTGTCTGGAATGTCGGTACGGGCCTTGAGATCGTCGGCATTGCGCATCAGCTCGCGCGAGACATCCATCGCCACGTTGCCGCCGCCGATGACGGCGACCTTTTCGGCATCCAGCGGCCACGTGCGAGCGCCGGTCGGATAACCGTCGTACCATTCCACGAACCTTGCGGCACCATGCACGCCGTCCAAATCGGCTCCAGGGATGGTCAGCGGCCGGTCCGCAACAGCACCGGTGGCGAACAGCACCGCGTCATAGCGCGGCAGCAGGTCGTCAAGCGTGACGTCCTTGCCGAATTCGACATCACAGTACAAATGAATATCCGGATTATCCAACGTCTTCTCCAGCGCATCGGCGATGAATTTGATGGCCGGGTGGTCGGGCGCAACGCCGTAACGGACGAGGCCGAACGGCACCGGCAGCTTCTCGAAGAGGTCGATGCGCGCGTTGGTGGGCAGACCAAGCGATTCGCCCTTCTTCTTCAGCTCGCGTAGGAAAATGTCGGATGAATAAACTCCCGCAGGGCCGGCACCGACGACGGCGATACGGAGTGTGTTGCTATTGTTTTCGCTCATAGTCCTAGATTAACGCAACCGGGGCCACCGCGAAAGACCAAACGTTAAGAGATTACTTATATTTCAACGTCAAACACTACATTTGTGCCCCCTGATGCCTATACTTTAAAGCTGTTCGCGCGGTTGGTGGCAGCAGCTGCGCCAAGACGATTTAACAACGCAGACAGCTCGGGAATAGCGATTTTGCGGTGACATTGGCTGAGATAAAACCCAGCCGTAACCGCAAAACCAATTGGTATACAACGCTTTCCAAGCTCGATGCACCGGTTTGATTCGTCGCGCGGACTCCTCACCTTTCCGCATGCGTCGCCTCAGGCCGCAGAACAGACAAGGTGATTCACAGTGAGTATCAAAACCGGTTTTTCGAGGATTTTTAAGGGCAACGAACGATTCAGCGGTTCCCGAAATGATGCCAGAAACAATTTCAACTATTATCGCAAAATAATTCGCAAGACTATGTCGGTCATCGGCGCGGCGGCGCTGGGGCTTTCGCTAGCAGCCTGCGGTAATGGTTCAGCAAACAACAATGCCACCGACGCCAACGGCAAGCCGACGCTGACGTTTATGCTCGACTGGACGCCGAACACCAATCACGTCGGACTGTATGTGGCCCAGCAGCTCGGCTATTTCAAGGATGCCGGTATCAATGTGAAAATCCTGCCGACCGCCCAAGCTGGGGCGGAAACCAGCGTGGAGAACGGCGTGGCCAATATCGGCTTCTCGAAACTGACCGACCTCGCCAACGCCGACGCGCATGGTGCCGACCTGAAGCTCGTCTTCGACCTGACGCAGAAACCCATCGCCCGCTGGTGCAGCCTGAAGAGCCGCACGGACATCAAGACGCCCAAGGACTTCGCCGGCAAGACCTTCGTTACCTTCGGGTCGGCCGAACAGAGCGCTTCGGTGCGCCAAATGATCCGTTACGCCGGTGGCGACGGTGACTTCAAAACCGCTACGGCCGGCACCAATACCTTCCGCACATTGACCAGCGGCAAAGGCGACTTCGCCGGCTTCTACGCCAACTGGGAAGAAGTAGAATCACAGCTCAACGGCCCGGCACTCAACTGCTTCGCCGCCGATAAATGGGGTGTGCCCGGCAATCCCGACCAACTCGGTTTCGCGGTGAAGAATTCATGGCTCAACAACCCGCAGAACGTCGCCAATCTGAAGAAGTTCCTCAAGGCCGCGCGCCGCGGTTACGACTATGCGCTGGCCAATCCCGATAAGGCCGCCGACATCCTCGTGAGCCAGACCAAAACCTCGCACCTCGACCCGAAACTCGCCAAAGCCTCGATGGAAAAGGTCGTGAAAGAAGGCTACTGGAGCGGCAACGGCATGAACGACGACACCACGGACGGCAAGCCCGACCAGAAGCTCACCGCCACGGTCAACACCGAAGACGGCCAGAAGTACTTGGATTTCCAGTACAACGCCGGCACCTACACCGATTCCCACAAAAAGAAGCTCGCCCGTGCGCCCCAAGCCGCCGAGCTTGCGACCAACAAGTACGTGGAATAAGGTTCCCGACAACTCGACTCCCACTGCGAGAACTTAAAAAAATAATCCCGTCCTCCTTACTTTGGTGCTGGTAAACAGCATCTTGTGCACGGTCAAAGTCCGTTTACCAGCATCGAATTGCAAGAAAGACGGAGAACCACACATTCCTGCTGGAAAACCGCATATTAGTGACGATACGAGTCCGTTTACCAGCAGCAGCACAATGAAAGAATGAGATGACAACGAAACAGAAACGCCGGTCAACGTCCTCGCAAAGTTGGTGGCACAAGGCGTTGCCGCCGGCTATCACCATCGGTGCGGTACTGGTCGTCTGGCAGGTAGCAGCGAGCGCCCACCTCGTTTCCGAAACCACGCTCGCCTCCCCCGTTGCCATCGTTTCATCGATGATCGCCACCTGGCCAGAACTGATGGCTGCGACGGCCGTGACCACCGTTGAAGCACTGGCCGGGTTCGCGATTGCAGTCGTCGTCGGCATCGCCATCGGCATGGGTCTTTACGTCTCGAAAACCGCCAATCGCGCCATTTATCCGTTGCTCGTGGCCGCGCAGACCATCCCCATCATCACCATCGCTCCGCTGTTCATGATCTGGTTCGGCTTCAATCCAATCGGCAAAATCACGCTGGTGGCCATTTTCGGCCTGTTCTCGATTGCCGTCGACACCTCGCGCGGGCTCACCGCCGTTCCCCGCTTCTATCAGGACGTGGCGCTGACCTGCGGAGCAACCAAGCCATGGACCCTGTTCCATGTGAAACTTCGCGTCGCCGGCCGTCAGATTTTCTCCGGCATCCGCATCAGCGCGGCTTACGTGTTTGGTACGGCTGTCACCGCTGAATACCTCGGGGCAACCAACGGCCTCGGCGTCTGGCTGCAGGGAGCGTTCAATTCCTTCCAGACGTCGCTGATTTTCTCCGCCGCCATCGTCGTGGTGGCGTTGACCGGCATTCTGCTTGGTTTGGTCTCGCTCGCCGAACGTCTGTTGCTTGGCCCGGCCGACAAAGATGACGCGATATCGCTCGATGACAGTGAATACTGATCAATTCGGCGGCAGCCATTAGGCGTTCCATAAGTTATTCCTAAATCGTTTGACCAAAAATCTATCCAAAGTTGCTGACTCTCGACATCTTCCGCTAAACTGAAACAGACATATGAGGTCGTATCTCCACGCTGTATCTAGGCGGTGCGGGTATTATCGGCTATGAAAAATATGCATAGAAGACGGAATGGTTCAACGAAAGGAAATCGATGAACGACACCAACCCTCAAACGAACGAGGATTACATAAATCCGGAGCAGAATCAGCAATCAAGCGAAGGCGCTTCCCAAGCATCCGACAACTCCGAGAATCCCGCCGGCTCGTCATCATCGACTTCGCCGCAATCTCACGAGGACTCTTCGATTGCGCCGCTAGATTCGTCCGATTCATCATCAACCGATGATTCCAATCAGCAGGTAACGCAAGAAGCATCGTCTTCGGCTTCTCAATCCAATCAGCATGAAGGGGTTTCACAATTTGCGTTTTCCCCGGATCTTCCGCCTCTGCCCGGTTCGTTGCCGCAGTACAATAAAACGTCACAATATGACACACCGGAATATCACGCTTCGCAACCAGCTGCGCAGTCCGACGCCTCGCAGACGGATTCACAGTACAGCGGCTCGCAGCCCACGCCACAATCCAGCGATTCGCAAGCGGCTCCGCAATATAATGCGGCGCAATCTTCATCTCAATATGATGCCGTGCAGTCTACATCTCAATACGACGCCGCACAATCAACCCCGCAGTATAACGCCGCGCAACCGGCATCACAGTACAACACTTTCCAGCAAGCCCCGTACGATAATCTCCAGCAGCCCCAGCAGGCTCCGCAATACGACAATCCCCAGCAATCGCAGAGCAGCTTCCAATCTCAATTCCAGGCAACCCCACCCACAGGCGGCCAAGGCGGCATGCCTGCGTTCAACGGAGGCATGCCCGGCCAACCCTACGGCAACCCGAACCAAGGTGGTTTCGCATCGCCAATGGCCGTCCCACTGAACATGCCGTATTATGGCTGCCCGCCATTCGAGGCCGTCAAACGTTTCTTCCGCAAGTATGCGAAGTTCTCCGGCCGCGCCAGCCGCAGCGAATACTGGTGGGTGCAGCTGTTCATCTTCATTGTCTACGTCATTATTTTCGTGTTCGACGAGCTGCTGTTCCGTACCGGTTCAAGCTTTATCGACTACATCTGGGAAGTTGCGATTTTCATACCGCAAATCGCCATCGCCATTCGCCGTCTCCATGATTCGAACAAATCCGGCTGGTGGTGGATACTCCCCTACGGCTTGGAATTCGCAGGCGTGTTGATTCTTGGATTCTCCGTTGGATTCAGCCTCGGCGGACTCCTGGCCAACCCATCATCCGCAGTCGCCGACACTTTCGGAGCCGGCGTCATCGGAGGGTCGCTTTTATGTCTCCTCTTCCTCCTCGTTGGCTTCATTTTGCAAATCGTTCTTATGGTACTTGGCCCGAAACCGGAAGGTGTACGTTTCGACGAGGATGTGCCGCCGATGAATCCAGTGAATCCGGGAAATCCGGCAGGCCAGTACGACCAGTACGGTCAGTTCATTCCGCAGCAGAATCCCGCCAACCAGCCGTATTCGCAGGCTCAGCAGCAGTCCGCTTCCGCAGGAAATTCGTATTCGCAGGCTCCGTATCAGCAAACTGCTGCGAATAATTCGTACGCACAGCCATATAACGATTTCAACGCAAATAACAACGCAAACAATTATGGAAACTACGGAGGTTACACAAACAGCAACGGCAATAACTTCGCACAATAAGCGGCAACCGTTAAGCCTGAAGGCCTTTTGAATCCGTCTGCCGGATATCAGATGAATGAATCCAAGGCCTTCGGTCTTGACAAATAAACCGATTACGCTACCGCCTGACGGTGCCGCGAAAATCGCTGTTCATCACGTTTTCGTTCACCCGTCTGTCAAACAATTGTTCGGATTTATGACCAATCTCAATAATTCGAAATTTGCGGTTTGTTTATTAAATAAACCGCATTCAGTATCATAAGAATTCAATGTACACAGATACGTACGTCCAGCACTTGTTGGAGCCAATCCGGCGCACTGCGGCGTGCGTAGCCGATCAGAAGGGAAAACAAAATGAGCAGAGCTGATTCAACCGGAAATCCCCAGAATACCAACGTTAAGGAACCGCCATACGACGCGAATACGCGACCAGGCGGAGGCCATGACGGCAAGACTTTCCTGCCCGGTTCCGGCGGGGAACCCGCAAGCGGATACATGGGACCCACCGACATGGGCTCCAAGAAATCCAGAAACTGATACAAGCTATTCGATATATACGAAAACGTGCGCTGCCGCAATGTTGCTGGCAGCGCACGTTTTCGTATATATCTACAACTCCACCGGCGGCTTGTTCTTGTCCTCCGGAATGTCCTTGAACTTTTCGGCCAACTTGGCCTTCTTGATTTTGTCTTCCTTTTCCTTTTCGGCCTTCTGTGCCGCAACCGGATCATAGACGACGTCGTTGCGGTGCTTCTCCCACTCAGCCTTAGCCAGCGGCGAGACGAATTCGGCCACCGCGTCAAGGGCGCGCGCATCGTCGCCGGAACCGGCCGCATCGCTGTACTTGGCGACCAGATCCTTGAACTGCTGGCTGGTCAGGTACATGCGCGGAATCGACATGCGCTCGCACAGCTCGTTGATATAGAGCATGATTGGAGTCGCATTGCGAGCGGCGGCAGCATCAGCACTATCCGTGTCGCCGGAACTTTCGACATCCTGTTCAACCAAACCAAGCAGCCCGTCAATGGCGGCCAATACCACCGCGAGACGCTGGGCCACGCTTTCGACGTCGGGGCCGTGCGGTGTGGAATCATCGGCGGCGGAACCATCGTCTTGTCCGTCTTCATTCGAAACGGCACTGACACCTGCAGCCTGCTCAATCTCCTCAAGAGCCACAGCCACGGCCTTCACCGTTTTCTCGTCCCAGCCGACGTGGAGGTCTCCGGCACCTGCCATCACCAATGAAGTGTCACCGTTGCGAGAATAGTCTTCCATCTGCTCGTAGGCATCGTTGACGTCAATCAACGCGTCGACCATCGATTGCGGGCGGCCCGGTATACTAACCGCGCCCTCGTAAACGAACTCGGCATCGGCCATCGGGATTCCCTCGCCGGTAATGACCTCGGCCACCGCACGGCAGACCAGAACCTGCAGGTCCTCGGCGTATTTCGCGTCATTGCTCAGCTTCTGGGCGGTGTCCAGCGGCCAAAGCGCGATGAGATCAACACCGGCCTGCGCAGCATCCCGCACCTCGGGCATCAAAGCCAGACGAGCCAACCAGCCATCTTTGACTATCCCGCCTTCAATATCAACCGCCATATTCGCTCCTTTGCCTTCTGCCAACTGCCGGTTTCCTCACTCTATCGTAATCCATACGCTGCTATGACGACGCCGAAAGATCTACTTCACGTCTTTGGCCGGGTCGACGTACGCGATGCGCAGCATCTTGCCGGTTTTGCTGTCGTAGGTGATCGAGGTGATCGAGGCGAGCGCGGTGTGGCGCAGGAGCATGTTGTGCTCGGGGTGGCCAGTTTCCAGCATATGTCGATAGCTCCAGATTGGCGACTCGTGGCTGACGATGATGACCTGCGCGCCCGGATGGTTGCGTACCGCTTCCTGCGCGAAATCGCCGACCCTCGCGGCAATATGCTGGTAGCTTTCCCCCCAGCTCGGCCGCCAAAGGTTGCGCAGCAGTTTGAGACTTCGCGGACGCCACAGCGCAGCTTTGCCGTAGCCGATACGCAAGCCGCGGAACTCGTTACCCGCTTCGATGAGTCGCGGGTCGGTTTCTATGGAAAGTTCCGTTTCCCCGCGCGAAAGACGCACTGGGTTAAGTTCGGCGAGAATCGCCTGGGCGGTTTCACGCGTGCGGTCCAGCGGCGAAGAATACAGCGCCACCGCCTGATTCATCTGCGAATCGGCAGCAATGTAACGTCCGCTGGTTTGGGCCATGCGCAATCCCAACGCCGAAAGATGGAAGCCGGGAAGGCGCTCATAAAGCAAATGACCAGGGTTTTCGACCTTGCCGTGACGGACGAAATGCAACGTGGTCTGTTCCCCGCTTGACGACATGAACGGCCTTTCCTTGATAACCCGATAACCATTACTCATTTCGAACGTCACCAATAGCGACGTCCTTTTTAACTAGTAACAGGGTACCAGCGAGGGTACCGGCATCTCGTAGCGTAAGCCGTGTTTCTTGCGAGATCTAAAGCCCCGAACAACCCGATGAATACGTTTGCAAAAGTTTTACGTTTTATTCTTCGTCCACCGCGCAATCTACCGCGTGTCGCGGCGTATGACCGCTAAAGTATCGAGGCTGAGAGTAGAGAAATTGGGTATCTACCACCCTTCTGAATCTCAAAGCGATGCCCTAAACAATCCACACAAACCGCTCGCGCGCCAACCGGATTTCTCTGCTGCCACAAACCGCAAGACTTCCACCACACACCCTGAAAGGAACCCGTAAAGTCATGCGCTTTATACCTGTTTCCGGCCTCAAAGACGCCTCCCACCGCCTCTTCGGTGGCTATGCCGAACTCTTGCGTATGCCGCACACCGCACGCTTCGCCGTCGGTTCGGTCATCGCGTGTATGCCTTTCCCGATGGTCGGCATGACCATCACCATTTCGGTGCAGCATTATTACGGCAACTACACGCTCGCCGGAGCGTTGAGCGCGGTACAGGCCATCGCATTGGCGATTATGAGCCCTGTACTCGGCAAGCTGGTCGACAAATTCGGGCAGCGGCAGGTTTCGATTCCCACCATCATCGTGTGGATCGTAGCGGCCACGGCGCTGGTTTCATGTATTACAGCACGGGTTCCTTCCTGGATATTGTTCGTCATCGTGCCTTTTATGTCGGCAATACCGCCATGGGGCGCGATGTCACGCAGCCGCTGGACGAATCTACTGCGCGGCGACCGCGTGCGCACCGACCGGGCGCTTTCGCTTTCCGGCGTCTTCGACGAGGCGATGTGGGTGATCGGCAACCCGCTGGCCTCGACCTTAGCGGTGATTTCCGGCGTGCTCGCGTTTTCCGTGACCGGCATGTGCGTTATCGTCGGCGCACTGATGTTCCTGACCGAACTCTCCACCGAACCGCCCTCGCAAACGCAACTGGCCCGAAAAGCCGGCATCTCCCGCAAGGAATACCGCAGGCGCGAGGCTCTGAAAGCCGCCAAGTTGCGCGGGCAGGCCGAGGCCGCGGAGGAAAAAGCAGGATTGCTGAAATCCGGGCAATCCATCTGGGGACCGGGCCTGATTGCCATGTGCGTCACCTGGTTCGGTCTCGGCGCCTTCCAGTCGGCCGCATCGATTTCGATCATCTCGTTCGCCACCGAACAGAGCATGAAGCAATACACGGGCTTCGTTTTCGCATGCTTTTCGTTCTCCTCGATGATTGGCGCGATCTTCTACGGCGCGAAAAACTGGACGATTCCGCTGTGGAAACGCTTCTACTTCTGCCTGATCGTCGTCGACCTCGGCACGGCCACATTCATGTTCGCCCACAATATCTGGACGATTATGATTGTTTACCTGCTAATCGGCGTTTGTCAGGCCCCGACATGGATCAACGGCAACCAGCTGATGCTGCATCTCGTGCCGCCGACCCGCTTTACCGAAGGCATGGCGTGGACCAGCGCGATGAACTCAATCGGCGGTTCCGCGGGCTCGGCCATTGCCGGTGTCTTCATCGACCGGATGGGTTCGCACGGCGGTTTCCTCGTGGTGGCCGCGCTTGCGATTACCTCGCTGGCCTTGTCGTTCTTTGGTTTCAAGCAGATCAAGCAAAGCACCGAAACTCCTATGCTTACGCAGGTCGAGGTTTAAGACACAAGTTCAGAGATGCGGAGCGCAACAGAGCGGATGCATGAGATTAATCGACCATACTCACTCCACGCGCAAGCCGATACCTCATACATCTCTAAATGCGTCTTTTCCAGCACTCCGCACACATTTGTGCTGAAAAAGTCCTAATTAGCCGCGCTAAATACGTCTTTCCCAGCACCTATCCCCTACTTAGTGCTAGAAAAGACGTATTTTGCTATTATTACAGACTAATTATTCACGCAATAACAAAAACGCTTCTATTGCCAACCCTTCGGGGTGTGGGCAATCGACCACTCACCCAGCTTTTGCGCGAACGTTTTGCGCTTGGGAGCCGTGGACGCTGAAGCCGAGGACACGGAACCAGCGGCTTTGCCGTTCTGGCTGGAATGGTCATCAAGCAGCCACTTGCGGATGACGAAGTTCCAAACGGCGACCACCACAGTGGCCACGATTTTGCCGATATTGGTGCGCAGGACATACATTCCGTGCTGCACGATGGCGGCATTGGCCACCATTCCGAGCGTGCTCATCCAGATAATCAGATCATTGATACCGAGACCGACCACCGCTGCCGCAAGAAAAATCGAACCTTCCATCCAGCGGGCCATATCGGCGCGACGCTTGAACACATACTTCATGCTTGCCCAGTAATTGAACGCCAACGAAACCAGAAACGAAATCGTGCTGGCGACCACGTTATTCATATGGAAAGCGGCCACCAGAATATTTAGCACACCGAAATCGATAACGGCTGCGATGACACCAACGATACCGAATTTCACGAGTTGTTCAATAAGCTTTTTCACAAGAGACCATTTAACTACCTGTGCCTGCCAACTTTATGCAAGAATGCATAATTACCACTGATTCATCGCATGGAATCTTCGAAACGCACGCCGGCTCCTGGCCGATGGACCGCAATCTCACAGCCTGGCAGGCGGTTGCGCAGCTCGTCGGCCACACGCTCGGCATCGCGGCCGTCGGTCAGCACTTTGACGTTCGGACCGGCGTCCATCGTCGACCACGCGCCCAAACCGGTTTCACGAATCGAGGCGACGGCGCTTAGCGCGGCAACCGTCTGCGGAAGCCAATAGAAAATAGCGGGGCGCGAAGCCATCATCGCCGCGTGCATGCCGAGCGCATTGGCTTCGGTGATTTCCCCCAAGCGTTGCACGTCACCTTCGCGAATCGCCGCGAGTGCATCGTCCATATCCTGCCCGCACGAATCGATCCATGCGTCATAGAGCGGCGAAGTGGCGATGGTGCGGCGCATGGCCTCACGACTGGAAATCGGCTTTTTCGCGCCAGAAATCAGCACCACGATAATGGCCAAATCCATGTCACTGGAATCAACCGGCTCAGCGTACGAACTCTCATCGTCATGTCCGGCATTCCACTTCACCAATCCGCCGAAAACCGAACGGCAGGCCGAACCCGAACCGCGGCGAGCCAAACGGGAGAGGTCACGCGGGCTCAGCTCAAGCCCGGCAGCTCTGGAAGCCGCAGCCGCAAGCGCCGCAAAGGCCGACGCCGAACTGGCCAAGCCAGCTCCAAACGGTACGGTATTGGAGGAAGTCACGCGTGCAGGAGATGCGATACCCGCTTTATCGCGCACAATATCAAGGAATTTCGAGACACGAGTTAACGCCGGACCTTGTTGCGCTTTACCATCGATAGTCAGGAAATCGGCAATCGACTGGGTATCCGACTTCTCTGAATCGTCTAGCGAACTCGTCGCCCCACCTGTCGATGAATCTAAGAATGGGGATCGCACCAACGGGAGCGACGCCGTATCAGGCTCCCCGAATTCGACCGTGGTGCGCGTGGAAAGTCCATTCAGCGTTAGGGAAAGGCTGGAAGCACGAGGAATAATCAAGTGTTCGTTCGCTTTGCCCCAATACTTGATCAGCGCAATATTGGCGTTCGCCACGGCGGTGACTTTCTTCCCAGACCCCGCTTGCTTCATGGATTCGATACACGAAACGGAACCCGAGCGCTTTTGCGATTCCCGTGTTTCCGCCATATCCGATGCACTGACCTTCACAATTCATGAGTGTATTCCGTCAACGCGGGCAAGACTATACAAATCCGAGACTATCTACCAAACCCGCAGAATTCAAGATAATCCATTATCGTCAAATCCTGTAATTTCATGAATCTGCCACTACGCAAGCCTCGTTGCGAAACGCTTCATCACGCAGCTACGAAAGACCTGCTGTCGTAATGATTCTTAACTTCATCAGCATCAACAGACTGTTCATTCTCATCTTTATCGAACAACGGGTGAATCCAGACCTCGCGAGCGCCTTCGCACAGCAATGTGCGCTTGATATTTTGCGCAGTTTGCGTGTCGGGTGCCAACACGATCAGGCAGCCACCCAGGCCGCCACCGGTCATTTTCGCACCGACGGCACCGGCCGCACGCGCCGCAGCGACCAGATGATTGACCAAAGGATGGCTGACATTGAGCTCGTTGAGCAAACCCTGCGCGCGGTTCATGCGCTCGCCCAGCATGAGCACCGTCCCTAGCTCAAGATCAGTTTCGGAAGCACGAGCCAGTTCGCCAAGCTCGTCCATAATGGACTTGACGTGCGCGTGATCCTGCTCGTCCTCTTTATGGACGTTGCCGACCGCCTCACGCGTGCTGCCGGCGATGCCGGAATCCGCGATGATCAAGTAAGCCGGCATATCAACACGCATTTTCTCGATATCGCCGGATTCGAATGCGACCAAATCGCGCGAGCACGTCGTCACCGCGTCAAGGCCCGAAGGATTGCCGTGTGTAATGACTTCGGCCTCGTTGGTAAGTTTCCAAATCTGTTCTTCGCTGGTCTTGACATCGCAGGCGTCGAGAATCGCACGGATCACCGCACCTGCGCTGGCCGCCGACGAACCCATGCCACGTCCTGCCGGGAACGAGCTGTCCGTCACAACGTCGAAGGCGAGGCCCGGATAACCAGCAAATTCCGTGGCGACCTTGACCGCACGTTCCAGCCCGCCAAAACGGCTTCCAGCTTCGGAAAACGAGCCTTTATAATTCAAAGCCTTGAGGGTGCCAAGAGATGTTTGAGAAGAATCCTCGGAATGACGGAAATCGCTAATCACGGTATGCGACGCACGCACCGGTTCAACCGGCGTGACCCAAGCCCGCATTTTCAGCGAAAGCAGCGGCGCGGCGACAGCGGGATACCCGTAAACCACGGAATGTTCGCCCATGAGAATGACCTTCGCCCAGGTCTCGCCATACCCCATGTGCACCATCTTGAGCCATCACCTTTCATGATTCATACATCTCAAATGGCTATCAACACTTCACTTCCGGCTGCGATAAATCGCGGTTTCAAGCCCAAAACGGACTAGCAAACGACAGACACAAACAGCGAAACGCATACAGAATATTGCGCATCAATCGCTCATCGCGGCTTTCATCGTCACCAATATCGGCATTGATTGCCTACCGATTCCCGAGTCTAGAAATCGATTTGTGAACTGTGCGCAAACGAGCGTGAAGATAGTGGAAAGGCGACCCGGATTTGTGTGAACTTTAGTTTTGTGCATTTACTTTTCCTTCACTACTTTGCAAGTCTCAAGTAGTGGCCTCATTCTACTGCTTTGCTTCACCGCCTCACATTCATCTCACCATATTTCATCATTCCTTCCGACCTTCCATACAGCTTTTGCCTTCCCCACCAGTCTCTACACTTATGGATATGACCAACACCGCAGAACCGCTTGTTTCCATCATCGTGCCTGTGTATAACGCGGCCGATTACCTGCATTATTGCGTGGATTCAATCATCGGGCAGAGCTATCGCAATCTTGAAATCATTCTCATCGACGACGGTTCCACGGATGAGTCGAGTGAACTCTGCGACAAATACGCGAGCGCCGATCAACGAGTCAAAGTGATCCACCAGGCCAACGGCGGTATCGGCAAGGCGCAGAACGCCGGGCTTGACGCGGCGAGCGGCGAGTACATCGCGTTCTCTGACAACGACGACATCCTCGACCGGCGCAACATCGAGCTACTGCTGCACGCGCTCGTCTCCACCGGTGCCGACATGAGCAAGGCACGTTGGCGCCAGTTCGGGGTTTCGCAGCTTGACGATGTCGCCGACGAAGCGCAGAAAGGCGCTGCCGACCCAGACAAGACCACCGTTTTCTCCCACCCGCTTCACGCCTATCAAACGGTGTTCTGCAAATCGTTGCGGCTTCTGGGCTCTGCACTCGGCCGCGCGACAGAAACGAAATACTTCAACGAAGCCAACTGGTGCCGTCTCTATCGCCGCGAACTTTGGGGCGGTATCCGCTTCCCCGAAGGTGTCTACGCGCAGGACACCGCTATTTCCTGTATGCTTTACGCACGAATGAGCAAAGTGGCCGACATCGACGTCAACCTCTACAACTGGCTGCAACGCCCGGATTCGGTGACCCACAATATGCGCAGCGCTTCGTTCTACCACGACCACGTCGCCGCGTCGCTCAAGAACATGGATATCTGCCGTGAAGACGACGTGCTCCCCGCTCGCAGCTATTACACCTTAGTAAGTAATAATAAATATGAGCAGCAAGCAGCGAAGTTGGAATCGGCAGAAAACGGCATCGGCAATACCAACGAAACCAATGCCTCAGACGCCTCAACGACGGAAAACAAAACCTCGCAAACGCTTGACACTGCTCAAAACGACAACGAACAGACCAAAAAAGTTCTGCAACGGCTGAGCACGTTCCAACGTCTGGAATGCGCAACGCTCCGCGCCATCCGCCTGGCCGAAAAATTCGTCTACGACCGCGAAATCAAGAACATGAAGTAGGACGCCAAGGCCTTCGCTCTGAGAACAGAACCTACTATTCCCTATCCGTGCCTTTCGAGGCGTTCATCTCTCGAATCTTGCGCTTGCCGGCACGCCAGCCTCGCAGCATCGCGCCGATTTTCTTAGCCTTGTCGTGTTCGAAAAGCAAGACGATGAGCGCGTCACCGACGATGCGGGCCACGGCGTGAGGCCATGAATACACACCAAGTTTTTTATCGATATACAGGGCGTTGCGCTCGATATAGTACCAGCGGAACGGCGCATGGTTCCAAGCAATCGGATGCTTGATGCCAAGATTGATCGTCCGGCTTTCACCGATTTGGTGCGGCATGACCACAGCTTTGCATTCGACAATCGGATATCCCGCAGCCACCAGCCGACGCGAGAAATCGAAATCCACCCCGTCGATAAAGAGCCAATCGTCAAACCCACCAATCGCCCGCCACGCAGCAACATTGGTCAAGCTACCGGAAGTAATACATTCATCTTTTGAACGCTTGCTATGGAAAACCGTACCGTCCTTACGGTTAATCAGCAACGGGCAAACGATGCCGACCCGAGATGAACCATTGGAATCATCGGCTCGTTTAGAACCATTCACGGAATTTGCCGAATCTAAGACACCATCAGAATCACTCGACGCACCACTCCCCACAGCCGCCACGTCGTCCCGGTCCTTCAAACAACGTCGATACCCGTCAATCATCCCGCTAGGAATCTCAGAATCATCATCCAGTGTGAGCACCCAGTCGAACCCAGCTTTTTCGGCCCACTCGAAAATGCGATTCAGCGCCACGGCAACGCCAAGATTCTTTTCATTACGCAACAGCGTAACCTGCGGATACCCGGCCACAAAGTCAGCCACCTTGTCCACGTTTTTCGACCCGTTGTCGACGATAACAAGCGCCTCGACCTGCTTTAGCAGCGCAGGCACACTCCCCCGCAAATCGTCCAAAGAG
Organism: Bifidobacterium sp. ESL0690; assembly: GCF_029392315.1. NCBI lineage: Bacteria > Bacillati > Actinomycetota > Actinomycetes > Bifidobacteriales > Bifidobacteriaceae > Bifidobacterium > Bifidobacterium sp. ESL0690. The sequence goes on from NZ_CP113939.1 coordinate 2,324,294, forward strand.
GGGTTAAACGTCACCATCCCTGCCGCTATACGCATGTCCATCCGCCCACCTTTCCGTCCACTACTTGCCAATATCAATCATAAAGCTCAAAGGGATTCGAGAAATTCAACAATCCTCTATCAAGGAATAAACCGACAAAGATCAATCAAGAACAATCCGTATTATTGTACCTGCAGAAAAAGCTGTTATTGCCGATAATCCAAATCGGCTCGTGCCGCCTTATCTGTATACGCAACAGTAAGCAGGAGAGGCAAGAGTGGGAAGAAATACCGTTCCTCCATACCCATCAAATAATCGTTCCACCCCATATAATACAGTCTGTTCCATATCAGCGCTTCGATGGCATAAATCGCTAGAAGAATGAGCGCGAGTATGACAAGGGAAGTCAACGCATAACGATAAACCGCAATCCAAGATTCATTTTTCTTCGTTTTAAATACACGCCGGTTGTAGGCGATATAGCCAAGCCACACAACGATTAAAACAACGAAAGCCATGACATCAAACGAGTACTTGGGCGCATTCTGCCAAAACGCGGAAAGGGTGCTATAAAGCACCATAGCTACTATTTTCACAGGCCTTTTGCCCGCATATGCTACATTTTGGGCAACATTCACGTTGGGGAACGTACTGCTGAACATGACGCTCCAGACTCCATAAATGGGCAGGGACACCAACATCGAAACAGCAACGAACCCGATCTTGCGTTTGGTGGACAACACCTTTTTTGGCAAGACCATCACCAGCAACGCGAGCGCGACGTACACGCCCTTACAAAATACCAACAATGCGGTTAGGGCAACCAGGCCGGCCAGCGCACCATTGCCCATTCGCCCGCCCGACTCCGCACATTTCAACACAAGGGCGACGAATAATGTGGCCACGCTGATAAAAAGGGCATCAGCCATCAAACTCGAAGCCATGAAAACCGTCATCGGCAGAACACCGAGGATCGCAAGAAATGCCTTGCCTCGAGGCAATATCGCAATCGCCAACGCATACAACGCCAGGAATAGCAAGAAATTGGTAATTCGGCCCAGCTGCCAGTTGGCAAAAGGCGAAAGCCCTATTTTCATACCAATCCAAACGCCTAAAGCCTGGGGCGCATAGACAATCGGGAAATACTGATTGGAACGGTTGGTCAGGGTTTTAACAGGAATGGTGACGGTGAGGGCATGCTGCCGGTCCGTCGATTCCTGAATCACACGATGCTTATCATACAGAAAATGCGACAGGAACGAAGCATGGGAATGTCTGCCGTTTTGACGGGAAGCCTCCTGATGAAATTCCTCAAGCAAATCGGATACCATGCCGTTGTGCATGCCGGTACGAAACAGATAGCGCGAGTCTCCGGTGATGTGTTGTACCCTGACCTGATTGCCGTATGGGTCTTTGTGACCCTGAACCGGGTTGAACTCCTGACCGGTGACGACAGCGTAAATCGAATTGGCATGAAGATCAGTATCGGGAATGCTCAAAGGCCCTGTCGTCTGGATGAACATGGCACCCTCGGCGGCGCAAACCACCACAAACACAAGTACAATCAGCAGATTTCGTTTCGCGCCGACAGTCGGTTTCGCTGACCACTTCTCCAGCAATCGCTTCAGCCGATCATTCAATGGCCAACCACCTTTAACCTATGCACGCTATACACGCGAAAAGAAATTATCTATACCAATATCCTATAGATACACATGGAAACAACGTCAGACAAACCCGATAAGCATAGGTTGGGATCTTTTCCTTTGCCACCCCACGGTATAATCTGGAAACATGACCAGACAAGGGAAATCCACGAACCTCGACAAAGATTCGGGCAATGTCTCATCCAATTCGAACGATGACCCGAAAGTCGCTATCTCACTGAAGCCTTCGCCGCTTCTGGCGTTGGTCATTCCCTGCTACAACGAAGAAGACGCCCTCAAAGAGACTTCAAAAGTAGTCCGTGACAAACTTGCATCGCTGAAAAAAGACCATGCGATCGACCCCAGCAGTTTCGTCATCCTCGTCGACGACGGCTCCACCGACAAGACCTGGCAGGAGATTTCCGCGCTTCACGACAAGGAACCGGAACTCTTCCACGGAGTGAAATTCTCCCATAACCGTGGGCATCAGAATGCTTTGTACGCTGGGCTCATGCAGGCCCGTGCATTGAAAGCAGACGCCGCGGTTTCCATGGACGCCGACCTGCAGGACGACCCTAACGCCATCGATGCCATGGTCGAAGAATACCGAAAAGGTGCCGAAATCGTTTACGGCGTGCGAGACAACCGAGACACCGACACTGTCTTCAAACGCAGCTCCGCACACGCTTTTTATCGTCTCATGCACTGGATGGGCACCGAGACCATTCCCGACCACGCGGATTACCGGCTGATGAGCCGTGCAGCTCTTGATGCCTTATCGGAGTACACTGAAGTCAATCTTTTCCTGCGCGGCATCGTGCCTTCGCTTGGTTTCAAAACAGCTAAGGTCTATTACAAACGTTCCGAGCGCGTCGCCGGCGAATCAAAATACCCGTTGCGCAAGATGGTGTCTTTCGCCATCGATGGCGTCACCTCGTTTTCCGTCAAGCCACTCAGCGCCATCACGGCCATTGGCGCGATATCTGTCATCTTCGGCATCATCATGCTGATCTACACCATCGCATCCCTGTGTGCCGGCCATGCCCAAGCAGGCTGGGCCTCAATCATGTGCTCGCTGTGGATCATCGGTGGCCTCATCCTCACCGCGCTCGGTATCGTCGGCGAATATATCGGCCGCATCTACCTGGAAGTCAAGCAGCGTCCGCGTTACATCATTGAGAAAACGATCTAACGGGCGCCTAACAGTCGGAAGAAACATCCGATACCGATTCCAATAGGCTAATAAGCCAGACGTTCGTCCTAGCCGAAGATATAGAGCTGGTATCCGACCCTCATAATCCTCGTGATGAAGCTGATTATATTGAGCACAGCAGGGATGAAGACAGCGATATAGATAACCTTATTCCTGAACTTGCTCTGAATCATCGCCAATATAATGATGATCAATACCGCGGAAACGTACATGCTGCGAGCGCCGGTCGCATAAATCGTCGGCGAGAAATACATAACCATGCCGGCGCAGAGTGACGCCAATGCCAACAAGAGAACCACATACTTGTGTTCAAGGAACCTCATCAGAAGCACCACAAGGCAGGCTACGAAAACAGTCCAGAATATGTACGGGAACAGCCAGTCGGCCACAGGCTCTCCCGGTCCGTGAACCTTGAATATGAAAAGAGACGTCCAAAGCTGCATCTTGGGTTCGGCGGCGAGCAGGATGAGCTGACCGACGACAACTCCCATCAGCCCATAGTCAAGCGGCTGCAACGTACGCTGCTCGTTCAACGAGGAATCATTCTGCGCAGATGCAGCATGCTCGTTGTGCCGGGAAGCGACGATGGAAACGACTGCCGCAACAGTCGTAAAAGCGATAAGCCCGAACAAGTAGTTGGCGACCTCGCCATATTGCCAGACAACGCCCTTATAGATTTTCGTCGTCAAGGGAAGCTGATCGAAATTAGGATACCAGTGCTTGGTCTCGCTGACAGACCTCAGCTTGGAACCGGGGCAGACGAGTTCAATGATCAATCCGACAATCGAAGCGCAGGCATTCGCAGCGACCCCGACGTTGACTTTATGCTGCTTGACATAGAGGTAAATCAAGGTGATGAGCGAAAAAGCGACAACGCAGGGGCCGACCTGCTCAACGCCCATCGAGCCCAAAAATGCGGCAATCACATAAAGGAATTTGTATTTGGTGTTCTGTCCGCGCACCGCATCGGACAAAAGAATGCCGCTGAAGACCGCCAAAGAGGCCGGCCACAAATAGACGACCGCACCGGCAAGCCAAAAACTTGAATTGAGCAATATCGTCGGCGCCAGAAGCCAATATGCCGCATAAACAAACAGAACGGAACTCGCTTGAACCTTATGGAACGCAATTCGAGCGATACTATAAACCAGCAGGGTAAGGAATAAGGCATTGAAAAAGCGCCAGACGGTCTGCGGGAACGGGACGGTAAAAGCGGCCGAAATTTCGGAGAACACGCGCCCGGACCAAGTCTTGTAACGCATGATCACCCATTGGATGCCGTTCATCCGCCGCAGTTCGCGAGCGTATTTCGCATCGTCGCCAGGGGCTCGAAGTACGAGGAAGGAAATCGCAAAAGTCGTCAGCCAGCAAACAAATAACGCAGAACCTGTCCGGAACTTATCCTTATGCAGGACTTTCATCAGTTGTGCTTGGTTCAAGAGATTTCCTTCCGATCCTGTATCGACTCGTGGAATAGACAATTTAACTATAGCCTACTGTCAGCAAATTTCAGATTCGACTTGTCTCAATAAACCCCTTATTATTTAAAAGGCAAATTTTCTAGGTTACGTGTAAAGTTAAGGCATCGTTGTGAATATGCCTATGAGGAGCAGCAAAATCTTATGAAATTGTCTGAAACCAGCGTGAATCGTCTCGGCATCTTTTTCTTTTATGATGAAGATGGCATCGTTGACGATTACATTTCGACACTCCTCGAAGGCCTTACGCCGTTTTTCTCGGATTTCACTGTCGTCGTCAACGGCAAGCTTACCAACGAAAGCCGGATAAAACTACTGAAATTCGTGGACAGCACCAAGCTCATCGTCCGGGTCAACAAAGGCTACGACGCCTGGGCCTATAAGACCGCCATGGATTCCTACGGCTGGGACAAGCTCGCGAAATTCGACGAAATCGTGCTCTTCAACGCCACGATCATGGGCCCTATCTACCCGTTCTCCGAAATGTTCGAAGCGATGGACAAGCGCGACCTCGATTTCTGGGGCATCACCAAATTCCATCGCGTCGAAGAAGACCCGTTCGGCCGCAGCCCCTTCGATTACCTGCCCGAGCACATCCAGTCGCATTTCCACGCCTACCGCAAGAGTCTGCACACCAGCAAGGCGTTCCGCGACTATTGGGACAACTTGCCGGAAATCAAAAGCTACTATGATTCGGTCGGCTACCACGAGTCCCTCTTCACCAAGCGCTTCGCGGACAAGGGCTTCAAGTGGGATGTCTACGTCAATACCGACGATCTTGAAGGCTTCTCATATGGCCCCATCACCTTCGCGGCGAAGCAATTGGTGGAAGAGAAGCGTTGCCCGATCATCAAGCGGCGCTCGTTCTTCCAGTGGTATGGCGACGTCATTTCGCAATCCGTCGGCAACCCTGCCCTGGATCTTTTTGAATATCTACGAGACCACACCGATTACGACACCGATCTGATTTGGCAGAACGCCTTGCGCAGTATGAACTTGGCGGACTTGATGAAAAACCTTCATCTTGACTATGTACTGCCGCAAAATCAAGGAACCGAGCTTCCTCAAGGCAAGAAGATCGCGCTGGTCATGCACCTTTACTATATGGACCTGCTCGATCAGACCATGCAATATGCACGCTCGATGCCCGAAGGCAGTGACCTCATTCTCACCGTCGGCAGCGAGGAAAACGCCAAAATCGTCCGGGATTACTGCAACGAAAACAATCTGCCGTATAACGTCGACGTTCGTGTCATCCAGAATCGCGGCCGTGACGTCAGCGCTCTGCTCATCGGCGGCGGCAAGGACCTCTTCAATTACGATTATGTCTGCTTCATGCACGACAAGAAAGTGACGCAGGTCTCCCCGCAGTCCGTCGGCGACGGGTTCCGCTACAAATGCTTCGAAAACATGCTGCCCACCAAGGAATATGTGCAGAACGTCATCAAGCTGTTCGAAGATAATCCGCGTTTGGGCATCGCCATGCCTTCGCCGCCGAACCACGGCGACTATTTCCCCAACTTCACCTTCACCTGGGGCCCGAACTATAAAGGCACCAAGAAATTCCTCGAACACACCCTTGGCATCCACGTTCCTCTCGATGTCAAAAAGGAAGCAGTCGCGCCTCTTGGCACCATGTTCTGGTTCAGGCCGGAAGCAATGCGGGGCTTGCTCGACCGAAATTGGAAATACACAGACTTTCCGCCAGAGCCCAACAAAATCGACAACACGCTTTTGCACTACATCGAACGCTCGTACTGCTACGTTCCCCAGTCCAATGGATATTTCCCGGCCTACATCTTCTCCGAGCGATTCGCGCGCATCGAGATCACGAATCTTGCGTTCGGCATGCGCGAGCTCACCCGCGCCGTTTCCGACCCTTGGATGAAGAAGAATCTCGAGGAAACCAAGGGCGCAGTAACCGATGGCAAGCGTTTCCGCAAGAGTCTGCTGCGCGTAATCAAGAACCTCATCAAGCGCACACCGATTATCGGACCACAACTCGTGAAAGCCCGCAAAAAGCAAGTCAACAAGTAACAGAGCGATAAGGAAGAATAAAACTTGACGAAAGAAGAAGTGCAAAAGACGCGACCGACACGAAAACCTCGCCTCTTTTACCTTGATTGGGTGCGAGCAATTTCCGTTGTTTTCATACTGATTACACACTTCAACACCCCGGAGTTGCTGAAACACCCGATTTTCGTCAACTACCCTTTTCGTATTTTTCTTGGTGATTTAGGCGTCTCACAATTCTTGATTATTTCCGGCGCTGCACTCATGTACACCTACGGAGATACGGAACATCTCAATCTCAAAGAATTCTATTGGAAGCGTTTCAAGTCCATTTTCCCAATGTTCTGGCTTGCGTTCCTTTTTGCCAACACTTTCCTTTACATCAAAAATGGTGGTGCGCCCTCGGTAAAGGCACCGCTTTGGACGATTATCCTCTCGATTTTCGGAGTGGACAGCTACGCCGCTGCGGCCGGTTACATTACCTTTGCGACCACAGGCGAATGGTTCATCGGCTTCATCATCATTTTCTATCTGATTTTCCCGTTGCTTCGGTATGGGGTGAAAAAGCATCCTGCCATTACCGCTGCAATCGTCCTCGCGCTTTATCTCGCGACGATAATCCTGAAGCCGACTTTCCGCACTCTCCCGCTTGAGCTGCTGCCAACATCTCGCCTGCCCGAACTGCTTTTTGGCATGTATTTCGTAAAGTACTTCAACAAGGCGAACACCCCTACTGGAATTATCGCCATTGTTGTTCTTGTTCTTCAGCAGATTTTCAATCCCATTCCCAATGCCATGGTGACCACCACCCTGACAGGAATCGCTTTCTTCCTGGCTCTGACATGGATAGGGCCGCTGCTTGAATGCCAGCCGGTCAAAGTGCTGATCGGGACCATCTCTAAATATTCTTACGCTATTTTCCTTACCCACCACGTAGTCATCGAACAGATTTTCACTGTGGTCAAGGCATCCAGATATGCAAAGTACATGTCCGGCGCCTACGTGCTTTTCTTCGCGGATTGCGTGATTATCATGATCCTGTCAATATTGCTATACAAAGCAGACGCCGGGTTCAAACAGTATGTTGCGCGAATGTTCAAGAAAACCGACGCTTCCGCTGCGAAAATATCGGCTTAGATAATTAATCACATACTGATAAAGGGCAAGATCTACCTGAATGGTCGATCTTGCCCTTTATCAGTATGTATGAGGTTCTTTATTCAGCCATAATCTGACGAATCTTGGTGTCGTCGCCCCAAACGGCCGGCGAATCGTACGGACGGTCCGGGAAAGCGCCGTATTCAAGTTTGATATCAAGATTGTTTTCCTTGATATAGCGCTCGACGCGGTCGGCCAAGGAAACGGGCTCGCCGCTGCAGCAGTTGATGATGCCGTTGATCTTGTCCTGCGAAACGACGGCTGCAATCTGCTTCGCTAAAACATCGACGTTAATAAAGTCATATTTGTTCTTGCCCATGGTGAACGGGAACGTCTTCTTGCCGTCCTGTGCCGCCTGCAGCAGCTTCGAGAAAATCGAGCTTCCGCGCAGATCGTCGCCGACGATGTAGTAGGCGCGAATCCACTGGGCAACGGCGTCGTGCTCGTCGGCCAGCTGCAAAGTCGCTGCACGCAACGCGTTCTTGGCGATACCATACATCGAAGCCGGGTTGCAGGGTGTGTTCTCGTCGATCGCGCCCTCCCAGTAGCCGACCTCATGCATCGTGCCCATCACGGCAATCTGCTTTAAGCCGCTGTCGAGCATCTGCTTGATAAAGCGGTAATGCCCCGAAAGGTCGCCCATATGCGCATCGGAATTATGCTTGAAGCCGTCTCGCCAAGCCATGTGCAGGCAGACATCCGGGCTCCCCAGCTTTTCAAACAAATCATCGTCGGGCGCAAAAAGATCAATCGCCACTTGCTTGGCGCGTGGGTCCAGATCATTAGGGTGCCGGTCGGCTGCGATGACTTCCTGGCCACCGTCCAACAGCGCCTTTACCACATGCCGGCCGATATAGCCTCCGGCCCCGGTTACAAGAATTCTTTTTGACATAACTCCTTAGTCTATCAGCGTAGGCGTAACGCGGTGCTCCAAGTTTGTAGAAGAAGTTCGGTTTTTCACAAATCAACCATGACTTATGCGCTACAGTTCTATGCCAGAGCCTAAAATTAACTTGTTTGCTCATAAAAATCAGACGAAACGGCAAAGGTAACGGAAAGGTCACGATGACAGCAGAATCTGAAATCGTCTCGCACCCAGGTAAAAGTAGGGGGCTGCTGGACGTGCCTCACTACCTTTACCTGCTTGATCTGCTGGTAAAGAAAGAGGTCAGGATTCGCTATCGCGGGTCTTGGCTCGGCATGGCGTGGACGTACGTCAAGCCGCTCACTCAGTTCATCGTCTTTTACGTGGCCATGGACGTGTTCATGGGCATGGGACGCGCCGGTAACATTCAGGTCTATCCCGTTTATCTGTTCAGCGGTGTCATCGTCACGAATTTCTTCACCGAAGCGTTCGGCAATTGCACACGCTCAATCCTTGGCAATTCAGGGCTTATCCAGAAAATCTATCTGCCACGCGAGCTGTTCCCGCTGGCCTCGCTGCGAGTCGCATTCGTCCACTTCTTCCCGCAGCTCGTGGTGCTTATCATCGGCGCCGCGCTTATGGGCTGGCGGCCGGACATCAAAGGTCTGCTCATTGCCTTTGCCGGACTCGTTTCGATATGCCTCTTCGCATTCGGACTGGGTCTGCTTTTCGGCTCCATCAACGTTTTCTACCGCGATGCCGAAAACATCACCGACCTTGTGGCCATGATTTCCGTGTGGGCGGCCCCGTGCTTCTACACTTGGCAAATGGTCGCGGCCCACGTGCCGTGGTGGGTGCTCGAAATCTACTACGCAAACCCCATTGCCATCTGCGTGGAATCCTTCCACCGCGGCTTCTGGTGGGGAGCCACGGACCGTACATTCCAGTTTGCCGGCGCCTGGCCAATGCGAATCGGAGAAAGCCTTTTGGTCTCGTTGCTTTTCCTTATCATCGGCGAGTTGACCTTCAAGCATCTTGAGGGCCGCTTCGCGCAGGAGATCTGATATGAAGAAAAAATCAAATCCCAAACTTACCTTGCCTGAAAACGTGGCCATTCAGGTCAGTCATGTCTCGAAGCACTTCTCCTTGCGCGCCAATTCCTCCATCAAGGAATCAATCATCAAGCTGTTCACGCCCAAGAAGAAGCGCCACCACGACCAGCAATTCCATGCCCTCGACGATATTTCCTTCACCATCGACAAGGGCGAAACCGTTGGCCTCATCGGCGTCAACGGCTCCGGCAAGTCCACCATGCTCAAGATGATTTCAGGCGTGATGCAGCCCGACAGCGGCGATGTGCTGATTCGCGGTCGGCTCGCAGGCCTCATCGAAGTTGGCGCAGGCTTCGCCTCGGAACTCACCGGGCGCGAGAATGTCTACTTGAACGGCGCTATTCTGGGTCTTTCGGAAAAGCAGATCGACGAACGCTATGACGACATCGTGGCATTCAGTGGCATCGAGCCTTTCATGGACACCGAAGTGAAGTTCTACTCCTCCGGCATGTTCCTGCGCCTTGCGTTCGCGGTCGCCGTCTACAGCAATCCCGACATCTTCCTGATCGACGAAATCCTCGCCGTCGGCGACGAGGCCTTCCAGCACAAGTGCATCGAGCGCCTCAAGGAACAGCAGAAGCAAGGCCAGACCATGGTCATCGTTTCCCACAGTGAAGGCCAGATCAAAGAACTCTGCCAACGCTGCATCGTCCTCGCCCATTCCCACATCATCTTCGACGGCGATCCGGAAGAGGCCTTCAACGTGATGCGCCAGAACTTGTAATACTGCTGTCTTTTGAAGTTGTCTGGATTGGCATAGACAATTATCTGATTGGGAAAACAACAATCAAAATTAGAGGAAAGAATTGCAAGGTTTACAAAGGGGTAATTCCGGCCAATCCAAACAAACGATGCGTCAATCGAATTTGGAGTTGCTGCGCATCATTTCGATGATGATGATTGTTTTATGCCACTTCTTCTACTACAACAAGTTTTCCCTCGACCAACAGCCAATGGGACTCAAAAGAATCGTCCTTAAAACTTTTCTGGGCAGCCAAGGCAGGGTTGGTGTCGATATATTTTTCGCAATCTCCATTTGGTTTCTGTGCAAGCCAAAACGTCAGATCACTTTTCACGATGCGGCAAAGCGAGCCTGGATTCTTGAACGTACCTTGCTTTTCTGGTCAGTCATCCTCGGTATAGCGTGTATGGTCACCGAAATCGCGCCAAAAAATATCTACATGATCTTGAATACGATTCTTCCGACTTTGAGCAACGACTGGGGATACGCGACTTGCTATATCGTCATCCTCTTGCTCATGCCCTTTGCCGTCAAAGGTCTTGCCTGTTTGAGCCGACAAGAACACATGGCTCTGTGCGCCATCATCATTTTTATCGGCCCTGTTATGGCAACGATACCCGGACTCGAACATCACCTGCTCAACACTGGCCTGCTGAGCTTTTTGGCTCTTTTGACACTGGTGACGTATATTCGTTGGTATCGTTGCGAACCGGCCAAACCCCTTATCGGCGTAATTTGCCTGGCAATGGGATACTTCATCATCGGGGTTGAAGCCTATTTCGGGTTTCAGGTTTACGAAATGATGGACATGGGTATTTTATTGGAAACTCTTGGTTGGTTCATTCTTTTTTCGAAGTTGCGCTTTTCCAGCCGGTTCGTCAATTGGATTGCCTCGCATGTCTTCGCCATCTATCTGATCACCGAATTCATACCAATCAGACAATGGCTGTGGGGAACCATATTCGATTACGGCCCCTATTATCACGGTCTGGCTTCCATTTTCTATCCTATTGCCGTCACCCTGCTCATTAGCGCGATCTGCATCTTATTCGATATAGCGAAATCGGCAATTTTCAAGTTAACCGTCGACCGCAATAAAGGCCATTGGTTCGAATTGCTTTGGTCGAAAATCTCGATGAACAACAAAACAATCAGGGAGTTGGATTCTTAAAAACGTATATTTTTCAATTAGAATCAATACGTGTTTTCACACTGATTGAAATATCGTATTCGGTATCGTGCAGATAAGACCACAGGGAGCGTCAATGAAGGAAAACGAGGGTCGCAAGCTTCAAGTTCGTCAGTCGAATTTGGAGTTGCTGCGTATCGTCGCCATGGTGATGATCATCATGCATCACTTCTTTTTCTTCAATAAATTTCCTCTCTATGCCCAACCTTTAAGCAGGAAACGACTGCTGATTCAGACGTTCCTCGCTACCGAAGGGCGGGTCGGCGTCGACTTGTTCTTTGCGATTTCAATCTGGTTTTTGTGCAAACCGCACCGACAAATCACTCTGCATAGTGCTGCAAAACGTTCATGGATTCTCGAACGAACGCTCTTGTTTTGGTCCCTGGTTTTAGGCGTTGCCTGTATAATCTTCAGACTTACGCCGATCAACACAGCCTTCATTTTGGAAATGTTTCTGCCGCTGCTCACTAATCACTGGTGGTATGCGACCGTCTACGTCATCATTCTTCTTATGCTGCCCATGCTGGTCAAGGTTTTAGGTGCGCTCACCCAACGGGAACATTTCATTCTTGCCTGCATAATCTTCTTCATCGGCCCTATCATGGGCGATATTCCTGGGCTCAATAACCTTATGATCAACGACGATCTTTTGGAAATGCTGTGCCTTTTGGTACTGGTTTGCTATCTGCGTTGGTACCATGAACAGCTTCCTTCCATCGGAATCGGCTTGGCCTGCCTCGCTTTCGGCTATCTGGTCGTCGGCGTCCAGGAAGCGACTGCAGACACCGTTTTCTCCCAGAATCCTTCGGTTTTTATCTTCCCTAAAATGATGAACCTCGGCATTCTGGTGCAAGCGTTTGGATGGTTCGTTCTCTTTTCACATATACACTTCCAAAGCCGCATCATCAACTGGATTGCTTCCCACGTCTTCGCCATCTATCTCATTACCGAATTCGTCCCGATTCGAGACTGGATCTGGAAAAGCGTATTCGACTACGGACCTTATTATCAAAGCCGAATCATGGCCGTCATTTACCCGATAGCCGTGGTCCTGTTTCTCTGTGTGGTTTGTATTCTGCTTGACGTCATTAAATCGGCGATTTTCAAGCTCACCGTCGACCGGCATAAAGGTCGTTGGTTCGAAATCGTCTGGAGCTGGGCTGCCAAAAAATTGGCTAAGAACAACCAGACAGCCAAAACCGGCGACGAAATGCTATGAGCTGACGATACCAAGCCGAACCTCTGGTTTACGCGGATCCGCCACACGGTTAAGTACCGCATAATTGTGCCTGAACCTTGTAGTTATCAAGTAAGGGTGTTTACGGTTCGAGCTCGAAGGTAGAATGGTGAGCATGACTGAAGAATTTATGCCTAAGAATATTATTGTGACCGGCGGATGCGGGTTCATCGGCTCGAACTTCGTGCATTATGTCGCGAAGAACCATCCCGAGACGCACGTCACCGTGCTCGACGCGCTGACCTATGCCGGCAACATCGAGAACATCAAGGGGCTTCCCGAAGACCAGGTCGAGTTCGTGCACGGCAACATTTGCGACGCCGAGCTGCTCGACAAGATCGTCCCCGGCCACGACGCCATCGTGCATTACGCGGCCGAATCGCACAACGACAATTCGATTGCTGACCCGGAACCGTTTATTCAGTCCAATATCGTGGGCACTTACCGTTTGCTTGAGGCGGCGCGCAAATACGACGTGCGCTACCACCAAATCAGCACCGACGAGGTCTATGGCGACCTCGCGCTGGACGACCCGCATCGCTTCACGCCGGAGTCCCCATATCGTCCCTCTTCGCCATACTCTTCCAGCAAGGCCAGCGCCGATATGCTGGTTCGCGCCTGGCACCGCACCTACGGCCTGCGCACGACGATCTCGAACTGCTCGAACAACTATGGCCCTTACCAGCACGTGGAGAAGTTTATTCCGCGTCAGGTCACGAACATTCTTGACGGCATCCGCCCGAAGCTTTATGGCAACGGCCTGAATGTGCGCGACTGGATCCACACCGAAGACCATTCCAGCGCGGTCTGGGCGATTCTGACCAAAGGCAGGATTGGCGAAACCTATCTGATCGGCGCCGACGGCGAGCGCAACAACCTTGACGTGCTGCACGACATTCTGCGTGTTATGGGCCAGCCCGAAGACGCGTTCGACTGGGTGCGCGACCGCCCCGGTCACGATCGCCGTTACGCTATCGACCCGACCAAGCTCATGACGGAGCTGGGCTGGAAACCGAAGCACACGGACTTCGAATCCGGGCTCAAACAGACCATCCAGTGGTATACCGACAACGAGGATTGGTGGAGGCCCGCCAAGGCGGCCACCGAGGCCAAGTACAAGAAGCAAGGCCAGTGATTTCATTGCGCGTCACCCGCAAGGTGTGGCGCGCTTTGTCTTCAACAGTTCGGCAATTACGCAACGCAAACGAGGCTAGATATGGCATTTGAATTTGAGAAGGACCTGAAGGTCACCAAGACGAACATCCCGGGGCTTTTGGTGTTCGACCTGCCGGTGCACGGCGACAACCGGGGCTGGTTCAAGGAGAACTGGCAGCGGGCCAAGATGACGGCGCTGGGGCTGCCGGACTTCGGGCCGGTGCAGAACAACATCAGCTACAACGACAAGAAGGGCGTGACTCGTGGCATCCACGCCGAGCCCTGGGACAAGTACATCTCGATCGCGGCCGGCGAGATCTTCGGCGCGTGGGTGGACCTGCGTCCCGGGGAGAGCTTCGGCCAGGTCTATACGACCCGTCTTGACCCGTCGCGGGCGATCTACGTGCCGCGCGGGGTGGGCAACAGCTTCCAGGCCTTGCAGGACGGGACGGTGTACACGTATCTGGTGAACGCGCACTGGTCGCTGGAGCAGAAGAAGACGTACACGTTCGTCAACCTCGCGGACCCGGACCTCGGCATCGACTGGCCGATCCCGTTGGAGCAGAGCGAGCGGAGCGAGGCCGACCTGCACCACCCGATGCTCAGGGACGCCAAGCCCATGGCCCCCAAACGCACCCTCGTCACCGGATGCAACGGACAGGTCGGTCACGCCATTCGAAAGTATGTTCAGGAACATCATCTCGACAGCTTTGAATTCGTCGATTCCGATACGTTCGACATCACCGATCCTGCTGCTTATGAGAACTATGACTGGGACCTCTACGGCACCATCATCAACACCGCGGCCTTCACGGCAGTGGACAAGGCCGAAACCCCTGCCGGCCGGAAGGCAGCTTGGAACACGAATGTCAGCGGTGTAGCAAACCTCGCCAAGGTTGCCACGCGCCACGGCATCACTTTGGTCCATATTTCCAGCGATTACGTTTTCGATGGAACCGCCGAGCAGCACACGGAAGATGAAGGCTTCGCGCCCTTGGGCGTATACGGCGAGACCAAGGCCGCTGCCGACGCCATCGTCTCCACTGTCCCCCGCCACTACATCATCCGCTCAAGCTGGATCGTCGGCGACGGCAAGAACTTCGTGACCCGTATGCTCGGGCTTGCCGAACAGGCCGCCGAAACCCAAAAGCAGACCGCACAGGCGCCCAACGATCAAAGCGGACGCCTCACCTTCGTTGGCGATTTGGTCAAGGGCATCTTCCACCTGCTCGATTCCGGATGCGATTACGGCACCTACAATCTCACCGGTTCCGGCCGTGTGGCGTCCTGGTACGATATCGCCGCCAAGATCTTCGAGCTGGAAGGCGTCGATACCAAATATATCGACGCGAATTCCGTGGATACCTACGCCGCCCAGACCGGCGGTTCCAAGCGCCCACACCACTGCGCGCTGGACCTTTCCAAGATTCGCAGCACCGGTTTCGAGCCTGCGGATTGGGAGCAGCTTCTCGAAACGTATCTGGCCGACCACAAGCGTAATCAGGACTAACTAAGGAGACGTTATGAAAGGCATTATTCTCGCCGGAGGTTCCGGCACACGTCTTTATCCGTTGACGACGGTGACTTCGAAGCAACTACTGCCCGTCTACAACAAGCCGATGATCTATTATCCGATGAGCGTGCTCATGCTCGCCGGAATTCGCGACATCCTGGTGATTTCCACGCCAAAGGACCTGCCGAACTTCGAACGCTTGCTCGGCGACGGGAGCCAGTTCGGGCTCAACCTTTCCTACAAGGTGCAGCCCAGCCCTGACGGCCTTGCCCAGGCGTTCATCATCGGTGAAGACTTCATTGATGGTGATTCCTGCGCGCTGGTGCTCGGCGACAACATCTTCTACGGCAACGGCCTGAGTCAGGTGCTTAAGCGCGCTGTCAAAGTGAAGCATGGCGCTTCCGTGTTCGGCTACTACGTCGACGATCCGGAACGTTACGGCGTCGTGGAATTCGATAAGAATCATAAGGCAGTGAGCATCGTCGAAAAGCCGGAACATCCGGCCTCGAATTACGCGGTCACCGGTCTCTATTTCTACGACAACCGCGTGGTCGATTTCGCCAAGCAGGTTCGTCCTTCGGCGCGAGGCGAGCTGGAAATCACCGATCTCAACAAGATGTATCTGGAAGACGATTCTTTGAATGTGCTGACGCTGAGCCGTGGCTATGCTTGGCTCGACACCGGCACCATGGACTCGCTTTACGAGGCCGGCGAATTCGTGCGCACCGTCGAGCGCGCACAGGGCCTGCCGATTGCAGTGCTCGAGGAAATCGCTTATGAGAACAACTGGATCAGTCGCGACCAGCTGCTCGAAGCCGCCCACAAATATGGCAAGAGCCCTTACGGCCAGCACCTGCTGCAAGTGGCCGAGAACAAGATTCTTGCCTCGGATATCTAAAGTTCCCCTGGCGGATGATATTCGTCAGGAAAAGCGAAATAAATAAATATGGAAAGTGGGTGGGAACCGAACAAGTGATTCGGTTCCCACCCACTTTATCTGCCACAATGAAGTAGCATATTACATCAACTTATCAGACGCCAAATGCATAGGTCTTGGTGTCAGCCAACCGGCCATCCCAAGTATACAATTCGTAATGCGTCCAATACACGCCTCTTCTCGGATGCCACATGGCCCACTGCCCGCCGAATTGCTGCACCCAACGCCCAGCGCCGTAATCATAAATCTTCATCTGGTAATGAGACCAGGGATTGCTGGAACTCATGCCCAAAAGAATACCGCCATTACTCCACCCGGAATAGGTGCCGGTTATATATGTATTTCCGGCGGTATAGTGGAACGCTATCGTTTTGGTGCCTATGGAACGTTGGGTTGCCCTATCGCGGACCTCGAGCTGCAGCCAATAATCGCCGGAATTGGCGTACCAGCTGGCCCAGTTGCCTCCTACCCAACCGGTGATGTCACGCCACGTACGACTACCCAGATCGTAACTTTGCCACTTGTAATCCACAGGACTGCCATTGAGCCCTGCGGATGTGCCGATGTCGATATAATCGTTACGCATAATCCAGATGATGTTGAGATCACTCTGATAATTGCCGAAAGCGTTCGCGTCGACAGTGCCTATGCCGTCAATCCAATTGTTGTCGGCATATTGCCAGCCGCGGTCGTTGGTCGGGAAATTAAACCCTACCCGCGAGCCATAGCTTGCCACCCAGCGGGTTCTTGAATGGATATTTCCGGAATTAAGCGGGCCGTAGAGATAAGACGTATATGAATAGACGGAAACATTGCCGTATCCGCTGAGCTGGACCTGCATGAACCAGTTATTGACAACGCCATCGTAGACCGAAGGCGAAGTAGGAGGGGCATGACCCGTCCATGTCCAATTCTCCAAATCGTAAAATACCGGATAGCTCAAGTCGCCGGGGCTTACGCCAAGTTGGCGGAGTTTCTGGACGGTATCACTGCCCTCTGCGGCTCCGGAATTATTGTCGTACGCATACGAGTAAAGGTAGACGCCGAACGGGATTCCCAGACGCTTGCATTCATTGACATTGCGCTGGGCCTGATAATCGAGCCTATTGCCCCAACCGAAACCGATACGGATGATCGCGCCTTCGACACCCGCGTT
Source organism: Bifidobacterium sp. ESL0690 (assembly GCF_029392315.1). Taxonomy (NCBI): domain Bacteria; kingdom Bacillati; phylum Actinomycetota; class Actinomycetes; order Bifidobacteriales; family Bifidobacteriaceae; genus Bifidobacterium; species Bifidobacterium sp. ESL0690. The sequence goes on from NZ_CP113939.1 coordinate 2,341,687, forward strand.
TTTCGCCCGCTGCCAGTCAATCGTGCCTTGGTGCTCGGAAACGTCAACCACGCCCTTGGCCTGCTGGGCGAAAAGATTGCCGCCGTACTCGAAGAACGCCTGCGTGCCGTTGTACCAGCCCCAATAGGCGCCATACTGGTTGTTTTGCAAAGCGACATTGTGCACATTGCCGCTGGCCACATTCGATTTTTGAACGTAGGCAGCGCCGTTGGCACTCTGTGAAGATGGGCTGGACGAGGAATTCCCCGAAGGAGACGATGCGTTATTCCCGGTTGAGGATTTGGCGGAAGGCTCATTGCCGGCCGGCGTATTTGAAGGATTCGAAGAAGAAGAATCGCTGCCACTGGGAGCATTGGGCGACGGAGAAGGAGCTGAAGACGAGGAAGATGGAGAGGAGGCGCTGCCATTTACGCCATTATTCGCGCTACTATTATTCCCGCTGCTGCCATTGCTGCCGGCATTGGCATCGCCGCCGTTTTTCTGCACGGCCTGCTTCACTTCGCCGGCTTCGACAGGAATGAAGTGCTTGCCACCGGTTTTGGCAAGCGGGTCGGGCTGCTTGGTTGGTGTGCCGACCAACTTCGGGTCGGTCACCGGCTTGCCGGTTTCCACATTCTTGACCTGACCGTCCTTGGTCACAGCCAGATCCTTGGAAACGACTGTGGCATCGTCGGGAACGGCGGCGCTGACCTTGTCCGGCAACTTCTGGCTCGGGTTATCGGGCATGGTGTCTTTCGCATCATCGGCTGCAGGAGATACCCGCTGATTGCCGATAGTGTTGCTGCCAAAACTGTTTCTCTGCGTGCCCAGCGCCGGGCTAGAAGTCGTGGAACCGATACCAGCTTGGCCCAAACCGCTCAGGTTCGTGTCGCTCGCCGCCTGTGCCGGAACCGCAGTCAACGCCAGTCCCAACGCCGGAATCGCTATCACCACCCCAAGTTTGGTAGCCAACTGCGTGAACCTAGTCTTCATCATCTCGCCTCTCAAATCGGTCATTTTCATTGGAGAACCCGGTTTGCCAACATCCGCCTTGCGCGTTTACCGAAAGTTCTCAATTTGACACATTTCCGTTCTTTTATCTTGAAATTCGTTTTGCCCGATGAACCAATCTACCAGCTCTTCAATAAGAGCAAACGCGTCCAATCTGATGTAATAGTAATGCCATCAACAAAAAATACAGGCATAAGACCGAAATATTAGCGAAATCATAACAGTTTATTACAGACAAGAAGAAACCAACACCTTGTGCTGCCTTTGAATACTGTTAAATACACGTGGTTAAAATATACTTTCTTAGCACTTTCCTTGATTCCATATCAGCTAAATAGAACATTTTTAATGTTATCTTTCAGACATTCACTCTATAGTAATTCATCAAGTCAATAGTTTTTGTCGGAATAATAGCGGATAAATCGCACCACAACGAATTCTACAAAATTCAGCACCTCGCGCCATTATTCGTGTGCTACACTAAATGAGTCGGCACAGCAAAGTGTCGGAACAATCTGAACGAGTTGTTCTTGTGCAAAGGATGTTCACTGTAACATCCGTCGAGCAAAACATCCCGTCGTCTATTGGCAAAAGCCGATAGGAAGGAATGCATCATGGCAGATGACAAAACCATCGTCGTTGATCCGGCGCTTTACGGCGAAACCGCAGCCGAGAAGACCGCAGAGGCCAACAAGGTAGCCCGCAAATTCGGCATCGGGGATGACGCCCTTGCCAAAGTCGAGGATTTCAAGAAGGAATTGACCGACCATAACGCTTGGGATTTGCCGTTTATGGGCTATATCGACGAGGACGGATACGGCTATGCCTACGTCCCCGACAAGGCCATCGCGCCGCCGAACTGGGATGCGCATGCGGCTTTCAAGTCCCTCCCCTATGACGCCCAGACCGCGTTCGCAATTCGTATGCTCTTCACGCACCGTGATGTCGATCGTTACGGCGCCACAATGTTCCTGCATTATGAGCGCAATTTCGACATCAAGTTCAAGGAAGACTGAAAGTAATTAGTTAGTCTTTGCGAACGCGATAACGCTATGTTCGCTGATGCTCTTTCCATTGGAGGGCTCCAGCGAGCATAGCGTTATTTTGTGCGCCTCAACCAATTCGGAAATCACGGAATAGGTGACCACAGCCCATCCATCGGACCTGCACTTTTTTCACGTCGCTACCCAAAAAGTGCAGTTAACACCATCCATAACGCACTTTTTGCGTATTTACGTCAAGAAAGTGCACATTACTTTCTACAAAATGCACTTTTTGGACATTCCCGTAAAAAGGTGCACGTCACGCTCCGCAAAACGCACTTCCCACGCACTACCGCCAGGAAAGTGCACATTACGTTCCCCAAAACGCACTTTTTGGACATCGGCTTACAAAATATCATCGAACCGCCACGCCGACGCCGAAATTGCTTGCGAAGCTCGCGGGCTCATGGTATCTTATTTAAGTTGTGTGTTGTGAGGTCTGCTTGCAGACTTGGCAATGTGCATGCTGGAGAATTCGCCTAGTGGTCTATGGCGCACGCTTGGAAAGCGTGTTGGTGTAACAGCCTCACGAGTTCGAATCTCGTATTCTCCGCCAGTAGCCCGGAAGCCCTGAAATACCAAGGTTTCCGGGATTTTTTCTGCCAAAACGGTGGGAAAAATAACAGGACGAAACACTTACTTCCATAAGGCCAAACCCCGGATTACAAACCAAATATTCTGGCCTATAACCCGGGGAAAGCACCGAGAAAAAGGCACCGGAAAAGTGCAGCTGCTTTACCCCCTATCGGGTTGAAACTACAACTCTATTGTTAGAAATGTCCGGTTATGAGTGATAGCCAAAAAATATCCGGTATCGCCCAGAAAATATCGTAGATACCGGCCAGAATATCGACTTACCGCCGAGAATATTTAAACAACTTCTTATAAAACTAATACAGAATATTCTGCGAATCAGTTGGGTAGCCGTTCCGTTTTTTCGCCTTCTGAAAGACGGAATTAACACGGCGGTGACGTGCCGGGACGAAGCTGCGGCGCGACAGTTTTACAGCGATGAGACCGACGATGAGGACGGCTAGAGCGATGAGAATGGCGATGAGCATGGGATCTCCTTTAGCATTATTGGGATTGGGAATTGGATGAGGGATGGATTGCCGGGTGGCGGTGATGACAAGGCGCTGCGTATTGATGGCGTAAGGGGTGCAGGTCATGAGCGTCACCAGGTCGCGGCCAGGCACCACGCGGTAAAGGTGGGTGTCTTGCGGGTCGATGACGTGGATGCCGGTGACGCGATAGCCCATCGTGCGTCCGAGCGTCTGGACATAGAAGATGTCGCCGCGCTTGAGCTCGTCGAGGCGCGTGAACAGCAGGGCGCTGCTCAGCCCGCGATGGCCACTTAGGACGGCGTTCGTCGATTTGCCGCCGATGGGCAGGCTTGTGCCGTAAAGGTGACCGGCACCATGGAGCAGCGCGTCGTCAGAGGTGCCGTGGTAAATCGGCATGTTCACCGAAATCTTGGGGATGCGGACATTGCCCATCACCCCGTCGCCGACATTGAGAAGACTTTGGTATTCGCGGTCGTCGTCACTCAGTGTTTTCGGCTTGGATGGTGTCGAATCAGACGAACCGGACGCGTTGGACGCACCCGACGAACCGGACGCACCAAGTGAGCCGGTCATCTTGGACAAACCGGACGAACCCGGCGAGCTGACCGAACCGTGCACACCCACCGAATTACCCGACTTTACAAATCCCGAAGATCCGGAAGAACCAGTCGCAAATGGATCGACGAACTCCCCCAACGCGTTCTGCCCGGAGGCCGCTATACGCCGGTTATAAGCTAGGGCGCGATTGTATTCGTTAACGACCTTGCCTCGCGGCCAACGCTCGACACGGCTTGCAGAATTTTCGACCAACCGGCTCTGCCGATACGTCTGAATCGTCCACACAGTCGGGAACCACGCAATGGCAACGACCAGCGAGACGGCGCAGCATACCAGCAACACGTCAACAACGCGGATGACAACCCTGCGAGCAGTGCTCGATTCGGCAGTTTTGCCGCGCATAATCGCGTCGAAATCGGGGAATAGCAAGGGTAAACCTCCAATCGCTGTCATCCTTCGTAGTGAATAGATAAAAGTAACGTTCAGGAATCAAGAATTTGGCGCTTAACACTCAGCACTCAACGTTTATTGATGGGAATTTCGCGTTCCTTGCTTTCAGCAGAGAATCCACGGATTTGAGGAACGTTGGAATTTCAACGATTTGATATTTTCGGATTGCGGGACACGACGATTGCGCAGCACAGAAACCACAACTTGTTCATTTTTGCTGTTCCGTGCTGCGCGCTTGTAATTTTATCGATATTTTTACCTCAAAATCATCAAAATACAATGATTTCAAGGCTTTACCAGCTCATTACTCCTGACGAAGGCGACGACGGACCATGATCAGCGTGCCCGTAGCCACCGCCAGCAGCACGATGACAAGCAGCGCGAGGATGATGCCGGCGCCACCGGTCAGAGGAAGCTGCGAGATGGAAGTGATGGCCAAAACCACGATCGGCTTGTCGCTCGAAACGGCCGTAGCGTGCGGCGCAACCAAATTCCAGGAGTCGCTTTCGTTGGTATAGATAGACTTTCCGGCATTGGCTGCATCGGCCTCAACATGCACATTGAACACGGGCATGAAGGTGTCGGAGTAACCGGCCGGACGGGTGAGCTCCCTAACGGAGTAATCGCCCTTGCCCAGACCGTCGAACGTCAACTTGCCGTCGCTGCCAACCTCTAGGTCAGAAACGAAAGTGTTGTTACTGGCGTTCTGCGCGGCAACCAGCTTGTAATGGCCGTCGCCCAGCTTGATGAACTTGAGCGCGCTTGCCATAGCAGACCCTTCACCCGCTTTTGCCTCAGACGGCTTGGCATCGGCCGCAAACAGCTGGTACTTCACACCCGTCAGCCCGTCGATGGCGTCCCGAGTAGCCTCATCCTTGGCATTGTCCCACGCCAGCTTGGGCTTGGTGACGACCGAGAACTTGCGGAAGCTCGCCACGGAGGCGGGGTTCTCCGGGCTGGTGGCATTGGAAGCGAGGGAGCCGTTGCCAGCGCCGTTGCTCACGTTGCCGGTGGCCGGGTCGATGGTGGCGACGGTCGGATCGCTGGAATTGGCAGCGCTCGGCTGGTTGTTGATATCGCTGGAATAACTGAGCGTCGCACCATTCTGTAGCTGGCCGCCATCGGCGTCATCGGTAATCGACATCGTGTACGTAATGACTATCGAATCTCGATAACGGAACTTCAAGATGCTCGGAGAAAGGTCGAAGACCACGTAATCGGTGGAATCATCACCCGGGATGTCTTGGAACTTGCCGTCTGCCGCAGCATGAGCGGTCACCTTGTAGTCACCGTTCGCGGCGCTGAGCTGGGTGGTGCCGACCATCACCTTTTCGGAACCGGAGACGAAATGCAGACCGAGCTGCTGAGGACGATCGACCATGGTGTAGATATAGCGGTGGAAGCCGGTGGTCAGCGGAACGCTGCCGGTGAGTTTATAATGCAGTTTGCCGCCGATGGAAGCGTTGTTGTTCTCATCGGTATCAAGCGCTTTGTCGACCGTCGGCGCATCATTCTTCATATCGACCACGCCGAGCGTCTCCTTGGAGGTGCCGATCTTGTTGTAGGTCACGCCTTCGGAAGTGATTCCGGTGCTTACAAGCATCGGGATGGAGTTGCCGGCGGCCTTCGGAGCAGCAGCGCCGGACTTGCCGGCCGCACCAGCAGCGCCCGCCTCGCCGGTGACGTCGTCGACCATATAGATGCCCGGCAGCAGGCCGGAAATGCTCACGGTCATCTTGTCGCCGGTAACCGTAGCAGCAGAAGCATCGGTGGGCTGTGCCGCAGCGGCACCCAGCAAAGCCCCGAATTTGGCGCTGTAGAAGACGTTGCTGACGAACTGACGCAGCTTGCCGTCCCAAGCGTGACCGACGCCACCGTTGTTGGAAGTCGTGTCCTCATTGGCGGTGTCGCTGTTCGCCTGGCCCGCAAAGCCGAGCCATTTAGCCGCGACCTCGCCGACGGGGTTGCCCTGATAGTGCACATCCGCGTCGCTGCCCTTGACCTCGCGCAACGCGGTGGCGGCCTCGGCGGTAATCTGCGGGTCGGTGCCGACGGACACGGCGTTCAGCACGCCTGTCGTCCCGTCGCCGTTCACAATGCCTTTGGCGTTCGCGTAGGTACCGATGCGCACGGCCTTGAACTGGTGGCCTTCGAGCATGGACTTGTCACCCTGAATGGCGATGGTCTCGCCCGCGTATGATCCCGCGATGGCGGTGGGCACGGAGATGGCACCGTCCCCCTCTGCGTTTGCGGCACCCACCGGCGCCACTGCCAGCAGCGTGGCGGCGGCAAGCGCAGCTCCTGCGAGCTTGTGTATGGTGGTTTTGAAACTCATATCCCTTGTCTTTCTTTCCTCACTTGGTACGGATATTGGTTATCGGCCCGTGTCACCTTTGTTTCCAAGGTTTCGTCAGGCCAAATCTTTAAATTTTGCATTATGTGCGTCGCGATTTACGAACAACGAACACTCATTCAGGCGCATCACGGCATGCGCAAGAACGATTCCCACGAAATGAAACGCAGGTCCATTCATACGAAACCGTTGACGAAACGACGAACTCACCGCTTAATGTGCGCTCCGCGGTGCGCCTGGTGCGACCGGCGCCCTCCGGTATGCGCCCCGACCTTCTTCTTGAATCGGGTCAGGTAGACGTACCCTGCCACACTCACCAGCGCAACCGCAGCGGCGACAATCAGTAGCCACCACCGGCGCCAACCGGTGAACGGCAGCGCCCAGACGGGTTCCGGCTCCGCCAGTTCTGCACTGACCGCGTCCGACTGATTGCCCGGTTCGTTGCCATCAAGCTCCGCGAGCGTGTTGATGTTGTAGATAAAGTCCAGCGTTCCCGCGCGGTCCATCGAGGTGACGCTCAACTTCCCCGGCGGCATGAACGTCGGAACATCGATATGCCATTTCGCATCCTTGTCGGTGGTGGTGCTGGTCTCGCTGCCATCCGGCCAAGTCGCGGTAACGTGGTTGCCCTCCATCCCCGTGAGCTTGCTGACCGGTGACGGGTCGATGCTGGCGCGTGCGGTGTCGGTCACCGTCCCGGAAATCCCGTCTCTACGACTCACCGACGTGACTTGAACGGCCGTCGGATAGGTATCGATCAGCTGGTTGCGCACCTGGCCGAAGGTCAGTACGTGCGTGTCCGAGTTGTCAAGCACCGCGACGATGGTGAACAGGACCTTCCCGGCGTTCTCACCTTGCGTAAGGGTCGATACCGGCCCCTGCCAGGTCCAATCGGTGAGCCAATGCCCACTGCTCTGATCCTGCCGCTGCTCTTGACCCGCGGCGTCGAGCGCGCCGAAATCCTTCAGCAAGTAGGTGTCCGCAGGCGGCTGCGGGTTGTTCGGGTCATCATACGGCTGGCCGGTTATCGTATCGTGATGAATCGGCGCGGATTGCGCCACCGCGTAAAGCTTAAGTCTGTCGTTCGGGTTCACCGTTTCCGCCGATCCCTTGATGGTCACTTTCGCGTCCGCCGGCATCTCGCTTTTCCCGGACTTATTACGCACGGTGTGGGGCACGGTAAGCTGCTTGATTTCGGGGTTCTTGTTCATCTCGAGCTGGAAATTACCCTGAACGACGTTCGAGAAGAGCGAGGAAATCTTGAAATCATTGCTGTCGGTTTGCCAGGCATGGTAGCGGATGGAGTGCTGCAGGTTGGTGTCAATCGTGCGATTATCGGGAATGGACCAGCTGCCATCCGGTTTGACTTCGGTGGAACCGATTCGGATACCTCGCGTCGCGGGGTCGTTCGGCTTGTTGAGGTTGATAATGTGCGATTGGTCCTCGGCGAAGAGCGTCACCGTATCCTTGGGAATACCCGTGCCGGTAATGGTACGCGAAGAGGTGTGCACATAGCTGTTGAACGGATTGATCGTCGGCGGTTTCGGGCGCGGAATGCTGTAGTTGGCAAACGCGGTGTCGATGGTCCAGCCGACGTCGACCAGCTTGTTGATCTCCTCCTGTGTCGACGTGGAGGTGATGCTCAGCGGCTTGGTCGGATCAGCGTTGTTGTAAAGCGGATTGAAGGCATCGTGGACGCTTCTCGTCTGTCCGCCGGTCGGTGTGTTCTGCACCGTGCAGCCTTCGTAGGCCGCAGCGCTGTTCTGATTGCTGACACCGGGGTTGGTGGAAATCGGCCAGGTCACGAGCTTAAAATAGCCGTCGAGCTTTTCTTTCGTCTTGATGGCGCCGAAATCGATGTTGCCTTTGGCGTCCTGCAGTTTGTCCGGGTCGGTACCGGCGCCGGGAACCATCAAGTGGTTCGGTGTGCTGTTGTATGTGCGGTTATTCGGGCTGTTGAAGGCCGAATAGCTGTCGTTTCCTCCATAATTGGAATAAGCCGTCTGTCCATCAACGCGCACTGCGCTCGGCGTCAGCGATTGCACCGGCACCCAGTCCTTGCCATCTTTGAGCGCCAGCCATTGGTAATAGAACGAAGTGACTTGCGAGCAGGGGTAGCCGTTATAGCCGATGTTGTACCAGAAAACGAAGAAGGAGTTGGCCGGAGCGACGCCCGCGCCGGTTTTCTGGCTGGGGAAGCCATAATCGGTCACCAAGCCCCAGTTGGCCTGTCCGCTGCTCCACAGGTTAGGATGCGCATCGAAGCCGACATGGGCGGTCGGGCCGTTGCACAGTTGGACCCTTTGTGCCGCCGTGCCAGACCCCCAACCGCACGAGCTGGCATACATATACGAAGGTACGCCCTCACTGATATTGGTGACGTAACGCGAATCGAGCTTGGAGTAGGAATACACTCCACCCCAAGGGTTGCTGACCGGTATCTTCCCGTTCATCTGTCTGCCCGGCGCCGCCACGGCATAGATGTACTGGTCGTATTCGGTGCCGCCGACGTTGCCCGAAGCCAAGTCCTTGCCTGTGTAGTAGATGTTGCCCACAATGGAGATGGTGAGGTAATCGTAGTCGCCGGAAACCAGCACGTTGTGGATGGTGTAGCGCTCCTCCGCGTTCTGTGCCCATTTGAGGGCGGCTTGTTGCGCATTCGTATCTGCGGCACGGTCGCTGTCGCCGCCGTAGGTGTTGAGATACGGAAAACTCGTCAACTGGGTGTTGGGATCGGTGCCAGGCGTCCCGGATAGGGAGACCAGCATCTGCATGCCACAGTCGATTTTCGGGTTCTCCCCGTTGACGTACTTTTTCTTGTAATCGCCATTGCCGCCAATATCGGAAATGGCTGACACAGCCACGCAGTTGGGATTCACCATGCCGTGCGGCATGCGCAGCACGAAATCCATGCGCAACTCGTCGTCGACGTTGTTGCCCTGCATCTTGTCGTTGTTGGCCAGGAATTTGTAAAGCTTCGGTTTGCAGTCCACGCGTTTGTCCGCGGGAACTGTGCTGTCGGTGTCTTGGACGCACAAGGCCGGATAATCGTCGATAGTTACGTCGTTGCCGGCATCGGGAGCCTCGTTGTTGCCGGAAGCAAGGTTCGTCACTTCGTCCTGCGTCGCGGCGACGCTTTGGGTTGCCGTCGTATCCTGTGCCGCGACGTTTTGCGCGAAAGCGTTGATATTACCTGAAACTGCGGTCGCTATATTCGGGTTCAGCGCGCAACTTCCCAGCAGCAGCGACACTGCGATGGCAACTGCCGCAAGCAGGCGGCCACGGTGCGAGATTGCGGCTGGCTTTTGAGTTATTTGTTTATTTATAAAATCGTTCGACTTCATCGCAATCACCTCCCCAACATCGGATGACATCGAAATTTAAAGTTTTATATTTATCCGCATATGCGTATAAATGTCATTCTTTTCAAGTTCAATCCATCAAATTGTCGTTCCAGGCAATACGCGCGTTTACCGATTAAGCATCGCGCGAGGGAATAAACGGGTACTAGTGTGCGGGTTCCATAAGACATAAAAACTCAATAAAAATTAGACATATTTATACATAGATGTGAGTATTGTCTCATTTTAGGACCACACTTAACAGCATCGTCCTTTATACATAGAAGTTTATTTTGCAGGAATTTCAGTAGAATCTATTATGAATATTTATACTATGCAAAATATAGATTAAACAAAGAATGTTTCATTTTGTGCTATTTTAAATGTGATATTGCTAATAAAATATCAAACGTTTTATAGCTCTCAGAATATCCGTCAGTACGTCCTGAAATCGTCAAGGGCAATGACACTGTCTGATCAAAGCTAAATATTGCAAAATATTGTTAAAACGGGTATTATTGTACCCAAAAGAGGTGATTAATTTGGTATCAGCCGCAAAAACACGAATGCAGATTCGAATCGACCCCACACTCAAGGAGCAGGGTGAACAGCTGTTCCGCTCAATGGGCACCGACCTGTCGAGTGCAGTGAGCATGTTCGTGGCGCAAGCCGTGCACGAAGGCGGTTTCCCGTTCCGCCCGGTCGCCGACCCGCTCGCTACGGCCGTCAAAGTCGCCGAGTCCGAACCTGCCGAATACGTAGGCAGCGCGCAGGACGTGAAGGATATGATCGATGCCTTATAATTTCGAGGTCAGTCCCCAATTCAAACGCGACGTGAAAGCGATGAAACGGCGTCACAGGGACATGGCGGAGCTGGAAAGGGCAATCGACGCTCTGGCAGTCAACGACACTGCCCTTCTTTCCGGCCATTTCCGGGATCACAAACTCACCGGCGATTTGTCTGGTTGCCGCGAGCTTCATATTGAAGGTGATTGGTTACTGGTTTACAAGAAGAGAAAGTCAACGGTGACTATCATCTTGCTACGTACCGGAACCCACGACCAACTACTATAAGACAAATAAAAGTCGGCCAGCTTGATGTTTCTGCATCAAACTGGCCGACTTCGGTAACTAAATGGCATCTTAAATGGCGTCACCGTCCGTTTCGCCGGTACGGACGCGGGTGACGGAATCCAGCGGGAGGACCCACACCTTGCCGTCACCGATGTTGCCACTGCGTGCGGTTTTGACGATGATGTCGACCAACGGATCGGCGTCGGCGTCGCGCACCGCCACCTCCACGCGAATCTTGGGGATGAGGTTGACCGAATAGCTCGCGCCGCGATAGACCTCGGTGTAACCGTGCTGCTCGCCGCAACCGTTGACTTCGCTGACCGTCATGCCTTCGACACCGGCGGCCGCAAGAGCCTCCTTGACCTCGTCGAACTTTTGTGGCTGGATAATCGCTGTTATCAGTTTCATTACTTCATCTCCTTGAGGAGAGCCGTGGCCTTACCTGCAAAATCGTACGCGCTCTCGCCTTGGTCGGCAAGGTCGACGCCGCTCAATTCCTGATCCTCGTTCACCCTCCAGCCGATGGTCTTCTGCAGGATGAACGCGATGACGAACGTGACCACTGCTGAGTAGACGACTGCGGCGAGCGCCACGACCACCTGCACCGCGAGCTGCCTCCAGCTGCCTCCGGCGAAGAGGCCCGTGCCCTGGCCGAAGAAGCCGATCAAAATGGTGCCGGTCAGGCCGCCGACGCCGTGGACGCCGACCACATCGAGGGAATCATCGTAGCCGAAGCGGAACTTCAAGCCGCAGGCCAGGCAGGTCAGGACACCGACGATGGCGCCGATGACGATGGCCCAGAGCGGGGAGACCACATCGGCTGCCGGGGTGATGCCGACCAGGCCGGCCACCATACCGGAGGCCGCGCCGACGGCCGTGTAGTGGCCAGTTCGAATTTTCTCGGTAAAGCCCCATGTCAGCATGGCTGCAGCGGCGGAAAGCGAAGTGCTCACCCACGCGTAACCGGCGGTGCCGTTAGCCGCGAAGGCGGAGCCGGCGTTGAAGCCGAACCAGCCGAACCAGAGCAGGAACGCACCGAGCATGACGAACGGGACGTTGTGCGGGCGAATTGGTGCCTTGCCGAAGTCCTTGCGCTTGCCAATCAGGAGGACGATGACCAGCGCCGCGACGGCCGCGTTGATGTGGACGACGGTGCCGCCTGCAAAGTCGTGGACGGGCGCGCCAATGAACTTGGAAATCGGACCATCGGGTGAAAGCAGGCCACCGTTCCAAACCATGTGGGCCATGGGCGCGTAATCGAGTGTGATCCAGATGGCCACGAAAATCATCCAGGTGCTGTATTTGATGCGTTCCGCGAGCGCACCGGAAATCAGGGCGACGGTAATCATTGCGAAAGCCAGCTGGAAGGCGACGTCGATGCTCACCGGATATTTGTTGCCATTCGGCGTCAGCCCTGTGGCGGTGAAGATGCCGTCCTTGCCGACTTTCATCGTGTCGCCGAGCAGGAAGCCGTGGGCCGGGTCGCCGAAGACGCCGCCGATATCCTTACCACCCCAGGAAATCGACCAGCCCCACAGAGCCCAGACGATGGTGCTCACCGCGAGCGCACCCGCGGAAAGCATGAGCATGTTCAGTACCGCCTTGCGGCGCACCATGCCTCCGTAGAAGAACGCCACCGCGGGCGTCATCAGAAAGACGAGCGACGCACAGACCAACATCCATGCGGCATTTCCAGTATCCATTTCGCGTTTCCTCTCCTCCGGCCTGTCTGCGCGCCGGAGCTCGACGCGCCCTGAACCGTATGTGGCTATGAAACACGGAAAACGTAAGGAGAAGTTTGACGCGAGATTACGGCGATGTAAAACTCACGGCACTATCGAAACATAATGGTTACTTGCACTTATGGAACACGAGCAATATTTTGCTGCTGGAAAACCGCATATAACGATAGTTTAGAGTACGTTTCCCAGCAGCACCATCATACTTTAGTGCTGGAAAATTGCATATAACCATACCCAAAAATCCGTTTACCAGCAGCACCACAGATTAATGCTGGAAAACCGCACCTAACGGCAAATAAGAGTCCGTTCTCCAGCAGCACCACACTTCAGTGCTGGGAAACGGCACGCAACCACACCCAAAAGTCCGTTTACCAGCAGCATACATATTTTTACGCTTTTACATGCCGGAAAACTGCACGCAACAACAAATAAAAGTCCGTTTACCAGCACTAAAGTGTCATTTTCGCAAGAACAGATGGCTGAACATCGTAAATACGGCAGAATAATTCAAAAGCCAAGTTGGTGGCTCAGGCAAGGATACCGTCGACGAAACCTTCCGGATCGAACGGAGCCAAATCGTCGGGGCCTTCGCCGAGGCCGACCAGCTTGACCGGCACACCAAGCTCCTGTTGTACGGAGATGACGATGCCGCCCTTGGCCGAGCCGTCGAGCTTCGAAAGCACGACGCCGGTGATGCCGATGGCCTCCGCGAAGACCTTGGCCTGCGCCATACCGTTCTGGCCGGTAACCGCGTCGAGCACCAGCAGCACTTCGTCGACCGGCAGGTTCTTTTCGGTGACGCGGCGAATCTTGCCGAGCTCGTCCATGAGATTCGCCTTGTTCTGCAGACGGCCGGCGGTATCGATAATCAACACGTCGACGTTCTGTTCCTTGGCCTGCTTGGAAGCGTCGAACGCGACGGATGCTGGATCGCCACCTTCCTTTTCGCTGCGCACAACCGGCACACCGACCTTCTGTCCCCAGGTCTCGAGTTGGTCGGCGGCGGCGGCGCGGAACGTGTCGGCGGCGGCGAGCATCACGCTCTTGCCTTCCGAAACGAAGAGACGCGCGAGCTTGCCTGCGGTCGTGGTCTTTCCGGTGCCGTTGACGCCGACCATGATGATGACGCTCGGCTTCTTGGCATCGGGCTTGTCCGCGTTGAGCGCGCGGTCGGGCTGGGAATCGACCAGGTCGATAAGCTTGGAACGCAAGGCCTCGCGCACGGCTTTCGGGTCGGAGGTGCCGGTGATGCGGGCATCGTTACGCAACTCGTCCACCAGCTTCTCGCTGGCCTCGCTGCCGACATCGGCCAGCAGCAACGTGTCTTCGACGTCCTCCCAATCGGACTCGGAAAGCTGATCCTTGGCGAGGATGTTGAAGAGCACGCGCCCGAACGGGTTCGAAGACTTGCTGAGTTTCTCCTTGAGGCGAACACCTCGCGACGCCTTAGGTTCCGGAGTCTCGACCTCAGACTTCGCGGGAGCCTCTTCCTTCGAAGCACTTGCGGCAGAAGAATCAGGCTTGGTCGCGCCCTTCTTCGCTTCGGAACTTTCCTTAGTCGCGCTTTTGGCACTTGCCTTATCCTGAGAGGAAGGTTTGTTGCCAGAACCCTTCTTATCGTTGGCTTTCTGAGTTTTCTTCGCGCTCTTCGTCCGAGAGGCTTTCTCCGTGGTGTTCTTCGCGCTCGACTTTTCACCAGCCGAAGATTTACCTCCGGAGCCCTTCTCCCCCTTGAGCTTCTGAGCGCCTTTGGCTTTCTTCCCGCCGGTTTTCTGGGCATTCTTCGCCGTATCGCCGGTCTTCACTTTGCCCGACTCATCTGACTTGCTCGGCTCACTGGCTTTACTCGACTTGCCGGTCTTACCGACATCCGTCTTTGCGGTTTCAGACGATTCCTTATCCTTGCCACCGCTCGCTTCGCCAGCTTCAGCACTTTTCGCGCCTTCGGAAACGTTGGTATTCTGCGGGTTAACGGCGTTTTTCTTGTGCGAATGCGACACCAGCACGGCCACGGCAATAAGCACGACGGCGACGACAACAAGCGCCGCGACAATCAACATCGGATTGATAATAAGACTCATACTTCAAGATTATTGGCGAGGCGCGACGCAACGTTGGTTCAAGGCTCACATACAATATAACTATGTCAAATGCTTCCAGAATGACTTCGTACCAGCGCCGCGAACAGCTGATCACCGTCGGGCGCGGGCTTTTCGCCGCCAAGGGCTACGAAGCAGTGAGCGTTGAGGAAATCGCCGCCGCCGCGAAGGTGTCAAAGCCGATTGTTTACGAGCATTTCGGAGGCAAGGAAGGGCTTTACGCCGTCATCGTCGACCGCGAGATGCAGAAGCTCACAAGCACGTTGATCGACGCACTTTCCGCCGGCGACACCCATCCACGCCAGATCGTGGAACGCACGGCGCTCGCGCTGCTCACCTATATTGAGGAGAATTCCGAGGGCTTCAACGTACTTGTGCGCGACTCCCCCACCACCGACCCGGCCGGCTCGTTCAGCTCCTTGCTCGGAGATGTAAGTTTGCGCGTCGAGGAAATCCTCACAAAAGCGTTCAAACAGCACAAGCTTCCGGCCAAGGGCGTTCCGTATTACGCGCAGATGCTTGTCGGCATGACCGTCTTCACCGGCCAGTACTGGGCCGCGAACCAGAAGAAAATCAGCAAGGAACAGCTCGCCGCGCATATTGTCAATCTTGCCTGGCACGGACTTTCGCGTCTTGAAGCCAAGCCGAAGTTGCAGTTCGAGAATGATTTGACCGGCAAAGGCAATAATAAAGATGGTGTCGAAAAAGCTGACACCGAAAATTTCGACAACAAAGATTCTGCTGTTAAAAACATCGATGTCAAAGACGCCAACAATGACAATATTCGCGACGTGGATGGCAACGATAATACCAATACCGAAGAGTAACAAGCAACGGCAGCGATTCGGGCGATGCCAAATCCGTATAATCCCAAAAGCTGCCAACAAATTAGACAGTAATAAATAATCAATCTGATAACACTTTTGACGCAACTTACGGAGAAAGTGACGCAATTCATGCGCTCAGCCCCGCCATTCTCGGGATTGCATGGTAAATTGGGCTTGTTTCGCCGCACCAACGCCGCGAATATCCACTAACGAGGAACCATGCCGCAAACTAACTCGAAAACGCTGACTTTCGTAGTGCCTGCGTTCAATATGGACACCTACCTTGAACGTTGCGTCTCATCGTTGACCGCGAATCCCGATAGCGACGACATCGAAGTCCTCATTGTCGACGACGGTTCGTCCGACGGCACCCCCGAACTTGCGGACCGGCTTGCGGCCTCGAAACCCGGCATCATTCACGTCATCCACCAAAAGAACAAGGGCCACGGCGGAGCGGTCAACACCGGCATCGCCAACGCGGAAGGTATGTATCTGAAGGTCGTCGACGCCGACGATTGGGTGGGCGCGGAATCACTCAAGCAGCTCATGAATGTAATGCGGCGGCAGCGCGGGGCCAGCGAGCCGATCGACATGTTCGTCACCGATTACGTATACGACAAGGTGGGCAAGAAGCGCAAGCACGTCGTGAAATTCGAAAACGTGATGGACGCGGACCGGAAACTTGACTGGGACGATCTCAAACATTTCGGCATCGCACAATACATGATCATGCACGCGCTGATTTTCCGCACGGAAGTCCTGCGCGCGGCCCAGACCCAGCTGCCCGAGCATACGTTCTACGTCGATTTCATCTACGCCTACCAGCCGTTCCCGTGGGTCAAATCGCTGATGTATATCAGCACACCGCTGTACCACTACTTCATTGGGCGCGACGGGCAGAGCGTGCAGACCGATGTGATGATCCGGCGTGTGGACCAACTTGTGCGCGTCAATCGCGCGATGGTCGCCGCCACACCGGAACGTCAGAACGTGCCCGACGGGCTTTATCGCTATATGATCCATTTCCTTTCCATCGAGTCCGTCGTCGCCAGCGTCTTCCTTATCCTCTCGCGCAATCCCGCGAACTATCAGATCAAGCGGGAACTCTGGGAACACCAGCGGGCCGTTTCGCCACGCATCGCGCGCGACGTGCGCCGGCAGCTGCCTTCACGGGCCATCAACCTGCCGGGCTCCGTAGGCCGCTGGATTATTCGCATGGGCTATAACATAGCCGAAAACATCATCGGATTTAACTAAACCTTTGTCGCATGCCGGAAAGGCCCTGCCCGAACTGCACGGGCAGGTTTTACCAATCAGAGATTGCGCCTATCCCGGAAATCCATCATCACCAGATAGCCGGCAACGGCTACCAATACGATGTCGACGATGACATTGTCCGCCTTCACGACAAAGACAGCAAGAATCGTCGCGATGAACTCCTGCAAATAGTTGCTTCTAATTGGTCCTTTCTGATTATTCGGCATAATACTGCCTTATCTGTTGGGCCACGCCACGCTGGACGCGGCGAGGGCGCATGGAACAGTTGAACCATACGATCATTCGAGTCATATCGCTGAGACGAACGATGATTTCATGATATCTAATAGACTGAATCTCAGGAATAGTCTATAATTGTCTATATCGGCGACGGTAATATCGCCCATCCGAAATTTGAAGTGGCCTTATAAACTTTGTCGGGTGGTACCGAAACCGGTAGGGCATAATTATGGTCCTTTCTGTTAAGCCACGAGCCGGTATCCGATTGATTCGGGTACCGGCTCGACGGGTTTCAGAACCACGTTTCGTTGCAAATATCCATGGACTCTTTCACTGCGGACGGTCGGAAAGCGCGAAAGCGTTGTTCATCAGGTCGCTCGAGGTGAAGAGGACTTTGCCCAGCAATTGCTGGCTTCGTGCCTCGAGATAGTCGGACATGCGCTGGTTCGCCGCTTCCATGATTCGACGGGCTTCGTTTTTATCCGATGCCTTGTCCAGTTTCGTGTCGGCTTCGGCGACAAAAGCGTGACCGTGGCCGGCGATGTCCTCACGGAAGGCCTCGATAGCGTTGCTGTTGGCGTCGAAATGTGCGTCCGCGATCACGGCGATGAGGCGGTTGGTCCAGTAGAGCGTGGAAGTGGAGACCTCGCCCGTGGTCTGGCGCAGATAGTCCGGCGTACGGCCGACGTTGGTATAGAACGGCGCGACGCAAGTGGTGGGCTGCGAGCCAAACGCCAGCCACATCACGGAACGGAAGGCCTCGGGCTCGTACCCACGAATCTGCATGATGGCGAGATGACCGGTGCGGCTGATGCCAATTGGGCGGTAGCGATGGCGGGTCTCGGGCGTGCCAAGGCGGCCGTAGGGATCGTAAGGTGTGTCCTCATAATGCGAGCTCAGCACGTTGTCCATATCCTCGATGCTCACCTCGCTCTCCGGCACGCGGCACCACGGAATGTCATCGGAAATCGGCGTATAGCGGGCGTTCGGCGAATCCCAGTCATCGCTCGGATTCAGGCAGCGTTGCATATACCAAGCACGCGGGGTGTTGTAGATATGGTCCTTGGTCGTGGCCGTACCGAAGATCTTGCGCGGGTTGAGGTGCCTGAAGTGTTCGGGCGTGGTGTCCATGCTGCGGTCGAGGTGGTTGTTGACGATGAACTCGCGCAGGTCGGCGGAGCACAGGTAGTCGCGCTTGTCACCAAGGCTTTCGTCCAGCGCTTCATCGAGGTCGAAGTGATCAAGACCAAGCTGGTTGGGGATGGCAGCGTAGCAGTCATCAGGCACGCGGCGGGCGATCCAGTGGTGACCGCCGATGGTCTCGACGTACCAGACTTCATCGGTGTCGGAAATGCTCACGCCGTTCGATTCGTAGGTGCCGTAACGTTCCAGCAGCGAGCCGAGACGCATTACGCCTTCGCGGGCTGTGCTGACATAGGGCAAAACCAACGTAATCAGGTCTTCTTCGCCGATGCCGCCAGGAATCTCTTGGCGAGCGCCAGCACCAGCGCAAGTCACGGACGAACAAGCAGCTGAATTTCCACCAGAAACCGTAGAGGTGGCACCACTAGCTGACCCAGCAGAAGGAGCAGTACAGGAGCTACCGGAATTATGGTCAAGATAGGCATCCAAACCACAATTGACAATATCGTCGGCAACCCCGGAATCGTACGGCTTCGGTTCACCCACAGAGGCCCAGAACGCCGCGACAGAAGGCTCGGCATTCGTATCAGCACCGTCACCAGCGGCAGAATCGCGACTTGCATTGGTGTCGCTCTCGTCGTTTGCGCCAGCGCCCTCAACCGCTGCGTTGCCACGAACGGGAACGGTATGCAACACCACCATCGGATCCGCCCCGAGCACGCGCTCGTTAACGGCGATGGTCTCGGTCGCGCTCATGGCGACGTTGCGGACGCTGACGCCAGCTTCAGCCAGAATCCCCCGGTTGCGCAAAGCGTTGGGAGCGATGAGATAGGCGCACGGATTATCCGGAAGCTCGATTTCGACATGGCTCAGCACGCTACGATAATGCCGAGGCTGGTCCTCCGGCCGCACCGCGACCAAGCGTTTCGGATCATAACGGCCATGGCCGCTGTCATCATCGCGCGCGATCATCGTCGAACCGTCGTAACTGGCGTTTTTTCCTACAAGTAAAGTTGTGCAAGGCATACCCTAACCTTACTTTTCCCGCCAGAATTTGCCACTGACATCCAACAAACTTTCTTTGTGCCCGCACCGTCACGCAGCTACAAACCGTCGACATCGCAACGAACGTCTACGCTGACAGAGCCGAAACGAACGCCGTGAGCCATAGTGGCCAGAATGTGGACGAACGACTTTGCGCGCCCTTGCATTCCTCGTTCCCCAAAAATTAATCAGCGTGCAGAAGGCCACGATTAATCCCCAAGTGAATCCCCAAGTCCACTGATCGGAGGGCCTACTGCAAGCTGCCAAAATGTATTCTATTACAATTTATGCTGTAAATTGAGCAGACTATCGAAAATTTGTCTAATTAATTGACATCATCGCAAAGCTGACTTCAGAAACGAATTGGCTGAAATGGTCTCCGGAAATCAGCAACGCTTCGGACAGCATTCACTAGCAATAAAGTATTATAAAACGTTTCGATATCTGATTTTAATACATTTTTTGCGCTTCTCAAAACCCTAGTCCAACGTTTGCCGCATACATTACCCAAAAAGAAACGAACGAAATATTTGCCCGTACCGGTTCCGCAACATCGCACCCAGCTAACCAATAACCGATATAAAATATCTAAAATTAACTATCAGATTTTCTCTGTGAGCATATAATCGAACACCACTTGCGATTCATATAATCCGCTCACCCCTGTCTCAGCACCGCTCACCCACACGATTCCACCACTCACCCTCAAGTAGCATGTTCTCCGCAAGTGATATACGAAGTTCGCCTTTTCACAGCCCAAAGTCCCTCCGAACGCAATCCCGCGCACGAAAAGTCCCAGCCAAAATGTCACAGCTGCAATCACCCAGAAATAACCGAAGCAACCTACAAGCGCCGCCTCTCCCCCCTAAGATACTTACGCGTATGATACTCACGAGTATCTTATTAATGACCGCAATGTGCACTTTGCAGATAGTGGAATCGTAATTTAGTAAATAGTGATTCCATTAGTTGCAAATCCGGTTGGCAGCACTGTGATAACGCAAGCGCTGTTATATAAACAAAGAAAGCTCGTCGGCCGGTTATAGGCCAAATCAGGAATAGCAATGACTCTTCAATTGAATCATCGGACAAACAAAGTGCCCCCCGTGGGACTCGAACCCACAACCCACGACTTAAAAGGACGCTGCTCTAACCATTGAGCCAGAGGGGCAACAAAACTTCATTATACAGTCACTTCTCGATTTGCGTATCGGGTTTTGCGTGTCGTTGGCAGAGCTTCACATTCAGCACGACGTGCCATTATCCATTCCCCACGGTTCTAATGCTGAAAAAGAGACTTTTGCAAGTTCTAAAATGCACTTTCCCGCAACAACACCATTTATTGCCCAAAAAGCGCATCTTGTCAACGCTAAAATGCACTTTTCTGACAGCAGCATGGTTAGCGCGCCCAGAGTCATCTACACAAACTGCGTGCAATCATCCAGCCAAATCACTTAGCGTTTCGACGCGCCAACAATCGTTTTTTCACCGTGCCGTCGGGGTCTTTCCACGATGCTTGCCGCGCGCAAGCCAGAGGCCAAGCGCGAATACCGCGACGCCGAAAAGCAGCGGCATCCAGAGTGTCTGGAGCGGGGCCGAACCATGAAGCCGATGCACGAACGCGACCTCGCACATACCGATAAGCCCAATCGCCGCAACGATCTTGACGATGGCCATCGGCCAGTTGGTGCGCCAGGCGTGCGGAATCGTCGGCACCGCGCTCACCATCAGGATGATGTAGCAGACACGCGCCACCATAGCCCAGTTCTCGACCATATTCTGCGGGCCAAGCACACCGATAGTCATAGCTGCCAACGCCACCACCGCCGAAATAATATGCAACCAACGCCAAACACGCATACTTCTTCTCCCGTTTCTCCGCAAACTTCCGAAATGCTCTGGAATTACCCGACAACCGCTTCGTAGCGATTCCATAACTAGATTAGACGAGAAAATATGCCGCAATAATGATTTTTGAATGGTTTTTCACCAAATCCGTCGCAAAAGCTGACGTCCAAATGGGAACAAAAAGGCGAAGCGCCAACCAAATGACGCTTCGCCTTTATAAAAACGATTACTTTACGAAATCCTGCTTTACTACAGCAGGACGAGCGGGAAGCCGTGCGAGACCACAAGGCCGACCACCATGACCACAACGACAAGCGCGATCGGAACCCAAATGGCCACAGCTGTCGCCGTATCTTTGCTTTTCTTCGCGAAACCGATTTCCGCCAGCGCAATGAGCGCGACTGCGAGGATAATCTTCACCACCAACAGCACAGTAATATGCGGCCAAGCGTGCACAATCAGAAAGACACCGCTCAGAATAATGAGAATGTAGCAGACGCGGGCAATCATCGCCCAGATCTTCGTCATCCTCGCCGGCCCCAAAAGCCCCACGGCCACCGCGACGATCAGCACGACTCCAACAACCAAATGCATCCAAGACCAAACCATATCTACTCCCAACGGTAAGAAAAGTTATCAATAAAGCTATAACCCAATATATAGGTCGCAGCCCTCACTATCAACATTGCTCATTGTTGGCGTACTAAAACAAAACAGCATAATTGGCAAACCCAAATTACAAAACAGATTGCTGACTTTACTCGAAAAATCGGGTGGCGAAGCGTTCGTTACAAACGCCTTGCCACCCGCTAATCAGAGCAGCTACCGCTCACTCAGCCATGTGAGGGACGACGACGGCGCGCTTGGAAAGCTTGCCGTCGACCAGGTTGTGGTAGGCGTCGAGCGCATGGTCCATCGAGTAGGTCTCCACCTCGGGGGTGATCAGGCCTTGGCGATAGAGCGCGGCGACTTCGTGCAGCTCGGACATGGAGCCCCAGTAGACGCTGGTGAGTTCCTGCTGCCACGGGTTGCTGTACCAATCGAACTCAGCCTTGCCGCCGGCGATGCCGACGATGGTGACGCGGGAATCGATGGCGGAAGCGGCCTGCGCGGCGGCGATGGTCGGCGCGATGCCCACGAAATCGAAGGCGGCATCAACACCGTGGCCACCGGTGATCTTGCGGATGTTCTCAACCTCATGCTCATCGCCCTTGACGACGATGGCGCCCTTTTCCTCGGCCTTGGCCATGGCTTCGGGCTTCATGTCGGTGGCGATGATGGTGGCGCCGGTGATGGCCTTCAGAATCTGGATGGCGATCTGGCCCAGGCCGCCAAGACCGATGACGAGCGCATACTTGCCGCCACCCTGCAGGTGAGGCAGCGCGGCCTTGATCGCGTGATACGGAGTCAGCGCGGCGTCGGCAAGCGGGGCCGCGGCAATCGGATCGGCGTCACCCAGCGGCACGAGGTTGCGCGCGGGGACGGTCAGGTACTCGGCCATGCCGCCGTCGCGCCCGAGGCCGATGGCCAGCGACTTGTTGGTGGCCATGTTCTCGCAGTAGTTCTCCTCGCCGGCGACGCAACGCTTGCAGTGGCCGCAGCCGGTCGGGCCGTAGACCAGATAGGCATCGCCCTTGTTGAAACCGGTGACGCCGGGGCCAACCTCTTCGACCCAGCCGGAGGTCTCATGGCCCAGGATGAACGGCGGCTTGGTGTGGTCACCGGTCTCCGGGGTGTAATCGCGGAATACGGAAACGTCGGAATGGCAGCAGCCTGCGCCGGCCACCTTCAGCAGCACCTCGCCCGGTCCGGGAGTGGGCTTGTCGACCTCCCGCAAGGCGGGGAATGTCTTATACGCTTCGAACATAACGGCTTTCATAGCTGTTCCTTTCTTGTCGGTTAGATAGCGTGGGCATAAAACGATTAACCACTTGCAAAAGCATTGAAGTGGAGTGCCCAAACATCGCTATCTTATCGTTTCTGCCCCAACACTGGAACCGAATCGACGTAAGAAATTATACAGTTGTAATATTGGTTTAGCAAACGCCAGAATCGTTGAAATATCAACGTTTTCAGAGGATGTATACAATCTCACATAAAGGCCGGATAGTGTGATATTTATATACAATTATGCTATTTGTATGATATTGCTTGAAACCTTTGACGCTCTGGCCGACATTACTTATCCGCCGACATAGGCTCAAGGAAGACGATTGTTTCGAAGACAACATCAGTCATTCGCGACTGACCACTTCGCTCGCAGCCGCCATCTCATTCGACCCATTAAGCATTTGCAGCCAACGTGCATCATCGCAACCGATACCCGTCATTTACAGCCAAGATCCGCCATTGCCGGCAATCGACCGTCATTCACAGCCGACACCGTCGTGGTCACGATCCAATGCGGCGCGATAACCAGGTTGGCCGGCATAGATCGGAGCCTTGCCGGCGGCGCGTACGGCATCACAATTCTGGTAGTAGACATCGCCTCCACCTTGCGGAGCCGCAGGAGCAGCAGGTGCGGCAGGTGCGGCAGGAGCAGGCGCGGGAACACTCTGAACAGAACCGGCATTCCCCCCATTCGTCTGACCAGAATTTCCGGAACTTTCTCCTGCGGCACCAGCCGGGGCGCTACTTTGAGACGCCACGCCATTTTGAGCAAACGGACCATCGTCGGCGGGAACGGTCTGCGCCGGGCAGGAAGTAAGCACACGCTGCATCGCGGCTTTTTCCGCCTTGGTGACCCACAGATTGTACTTGTGCTTCACGCCGATTTGCCGCGAAACGTACGAGCAGCGGTAAGACTTGTTCTTCGGCAGCCAAGTGGCCGCGTCGCCATCGCTTTTCTGCTGGTTCGCAGCCCCGTCGACAGCCAGCAGGTTGTACGGGTCGTTGGCCATCTGCTTGCGCTGGTCGGCGGTTATCTTCTGCGCACCGGTCTGCCAAGCGTTGGAAAGCGCAACGACATGATCGATCTGCACTTTGGCGGAAGTCTTCTTACCCTGCTTGAACTCAATGGTCTTGCCGGTGTACGGGTCATCCAACTTGCCCGACATCACCTTGCAATCGTTGGTTCCAGCCTTGAATTTCTTGTCTTTGAGGTCACGCCCCAGAATGTCGTTGCGGGTGTCGCAGCCGTTGCGGTCCACATCGGCCCAGGCCTTGCCGAATTGCGTCCGCTTGTACCCGGTTTTCGGCGCGCGTCCCTTGACCGGCAACGTATCGAGCACACTCGTGGCCGCCTGCCCGCCCGCAGCCGTAGTATCCGCGAGCGCCAACCCCGGAGCGACGCCAATCGCAAGTGCCATGGCCAATACCATCGCCAGCAAACCGCCCCAAACGGCTTCCAAAGATTTCGAAGTTTTATTCACTTGATTCGCGTCTTTCATTTTCATCAATAATTACTACAATCTTATAACTTTTAAATATTTTCATTACCACAAACCAGCTAGGTAAAACGAATCATAAATGACACTTCAACCCCCGCCGAATCACGGGCGATAGTTATTATACAGAACATGACCACAATCAAAGAGGTAGCCAAGAAGGCCGGGGCGTCGGTAACCGCCGTCTCGATGGCACTGAACCACCGCGAGGATGGGCACGTCAAGAAGGAACTTGCCGAGCACATTCGCGAAACCGCCAAGAAAATGGGCTACCGCCCCAATCCCCTCGCCCGCTCCCTGCGCACCAGCCGTACGCATACCATCGGCTTCATCAGCGAGGAAATCGCGACGACCCCGTACGCCGGCGAGATGATTTTGGGCGCGCAGGACGCCGCGAGCGAGCTGGGCTACATGATGCTTCTGGTCAACACCGACGGCAACGCCAACGAAGCCACCGAAATCGCAGCACTCAAACGATACGGCGTTGACGGCTATCTTTACGCCAAAATGTATGACAGAGTTTCGGATACCCCGAAGGCACTTTCCGGCGAACACACCGTCCTCATCGACGCGACGTCATCCGACGAGCGTGTGCCGTACATCGTCCCCGACGAAGTCGCCATGGGCTATGACGCCACCACCTATCTCATCAAGTCCGGTGCCAAGCGCATCGCCTACATTGGCTGCAGCGAAAACCTGCTCGCCGAACCGCTGCGCGTGCGCGGCTACGAAAAGGCGTTGAAAGACGCCGGCCGACCAGTCGATCCGGAGCTCAATGTCGGCATCGCCAAAAACGACGGCGGCCTCAAAGCCGTCTCCGACCTGTTCGACCGCGAGCACCCCGACGCCTTCTTCTGTTTCAACGACGCCCGAACCTGGTACGTCTATCAGTGCGCTGCGCAGCGCGGGCTCGAAGTCGGCCGCGACATTTCCGTGGTCGGCATCGACAACAACCGCATCATCAAGGAGACCTTCGAGCCGCAACCGACCACCATCGCGTTGCCGCATTACGAAATGGGCTACTGGGGTGCCCGCAAACTGATCTCGATGATCGAAGACCGCAATCTGGGACCGGGTAAAAGCAAGAAAACCGTCGCCGCCATCCCACCGCTCGACGCGCCAAGCCCCGTGCGCATCCGTTGCACCCTGCTTGAGCGTGGTTCGGTGGCCAATCGCGGAACTGCCGCCCGCAAGAAGTAATCGGGCACTCCCCTGCCTTCGGTTACCATCGGCCGGTTTTAGCATCCACATCAAGCTGTGCAAAAACAGACACCGATAACACCGCAACGACCGCCTTCTGTCATCCACGCCCAGTCATGCAAGAAAACAGCTACCGGCGACCGGCAAGCGGACACTTTCTTGAATAATGACCCAGCAGTGCCAGAAAGTGGTCACTGACGACGGCTTAACGTCCGGTTCCTAACTTCCTTAGCCCATTATGCAAGAAAATTGACACTAACGGTCTTGAATGAGGACAAAAGCTGGGCTCGGATTTCACAACGCAGCGCAATTATAGACATAGCCCTCGCGTTAATTTATACAGATAGCCTCTATTCATTCGGAAACGCCGGAAACGATTTACAGTTTGACGTGAATCGATTCTCGTCCTATATTTTGTCATAAGTTTCTTGCTTAAGGCAATGCCGCAGAAATCGGCAAGAACAGCAGTAAGAGACGGCACCGCGCGGCAGCGGTACCAAAAAGAAAGGTGACGAAATGGCAATCAAAGGAGCCAAGACTTACCGGAACCCCTCATATCTACAGAGCTCTACCGGTATCTTCATGTTCTTCTGCTCGTGGGGCATCTGGTGGTCCTTCTTCTCGATCTGGCTCACCAGCCCAGCTCCCAAAGGTATGGGTATGACGGCCGCCCAGCAAGGCGACATCTACTCCATCAACTCATTGGTGACTCTGTTCATCATGTTCTTCTACGGCATCATCCAAGACAACCTCGGCATCAAGCGTCGCTTGGTGATCGTTGTCTCGTGCATCGCCGCATGCGTCGGCCCGTTCGCGCAATTCGTCTATAAGCCCCTGCTTTCGGCAGGCGGCACCACCAAGTTTATCGGCGTGCTGCTCGGCTCGGTCGTCCTCTCCGCAGGCTTCATGGCTGGCTGCTCGCTGGTCGAGGCCATCACCGAACGTTACAGCCGTCACTTCGGCTTCGAATATGGCCAGTCCCGCGCTTGGGGCTCCTTCGGTTACGCCGTTGTCGCCCTCATCGCCGGCCCGCTTTTCAACATCGACATGAAGTGGAACTTCTGGCTGGGCTCGCTCTTCGGTCTCGGCATGCTGTGCGTCTATCTGTTCTGGCGCCCGGAAGAGCAGAAGGAAGAGCTCAAGAAGGAAGCCGATCCGAACGCCCCACGCACCAACCCAACCGCCAAGGAAATGATTTCCGTACTTGGCATGGGCTCGCTGTGGGCACTGATCATCTTCATGCTGTTCACCAACACCTTCTACACGGTCTTCGACCAGCAGATGTTCCCGAGCTACTACAAGAGCCTCTTCGCCACGCCGGCCCAAGGCGCGGAATGGTACTCCATCCTGAATGCGGCCGAGGTGTTCTGCGAATCGGTGATGATGGGCGTCGTCCCGATCATCATGGACCACATCGGCGTTCGCAACGCGCTGCTTCTCGGCGCTGTGACCATGTTCCTGCGTATCGGCCTTTGCGGCGTCTTCCATGACCCGGTGATGATCTCGATCGTCAAGATGTTCCACGCTATCGAGACCCCGCTCTTCTGCCTGCCTACGTTCCGTTACTTCACCTTGCATTACGACACGAAGCTATCGGCGACCCTCTACATGGTCGGCTTCCAGATCGCCTCACAGGTCGGCCAGGTCATCATGTCGCACCCGCTCGGCGCCCTGCGTGACGCGCTCGGCCCGCAGAAGACCTTCTTCACCATCTCCGGCATCGTTCTCCTTGCTTTGATTTATGGATTCTTCGTGATCAAGAAGGATGACCAGCAGGTGGGCGGCGATCCGTTCATCCGCATCAAGGACCGCAAGAAGGTCGAGCAGGAAGGCGAGGCCATCCAGGCTGAAGCCGCAGACGACCAGCTTCCGGCCTGAAGTTCCTGCAACCACAAAATTTCATAGCGTCGTAAGGCCTCCGCACCCATCAAGGCGTGGGGGCCTTACGCGGATAAAAGCAATTATCATATGCTAGATACGAGAAAGGCATCAAAGATGACTACTGAATCTCCCGTTTACACCCCGATCCGCGACCACGCCGAAGAACTGGCGAAGGCCGAAGCCGGCGTCGAAACGCTCGCCCTCGAGCGCGATGACCGCTGGTATCCGAAGTACCACATCGCCTCGAACGGCGGATGGATCAACGACCCGAACGGCCTGTGCTATTACAAGGGCCGCTGGCACGTTTACTACCAGCTGCACCCTTACGGCACCCAGTGGGGCCCGATGCACTGGGGCCACGTTTCCAGCGCCGACATGGTTTCCTGGCGCCGCGAGCCCATCGCGATGGCCCCCAGCCTCGAACAGGAAAAGGACGGCGTCTTCTCCGGTTCCGCCGTAATCGACGACGACGGCAAACTCAAGTTCTATTACACCGGCCATCGTTGGAACAACGGCAAGGACGACACGGACGGCCAGTGGCAGGTCCAGATGCTCGCCGAAGCCGAGGACGACGACGCCACCAAGCTCAACAAGCTGGGCATGGTCATCGATTGCCCACGCGAGCGCGTAGATTCGCACTTCCGTGACCCGAAGGTCTGGAAGCAGGACGGTGTCTGGCATCTGGTTCACGGCGTCTCCACCGCCGACCATCGCGGCCAGATCTGGGCCTACACCTCCACCGACATGATTCACTGGAACTTCCAGAACGTGCTGTACGACGATCCGGACCCGGACGTCTTCATGCTCGAATGCCCCGACTTCTTCCCCCTGAAGGACAAAAACGGCGAGACCAAGTGGGTCATCGTCTTCTCCGCGATGGGTTCGAAGGCCAAGGGCTATATGAATCGCAACGAGAACAACGCCGGCTACATGATCGGCACCTGGAAGCCGGGCGAGGCCTTCAAGCCGGAGACCGAGTTCCGTCTGCTCGATTGCGGCGCGAACTACTACGCTCCCCAGTCCTTCGAAGCCAACGGCCGCCGCATCATGTACGGCTGGATGAGCCCGTTTTCCGAGAATGCGCCGATGCAGTCCGACGGCTGGTGCGGCCAGATGACGCTGCCGCGCGAATGCTTCCTCGGCGATGACGGCGACCTGCACACCGTGCCGGTGCCGGAGATCGACAAGCTGCGCATCAACACCTTCGAGCACGTCGCCCGCCCCATCGAGGCCAACGAAGAGGCGCTCGTGGACGAGGACGCCGAGGCCGTGGAAATCGAGCTGAACATCAACCTGAAGAATACGACCGCCGAGCGCGCTGGCCTCAAGGTTCACGCCACCCCCGACGGCTCCTACACCTACGTCGCCTACGACGCGCAGGCCGGCACCGTGGTCGTCGACCGTCAGGCCGCAGCCCGTGGCGACCGCGGATATCGCGCCGCCAAGCTCACCGACGCCGAACTGGACGCCGACGAGCTCAAGCTGCACGTCTACGTCGATCGCGGTTCCGTCGAAGTCTACGTCAACGACGGCCTGCACGTGCTGAGCTCCTACAGCTACCCGTCCGAAGGCAAGCGCGCGGTCAAGCTCAGCGCCGAGTCGGGCGTTCTCGCCGTCGACAAGCTCACCGTCCACGACATCAAGAGCATCGGCCTGGAGTAAACGCCAGCAATAAGCAATAACCAATAACCAATATCATCAAATAATATTGAGCCCGTCGTCGGCATGAAACCGGCGGCGGGCTCAATTCGTAGATACATTCGGTTCCACAACTTTAGTCAGCAACTATCAAAAAAGGACTACCATACGATTTTCGGGAACCCTGCCATAAGATTTCCGAGAGTCCTACCGTACGATTTTTGGAAATTCTACTGCCCGATATGCAAAAGCGTTGCCGGTAGCGGCTTATAGCAGCTACTGACGGATTATGAGCGGAAACGAAAAACTAGGTTGAGGGCCACAGATTTGATAACCTGTGGCCCTCAACCTAGTTTGCAACCTATATCAATATCCAAAACAAATTCAGTCGGATTCGATGATTAGCGTCCGCTCTACTCGTTGCCGCGATGCTGCGCGTAGACGATCTGGCTGCGCCTCGTGGCGGCATAGCAGGCAAGTACCGCCAAGACCACCAGCAGAATAATCCACCATGGGAAAGCGGGATGCGTCTGCATGAGGGCCTCCGGCGAAGCCGTCGTCTCTTCCTCGCAGTACACCGTGCTCGGCACCACGTAACCGGAAGCGTCAATCTCATATGACGAGCTGGATTGGTTTCTGGGGACGCAAACCGGCTTCTTCTTCGGCTCACGCTGAGTGCCGCGCTTGCTGTTATTGGCAGTACCTTTTTGCGCTTTGTCATTGCTCTGCGGGGCGGCGGCCTGCGGAGCTACACCCGTCGCTCCCGAGAAGAACCGTTGGCCGGAAGCGCCGGACGAAGGTGCCGGAGACGCAGGAGCCGAAGGCAATCCGGCGTTCCCGCCCGCGTTGCCGCCGCCGTTACCGGGACCAGGATTGCTGGGATTCATCGGAGTGACAGGAGTGCTTGGCTTGCTGGGTTGGCTAGGCGAACTCGGCTTGTTGGGATTTTCCGGCTTGCTAGGCTTGCTGGGCTCACTCGGTTTACTCGGTTTATCGGGCTTGCTTGGGCTGGAAATCTGCCACATGGCCCGCACCACCTGCTCGCCGGCAGGCACCCACATCTTGGTGCCGGGAGCACTGATATTCGCCGCCGTATCGCCATCGCGCAGCCAGCCGACATTGCTGAAACCTTTGGCTTCAAGCGCCTGGGGAGCCACGAACGCCATACCGTGCACGTCGACGGGAGTCGCGGAGCCGTCCACCTTGATCGATTCGCCGTCAGCGCCGTAAAGCTTCTTCGGAGCCATCGCCTTGTCGTCGTAAGAATCCTTCGGTTTGGTGGCGTCGAGGCCGGCGAAATGCACCAGCGCGCCCTGTTCCCAAACGTAGGTCGCCTCGGACTTGTTGGCATTGGCCCGCTGAATCATCGCGGCCGTGGCGCTGCTTCCGGAAGCCCGTCCGCAGCTCGACCACGCCTCGCCCTGCGCCGTATAGCTCGAACCGTCGGGGGCGGTGCAGGCCTGCTCGGCGCTGGCCTTGGCGCTGGCCTCGGCCCATTGGCCGCTATATTGGCTGAAGTCGCGAGTGACGCCACCGGGCTCGACACCGGCGACAAAGTATTCCGGGCGCAGCGTGGTCTTCGGACCCACAGTGAGCTGGCGGAGCTTGGCGGAGAAACGCGGCTGGAAGCCGGTATTCGCCGTCGTGTCCCAACCGGTGAGGTCGAGCGCGGCAACGTTGGCGTCGCGCATCGACATCTCAGCGTTGACTGCGTTGTTGACCTTCCAGCCGGAGAGGTCGAGCTTCATGCCTTCAGGCGCGCCCGCACCGTTGAAGGTGTTGTCGAAGCTCTTGATCTTGCTGGCGTCCCAACCAGAAAGATTCATGGTCTTGAGGCTCGAAGTACCGGCAAATACGTTGTTCAAAGTCGTCGCTTTACTAACGTTCCAGTTCGAAAGATCGAGGCTTTCGAGTCCGGAGTCGCCGGAGAACATGTTGTCGATGCCGTAATTGTAATGGTATGTGGTGTTGTTGCCTTCGTGGACCTCATGCTGGTAATCCGAATGCACCTGGCTCAGGTCCCATCCGCTCAGGTCCAATGACTTGAGCTTCGGGCAATCCTTGAACATGTTGAATGCATTGGCAACGATGGAGGTGTCCCATACCTTGCTTCCGGACTTGTGAGCCATGCTGCCGACGCTCGTCAGCGAGGAATCCCCGCTGAACATGCCATCCATAAGCCAGAGCTTGCTGGTGTCCCAATTGCTGACGTCGACCGACTCAAGCTTCGGATCATTCTGGAACATGTCAGCTGTGGCCTCGTTGTTGTGCGTGTCCCATTTCGAAACGTCCAGCGTCTTGAGGTTCGGCATATTGCTGAACATGTTTTCGGTAGATCGAACACCGCCCATGCTCCAACCGGCGATGGGCAGCGTTTTGGCCGCACAACCATCGAACATGCGATCGACCTTGACGTCCCGGCCGGCGAAATCCCAACCCTTCAACGAGTCAAGATTGACGTCCTTTGCATCCTTGCCAAAGTTCTGGAACGCGTAGCCCGCCTCCTTCAAATGGGAAATGTCCCAGTGGGAAAGATCGATCGTGGAAAGCTTGTAGCAATTCTTAAACATGGCGCTGATGCTGCTCATGGACGCGGTGTTCCACTCCGGAATGCCTTTAATTTCGGTAAGCCTCGAGCAACCGGAAAACATGGAAGACATATTCTCCGCCGAAGAGGTGTCCCAGCCCGAAAGATCGACCGAGGTGAGCTGGCTTGGCATCTTCTTCTCGCTGCCCGTCATCCCGTGGCCGTAGTAGATGCCGATATCCATGGCAAACACATCGGACATGTTCTTGAGGTTCTTCGTGTTCCACGCGTGCAGGTCAAGATCGGTCAACGCCCAATCGTCGCAGAACATGCTATCGATCTTGTTTACGTTGGAAACCTGCAGATTTTCAATTCCGCCGATCGACTTCAGGTTCTGGTTATAGGCGAACATCTGGCTGGCGTCAGTCACGGATTTCATGTTGATCTTATCGACGCCTTTGAGCTGTGTCAACGATTCGGTCGACGGAGACTCGTCCTGATATCCGCGCGCGCCTGAGAAAAGGCCTTTCATCGATGTGACATGCGAAGTGTCCCAAGTGCCGAGGACGCTCACATCCTTGAGGTCTCCGTCCAACGCGAACATCTCGGTCATGTCGTTCAGGCTGCCGAGCTTGAGGTTTTTCACGTCACCAAGGCTTTTCAGGCCGCGCGCATCGTAGAACATACGTGCCATGTTCTTTACCTGCGAAAGGTTCCAGCTTGAAAGCGCCGTGAATTCCGAAACGTACGTCTCGCTGAACATATTGCTCATATCGGTCACCTTTGAGGTATCCCAATTCTTGAGCGCTGCGGTGCTCGTAAGCCAAGGGGTCGAGTAGAACATGGAGCTCATGTCCGTCACCTTGCTGGTATCGAGCTTGCCGATTTGGTCCATGTCGAAGATGTCTTCGACGCGCTGGTAAGCGAACATTCTTGTGCTGTTGGCAGGAAGGGCCGTGTGTTGCGGATCCGTGAAGTTGATCTTGGTTGTGGCCGACATCTGGCTGGTGCCCCACCTGCCCGTGTACCAGGGAGCGTCGGTATAGCTGCCAAGCGTGCCGTCGCCGATAAAGTAGTTATCGCTTTCGGATCCGCCACTCTTAGTGAAGACGTTATTTCTGGTTATCGTGGCACTTCCCCACTTCCGAACGGAGGTCTGTTCACGCCATTCGTCATTACGCGTCATGGAAAAGCCGTTTTTGTTGCCACCGCCGATTTCGGCGACAAGATTTCCGGGCACATCGAAGCGGACGGTATCCAACGTCCCGTCTGCATCCATCATGACCAGGCTCAGCGCCGAACCGTACGGATATTCGTACTTTTTGATGCCATCCTTTTCCAAGGTTACTTGCTTCGGGCTGGCAGAAGTCGTCGTAGCGTCGAAGGAACGATAGGTATAGCTGCCGTCGCTGCGGAACTGGAGCAGCGAACCATCGACCACCTTGAACGTGAATCCACCATCGGCAAAAGTAAGGCTGGCACTCGGCTTGCTTGGCTTCTGGCCGAGCTGCGAAGAACTTGGGCCATGATTGTCGTTCGTAGGCTGAGATGGCTGATTCGTTACGCTCTGAGGCTGAGAATTTATACCGTTTTGGACATCCTGGGGCTGAGAGCTTGCACCCTTTGGGGCATCCGGAGCATGCGGATCCCGCACGCTTGCGGACTCCTTGGACGTTTCGCTCTTCAAACCATTGCCGTTATCTGATTGAGGTTGCGGCTTGGCGTGGGCGGCCGTCTCACCGCTTCCAACTGCCTGCCCATCGTTCTTGGCAGACTTATTTTTCTCCTCCGCTTTCGCATTGGCCTGCTGAGCAGAGGAATTCTGGTCGCTCCCACCCGCACTTGAGTCGCTTGCACTCGCGGAAATAGCGGCGGTTCCGCATAACATGGCCAAAGCGACAACCGAACCAAATACCTTGACTAACTTCTTATTGGTAGCCATTTCTTCTCATTCTCTAGATACACAGACTAATAATTTTAATCCACTATAGTTATTATGTTCTAGACAGAGAGAATTTGCAAATTAGGTATCAAACGATACACTTCATAAAGCGAAATATACATAATAGAACGTTAAGAATAGTAAACCAGACATTATTGTTGTTCTCATGTCGCTAAATGGTGGAAAATTCGCCGTTTTAAGCAATCGCCGAAGTCGATTGTCTGCGGATGGATAAGGTCGGGAATTCTTGTGAAATTTCGCAACTTTGCACGACACGCCATTTCGCCAATTTGGCAATCAGCGAATTTTTTAATAGTGGACCACGATGTTCACTCTGCCACACGGATTTCCGGAAAGAATTTCGAAGATGATTTCGAAAGAGAACCTTCAGAAGAACTTCCGAGCCAGCCGACCCGTCAGAAAAGCCAGACGGGCCGCCGGCCACTGAAAGCCGACAGCCCGTCTGATGTCATTTACTACTGACTTAGCTTATTACCAGCCGATCTTCCCGGCGTCTTCGGGCAGACTCAGCTTACCCTCCGCCAGTTCGGCCAGCGCCTGGTCGAAGGCCTTGAAGGCCTGCTGCAGCTGGTCTTCGGTGATGACCAGCGGCGGCTGGAAGCGCAGGATGTAGCCACAAAGGCTGATGATGATGACGCCCAATTGGTAGAGGCGATAGATCAGCTTGGTCGTAGCCTCCTGGTCGCCCTCCCCGGTTTCCGGGTTGATGATGTCGATGCCGCCGTCGAGACCGTAGAAACGGATGTCGCCGATGAAATCGTATTGTTCACGCTTCTTCTCGAAGTAGGCCTTGACTTCAGGGCCCAGCTTCGCGGAACGCTCGACGAGATGCTCCTGCTCCATGACGTCCAGCGTGGCGTTCGCCGCAGCCGTGGTGACCGGGTTGCCGGCGGTCGTGTAGGTGACGGCCGGGGAACCCAAGGAGTCCATGATCTCCGCGCGCCCGATAATCGCACTCAGCGGCAGACCGGAGGCGATGGACTTGCCGATGGTCATCAGGTCGGGCTCGAGGCCGAAGTTCTGAATCGACCACCATTTGCCGGTACGCCCCATGCCCTGGTTGACCTCATCGATCGCGATGACGATGCCGTGCTCGTGCGCGAACTTCCAGAGGAAGTCCATATACTTTTGCGGCGCCTTGATGATGCCGCCATCGCCCTGAATCGGCTCGATGACGATTGCGGCGACCTCCTCGGCCGGCAGATAGGTCTCGAAGGGCAGCTTGAAGGCGGCGATCATCCGCTCGATGAACTCGTCCTCGCTCTCGTTGGGCAGCCGCTTATGCAAATCGGGATACGGCACCTTCACCACACCCGGGAGCATCGGAGCCATCTTGCGGCTCATATTGAGGCTGACCGACGAAATGGACATCGAGCCGTAGGTGGAGCCATGATAGGCACCCGTGTAGCTGACGATGTACTGACGGCCGGTATAGGCGCGGGAATACTTGATGATCGCGTCGTTGGCGTCCGAGCCGGAATTGCCCCAGGCGACCTTGACAGGCCCGCTCATCGGTGCCAGCTTAGCCAGGCGCTGAGCCAATTCGATCTCAGGGCCGCTGGCGAAATAGGCCGGCGTGTACTGGATCAGGTTTGCTGCCTGCTTTTGGATCGCCTCCACGACGTGGGGGTGGCAATGGCCGGTATTCGTCGCGGACGCACTGGCCAGCAGGTCGATATAGTCACGTCCATCGGCATCGGTCAGCAGGGCACCTTTGGCCTTTTGGATGACGATATCGAAATATTGGATACGCACCGCAGGAGACAGGACCTTGCTCTCCTGGGCCAATAATTGTTGATTGTTATCCAACTTCTCCTCCTTACTTCTTGTTGTTCAAAGCGGAATGTCGCATTCCGTAGCAGAAATACAGAATCAGGCCGAAAATGAACCAGCCCAACGCATAAATCTTCGCGTCGTTGCTCAGCCCGATAAACACGACCAACGAGCCGATGAAAGCCAAGGCGGGCATCACCGGATAGAACGGCATCTTGAAGCCGGGCTCGGCGATATCCTTGCCTTCGCGCTTGCGCAGGCCATAGATACCCAGCGAGACGAACATGAAGGCGATCAGGGTTCCAGCCGAAATCAGCTGGCTTAAGAACGCGAACGGGAAGATGGAACCGATGATCACGGCGAAGACCGTCAGCGCGAGCAAAGCGTTGTTCGGCAGGTGGTTCTCGTTGATCTTGCCCAGCCACTTCGGGAGCAGACCATCACGACCGAAGGAATAAAGCAGACGGGAACCGGCCATCATCATGCCGATCAACGCTGCGAACATGCCCAAGCAAGCCACCGCCTGCACGATGGTGGCGATAATCACGTGGCCGCTCTTGCGCAAGGCCCAACCCACCGGTTCGGCGTTGTTGGCATAGAGCGGATAGTGGAACATACCGACCAGGACCAGCGAGACGGCCGCGAACAACACGACGCCAATCAGCAAGGAACCCATGATTCCCTTAGGCATCGTCTTGGCGGGGTCCTTGGCCTCGGCGGAATTGGCGGCGATGGAATCGAAGCCGATATACGCCAGGAAAATCATCGAGACACCGGCATAGATACCCTGCCAGCCGCCGAAGGCCGACCCGTCAGGATTGAGATGGTACTTGGGAATAAACGGTACGTAATTTTCCGGTTTGATCGCCGTGCAACCAACCACGATGAACAGCAGGATGACGATGACCTTCAACACCACCAGAACGTTCTCGACACGGCTGGTTTGGCTGGCTCCTCGGGAAATCAGGAGCGCCACGGCGAGAATCGCGACCACGGAAACCAGGTCGATGATTCCGCCATCGGTGCCGAAGGGATTGGCCAACATCTTCGGCAGCTTCAAGCCCAAAGGCTCAATCAAACCGCGGAAATTGGCAGACAGGCCCGAACCGACGAAGGCCACGGCGATGAAATATTCCGCCAGCAGGGCCCAGCCGGCGATCCAACCGAAGAACTCACCGAAAATGACGTTGATCCATGAATACGCCGAACCTGCGAACGGCATCGCCGAAGCCATTTCAGCATAGGCGAAGGCCACCAGACCAGCGACGACGCCAGCGGCGATGAAGGAAAGCACCACCGCCGGGCCTGCGTGCTGGGCCGCTACCGTTCCGGGCAGGGTGAAGATAGCCGTGGACAGGACGGTTCCCAAGCCCAGGGCCAGGAAGTCCCGTACGCGCAGGGTACGCTTGAGATGAGCGTCCTTCTGCTCATAGACGCTGGGGTCCTCTTTTCGGAAAATACGTTCCTTAATACTCGCCATACTCACCCTTTCAGTTCCGATAATTTCTGTCCTAATAATTTCTAATGAAACATATGAAATCGTGTTAGAGAGCGCAAGACCTACCGCGCACCTTCGATTCTCTGTTCTCGCACACCAAAGTACTGCGTTCCATCCGGTGTCGCACCATTATTTCGCATAGTGACATAGGCGTTTGGCGGCATTCGGGCCGGTCCGCACGGGTAACGTACAGTCGTCGGTCGGCTTCTCGCACCATCAATGTATGACATGCCCATGTTAGGTACATCACAGCATTGCCCCGCGTGCCGCAAAGCGAAGCTGCAACCTTGCCATTACTATATATAGAGGTATCACATTGCCGAACCACTAGATATAGTGCTGTCACCGTTGGGAAACCAACCGCTCTATGTCAACGGAATACGGGAGAATGAACCCTCCGAAAACGTATTCGCGCGCGGCCGGCCAAAGCAGCAAGCGGATACCGACGAAACTTTAAAAACCAGAACGCCATAAAAGAAGGAACACTCATGACAAACGAGGTCAAACTCGCCGATGACAAGATGATGGCCGATTCGCTGACACCCCCGCAGTGGTCGACGGCCTTCGCAAAGGGCGCGGATCCCAAGTCCCTGCGCATCCGCCCCGTCAACTGGAACAACATCCAGGACGACAAAGACCTCGAGGTATGGAACCGCCTCATCGCCAACTTCTGGCTGCCTGAGAAGGTGCCGCTGTCGAACGACATTCCTTCCTGGCGTTCGATGACCGAGCACGAGCGTCAGACCACCGTGCGCGTCTTCACCGGCCTCACCACGCTCGACACCGAGCAGGCCACCGTCGGCGAGCTCGTTCAGATCCCCGACGCGCTCACGGAACACGAGCAGGCCATCTACACCAACATCGCCTTCATGCAGTCGGTGCACGCCCGCTCCTATTCCTCCATCTTCTCCACCCTCTGCTCCTCCGAGCAGATCGACGAAGCCTACCGCTGGGCCGTGGGAAACGACCTGGTGCAGGAGCGCGTGCGCATCGTCATGGAGCAGTACCAGTCCGATGACCCGCTGAAGCGCAAGGTCGCGGCCGTGATGCTTTCCAGCCTCCTGCTCTACGCGGGCTTCTACCTGCCGCTCTACTTCTCCAGCCGTGCGAAGCTGATGAACACCGCCGACATGATCCGCCTCATCCTTCGCGACAAGGCTATCCACGGCTACTACTCCGGCTACAAGTACCAGCGCCACCTCGAGCATCGCACCGCCGCCGACCAGGAAATGCTCAAGAAGTACACCGACGATTTGCTGAACCAGCTTTACGACCTGGAAGTCAAGTACTCTGATCAGGTCTACGAAGGCTTCGATTTCATCGACGACGTGCAGGCGTTCGTGCGCTATAACGCCAACAAGACGCTGATGAACCTCGGCTACGAGGCCAAGTTCTCCGCCGCCGAGACCAAGGTGAGCCCCGAGATCATCGCCGCGCTCTCGCCTTCCGCCGACGAGAACCACGACTTCTTCTCCGGCTCAGGCTCCTCCTATGTGATCGGCAACGCCGAGGCCACCGACGACGAGGATTGGGACTTCTGATCTAGATTCACTCTTTCTAAACCTCCAAGTTTCACAAAACGCCCAGCCACGTGCCCCGCATGTGTCTGGGCGTTTTGCATTCGGCTTGCTAGGTTATTCACTTATCCCCGATTTGCACTTCATGTTGCTTTTCAAATCAAACTTCACT
Organism: Bifidobacterium sp. ESL0690; assembly: GCF_029392315.1. Classification (NCBI taxonomy): domain Bacteria; kingdom Bacillati; phylum Actinomycetota; class Actinomycetes; order Bifidobacteriales; family Bifidobacteriaceae; genus Bifidobacterium; species Bifidobacterium sp. ESL0690. The sequence goes on from NZ_CP113939.1 coordinate 2,380,315, forward strand.
CCATCCTGCGACGAAAGTCAGAAAAGGCTCAAAAATCCTGATTTTCGTTGTATTTTCAGGCATTTCACCGTAAGATGTCCCGTTCATTTTTCCCAGCGGGAACACTTTTTTCTGCATTGCATTTATATATTACAATAATAATTAGCATATGTTACGAACTGGCCGGCGACGCGGGGAACGTCATCAGCCGGCTGAGCAAGCTAACAACAGGGGAGAGAAATCATGCGTACACCATTGAAGGCAGCCATCGCGATTTTGGCCGCCGCAGCTATGTTGTCCATTCCGTCACTCTCCAACGCTGATGACATTCAGCGCTCACACCCAGAAAACACTCAAAGCCAGATACTTACCACGCCATCAACGCCGGACACAAAGCCGGAAAACCCGGCCCAGCCTCAAACGCCGACCACATCCGCCACCCCGAGTGACGGCAGCACGTCCTCCACGTCTTCTGCGCCAAAGCCGGCCACGCCCCAATCGCAGGCGACCCACTCCCCCGCGCGGGCAACACCGCAGCTGCCCTCCACACAAGACCTCTGCGACACCACCGTCAGAAGCCTAGGACCCAACGTCACCGGGCAACTGACCGACATCGCCGGCGGCTGCCAGCTCAACATCAGTGCAGGCAACGGCGGCGGCACCCTAGACAGCAGGCTGTTCCGTGCTTTCCCGGGTCTAGACACCACCGTCACCAAAATCGCCTTCGTTGGCCCCAACACCACGATGCTTCCCATAAACTGCAGCAATCTGTTTTCCCAACTACCCATCCTGGAAAGCCTCGACTTCAGCGATTTTGCCGATACCAGCGGCGTCACCGACATGAGCAGCATGTTCTACCACTGCACCAAGCTGACAAACCTCGGCCTCGGCAGCAAATTCGACACCAGCAACGTCACCAACATGGATTACATGTTCAGAGAATTACTGGTGCTGCCAAACCTCGACCTCGGCAGCAAATTCGACACCAGCAACGTCGGCATCAATAGATTCAACAGCATGTCCGGCATGTTTTACGACTGCGAAAAGTTGAAAGGCCTCGACCTAGGTAGCAAATTCAACACCCAACGGGTTATGCAGATGGACATCATGTTCAAAGACTGCTATGAGCTGAAAAGCCTCAATCTCGGCAATAAATTCGACACCCGTTGGTGCACCAGCATGGCAGAAATGTTCTCCAACTGCCGCAAGCTGGAAAGCCTGAATCTCGGCAACACGTTCTATACCACCTCGGTCTCGCAGATGTTCAACATGTTCCGCAACTGCTCCAGCCTCACCAGCCTCGACCTCGGCGACCATTTCAACACCAGTAACGCCCAAGCCGTGTACGGGATGTTCGACGGCTGCAAGAGCCTGACCAACCTGAATCTTGGCGACAATTTCGACACTTCGAGCGTAGACGATTATTTTGGCACCTGGGCGATGTTCAAAGACTGCTCCAGCCTGACCAGCCTCGATCTCGGCGACAAATTCGAGATCGGCCAACTCGGCACCTACAACTTGTTCAACGTGCCCAATCATTACGGCACAGCCGAGATGTTCTCCGGAGACACCAACCTGACCAACCTGAACCTCGGCGACCATTTCGACACCAGCCACGTCCCCAACATGGCGATGATGTTCAAAGACTGCTCCAGCCTCACCAATCTGAGCCTGGGTAGCAAGTTCAACACCAGCAGCGCTCTGAGCATGGAGGAAATGTTCGCCGGGGACACCAACCTGACCAACCTCGACCTCAGCGGCTTCGACACCAGCATGGTCAACGGGGATAGTCCCGTTAAGACCCAGCTTCCGCTCGATAACTTTGATGAAGATTATGAGGCAACAAGCCCCATCATTACTTACGACATCGAGGGCATGTTCGCCGGAGACACCAAGCTGACCAACCTCGACCTCAGCGGCTTCGACACCAACCACGTCCCCGGCATGGCAAACATGTTCAAAGACTGCTCCAGCCTCACCAATCTGGACCTTGGCGTCAAGTTCAACACCGGCGCGGTCACCGATATGAGCGACATGTTAAGCGGCTGCGACAAGTTGAAGCAATTTGAAATCGGAAAAGACACAAAGCTCGCGTCCACCGTCGACCTGCCGGCCGCAAATTGGGTGCAGCTCGAGGTGCCCGGCACGGACTCGGCCCACGTCAACAAGGCTGGCGTCATCCATTACACGCAGGTCAGCTTGGAAACCCGGACGAACAGCCCGGACACGGCGAGGGTGGGCACCTACGTGCGTATCGCCAACCCCAACAAGCTCACACTCGAGCCGGCCACCACGCTGCCCCACGGCACCAGCGTCATCAACAATACGCCCATCATCCAGTACTCCGAAGTGGCCAAGGGCACCGATGTACCCGTCCGCGACTACAACGGCGCCGAGCTTGCAGATCCCATTGCCAGCCTTGTCGCCCTCGATGGAACCAGCACGATTCCCGACAACCCGTTTACCATCAGCGGCTGCCCCGAAGCCGGCTGCACGTTCAAAAGCTGGGCCAAGAAGTCCAATGGCACCGGCACCACGTATCAGCCCGGAGATCAGATTGACCTGTCTCACGGCGATATCACGCTCTACGCGACCTGGAAAGTCAACAAGCCCAAGCCTTCGAAGCCATCTACGTCGCCATCCGCCACGCAGAATCACAACAGCGCAACGACAGCAACCACACCGGGCCGCGGCGTTGCCACCGAAATCGCGCCTGCGATTCCGAGTTCCGCATCTCCGGTCACCTTCTCAGCCGCTTCACCGGTGGCAGCACCCATCGTCGGTGCCCTCGCCGCCGCGAATCCCGGAGCCGCCGCGAACCAAGCTGGTCGAGATACCAACAGCACTCCGTCCCAGCGCCCTGCAACCCCTAAGAAGATCAACCCGAAGTGCCAGGCGATAGCGTGGCGCACCGGCGACATCCACCCTGCGGCTTACCGGTGCAACTCCGACGAACAGACCACATCCTTCGCCCCGGACGCGACGCGGCAGGCTCCGCTCTGGATCTTCCTGCTGCTCCTGTTGATAACTTTGTTCGCGTTCTATGCCCTCAGCCGCCGCGATGAATTCGACATCGTCCGTCACCGTGCCATGCAAGCCGAAGAATAGACCAATGGCAAGTTGACACGCTGAAGCCCGCATCGTATAAAACCGGTGCGGGCTTCTCATTTATCCATTCAATACCCGAAAATCAATGTCGTAATCACTTGCGATGATAGATATGTTAGCGTTAACGTAATACTAGCTATATCAATTGTCATATTTTGTATAATACAAATATGGCGAAGGCAACAAGGCCTTCGTAAAGACAAAGGAGTAGACAATGAAAGCTGTTCGCATTTACGGTCAAGATGATGTGCGCGTCGAAGATGTCGCCATTGCCGATCCCAAGCCGGATCAGGTGCAAATCAAGGTAAAGTTCTGCGGCATCTGCGGCTCCGACCTTCACGCCTATTCGGAAGGCTGGGGTCTGCCCACGCAGCCGCATCCGCTCACCGGCAAGACCGTCCCGATCACCCTGGGCCATGAGTTCTCCGGTGAGGTCGTCAAGGTCGGCAGCGCAGTCACCGACCTCAAGGTGGGAGACGGCATCGCCGTCGAGCCGCTGCTGGCCTGCGGCAAGTGCGCCAACTGCCGCGCCGGCAACTACAACTTCTGCGACAACGTGGTGGCCGAAGACGGCGCTGGCAACTTCCTGGGCTTCTCGGAAGACGGCGGCATGGCCGAGTACGCCAACATCGACGACGTGTTCGCTCACAAGCTGCCCGAAGGCATGGATTACGACCTCGGCGCACTGTGCGAACCGGTTTCCGTCTCCTATGAAGGCATCAAGAAGGTCGGCCTGCGCGAGGGCCAGACCGTCGCGGTGATGGGCGCCGGCCCGATTGGCCTGACCACCGCGCTGCTCGCCCGCATCGCCGGCGCGAACCGCGTCTACATCTCCGACGTTTCCGAAGTGCGTCTGGCCAAGGCCCGCGAGCTCGGCTTCACCGACGTGCTCAACCCGGCCAAGCAGGACGTCAACGCGGTCATCCGCGCCGACTACCCGAACGGCGTGGATGTCACTTTCGAGTGCGCCGGCGTACAAGCCACGTTCGACACCGCGCTCAAGGTCACTCGCCGCACCGGCAAGATCCAGATCGTCGCGCTGTTCGGCAAGCCCGTCTCCGTCAACTTCACCGATGACGTGATCATGCAAGGCATCGATATCTACTCGACGCTGTGCTACCAGAACAGCTTCGACACCGTGCTCGGCATCATTAACGCCCATCAGGACCAGTTCAAGCCGGTCATCACCAAGAAGGTCGGCCTCGACGACGCTATCGAAGGCATCAAGGGCCTGGCCACCGACAAGAGCCAGGTCAAGGTGATGATCTCCCCGGAGCTCTAAACCCTCAATCCGGCCAAAAGGTCGGTCGATACGAAATTGAAATTGGCGAAAATAGCCATTCTTGATCTCGTATCGACCGACTTTTTTGTTATCCGATGTGCGCCGAACCTGAACCCACAAATTTGAACCAGAATCTCAACGGCCCTATACCAATTCAAATCCGTATGCCACCGACAGTAAATCATCGCTGAAAGCGAAATTGTGCAACAATAATTAATTGGTAATAAATTTTCGGCAAATTCAAGAAAAATCACTTTTTGATAGAAAATAATTCATCAAAAATGTATTATATTATGATAATTATTAACTTATTGTGTTATGCTAACTTTTGTGCACGCCGACAAAGCATATTGTACACCCTCAAGCGTGCTGTACGAACGCCCCTATAGAGAGAAGAGGAGAGCAGTGAATAAGCATACATCATCATTACGGCACTCACCAACAGCTCCAGGCAGGCGTAGCCTGCTGACCGTGGCCGCAGCAGGTCTAGCGGCCTTGGCAATGCTGGCACCAACGAGCGCACAAGCCATCGAGCCGCGCACCTGCACACCGGGCACCAGCAGCATCGCAAGCTGCTTCCCGGACCCGAACCTGGCGAGCACCGTTGCGGCGAAAGTCGGCAAGAGCACTACCGCCACCTTCACCACGGCCGATCAGAACGCCATCACCAGCCTGACCCACAACGTGCCAGTCAGTTCACCGGCAGGAATCCTGGACCTTGAGGGAATCCAGAACCTGCCCAATTTGAAAAATCTGGAGTTGGCCGGCAACAACCTCGATACGCTTGCCCCGTTGACTGGTATGACCCAGCTGACTTCGTTGAACATCGATGGGAATATGGTTGGAGATCTTGCCCCTCTTACCGGCATGACCCACTTGACATTCCTGAGCCTGCGCCACAACTCCGTAAACAGCTTGGCGCCGCTCAGCGGGCTCACGTCACTGAACACCCTCATCATCGACCAGAACCACATCATGGATCTGACCCCGCTGGTCAACCTTCCTATCACGCATTTCTCGGCCTTCAACGAGCAGTTTGACATCGACACGCCTCTGCCCGTGAACGCTACCACCGGGACTTTGAAATCGGTCAAAGACGCCAATGGCCACTGGATCGAACCGAGCTATTATCTCCCGAATACCGGTCATACCTACAACAGCTCCACCGGCGACGTCACCTGGACCGGCCTGACCCCCCACACCACGGAAATTTCCATGATGTTCAACCATGACGTCACCATCAATGGCATAACTTTCCGCTATACCGGCACTACCAACCGTCTCAAGGACACCGCGAACTGGGACGTGACGTTTGATGCCAACGGCGGCTCCTTCACCATCTCCGGTAACCAGTTCAACCAGTCGAGGCAAGAAGTCCTGGATGGCGACAAAGCCCACGAACCCAACCCGGCGCCGACCCGCCCCGGATACACGTTCGAAGGTTGGGCCTCGGATGCCGCCGGCAACAACGCTTTTGACCTGAACAACACGCCCATCACCGGCAACAAGACCGTCTACGCCAAGTGGAAGGTCAGCCACTATACGGTGCACTTCGATTCCAACGGCGGCAGCGCAGTGCCGGACCAGACGAATCTGACCTACAACAGCCACGCTACGAAGCCTAGCGAGCCGACCAAGCCTGGTTACGATTTCGAAGGCTGGGAGACGATTGACGGCAACGGCAACCACGCTGACTTCGACTTCAGCACCTCGATCACCGGCAACACCGTCCTGCACGCCAAGTGGAAGGCACACCAGAACACCGTGCACTTCGACACCGGCGGCGGCAGCACTCTGCCGGATCAGACCGTGACTTCGGGCAACACCATCGACAACAGCAAGAAGCCCACCAAGCCCGGTCAGCACTTCGACGGCTGGCAAATCGATGACGGCCATGGCCATCTCGTCGATTTCAACCCCTCCACCCCGATCACCGGCAACGTCACCCTGCACGCCAAGTGGAGCACTCCGGGTGCCAACGGCGCCAACGGTAATGGCGTCAACAACGGCAAGAAGGGCGCGGGACAGCTGGCCGAAACCGGCAGCGTCGTAATCCCCATCGCCGTTGCAGCGGCGGTCCTCCTGCTTGCAGGTGCCGCAATCACCGTCGTGGTTCGCACCAAGAAGCACAAGGCATAAAGCAAAGTAACCGCAAACCCAACGAAACGCCCCGGCAGTAGCCACGCTTTCCAATGTCCCTACCACCTGAAAGCACGAGCCACTGCCGAGGCGTTTTGGTATATAGCGACATCACGAGTCGCAAAATATAACCTACGTCACACTTTGTAAACACATTACGATATTCTTAATCATATTGTATTAATTTGTAGCACTGCTGTCACAAATTTGCATTGGTTTACAAAGAGAATGACGTGAGGGAAACTATGGGTACGGCAAAACAGACGATTCGCAAGAATGCTCGTAAGGTAATCGTTGCAGGTATAGCGGCAATCACAGGCATGTCCATGCTCATACCAAGCGCTTCGGCCCAGACGGCCCAATTCGGCACGGGCCAGCCTCCCGGAGCGAACCAAGCAATCGCAGCGCAAGCGACTTCCCAACCCTCAGCACAGCCGGCGACTTCCCCGGCATCTTCAGAAAAGCTAGAGCCACAAACACCAAAGTTGGACGCGGCCCCGGCACAGGTAGCCGCAGTGCCGTCGCCAGTGGACGCACGCACGCAAACCAAACAACCGTCACAAAGCCGAACTCTGAACAAACAGAACGCAGCGAACACCAAAGCCGCAGCTTCAACGTCGAACAATCAGGCTAACAATTCCAACGCTCAAACCGGTACACAACAAGCAGCCCCCGGCAATCAATCGGATCCTGCCCAACCGGCACCAGCCACGCCGTCCGCCCAACCCAATTGCGAAATCGGCAGAAGCACCATCGCCGAATGCTTCCCGGACAAGGCTTTTGCAAAGGTAGTCATTCAAGCGATAAGCTGGCATCCACTCCCAGCCTCCACCTTCACGCAGGACATGGCAGACGGCATCACATCATTGGTGCCACGCACGCACAATGCCGTCAGCAGCCTTGAGGGCGCACAATATCTCACCAACCTCACCAACATCACCCTCGATTCCGGCACAGTCAGCGACCTCACGCCACTGGCAGGGCTGACAAAACTCAACACAATCATCCTGTCGAACAACAAGATCTCCGACCTGAAACCGCTGAAGAACCTGACAAACCTGACCACCCTCACCCTCAGCGACAATCGAATCACAGATCTCAGCGGTATTGAGAACCTCACATCACTCAACATACTCCTTCTCGACAGCTCAAGCGGAAGCTATTACGACACACCAACAAACCAAATCCAAGACCTGACGCCGCTGCGAAAACTCACCAAACTGACCAGGCTCAACATCTCAGGCAACGCAATCTCCGACCTCAACGGCATCGAGAACCTCACATCACTCAACACACTCTTCGCCTCAGGCACTTCCTCGAGAATCACCAACAACATCCGCAGTCTCACACCGTTGAAACGACTTACCTCACTGAGCGAGCTAGAGCTCGAAAACAACGACATCTCCGACGTCACACCTCTTGCGAACCTGGACCACCTCCTCATCCTCGACCTATCTGGCAATAAGCTCAACAACAACATCAAACCACTCGGCAAGCTCTACGGGTTGGGCTACCTAAATCTGAATTCCACCGGTACCGTCACACTTGACGGCCTCAAAGATCTGGCACCTCATCTGGGGCAATTGAAGATCAGCGACAATGAAGTCAGCGATTTGAAACCGCTTTCCGGGTTCAACTTGCTCACCGACCTCGACGCCAGCGGCAATGAAATCAGCGATCTGAAACCGCTGGCGGGGCTCAAAGCCATCATCAACCTTGCGCTGGGCGGAAACCGCATCAGCGACATACAGGGATTGGCAGGGCTGAGCACCCTTACCCAACTTGACCTTCAGAACAACACCATAGAGGAGATTGGCACAAAACTGGATGGACTGACCTCCCTCCAGATGCTTATGCTGAGTCAGAACAACATAAAAGCCATCACCACAAAACCGAATGGGCTCACCTCCCTCAACCGCCTCTATTTGGACCACAACCGCATCAGCGACATATCCGGATTATCCGCACTCACCAGCCTGCAAACACTCTATATGCAATACAATGTCATCACCGACACCACACCGCTGACCAATCTGACAGAACTGAGCGACGTCAACTTCACCTACAACAAAATCGACAATCTTGCCGGACTGTCAAACCTCCACAAGCTCGAAAACCGGCAAAAAAACTGGCGAAACGTCGACATTAACCTAACCCACAACAACATCAGCGACCTCACGCCACTCTCTTCATTGACCGGACTGACCAGCCTCGACCTGAGCCACAACAACATCAGCGATCTGAAACCACTGGAAAGCCTCACCAAGCTCGGCAGCACCGCTTTGAATGACGGCTTCGATTATATCGACAGTTCGGCGTTAAAACTCGACTCCAACCACATCACCGATTTCAGCCCGCTGGCCAAGCTCGTCAACCTTCCCTGCGTCGACTTGAGAGACAACCAGATCAGTGACCTCACGCCGATCAAATCCATGCCTTTCATCATCGGACTTGACGTGCAGGGCAACGACATCAGCGACCTCACGCCGCTTGTCGGCCACCCCGGCATCACCTCTGGCATGACGGATCCGACAACCTCCTCCACCCAACGCGGAATGCTCAACCTCAATGACAACCACATCAGCGACCTTACGCCGCTCGCAGGCTTCGTTGACAATCTGCAAGTGCTCAAGCTCATGGGGCAAACCATTGAGCTGCCCGCACAACAATCGCCCGCATCGACCACGCTCGACGGCGCAAAACTTTCTGACGGGAGCTTCGCCGAAGTCACTTCCACCAATCCGACCAAAGGGGCGACCTACGACCAGAACACAGGCCGTGCCACATTCAATAATCTCAATGGTGTCAAACGGGTATCCCTTCAGTTCAAGGACACGCAAGTCTACGGCATCTACAATTCCTGGGCGACTTACTCCGGCACCGTCTCACGACTGCTCGCGACTCAACATACCGTGACATTCGACTTAGGCTACGAAGGCACCACCCCGTATTCGCGCAAAGTTTTTGATGGTGACCAAATCTACGACGAGTCGCCAGGCCGCGACGACGGATACGTGTTCGGCAAGTGGCAAATCCAGAAGGACGGCCAATGGGTCGACTATGACATGAGCGCCCCCGTCACCAAGGACATCACACTGAAGGCCACATGGATAAAGATTCCGAACCAGCCCACATCCACATGCACCATCCTCTTCAACACCGGTGACGCACAAGTCGCCGTTCCTGCCCAGGAGCTCAAATGCGGCGGTCAAGCCGTCTCCCCCGTACCTCCGTCATATCCTGGCTACACCTTCGGTGGATGGCAGATCAAAGACAACGGAAGGCTGCAGGGCATCAACTTGAGGACGGCGCATTTCCAGCAAGACACCACCGTCTTTGCCAAGTGGATCCGCGCTTTCCATACCGTCAGATTCGACACCGGCGATGGCGGCACTCTCATCACTTCGAAAAACATAGCCGAAGGCGACACTATCGGCGATGTGGAAAAGCCGACGCGCACCGGCTATACCTTCATCTGCTGGCAGGTGGAACGCGACGGGGTCCTGACCGACTACAACATTAACGCCGGAGTCAGCGATGACATCACGCTTGTCGCCAAGTGGAAGACTTTGACCCATACCGTCACCTTCGTTATCGATGCGGAGGCCGGTAAAACCGAAACCTTCAAGGTCAAGGACGGCGACACGATTACCAAGCCCGGCGACCCCACCCGAAAACACTGGAATTTTACCGAATGGAAATGTTATAACAGCGTTCATAATCTGGTCGTTTATGATTTCTCCAATCCAGTGACCAATGACGTCACCATCTACGCACAATGGAAACGAATCATGCGGACGATTTCGTTCGACACCGGCGAAGGCGGCCCCCTCGTACATTCGATGCAGGTTGCCGACGGCGACAGTTTCATCGCTCCGCCCAACCCGACACTGCAGCATTACGATTTCATTTCCTGGCAGTTTAAGGACGCCAACGGCAAGCTCAACGACTACGACTTCAGCACCGAGGTGCTTTCTGACTTTACCCTCTATGCCAAGTGGGAGCACACCACCCATACAGTCAGCTTCGATACTGGCGAGGGCGCGACCAAATTCAATCCCATTACGGTCAGCGACGGCGACGCGATAGGCAAGATCGACAACAAGCCGACGCGACCCGGCTACCGTTTCCGCGGCTGGCAGATACGCCACGGCTCCAACCTGGTCGATTACGACACGCTCACCACGCCGGTGACCGGCGATATCACCCTAATCGCCGACTGGGCGCCCCTCAACTATAAGGTGACTTTCGACGCCTCGCCTGTTTCCATCACGGAAACCAGTGTTCCCGAAAACTGGACACTGACCGACAAGGCACCCAAGGTGACCCGTATCGGCTATACGCTGGGCGGATGGAAGCTCGACAAAGACGGCCATGGCGCGCTTGTCGATTACGACCTTGCCACTCCCGTCACGCACGACATCAAGCTGGTCGCCGTGTGGATTCCGAATGTGCAAACCGTCACCTTCGTCACCGGAGATGGCGCCACCACAATCCCGCCGAAGAAGGTGAACTATGACGACACCATCGGCACGGTTACGCCTCCGACCCGCCCGGGTTATACTTTCCTAGGCTGGCAGATTGACAACGGGCAGGGTGGGCCGACCGACTACGACACGCTTACCACGCCCGTCAAAGGCGACATCACCCTGCACGCCAAGTGGACAGTCACGCCGTACACCGTCACCTTCGAGACCGGCGGCCAGGCCACCCACGTAGACAAGCAATCCGTAATACCAGGGCAGACGGTCTCCGTGCCCGACAACCCGACGCTGGCACACTACGCTTTCGGCGGCTGGAAGACCAAAGCCGACTTCACCGGCGAGAACTATGACTTCTCGAAACCGGTGGACCACGATTTCACCCTTTACGCCAAGTGGGTGCCGAATTGGGGCTGCGATATCGGCAAAAGCAGCCTGATCCAGTGCGTGCCCGATGCGAAGCTTGCCAATGTCATCGCTCGCAAGCTGCATATCGACGTGACTTCCAGGCTCACCCAGCAATTCGTGGACTCCGTCACCGATCTGGACGCCAGCAACGCCCAGGTCCGCGATCTCACCGGCATCGGCAACTTCACCAAGCTCAAGACGCTCAATCTTTCCGGCAACGAAATTAAGAGTCTGGAGCCGATGAAGCCGCTTTCCAACCTCACGAGCGTCAATCTCAGAGGCAACAGCATCTCAGACGCGACCCCACTGACGCAGCTTCCCGCTCTCGTCTCCTTCGACCTGACCAAACAGGCGTTGGGCGTGGAGGTCATCGCCCCTCTGCCGGCGACCATCAATCTGCCCGGTATGACGAGCGTAGAGAACGCGAACGTCTCCTGCACTCCCGCCGGATGCTCGGCCACCCTCTTCGGCCCGCAAACCATTGAAGTAAGAACCGTACGCATCGACGGCCCTGCAGGCATCACCTATATCGCTGTCACCTTCGAGGAAAACGGGACGATAGGCCATGGCCAAGGCACCATCAGCGGCACCATCCACGTCCACGTCAACGACATCCATGACAGTGGTGGAAGCGGAAGCGGCGGCGGTTCGGACAAGCCGCAGCCACCGGCACCCTCGAAGGAGCCGATTACCTACACCGTCTATTTCAACACCGAAGGCGGCAGTGAGGTCGACCCGGTGACCCTGCACGACGGAGACAAGGTTACGTCGCCCAACACCACCCTCGAAGGCTACAAACTCAAGGGATGGCAAATCATCAAGGACGGCACCACCAACCTTGTGAACTACGACATGAACACCCCCGTCACGCACGACATCACTCTGCATGCCGTGTGGGTGAAGAGCGAGGCGCCGACGCCCGTGACCCACAAGGTCACTTTCGACACCAACGGCGGCAGCACCATCGACCCTGTGACCGTCAATGACGGCGACAATTTGACCGGCAAGGTCCCAGCAACTACGCGCGAAGGCTATACGTTGAAGGGATGGCAGATTGACAACGGCCACGGCAACTGGAGCGACTATCGGCTTGAAGCCGCTGTAACCCACGACCTCAAGTTGCGAGCGCTGTGGGAACCGAACAAGGTTCCCGGGAATCCTGATCAGCCGGGTAATCCCGATCAACCCGGTAATCCCGATCAACCCGGCACGCCCGACAATCCCGGCAATCCCGGGAATCCTGACCAGCCGGGCAAACCGGACAACCCCGGAAATCCCAACAAGCCCGGTAACCCTGACCAGCCAAGTAATCCCGGCAATCCGGGAACGCCCGGCACACCGAATAATCCCGACAAGCCTGGCAACCCCGGCAATCCCGGAAATCCCGGCGCCCCAAGCAACCCCGGTTCCCCAAGCAACCCGGGAGGATCCGGCACTCCCGGAACCCCGTCAAAGCCTGGCACAGGAAGCAACGGCAGCACGTCTTCGAACGGTAACTCCGGAACCTCTTCCGGCAATGGCCCGGTCGCCATCGCCCAGCCCAGCCTTGCTGCCCGACCCGTCCTGATAGGCGGGGCTAGCAACGGCCTCGGCATTGGCACTAACAATGGCAATGCCAACAGCATGACCAATGGAACTTCGAACCCATCCGGCACGCAAAACGGCAATAGCGGAAACGCCACCACGCCGCAGAGCCCATCCGGCAGCGACAACTCCGCCGACAAGGCTCGCAAGCCGCGACCGCGCCCGAAGTGCATATCCGACGACGTGGCCCGCAGACTCGAAGCCAAGGCCAAAGCCAAAGCCGGCAACAAGACCGACTGGCTCGAGGCCCAAGGCGAGAATGCAGGTTGGAAGGACTCCGACTACGAAGGCCTGCCCAAGTGCTCGGCCGAACAATCGGCTGCCAAACCGGCCAAAAGCACACACGCCCTCTCCGGCCTCTGGTGGATCATCCTGCTGATAGTCATCGCGCTCGCCGCGGTGATCGGATACCTGATCAAGCGCCACAGCGATTCGACGCACGATTCCGAAGCCTCGCACTGGGGAGGCGAATAAGGAGTAAGTAAATAAGGAGTAATAACAAATAAAAAGAAGCCATCGGCGGCAGCGTACATCCCTACAACGCTGCCGCCGATTGGCATCATAAGCCCGAAAACCACCAAATCCCTTCCTACTAATTCCGTTCACAGGCTGATTACTACCAGTCGCCAGCTGTTTAGTACACCTTGCTGGTTTTATCTGTCATTTTTGCTCTAAATGACCTATAATATTTACTACTGGAATTGGGTCTTTTGCGACCTACGAAAGAGAGGATTGAGTGATGAAAATGCAGGCAAAGGCACGTAGAACGCTGATACGTAGCGTCGCCGCTTTCTTTGCCGCACTGTTGGGCGCAATCCTCATCACCACGCAATGCATGACTCCTGCAGCCTCGGCCTCAGAACCGTTGACCAAGAGTGGCGCGTGCGCTACCGGCGGCAACACCATCGCCGAATGCTTCCCCGACCCGGTGCTGGCAACAGCCGTGGCGAGCGCCGCAAGCGACAGCGGGCACCAGTTCACTACTTCAAGCAAGTTCACTTCAACCGTCGCTTCGCGCGTCAAGCAGATTTCCATGACCGACCAGAATCTTGCCAGTCTTGAAGGGCTCGGCCTCCTTACGAGTCTCAGAATTCTTTACATCCCCTCCAGCCAGCTTACGGACATCTCGTCGGTTGCCAATCTCACGAATCTGACTGATCTCACCATTAATTCCAGCCCAAACATCGAAAGCTTCACGCCGGTTTCCGGGCTGACCAACTTGGTGAACCTGAGCCTTTCCGGAGATGGCATCAACAGCGATGAAAAGCCCTTGCCGAGTTTGTCGCGACTTTCCAGCCTCATTTATCTGACTTTGGACAACAATTCCATCAGCGACCTTACTCCCCTGCGCGGTCTCACGCAATTGATGCGTCTGAGCCTTGCCGATAACAGCGTCGCCGACATCTCGGTGCTGCACAACCTGCCGAACCTCACGTATCTGTATCTGCAGAATGACGAAAATCTCCCGCCCTACGAAGACGGCAATCAGGTAAGCGACCTCGAGCCTCTGCAAGGGCTGCCTTTGGTGCAGTTCACCATCACTAACCAGCATCCGACTGATCTGGCGACTTCAAGCACCGTGGTCAGCGTGCGGGTCCCCAAGTCGGTCGACGGCTCGTTCGTCGCCCCCGCCGCCGGCACCATCCAGCCGAGTTCCGGCTCATACAACCCGGTAACCGGTACAGTGACTTGGGACAATCTTGAATACGTCCATGAGGTTTCATTCGGTTTCGATATCGAATGCGACGCCAAAGGGTGCAAGAAGTTCAGCGGAACCGTAAGCCGCACATTGCCGTTCGAAGCCGAGGCGTTCAGCCTCGACCCAAGCCCGAATACGCAGGCGCAAGACCCGATTCCGGCACCGAACCAGCAGGGTCAGCCGGAGCGTCCGAAGCCATCGACCCCGCAAAAGCCCGGTCCCAAGAATCCGACTCCCGACCCCGCGCCGCAGCCGTTCGGCAATCCGAATACGCCTGGCGACAAGAAGCACCATACGTTGGTGAAACCTAACCAGATTCTCGTGGCATCGCAAGCCACGCAGCCGCATGATTCGATGGCTACGACCGGCGCAGCCATCACTGTGGTCGTCGTTGTCGCGGTAGTTGCGTTGGCGTTTGGCATCTACCTCATTGTGATGAAGAAGAAACACAGCAAGTAGCAGGTCGATTCCGATCTGCTTGCAAGAAACCCAGCTAAATAATTCGGCAAGTATAATTACCGATTATTCAGCTGGGTTTTTGGTTCGCGTGCATTGAAGCCGTTCGAAACGCTGCGTTCAAGTCTGCGCTCAAAGTCTATGAAATCTGTTTCTGCGCGTGACCGGCAGGGCGTTCCTGCGGGTGCCGGTATTTGATGATGACGATAATCGAGATACCAATGATGAGAACGGCAATTGCCGTAGTAACCGCCATGATCGCGCTCATCACTAGACGCCCGAAATTATCGGGATATTGCTTGTCGAGCGAATGATCGCGAACACCCTGGACGAGCAAACGGTGATCGTTGACGCCATAGGGGAAGCAGGTCATCAGTGTGGCGCGGTCTGCACCAGCTTCGATTTTCAGCTTGCTGGTATCGTCCGGGCGAATGACGCTGATACGGTCGACGCGATAGCCCATTTTGCGACCGGGGACATGAATATAGAAAGCATCGCCCTTTTTCATCTCGTCAAGCCGGGTGAACAGCAGTGATCGAGTGAGTCCGTTGTGCGAAACGAGCACAGTGTGCGTCGACGAGCCGCCCGCAGGCAATGACGTGCCGTACATGTGCCCGGCGCCGATATCCATGGTCTCCACGGATGTCCCGTGATAAATCGGCAGATCTACGGCGATCTTCGGCACGATCACCATGCCCATCACACCGCCGCCCTCGTCGAGCATGCTTTGGTATCGCTTGTCTTTCACCTCTACGGTGTTGCTGTGGTCGCCGCCGCCATAGATGCTTTTATCGAACGGATCGGTGACGTCCCCCATAATCGACTGGCCCGATTGGGCGAGCTGCTGGTTGTATTGGTCGGCGGCCACCAACGCCTTGCGCTGCTCCTCCGTGGTTTTATGATCCATCTGCCACTCGAGGCTCTGCGTCTGCGAGGCCTGCTTGAAGGCGTTGACCGCCTGCAGCACAAACGGATAGCCGATCATCGCCACTCCGCCCAGCAGAAGCAATCCTACGACCAACTTCATCAGAAGCATCAACGGGCCACCACCACGCGCAACCGGATTCAAGCCTTCATTGCCTGCGATGATGGCATCGAAAGTGGTCGGTATAGCGTGCGAAACCTGAGGTGGTTCAGAATGACGTTTTTTCATAACTAGAGTGCTCCGAAGCGAGTTTTTCTATCGCGTGCACACATTAGCGGCAAACCTTTGGCGACTGCAATTGCCACTGCGGCACAACGACGGACGTACTTCATCAGACTCTCGCACTACTTACAACATTGCGCCTACGCATCAGTCGCTTCATACCAACGAGGATGCCGATGCCGCACATCAGCGCCATGACTCCAATGAGCACGCGCACCCCCGTACCTACAGGACTGGTAGCCGGCACATCCTTCAGCGCCCCGATATACCGCACGTTCACCACTTTGCCGTCGCCATCTTGGCTGGCCATTCCATACGGATTACTCCCAATCGACTGCGTCAAGCTTTCCGTGCCGTCGCCCTGGTCCTGATGCTTCAGCGTAATCTCGAAATCATAACTCTCGAGCATTTCCCAGTTGCCAGGCGCGGCAGTCTGGTGAATGATATACGTACCATCGGCCAGACCGGTGATTTCGGCATCTCCGGAAGCCGGTATCCTGATGGTGTCGGTGGAGTTGGTCTGCGAGGCCTCGGCCGCACAGTACTTCGCCGGACTCGAGATATTCCCAGTAGATAATTGCGCGAACTTTATCGGGTGGGTGGGGTCTTCCTTGTGGGAGACGGTGAATGCCGCCCCTTCCGGGGAAAGATTCCATGACGTCTTGGGCACATGTAAGGAGAAACCACCTGTGTAGACATTCACCCGTGCGGCCAGCAACTCCCTTTCCCAAGTGTCATTTGGTCCGGTCCCGCAACCACAACCAGTATCCACATGGAAACTATAGGTCATCTTTGCCTCATTGGCCGTCGCATCACTGGTGCCGGCACTGCCGTTGAGCTTAGCCCAATATACGATCTTCAAGGATTTACCCCGAAAAGTGGTTCCATGGATATAATCGGAAAAATCAAAAACAATATAAGCGCCTGGAATCGGGTTAGGGGAATCCGCCAAGTTGGTCGTACATGTGACTGGATTCGGACAAGTCTCATCCCTGACCTGCAGGACATAGCCAGCGGTTCCAGGCTTGGCAGGCTCTACTGGCTGCCCGTCGATGAATACTTCCGGTTTGAAATCGCTGCTGACATACGACAATCCCTTGGAGAACGTATCACGAACTTTAAATTTTTCTAGCGAGTCCCATCGCCAAGTCGAGGGCAGAACGGCATTGATCGTGTATTTAACAGAATCGCCGATATTATAGGTCTTCTTCCCCACCGTCTTGGTGATAGAGCCATCCTGATTTCCCTTCATGGTGATTACTTTGGTACCCAGATAATCCTCACGTTGCGTATCAAGCTCGCCACCAACGGTGCTGACAATGATAGGCTCATATTCCCCCCGCTCTGTCGTACTTAAATAATCCCACCCTGCACTTATGAAATAAACACCGTTGGGAAGAAGAATGGTATCGACCGGATTCCCGTCACTATCAGGATTCTCCGAAACCCCTGCGCAGATTCCATCACATTCTGGCTCATAATTATGCTCTAAACGCGCTGTCCCATACGTGTCACTGCCCAAGTGTTCCGAAAACCACCACCCCGTGATATTCATATTGTAAGCAAACATGCCCGCACGACTCGTCTCACCGGCAAGGGTTTCCTTGCTCCACTGGTCTGCCAGCCAGTTCATCGGGTCACGGTTTATCTCCTTATAGTCCGTTTCACACTGAGTGCCAAATCCTGCATACTCGCAAAAGACACTTTTGGTATCGGTATAAGGATAAGGCTGCTTCACTATTTCTTTAGCGGAAGCGGAATTCGTGGTGACTTTCAACGTATTCTTTTCAGGGTTCTGATTAACATAATCCCCGATTTTTACGATATTCAGAAGTAGCGTCTCACCAGGACCATTGCGCTTGATTTTCAATGGGACAAGGGGCTGGGCACCATGATCTGGTGTCGTCGTGCCAGGAAATTCGTCTGCACTCGCAGCAGGCGCACCTGCAAAAAGCGTGGCAACACATACAACAGCGGCGAACACAACCATCGCGATTTTTGTCAAACGTTGTTTCAGCATGGACTTACCTCTCATTTACGTCCTCCCACCCTGTCTGGAGCATTGGTCTTATGCGAGCGCTTGTTTGCGTAACGTACGCCGAAGTAAAGCGCCGCCGCTACAGCTACCAGCACCAGGCCGATCAACAAGCGCATCAATATGCCCGCGGCTCCTGAGGCCGGTAGCTGCCCGACGGACTGCACGTTGGAAACCGTAAATTCATTCGTGCTTCCGTTCTGCTTCACGAGGCCGTACATGTCGCCGGACTGTGAATAAGAGACGCCGGTCAACATATTGCTGGCGTCAAAATCATGGGTAATCGTCACATTGAAGGAGAAGCCGGAAGGCACCAGATAGCCTTCCGGAGCCTTGGACTCCTTGACGACATAAATACCGTCGGCAAGCCCCTCAATCTTGATTTTGCCAGACTGCGGCACCACCAGCGTATCGACGGTGGCCCCGGTTTCCAACGATTCAGGCAAGATATAGTCGGCACTGGCCGTGCCCTCGCCGCCGGAACGCACGAACTTCAGCGGATTCGTCTCGCCCTTGCGGCGAATCTGAAACTCGGCAGTAGGCAAGGCTTCGCCGCTGGTTCTCGAAATCTTATCGATGGCGAAGCCGCCGGTATAAAGCTTGACGACAGGCCCTGGCAACACTGTGTTCTTGCACGTGTTTCCCGGGTCATCGTTGTATTCGGTTTTGGCCGAACTTGTGGTGGCTGTGCTGTCGTTTCCTGTGTATGCTTTCGCATTGACGTAGGCAGTGTATGAAATCTTGATCGGTTCATTGCCCAATGAAAAATCGTGGTTTCCTATTTTGCCGTTGATATAGGAGGAAAAATCGAAACTCAGCGTGGTGGCCGCGGATGAACTCGACGCGACCGAAAGCTGGTAGCCGGTGCTGTCGCCAGCCGGGACTTCGTGCAGCTCTTCGCCACCGATAGTGACCGTTACATGCGCTCTGGCTGAGTCGTAAGTCAAGCCCCTGGAGAGCACGTTGTCCACTTTGAGCATGAACGAGGTGGCGAAAGTATAAACCGGCACTTTGCTGCCGATGGTGAAAACAGCGGGATCGCCCACGTTGTAGGTATTCGCGTTGTTAAGTACTGTTTCTGTGGTTTTGATGCCGGTGGTATCCGCCGCGGGAACAACACGGCCCATCGCAATGGCACCGGTATCGGCAGAGATGAATGGAGTGGCTTCGGCGTTGGCGGAAATCGGCCCCTTAAGCGCAGACGCAGTGCCCGCACCCATGGCCATCATGGCCGCACACGCAGCCAACATAGTCAACGCCTTAGCCAATCCATTCATTCTCATTTTTTGTTCTTTCTTGTTTTTAACTATTGCTCAGAATTACCGCTCGTGGGTTGCCTCGCAAACCAACCGGCTTTCGGGGCAACCCACAAAGTGACTCATCATTTAGTGACGGCGAACAGCCCTGCGGGAGCGCTGCGTATGGCGCATGATCGCATAGAGCCCCACAGCGATGCCGACGAGCAGCAGGCCCGCGACAACCCGCATCAGGATGCCGGCGGCACCAGAAGCAGGAAGCTGCGAGAGCGACTGCACGTTGTAGACGTTGAACACGAACTTGTTGGTCCCGTCTTGTGCCGCCAAATCATACTTGGCAGGCGTTGTCTTGCCCTTGTTCAGCGTATACGTCACAGCGGCGCTCAGCTGGCCCTTGCCACCCGCCTCATCGATGGCAGTCGCATCATGCTCGATGGTCACCGTGAAGGTGAAATCGTCGATGAGCTTATAGCCTTCAGGAGCCTTGGTCTCCTTGACCGTGTAAGTGCCGTCAGCCAAGCCGTTGACCTTGAACGGAGCCGTCAACGTAGCGCTGCCGCTGTGGTCACGGGCTTCAGGACGACGATACTGGTTCACACCATCGGCCGTTGCAGGATCGCTGGCAACGAATTTCACAGGGTCACCGCTGACGCCGTCACCCTTATAGATGTTGAACTCGGCACCGGTAAGAGCGGTTTCCTTGTTCGTCTCAGAGAACTTCTTCACCGTGAAGCTGCCGGTATATACATACACCTTGTCAGCTGGAACGGTAACGACATGGTCGCTTGCGTTATTGGTGTATACCGTCTTGGCATCGTTGACAATGCCGGTGGCATCATTTCCGCTGTTCCCACCGTTCGAGGTCAGCGCATCCTTGTTGACCATCGCATAGAAATCAATGGTGATGTTCTTGCCGGCAAGACTGAAGTCGTTGACATCGATCTTCTTCTTGATATAGTCGCCGAGACTGAAGGTCAATGTGGCACCCGGCACAGCCGTGGAAGCGCCAGCAGGGCTACCGTCAGCGTTTGCAATGGAAAGCGTATAGTCCGTATCGTTAAGAGTGGAGCCGTTGACCTTGATGACCGGATCGATCGAATAGTTGGGATCGAACGTCAGACCCTTGGAAAGGGTATCGACAACATCCAGCTGCATGCTCTTGAGATTCGTATACACCGGAACCACGCTGGTGATGGTGTAATGAACGTACTCGCCGACATCGAAAGTCGGCTTGTTGCGCTTCTTCTCGGTGGTGACTTGCGTGATCTTCGCCTCAATCGTCGAAGAGCCCACGCTGGTAGCCGTCTTGCCGACCGTGCTGACCAGGATCGGAATGGAAACCGCGGCGCTGCCGCTGGTCACATCCTCAATCACATAAATACCATTGGGAATATTGAAGTGTGCCTTGCTGGTACCCGCATCAAACGTAGCGGATGCATCGCCAGCCGTCATAGCCGTCTTGATGTCGTTCTGCTTGACCAGCTCGTTGACAAAATCACGACGCAAGCCCGCGTAAGGCGAAGCCTTCTCACCGCCGTCGCCGCCCCACTTCGCAACCAAAGTGGCCATGGCATCCTGCTTGGCGCTGATTGTGGTGCCCGAAGCGCCCGCAGCAGCCACAATGGCAGCTTTCCTAGTGGCTACGGTCGAGATGCCGACCGAACCGGCTTCCTGATTGATGTAATCGGCAAGCTTGACGGCATGGAACACGTGATTGGCCAATACTGTTGAATCACCTGTGATGTCCAAGTCGACATTGGGCTGAGCCTCAACTGCCGAGGCGCTGGTGACGCCTACGCCCATCATGGCCACACCGGCCACGCAAGCGGCCAGCGAAGCCAAGAGCTTCGTTACTCTTCCTTGTTTCATTGTTATTCCTTATCTTCTTAAATCCTCTAAATTCCTTTACGCCGCAAACGACGAAGTTGCGTTTTGATACCGCACGACTAACCAGGACCGCGGATGGACGGGCGTACCGCACCGTCGTCGATCATGACGGATGAATGCGAATTCCCGTTCATCACCTGCCTCTCTTCCTGTGCTGCGATGCTGCCATTGCATGAGAAGCGGACCGCTGACGCAACGCGATAGCTCCCAGGGCAGCTGCCGTCACGCACAACACAACCAGCCACCACCAAGAGGGAAGGACTGACGTCTTGGCCGAAGCGGGATTCGCGGACTTCTTGGGAGTTCCGCCACTGTCGTTATCACAATAGGGCAACGTTGAAGCCGGGGTGACGTAGCTGATGCCACTGGCGCTGTTGCGGACCTCACCCGTAGAACGCTCGACGCATCTCGGCACCGTCGGAGTGTTCTGAGGTGCATCGGTTGTGGAATCACGGTTCTGCTGGCCGTTGTTGGCATTGTTGCTCGCGCCAGGCGCACGGGTGGCAGAGTTTGCAGTACCGGTTACCGGTGTAGGCGCGGCTCCCAGCTGCGGAGCACCCGGCAAAGTGGCCGGTTGCACGATAACGGTAATACCTTGGCCGTCGGAACCTTCTTCGTCTGTGCCTTCTTCGCCGTTGCCAGAGATGTTGCCGTTGCCTTCGGCGGTCCCGGCCCCGTTCTTCGTCCACTGCGCGTACATGGTGTTGATTCCGGGTTGCATATTGAGTTCAACGCCCGGACGCCACGCGCTGCTGGACGACGGCACACGGCTCCAACCCTGGAACGTATAGCCTTCAAGCGTATATCCGCTTTCGGCGAGCGCACGCTTGTAGGCGCTGCTGGCTGCGGCGTTTGCGGTGAACGTATCGTCCGGCATGGAGCCGTTTGCCTTGAACCCGTCAGGCTCGTTCGGCAGGTAACGCACCGTATACCGCTGGTTATCCACAGGCTCCGAACCGGATCCGGACGCCCCGCCAGTGGATTGCCACTGGGCGTACAACGTGATTACATCGCCGCGATTGAGCTTAAGCTGGTCGCCGGCCTTATAGGCCTTGCCCGGCTTGCCGTTCAGGTCGTTGCCGCCGTTCCATACGGTGTTCCAACCGGTGAAACGATAGCCATTGGCGGCAAGTGCGGACTCGGGAACCGTTTGCTCGGCTCTCGAGACATCGGCACCCGTCACCGCGATCGCGCTCGGCAGGCTTCCGCCGGAAAGCTGCAAACCGCTTTCGGGAAGGTTGGCGTCGAAATTGACCGTGGCAGTCTGTTGCCAGAGGTAGGTCTGAATATCTTGGCCCACAGAGCCGGAACCAGGGCAACGCGCGGCAAGCTGTTCGTTGGCGCCAGCGCTGTCATCGCTGGTCCACTTGTCGTCATTGCGGGCCCAGCGGCCGGTATAACCCTTGTTTTTCAAGGGCTCACTGCTGAAGAACTCAGGGGTGAGCTTCGTCTTGCCGCCGACGGTAAGTTCGTTAAGATATTCGGGCAATACCCGGCAGGTTCCTGCGTCGGCCTTCACCGTGCCCTCGGCGCAGGCGCGGGCATTCGTGCCGGCCCGAACGTTGGTGGTGTCCCAGTTGGAAAGGTCAAGCGAAGTGATGCCGGTGCCTTGGAACATATAGGTCATGCTGGTGACTTTGGAAGTGTCCCAGCCGGAAAGATCCAAAGACGTAAGGTTGCTGTCGCCGCCGAACATATCCCACATCGCGGTGACTTTGGGCGTCTTCCAAACGGACACATCCTTGAGATCGGTGCGCGCGCGGTTGCGCTGGAACATGCCCGCCATCGAAGTGACCTGGTCAGTCTTCCAGTTCTTCATGCCGCTCACGCCGGAAAGCGATTCGTCATAGCGGAACATGCCTTCCATGTTCTGCACCTTGGCGGTCTTCCAGTTCGAAAGATCACCCAGACGGGCGAGAACCCCGTCAAGGTAAAACATGTATGACATATCGGTGACACGGCCGGTGCTCCAATCGCGATTGGCCTTGTCAACGCCTTTGATATCGGAAAGCTTGGTGCAGCCGGCGAACATGGCTTGCATGGAATTGGCCGAAAGCGTCTTCCAATTCGAAAGATTCAAAACGGGCAGTCGGTTCAGGCCCATGAACATCTGATTGAACGTGCGGACCCTGCGCACGTCCCAACCGGAAATCGCGGAAAGATCCGAGGGACCCGCCTGCTTCGACGCATCAGGCGTGCCCGGAAGCGGCAAATCGGGAACCTGCTTGACCATCGAGAACATGCCTTGCATGAACTCGACCCCGCTCGTGTTCCAGCCCGCCAGGCCATCGATGGCCCTCAGGCTCGCGTCGAGGGCGAAGAGGTTCGACATATCCCGTACCCGCGAAGTGTTCCAATTCGAAAGGTTCAGGCTTGAAAGCGAGGAAGCGCCGTAGAACATGCCGGACATATTGATGACGTTGCTGGCTTTCCATGCGGAAAGATCGAGGCTGGTCAGCGATGCGGCTCCCGAGAACATCTGGCACAGCGACACGGTCGGGGCGGAGGCGCCCAGATGCGCCCACGCCTGCAGACCGGGGATGGAGGTCAAAGCCGCGTCATTCAAAAACATACCGGACATATCGGTGACGGATGAGACGTTCCAGCCCGACACGTTGACGGCGCGCAAAGCGGTGTCGCCGCGGAACATGCTCGACATATCGGTGACGGCGGAGGTATCCCAACCGGAAAGGTCGACATCGGTCAGGGCGGTGTCGCCCATGAACATCATGGCCATTTTCTTGGGACGAGCCGTGGCCTTCCAAACCGAAAGGTCAAGATTTTGCAGCTGCGGGGAGTTGGCGAACATCTGAGAAAAATCGCCATCCGTGCCACTCGCGTCGAAATTGCCCGGGTTGTCTACACGAACCTGTCGGAGCGAAGGCATCGAGGAGAAGAGGCCCGCTACGTTGCCGCTGAAGCGGAAGACACCCGTATTGTTTGCAAAGTTGATAACAGTAACTTGATCATGAAGAGGATTGCCTCTCGACCAAGGTGCGCTCTTGGCACCGTCGATCGAACCCGGCTGAATGGTGACTATGCAATCAGCGCCGTCCCATGCGGACGTCCAGTAGGCCTGATCTTGCGAACCTTGCCAATGATCGGAATCGCCGCAGCTCGGACCCAGGCCTTGTGCCGATACCGAAGAACGCGAGGAAGGCGACGCTTCGGGAGAAGCTCCGGCACTCCCGGTTCCGGAGGAAGGAGCGGTGCTTCCGGCCGAACCTTGCCCATTTATGGGTGAGGACTTACCGATTTCGGATTGCTGCGGGGTGGGGCTTACCGGACTTTTCTGTTCGCCAAGCTTCGGGTTTTGCTGGGATTGTGCGACAGCGCCATTATCC
Source organism: Bifidobacterium sp. ESL0690 (assembly GCF_029392315.1). Lineage (NCBI taxonomy): Bacteria > Bacillati > Actinomycetota > Actinomycetes > Bifidobacteriales > Bifidobacteriaceae > Bifidobacterium > Bifidobacterium sp. ESL0690. Next base: position 2,405,120 of record NZ_CP113939.1, read on the forward strand.
TGCAGCAACGAAGTTTGCGCCGGCGCACTTTCAGGCACAGGGTTTCCGTCGAATATATCCCCGTTGGCCGATACGACTATTGGGCAAGCCAAAAGCGCGAGCGCGACCACCGCACCGACGAGCGTTCTTTGCTGCTTCCCCATTCGCCTGCGTCATCCTTTCCAGCATCGACTTCATTTCTTTGTAGCGCGAAGCGGTTTGTTTTTGTAATACAAAATACAATGTCAGCTTACGCACCCATTGGACAGCATTACACATATTTATCTAATTAACTCGCCATAAACGGCAAGCGGTAGTAAATAATGGGCAAACGGTACATATTCGACTATGAAAATTTGATTTTTGTTGATTTTGTACGACGGCAAACGTGAGAAATTTCGGTAATTTTTGACATTCCCAAAACGAAATACAAAAATCACAAAAGAGTTTTACAGACTCACAGCAAAGCGTCAACAACGCCACATACGTTGGCCGTAAAATGAAATCTTTAGCTATCAAAATGGCAGCAAAGCCCGGTATTTCAACTAAAACGGCCTTTTCAACCTATTTCTTGGCACGCCCAACAAAAGATTACTGGCCTTGCGTCTCATTCATCGTGACAATTGCAACCGACCACCAAAAAATAAATGTATAACATTTGACATAAAATTCCGATTTTGTTGACTTTATTTTACATAATACTAATTTTATCTATTTTGTATCAATTCATATAGTCCTCAGCCGGAAACAAAGATAGCAAACGCGGTTACAAGGTCATAGAACCTAAAACCGCACACAAGGAAAAGCGCGAAAGCCGAATTCCAAGGAACCCGGGAACTGCCGACGAACGCAGAAGCGGGGACGGCCGATAACCGGTCATCCCCGCTCCCCTATCAAAGGTTGCGATTTCCTCCAATCGAAACTTCCGGCGTCGCGTCATGCGACATCCCGGAGCTTCAGGCGCACAACCTATCAGCGCATCGCGTTCAGCGCATACACACGAACCTTGCCGTTGAGGCCCGACGCCGGGGCAACGGCCTTGATCGTGGCCGCAGTCGCCGGATACATGCGGCTCGTGAACGTCGCCAATCCGTCATTGACGAAGACCTCCATGGAGGACCGGTCAATGTAGATATGCAGGTCGAGCTTCTCCAGCTTGCCGCAATCGTAGGCGCGAACGCCGTCTTCGCCGCCACGGTCCAGGGTGAGGCGGCCTAAAGCCGCGTCATAGGTGAACGAGACGTCGTGGTCGGTGCCGATGTCCAAGGAGACACCGATCTTGCTGTTCCCGTCAGCGGGAACGTCGGCGGAGAAGAGCACCTCGCAGCGGTTTTCCTTCGGAGCCGCAAGCACCTGGTCGTTGCTCAGCGGCGCAGCGACATCCGCGATAACCGGCCCGCGAAGCGACTCGAGCTCCTTGATCGGCGTCATCCGAACCTGTCCGTCGACTGCGTGAAGCTCGCGCGGCACCGTCATGGCACCGGCCCAACCGTCGGCCTGCTCAGGCATAGGAGTCTGCCACATGTTCATCCAAGCCATGCAGATTCTTCTGCCGTCCGCGGCCTCGAAGGTCTGCGACGCATAGAAATCGTGGCCGCGATCGACTTCTTCGAACTCGCCGTGCTGAAGCTTGCCCGAGGCGTAATCGAAATCGCCGACGAGATAACCCGTCTGGAACACGTTGTGGTACTTCAGTCCCTCAGGCTCCATGCCCACCGGCGAGAACAGCAGGACGTCCTTGCCGTCGAGGCTGAAGAAATCGGGGCATTCCCACATCTCTCCGATCTTGCCCTCGGAATGGGCGATCACGCTTTCGAACTTCCATTCGCGCAAATCGGCGGAGCTGTAGAGCAGAGCCCTGGCCTCGTTGTCTTTGGTGGAGCTGCCGATGACCACGTACCAACGGCCGTCGTGCTTCCAGACCTTCGGGTCCCTGAAATTACGGGAGTTGTCGGACGGGGCTGCGGGAATGACGGGGTTCTGCGCATACTTGCTGAAATGAATGCCGTCCTCACTGACCGCGAGATTCTGCGTCTCCGAGAACTCCGTGTTGAAAGGCTTGATGTCGCCGTCATCGAAAATCTGGCCGGTATAGATAAGGCTCAGCTTGCCGTCGTCGTCCACCGCGCTGCCGGAATAGCAGCCGTCGCGATCGGCCGTCGAACCCGGAGCCATGGCCACGGGCGCGTCCTTCCAATGCACCATGTCATCGCTGATGGCGTGGCCCCAGTGCATCGGGCCCCATTCGCTGGAATAGGGATAGAACTGGTAGAAGGCGTGATACTGGCCTTTGAAGTAGACGAGGCCATTCGGGTCGTTCATCCAACCGACAGGCGGCATCACGTGATAATCAAGACGATAGCGCGGCTTGACACAATCACGGTGGTCACGGATCCACGCATCCGCTTTGGCGGTATCGTTCAGCGTTGAATTGCTGTTGTCACTCATAATTCACATTCTCCTTATTTATTGTCATAACGGACTTTGTCATAACGAATATTTCGATGGGCCTGGCATATTCGCGGTCTTGCCATATACCCGGCCCATTAGCCCAAGACGGATCCGGCGAAACTACTGAACGCTCTTTGCGAAGCCGATCAGGATGACGCCGAGGAAGACGAAGATAAGACCGATACCGACCGCGATCTTCTCCTTCTTGGTCTTGGCTTCCTTGAGGAAGAGCACGCCGCCGATCGTCGAGATGACCAGGCCGAGCTGCGAAAGCGGGAAGCTGATGGCCACGCCGAGGGAGCTGTTGGAGTAGAACATCACGAGGTTGCCGGCTGCCCAGAGGATGCCGGGGAGCATGAGCTCGGCGGTCTTCTTGCAGAAACGCTTCTCCGAAGACTTGATGCTGACGGCCAGCGCGCCGAGCACCATGCCGATGGACTGAGGCAGCACCACATCGAAGGAATTGACCTTGAAAAGCTCAATGAGCACGACGTAGATGATGATGGCGACCGAGGAAATGGTAACGAAAAGCATGCCTTTGCCCAGACTGTTCGAGGCCTCGGTTTTCTCGGAATAGGACGTGCAAGTGATGCCGATGATGAAGGCGACGAGGGCCACAGCGCCGAACCCCAGAGCCGCGGGCGTGCCGAGCTCATGCAGGAACAGCACGCCGACCAAGCTGGTGCCGATCAGCTGCATGCCGGTGGTGATGGGGATGGTGCGAGAAACGCCCATTTCCTTGAACGACTTCACCTGATAGAGGCAGCCGAAAGCCCAGATGAAGCCGGAAACCAGGCTGACAATGACATTGGTGACATTGTAGTTATGCGGCGTGAAGGGGAAGGTAACCAACGCGAAGAGCAAAGCGCCAAGCGTGACGCCGAGCGTCTGCTGCTCCGAGCTGCCTCCGATTTTAGGAATGACCAATGAATAGAGGCCCCACAGAATCGAGGGAACCAGCGCCAAAAGGATACTCATAATTATCAACCTTTCCTCTACGACTCACTGCGTCGTGATTTTATCAGCGTTTGACATTTTTATTTTTCAACACTGAGTTTGAGCGGAAAACCACTTAAACAAATTGTTAAACGTTTAACAATTTGAACATTACCACGCATCGGAATATATGGCAAACCAGCCATACCAGGTTTTAAAGACCAATAATTTCTAGCATTTACAAAGGGCTCATCAATGTGACAAATGGCTTCTGTTCCCATGATTTCAACAAACCCCGGTATAGTGTTACTACGTATGTCAATATGAAGGTGCGTGATATGGCTCAATCCAGAAGGTCCTCGAAACGGCCGACACTTAAAGACGTCGCCGCGCGGGCCGGGGTCACCGTCACCACCGTCTCCCGAGTCCTTAACAAACGCGGTTCCTTAAGCGAGAAAACCATCGCCAAGGTGTACGCCGCCATTCAGGAAATCGGTTACCGCCCCAATGTGAGCGCGCGGACGCTGCAAGGCAAGCAAAGCCGGCTCATCGGGCTGATCTTCCCCACCACACAGAACCCCTTTTACGGCGACATGGTCTACGAGCTCGAGCGCGAACTCTACCGACGCGGGTACAAGGCGCTGCTGTGCAACAGTATGAACGACGTGGATCAGGAGCAAGGTTTTCTCGACCTGCTGCTGGCCAACCAGGCCGACGGTATGATCATCGGCTCGCACAACACAGGCATGTCCATTTACCGCAATTCGAACCTGCCGATCGTCAACATCGACCGCATCACCACGAAATCGATCCCCGTGGTCAGCTCCGATAATTACCAAGGCGGCAGAATCGCGACAGAAGCCTTGTGGACTCGCGGCGCGAGACGCATCGGGCACATCAACAGCCTCGAAGACGAATCCGCGCCATACAGCTATGAGCGGCGCCTGGGCTATAGCGACGTGATGGAGGAAAGAGGCTGTGCGCCGCAAGTGTTTCCCATCGACTGGGACGAGCCGTACGAAACGAAAATCAAGGACCTGGCGGCCGTCCTCGACCAAGGCGCCGATCTGGACGGACTGTTCATCGCGGACGACATGACTGCTTTACTGGCCAAGGCCATGTGCGCGCATCGGCATCTTGACATCGACATCGTGGGCTACGACGGATCCGACACCGTGCGAAGGTTCGTGCCGGACCTGCCGACCGTGGCGCAACCGATAGCAGGCATGGCCCGTAAGGCCGTCGACGTGCTCATCCGCGAGATTGACGGTGACTTCTCCGTTTCCGGTGCTCGCTACAAGCTGCCCGTGTCGTTCCTCCCGGAGCGCAGCATCGAGACACTGCGGGAGTGAAGGACGGAATGCGGCTGAAGACCACATGAAAAGTAATTAGTGTAAGTTAGCTGAAGCCCACATCTGTGTAGACAGCGCAGAAGCCGGGTCTCGTGAAACACGAGGACATCCGGCTCCCACTTCCATACCTCCTCGAAGGCAGGCCTAGTTATGAGAATATCAAAGGTGTAGGATGCACGAGATTTCATAGCAGTAATTTATAGCTGCTTTTTATGGTACTATTTTATTACTACGAAAGAAGGCTATGCTTATGGTACTTGACATAGGTAACTCTGCACATAAACATGGCCTGACTGACGAAGAAATCGAATATGCCATCAGGCACAACTGGAATTCCGAACTCATGCAGGGGAACGGTACAACACCTACTGTCATGATCGTCGGGCCACGTCATCAAGGAGCGCTTAAACACGATGCCGTTGAGATTGGCGTCGAAATGCAACCCGATAAAAACATGCATGTGTTCCACGCAATGCCCGTGACCAGCAGATGGCTCCATCTCCTTTGATATAGCACATTTCTCACATCAGACTTCAACAAAAACAGAAAGAACTTTACGATGAGCAAGAAATATACAGACGAAGAACTCGACGCGATGGCGATTGACGGCCGGCTCAGCCCAATTGCCGGAACGCAACGCCCCCGCAGCGACAACAGCAAAGCGCTCAATGATGACGAACTGATGAATATCTTCAGAGGCCGCCCGCTTGCGGAACAACCACAACCAGCCAAGGAACCCCTGCGGATCCTGGTGACCGCACCGATGAAACAATGGCTCAAAGACAGTGCGAAAGCCGAAGGACTCAATGCTTCAGCGCTCGTGCGCATGGTTATGAAGGCGTACCTCAGCGAGCGCCACCCCGACATTCGCCCGAAGATGGCATAGCTTTTGCGGAGGCCTCTGCGGCAAGGCGAAAGCATGAGGCATAGAAGCTATCAGCCAGAAGATTGTTTGATAGTTCAACAGAGTAATCACGTCAGAACAAACGCGGAATTATGAACAACACTTTTGGCCTATAACCGCAAACGCGTAGACAACGCAGAAGCCGGGTCCCAAGAAACTCAGGAACATCCGGCTTCCACTTCCATACCTCCTCGAAGGCAGACTTGATTATTAAGTATACGCCAAAATATATCAAATAATCGTCAAAACGAATCTACAACCTTATATAGGTATTAATCTAAAATTATTGCAAAATCGTGGAAGAAGTTTCAATGACCGAACTTGATATCAAACATTTACGAGAAGCACAAAAGAAATATTTAGAGAACCACTTTCGCGAATCTTCTTCAAACGACCCTGGGAATCTCAGACCTCATTATGATCCTGAAAGCCATTGGGAATATCTCAGTAAATTACTTGATGCGTTGCATGATTCAGAAAACCATAATATAGCTCTCTCAGGGGCCTACGATACTGGGAAAAGTAGCATAATCCAAGGCCTGCAAAAACTATGCGAAGCAATCGGTTGTGGTCCACAGGTCAAAATAATTTCTTTATCAACACTTGCCCCACTTATAGCTCCAGACCAAACAAATCTCGATGAACCCTCTTCAAAAACACTTTATTCCACAGAGCCATTCCGATTTTCAGGGAAAAATGACGATTTAGAAAATAGGCATATTAAGAAGCCTCAGCAGGAATCAACAAATCAACTGATACAACATTCAATCGTCAAACAACTCATTTACAGCAATGACAAAGGCCCACGTTCGAGGTATTCTCAACTTCACAAAATACCAAACTTGACACTCGCCGTCACTACAATAATTACTGTTATCATCGTTGCATTGATTCTTCTTTCAACTTCTACGATACATCTGATATTTGCGCATAGAGGTATGCCGGGAGACCTTTGGGTTCGCATCCTCTTCTTCTTGGCGCTTCTTATTATTACCGGTATTATCACGGTGTATATAATGCGTCACTCAAAGAAAACCCCATCTCTTTCAAGCATCCATCTGGGGAATGAACCGAATTCAATAACTGTTAACAATTCCGATGAATCCTATTTCGATAGGTACCTTGACGAAATTATTTACTTCTTTGAGACCAATCCTCAAACTGACATAATCGTCTTTGAAGATCTTGATAGGTTTAATGATTCAGAAATTTTTAATAATCTACGAGAACTGAACTCAGTATTAAACAACGCTCCCAAAATCAACAAAAATCAAAGATCGATTCGGTTCATCTATTGCGTCAGAGATAGCCTCTTCAGCGAAGCTACAACTGCCAATCCAATTTCCCAATCTTCTGAAACAGGCCAGACAAGAAACGCAGAAAGCAAATTCTTTGACGTTCGAATTCCTGTCCTTCCTTTTATCTCATCATTCAATTCTCAAAATTATTTGAAAAATATTTTCAGTGTAAAAACTCTTGCACCTTCTTACTCTCTTTGGGATGCAACCAAACAAATATCAAGCACCGTGAGCCGTTATCTCACCGACATGCGCCAACTCAAAACAATTGCCCATGAATATCTTATTTTTTCTGATAAGATTTTCGGTGAAACCTATTTCCCTCAAAAATCTGAACATGGAGAGCCTACCGAAGAATCTTTACTTCTCGCGATGGTTATTTATCATTCTTTTTATCCAGAAGATTTCGAAAAAATACCTCAAAGACAAAGCAAGTTAGACTATCTATATGACGAAGCTAACCGAATCAGGAATGAAGCGATTAAAGAAACTCGGAATGGCATAAATGACGCCAACGCGATATTAAGCGCTACACAGAAAAACCAAGTTTCGAAAGAAGCAGAAAAAAAGTTTTTCAAAGAGTTCAACATCTCAGACACAGACGAAGACCTACCGAAGAGAATCTCAAGAATTATCGCCACTCTCTCTCAAAGAATAAGAGAACTCCAAAAAGCAGATTTCAAAGAACTAATCGAACTCACTTCCATCATGGATTCAACCACGGATGCCGATAAGGCTCCACAAGATAAAACCAACCAAATGTGGGAAGCTATTACAAAGACGTATCAGGCCACTTCACAATCTAATCTTGCAAGAGACCTGCTGTCTTCGGGATATATCAACAAAGATTACATATTGTACGCATCGATGGAAAACAATTCCGCAGGCTTAGCACGACGAGACAACTCAGCATTGTTCATTCACCATGTGATTCAACCGGAAATTCCAGATTTCTCTTATGAACTCAGCGATGAGGCTATTGCCGATTTACAAGGGCAAGATAACCTGAAATACGACGAGGACTGTACCTTCAATATTTTTATCCTTCAATATTTGCTAAAGCCTGATACAAGAAATAATGCTTCGCAAATAAAAAATAATAGGAAATCGGCTACAACAATGCTGAAAAACACCGATATACAATACGAAATCAGCGGTAGAGAATTTTTGAACGAATTCTTCGGTAATTCATACCAAATTAGTTTTGAAAATAAAACTTCGGCAACAGAAATAATTGCCACGTTTTCTCCTAATGTTTTCGAGACACTCATCACCAGTGATTTCAACAGCCTCTACCAAAAACTACAACTCATTAATGCGGCACTACAAGTAATCAATAAAAATAACGATACTATTAAATACAGCCATCAAGCATGGGGATTGATACTGTTTATTGCAGATAACTGGACAGATACTCTGCAATTTTATAATGAAAACACCGATATAACTCTCGTTAACAATATGACCGAATTTATTCATCGTCAAGGATACGTAGATAACGATTTCGAAAAAGATAGAATACCGAAAAACATACAGCAATATTTTGCCCTAAACGGATTTTTCCTTGTAACACGTCCCGCTCTAATTTTTGCACTTCAAAAACTTGGCGAGAAGCAAAATGAAACCATCGATTGCACTAATCTTTCATTGAACAATCTATTGTCGCTTGAAAAATATCCGACCGACAATAACGGATGTTCCATCTATAAAACAGTAATGGGAAACCTTCCGGATTATGCACTCATATTAGACGATACTGTTGAATCATTAACCCCCTCAAGTGACGGTATGCTTATTCGGATTTTGACTGATTTGTACCAGAACACCTCTCACTATCGAAGCGACTCGGCTACGCTCGACAGAATTTTCAGCCATAAAGCTGCTGATACACAACTGATTTCAGATCTCAGCTCTTTAATCAGCAAATTGAATTCTTCCACAACTATGCCCGATGAAAATACTCTGGATCCTGAAGATAGTACTCTCAAACTCATCCTCTCTCGATTCTTGGCAAAAATGGCATTTCCCTATCTGCAAAAACAAAAAAATGAAGATGGAATATTCTCTGCCATTCCAGACGAGCCAAAGGACAATCTATTTAAATTCACTTTTACCAACATCAATATCTACACAGATCAGATATTCATGCTTGCTTCAGAAAATGCCGCCGATCAGATCATCATTCTCTACATTATGTGCCGACATGCGATACAGCAAAAAGATTTATCTGCGAAACCCGATGTAGATAAAATCGAGCTCATCCTGCAACGACTATATAGTCAATACCTGAAGCAGATTTCGGATAAGTCTACAAAATCATCAAAATCCGTCGAAGATGAGCTTCTAAAGAAAATCGTCAAAAACTTACCGGGTGAATTGCGCGCTATAACGCCTGCTCCTCTACCGAAAAATGCGCAAGGCTATATTGAATCTATTAAACAACTCAATAATCACAACAACTCATTTTCGTTAAATAAAAGCGATACCGAACTCACCGATTCTGATATTGAAATACTTCAGCAAAGGAACGGAATACGCTACAACGATATATCAGCTTTTAATATTAGCCTCCTTCGTTATTTACTTGAACATTACGAAAACAGTCGATCTGAAATTGCAACTCTCATGCAAACAGTGGACAAGGAATACGAAAAAGATGGACAATATTTTCTTCTTCGAGCTTTTGCCTACAGTAAAGATATAACACGACCCCTTAAAATAAGAGCATTTGACGAATTCACAAGAAACTCCTCCCATGCATTAGACTTCATAGCAGATTATTCGGGAGAATTAATCACACAACCACTAATTAATTTTATTAAAAGTGCCGTGTTGAACACTAATCCAACAGATGTAACCAACGACAGCGTTTTCCGGTTTTTACGTTGTCTCGAAGCAAACTGGAAAATTTGCGGAACTCTTTTTGAAGATAATTCACCGGCTTCTTATAATGCACTAATAGCTCTACTCGAGAGACATCGACCACATTTCCATTCCGGTTTGCATTTAGTACCAATTATCTCGCAACATGGAACTTACATTATAGACAAAACTAATATTGACGAGATATTTAAACATTTCGATATACGTAATGCGAATAAATATACTGATAACTATTCTCTCAACAATCTTTACTTTTTTGAGCAGAAATATCCAGCCAGTGGTATCTATCACGGCATCATAAGTCATATCGACGACTATGCACGATTTATCGATGACAATAAATGCTGTCCAATTGACCAACCATCAAAAAACAGTAATATCAATGGTTCTGATGACTCTAGCTATGACGATTTTGTCTCTACACTTCTTGTTGATATCTATCAGAAAACATATCTCAAAAGATATGCCACATCAACCGTTCAGCTTTTATTCAAAAATTGTCATCAACAGCAAGACTTGACTGGAGAGACCCCGAAAAACAATAGAGAATTTCTTCTGGGCCAAGATGGCTTGAAATCATTCCTGAATAAACTAGAAGAGCTTTTTGAAAGAGAACAAATTGATTCCACCGTTATCAAATACAGAAGGCATCCGTTTATCAGAGAGCTTGCAATCAATGGAATCTTTGCCCCCTCTTTCGAAAATGCATCAGTCTACCTTCAAGACCTTTGCGACCCCGATTATAAAGAGTGGGATTCTGCAGTGAAGGACATTCTTAAAAAAGCAATGTCACTGAAGGCAACACTACCGGATGAGCTTTTCAAACAGATAGATTCTTTACTGGTTGAGCTCCAAAAGGATAACAGCTTCGAATCAGAAATTCCTGAAATCCGTAATGAGCTCAAAGAATATTCACAGCGAAACCATTAATCGGAAAAATGATCAGGGACACTAGCATGAACATAATAACCGATATACCATTGCGACAGTTAAAGTTTAAAGATTCATATGTATCCTACTTCAACTGTTACAATTCTCTGTAACTTGCCGAAAAGATAAATCAATATTGTATTCCCCAACTGTGATTAGGGCGACAAATGGGGTCACAGTATTGATTTTACGCTTACTGATACTGGGCTTGGCACTACACTAGGCAGCATGAGTGAACAAAAAACTTGGGTGAACCCTCTGCGCGATCCGCGAGACCTGCGGCTGCCGCGCATTGCCGGACCCTGCAGTCTAGTGATTTTCGGCGTCACCGGCGATTTGGCCAAAAAGAAACTACAGCCGGCCATCTACGATTTGGCCAATCGCGGCCTGTTGCCGCCAAGTTTCGGACTTATCGGCTTCGGCCGCCGTCCGTGGAGTAATGAAGAATTCGCGAACTTCGTCAAAGAGAACGTGAAGGCCCACTGCCGTACGCCATTCCGCGAATCGACCTGGGCCAACCTCGCCAAGGGAATGCGCTTCGTGCAAGGCACGTTTGACGATAAAGAGGCCTTCGAACGCCTGAGCCAGACGGTCAAGGAGCTCGACCGTGATCGCGGCACCCGCGGCAACCACGCGTTCTACATGTCCGTGCCGCCGAGCGCCTTCCCCATCGTTTCGAAGCAACTCGCCGATTCTGGACTGGCAAAATCGAATGACAACGCATGGCGCCGAGTCATCATCGAGAAGCCGTTCGGCCACGACCTCGAAAGCGCGAAGGAACTCGACCGCGTCGTCTCCGAAGTCTTCGACCCGAGCTCAGTCTTCCGCATCGACCATTACCTCGGCAAGGAAACCGTGCAGAACATGCTGGCGCTGCGCTTCGCCAACTCCATGTTCGAGCCGATCTGGAACTCCAACTACGTCGACCACGTGCAGATCACCATGGCCGAGGACATCGGCATCGGCGGCCGCGCCGGATACTACGACGGTATCGGTGCAGCTCGCGATGTCATCCAGAACCATTTGCTCCAGCTGATGGCCCTGACCGCGATGGAGGAACCGGTGAGCTTCGCCGCCTCCGACCTCACCGCCGAAAAGACGAAGGTGCTTTCCGCCGTACGTCTGCCAAAAGACCTCAGCGCCTATACCGCCCGCGGCCAGTACGCCGCCGGCTGGCAAGGTTCGCAGGAAGTCTGCGGATACCTCGACGAAAAAGGCATCGACAAGTCAAGCACCACCGAGACCTACGCCGCCATCACGCTCGACGTCGATACGCGCCGCTGGGCCGGAGTGCCGTTCTACCTGCGTACCGGCAAACGCCTGGGCAAGCGCGTCACGGAAATCGCCGTGGTCTTCAAGCGCGCCCCGCACCTGCCCTTCGAGCAGACCGCCGTGCGCGAACTCGGCAACAATGCCATCGTCATTCGCGTGCAGCCCAATGAGGGCGTCACCATGCGCTTCGGCGCGAAGGTGCCAGGAGCCACCGCCATGGAGGTCCGCGATGTGTCGATGGACTTCAGCTACGGCCGCAGCTTCACCGAAAACTCGCCTGAAGCTTACGAACGCTTGATTCTCGACGTGCTGCTCGGCGATCCACCGCTCTTCCCGACCACCAAAGAGGTCGACCTGAGCTGGCAGATTCTTGACCCGATTGAAGAATATTGGTCCACGCTCGGCCAGCCGCAACCTTACCGCGCCGGCACTTGGGGGCCGAAGGAAGCCGATGAAATGCTCGCACGCGACGGACGCCATTGGAGGATGCCATGATCATCAAAATGCCCGATACCCAGACCAACGCCATCGCGCGCAAAATCGACGAGCTGCACCAAGAGCGCGGCGAGGCCGGCAACGACCGCGTGCTGACGCTCATCATCTCGACGGATGAACAAGAGCTCGAGAATGCGCTGAGAATCGCCAATTCCGCAGGCCGCGAGCACCCTTGCCGCGTCATCGCCATCGTGCCAAACAGCAAGGAACTGCCGTTCTGTGACGTCGACAAGGAACCCGATTGCTACGTCACCGATTCCGGCGACGTTGAGACCGATTTGGACGCACAGGTTCGCTTCGGCGCTGATGCCGGGGCAGGCGAAGTCATCATTCTGCGCCCGCGCGGTGGACTTTGCCAGCATACCGATACGCTTGTTATGCCTTTGTTGGTTCCGGACGCACCGGTCGTCACCTGGTGGCCGACCAATCCGCCGGCAAACCCGTCCCGCGACCCTCTGGGCGCCATGGCCGGAAGCCGTATTACAGATGCGCTCCGTTCCAAAGACCCGGATGCGACTTTTGCCAAGCTTCGCGCAAACTGGGAGCCTAAAGATGTCGACTTCTCATGGACTCGCCTGACCACGTGGCGTGCGATGTTGGCCACCACCATCGACCAGCCGCCGCACCTGCCGATCGAGTCCGTCAAAGTAATCGGCCAGCCTGATTATCTACCGTTGAAGCTACTCGCGGCTTGGCTTGCGCTGAAGCTCAACGTGCCGGTTGAACTCGGTTATGTCACCGGCGCCGACGCGATAACCGGGGTCTACCTGAACCGTTCTGACGGTACCATTGCGTTGGAGCGGCCCGATTCGCAGGAAGCCGTCATCAGCCAGCCCGGCCAGACCCCGCAGAAGGTCGCCATGCCACTGCGCACGTTGGAGGACTGTCTGAGCGAGGAATTGCGCCGCATTGATCCGGATGAGGTCTACGCCGACGTGATCCGCACGGGCTGGGATATGATCCAAAGCTGAGCATTGGGGTGTCGGCGCTGGGAGCTGAGCGTCTAACGCCGAGTTCTAACCGTCTAACGTAAAACAGTAAACGCAATAATCGGGATGCTATGAAACTTTCGTTTGAGGTTTCAGGGCATTCTGATTTTTGCATATTTATGGTGCGGCAACGCGATCTTGGTAATTTCAAAAACTTATTCGATACCAATAAATATGGCCGTTGGGTTCATCTAGACTGACAATATTCAATGTAATAAGGAGCACACTGCACATGGCCGATCGGAAACTGGAAGTATATAAGGACGCGGAAACCGTGGCTCGGGCGGCAGCACAACGCACGTTGCTCGCCATCTTGGACGGGCTGAGCGAGCAAGACAGCAGCGCTGGGGCGGAGACGAAACCGGTCCGCAGCCGCTACGACGTAGCACTGACCGGCGGATCCGATATTCTCCGCGCACTGACTTACATGGCTTCAAACCCGCTGGTCGATGCCATCGATTTCAGCCGCGTTCACTTCTGGTGGGGCGACGACCGTTTTGTCGCGGCGACTGACGAAGACCGCAGCTCGTGGCAGGCCCGCGAACGTTTCCTCAACAAGCTCGTCGCTGACGGGCGTCTGCCGGAAAGCAACATCCACGAGATGGCTGTGGACACGCGCACACCCGAAGAAGTCGCCGCTGCCAGTGATGCCCAAAACGACGAGCTGCTCGCCAAGGCCGCCGCAGATTATGAAAACGATCTCAGACGCGAACTCGGCGATGAGCCCGCGATGGATCTGCTGATTCTTGGCATGGGCCCCGATGGCCACTTTGCCTCGCTTTTCCCGGACCACGACGGAATCAAGGTGACCGATCCGGCGCGCCTGGCCGTTGGCGTCTCGCACTCCCCCAAGATGCCGCCGCTGCGCATCTCGATGACCGCCCCGATGCTTGCCCGAACCCGCCGCACCTGGATGCTCACCTGCGGAGCCGGCAAGGCCGATGCCACCGCCCATGTCTTCGCTCAGGCCAGCAACCCGGCCTACCCGGCAAGCTTCGCCACCGGAACCGAGGAGTTCGTATGGTTCACGACGCCTGATGCGGTTGCAAAGTTGTAAATCCGCAATACACTTACTTAGCTAGAAACAACGATCAAAATCGTAAATTACACATTGATGCTGGTAAACGTCATCTTATCAACACTAAGAAGCTGTTTACCAGCACTATCAATAGCTTCTCCCACGACCCAATGCAGGTAAACCGCACCTCACGGACTCTCAAAGTCCGTTTACCAGCACTACCAACAGCTTCCCGCAACCCAATGCAGGCAAACCGCACCTCACGGACTTTCAAAGTCCGTTTACCAGCACAAAAGAGTGCAACAGACGAACACCGGAGTTCGCAAATCAACATCCCGAAATAGAAAACCGTCTCCTGATGAATACCAAAGATTATCAATATTCAACAGAAGACGGAATGAACCAAACTATAGCAGCTTAGCGCTTCAACCAGCTATAGCGATCAGATGTCCAAATCAGTCGGACATCTTTTCTTCCGGGCGACCGGGCTCGGCCCACAGGGTGTGGAAGGCACCGGGCTCGTCGACGCGGCCGTAGGTGTGGGCACCGAAGAGATCGCGCTGAGCCTGAATGATGGAGGCGGGCAGACGCTTGGAGCGCATGCCGTCGTAGTAGGAAAGCGAAGTCGAGAAGACCGGCGCGGGGATGCCGCAGGTCGCGGCCTTGGCCACCACGCGACGCCAAGCGCTCTGCGCATTTTCGATAGCGCTCTTGAAGTACGGAGCAAAGAGCAGCGAAATATCTGCCTCGCCGGACTCGAAGGCATCGGAGACGACGTTGAGGAACTGGGCGCGAATGATGCAGCCGCCGCGCCAGATGCGCGCAACCGCAGCCAGATCAATCTTCCAGTCGTACTGCTTGGCGCCGTCGTTGATCTCGTTGAAGCCCTGTGCGTAGGCGACGATCTTGGAGGCATAGAGTGCCTGGCGGATGTCTTCGATGAAGGCCTTGCGTTCGTCGTCGTTCGCGAACGAAATCTTGCCGTCAGGGCCGGCCAAGTTCTGCTTGGCAGCGCCTTCGCGCAGCTCAACCTGATCGGAAAGGCCGCGTGCGAACACGCCTTCAGCGATAGCGGTGACCGGAGTGCCAAGCTCGAGGGCGGTCTGAACCGTCCAGGTGCCAGTGCCCTTCATGCCGGCCTGATCGACGATGATGTCAACCAGCGGCTTACCGGTCTTCTTGTCCTTCTGGTGCAGCAGATCGGCAGTAATCTCAATGAGGTAGGAGTTGAGCTCGGTCTTGTCCCAAGCCTCGAACACGTCGCCGATCTCGTCGGGGGTCATGCCCATGCCGCGACGCATGAGGTCGTAGCTTTCGGCGATAAGCTGCATGTCGGCGTACTCGATGCCGTTGTGGACCATCTTGACGAAGTGTCCGGCGCCGTTCTCACCGATGTGGGTGACGCAGGGCTCGCCTTCCGCCTTCGCGGCGATGGACTTGAGGATCGGGCCGAGGGTCTTCCAGGACTCATCGGTGCCGCCGGGCATCATGGACGGGCCGTTCAAGGCGCCCTCTTCGCCGCCGGAAACGCCGCAGCCGACGAAATGCAGGCCACGGGCGCGGATTTCCTTCTCGCGACGGATGGTGTCCTTGAAGTAGGAGTTGCCGCCGTCGACGATGATGTCGCCCGGATCCATGGCGTCAGCGAGCGCCTCGATCATCGCGTCGGTCGGCGCACCGGCCTTGACCATGATGATGGCCGTGCGCGGCTTGGTGAGCGACGCCACGAATTCGTCAATGGTCTTGGCGGGCACGAACTTGCCTTCGCTGCCGTGCTCTTCCATGAGCTTTTCGGTGCGCTCATAGTGACGATTGTAAAGCGCCACGGTGTTGCCGTGATGCGCAAGGTTCCTCGCGAGGTTCGACCCCATTGCCGCCAGACCGACGACTCCAATATTTGCAATAGCTTCCGTCATTGTTCGCCTTTCAACTTGACATTCCTTCGGCGAAAACGGTGCCGGCCTATCTTTCCGGTACCCCTTTATTCCGCCTAAGCTCTTAAGTATTCCGGAACTTTGCTGAAGCCCGAATACCTGCATTCCAAGTCTATATCTAACTGCACCTACTTGCGTTCAGAAAACGTGGAATGTCCCACATTGCCGGGATCAACGGTCTGCAAATTCCGGCAACTTAGCATAGCCTATTACCCATTATGTATTATCTATTGCGAAATAGATATTATTTATTCCAAGAACAACGCACGCAACCCAGCGACTTCGTCTTCGCTCATGCCGTTTTGCAAGCAATATTGCTCGACCGAGCCGTACTCGTCCTTGATGCCGGCAAGCACGCCACGCATCAGTTCCGGCGGAGAGGCGAGCATCGCGGTCTGGGCGGCCGAAATCCGGCCGACACCTTTTTCGTCGTTCGTAAGACCTTTCATCACGGTTTTTTTGAATGCGGCGCCGAGGTTCGCACCGGACTGGGCATAGCAGGAGACCACCATGTCGTCGCTCACCCCAAGCAGACTCATCAGGATGCCTGCGGTGATGCCGGTACGGTCTTTGCCGGCGGTGCAATGGATGAGCATCGGGTGGCCGTCGTCTTTCAAGAGTTTGCGCAGGATGAGCACAATCTGCTCGGCCGAACCGAAAACGATATCGTGGTACATTTCGGCCATATCGATGCCCTTGGCCACTTTTTTCATGCCGCCCAGCACGCTCATACTGGTTTTGAGCAGCGGAACACGGTCGACGTGGATGTCATCGGGGAGCGTATACGGCCATTGCTTGATTTCAAGCGGGTCGCGCAGGTCCACTACCTCTTTGATATCGAGGCGTCGCAGGTCGTCGACGCCATGCTCGCCCAGGAAATTGAGGCCGGCGGCACGGAAGAACAGCCCGTCACGCAACTTGCGGCCATCCTGCGTCGGGTAGCCGCCGATGCCGCGGGAGTTGGGAACTCCGTCGATTTCGACGCCGGCTCCGTCGCCTTCGGGACGATAGTCGAGATAGCTGGTGTCGGCATTGTTGCTAACGTCAGTAATGTCGCTAACGTCAGTAATGTCGCCCGGCGTATCAGCGCCAGCGTCCTTGGAGACCGAATCGTTGTCGGACGTCGCTTGCGTTTGCGAGCTTGTCATAAAATCCTTCTTTCGCGGCCTTGCCTGCCTAATCGCGCAACTTTCTCGCGCGTGGATTGTTGATAAAGTCAATAACGCAATAAGTCTATCCACAATCCTTAAACGCGACTGACAGTCGCCACAATATGAGC
Organism: Bifidobacterium sp. ESL0690; assembly: GCF_029392315.1. Classification (NCBI taxonomy): domain Bacteria; kingdom Bacillati; phylum Actinomycetota; class Actinomycetes; order Bifidobacteriales; family Bifidobacteriaceae; genus Bifidobacterium; species Bifidobacterium sp. ESL0690. The sequence goes on from NZ_CP113939.1 coordinate 2,422,840, forward strand.
TGAATTGGTGTGCCGAGGCCTCTTTGCACTATATTTCTAAAACCCTTGAGGTTTCATGAACATCGTCATGTACCACGGCAAATCAATGACGACATCATTCTTTTTTTCGTGTTCTACATTGCTATTGCAAAGCACAAAACCGGAATCAAGCTTCCATTCTTTGACGGCCAACAATTTATCGAGTGCGGCATGAACAGCAAAATCTTTTCCTGATTTCGCTTCTACCGGCACGATGGCGCTGCCGCGCTGCATCAGAAAATCGACTTCGCCTATTTTCGCCTTATCGAAATAGAAAAGATCAAAACCTTGAGCCGTTAGCTCCTGAGCTACGAAATTCTCAAGTGAACTGCCCCAGTTAACACCTACATTCCCCTGCATGATTTCCAATGCCGTCGACCCCGCACTGGCCGCACTCAGTAAGCCGACATCACAGAGAAACACCTTCATCAGACTATGCTTTTCGTTGAGTTTCAGCGGATAAACGGGTTCTGAGACGTTCCGGCACGGAAGGACGACACCGGCATCGGCCAACCACATGAAATCACTGGCGTATCTTTCCATTCGGGCAGTTTTCGACAAATCAGCCAAGACAAAACGCTTGTTCTTCTTATTGAGTTGCGAAGGCACGGCATCGAAAATCGACTTGATATGCATACGGCCGACGCTGGTATCAGCATATTTAGCGATATCCTGACGATACAGCGACAAGATATCACGTTGCACATTGCCTACTGCATTCAAATCATTTGTCTCCACAAACGCGGAAACCGCTGCAGGCATGCCACCGACAACCATATAGTACGAAAACAGCGACATCAGACGCTGATGGAAAACCTCTACTACCGGTCTCAATTCTTTGAATGCGCCGCCAACCTCGTCAATGACCGACTGCTGGATGCCATTCGCCCAATAGAATTCCTGCAATGTCAACGGGTACATCGTCAAATGTTCTTCGTAACCAACCGGATATGAAGGAACTTCCTTATATGAGACACCCAGCAACGAGCCCGATTCGATGTAGTCGAAACGCCCGTCGTCGACGAGGAATTTGATTGCGGTTCGCGCGCGCGGACACTCCTGAATTTCGTCTAGGAAAATCAACGTCTTTCCCGGGACGAAAGGCTTGTTGGAGTAGATCGAAAGATTGGCGATAAGGGTATCCGCATTGAGATCTCCCTCGAAAACCGTTTTGGCGCTTGGAGTCTCGATGAAATTGATTTCCAGGAAGACGTCATAATTCGATTTGGCGAATTGACGGACAAGGTACGTCTTGCCTACCTGTCGCGCTCCGTCAATAAGCAAAGCACGATGCTGCGGGTTATTGTGCCACGCCTTTAAACGCTTTTCAGCTAATCGTTGCAATTTCAACCTTACACCACCATTCTGCGACGTTTTACATATCAATTTAGCATAGTTTTGCGACGTTTTTCATAAATATCAGATTGCGTTTTGCGACGTTTTCTACCTCTCGCAAACAGCAGTTTGCGACGTTTTGCCAGCTTACTCCCTTTCGGAATTTTATAAAACGAGACTAGCTGTAGTCTTATGACATCTCCGCTGTTGCACATAGCGGAGATCATATACCCAGACAGGGGGCAATGATGCCGGGTATCGGCATTTACGCTTTGCCATTCGTCGATACCGTTCTTGGGCAACAAAACCCGTGAGGAGAACGCGAGCAGCAGATATCGCAACAACAAAGCCCGCAACAAACCCTACAACTTAATTCACAACCAATCGCGAAAATCCAGACTTCCATACAACTCCGTTCCATCGGCGTAGACGCGCAGAGTTTCACCACTCTGGCCTACGGAAACGGTGCCATGGCCGAAGTCTTCAGCTCCATCATCGCCACCATACAGCCAGCATCGCCACAGCGATACCTTACGAATTCTTGGCGTCATGGACCGGATTCGCGCCGATTGGGGCCTACGCTATCCGTTCGAGTAATCGGCCTGCGTGCAGCAGCCAATTCACCAATATAATCAACAAATAAAATAAGGGCTAAATAACGACAAAGCTACTCGTATTTAGCCCTTATTCGATTGCACGGTACCTAAGCGGATCAGACAACCGGCATCATCAGTCAGACGTTCAAAGGATCGGCACCAGGCCGCACCAACAAAGGCAACGTATGGTAATCATATTGTTGCGTATACCAACGGTTTGGCTCATACGATTCTTTCGTGAGAAGGTTGACCCAAGGCTTCCCCTGCATCTCACCTTTGGCGTCAGGAACGTAGAAGCGAACCACACCATCCTCCGAAAAGACGGGAGCCACGAGCAAATCGTCACCCAGCATGTATTGGGTGTCGATATCCTCACAGTTCGGGTCGTCCGGGAATTCCAGAACCATCGCGCGCATGACCGGCGTACCAAACCGATGTGCCTCTTGGCTCATCTTCATCAAATAAGGGCGCAAACTATCTTTGAGCTTGCTGAACTCACGCGTGACTTCAACCGCTTCGGAGCCGTATCGCCACGGAACCTTGATATCCCCGGCCCCGTGGTAACGGGAGTGCGATGAGAGCAGTCCGAACTGTGTCCAGCGCATATAAAGATCAGGCGTCGGAGGAACAGGGCTTTCCTCGAAACCGGCAATGTCATGGCTCCAATAGCCGAAACCACCCATTCCCAACGACAGGCCACCTCGCAACGAATCGGCCATGGCCAAATAGGTCGGATTCGGGTCACCACCCCAATGAACAGGGTATTTCTGGCTGCCCACGGTAGCCGAACGGGCAAAGACGACCGCATTCTCCTCGCCTTTGACCTCCGCAGTGACCTCATAGACGGCTTGGTTATACAGCAGTGTGTAGTAGTTATGCATCAGCTTTGGGTCGGAGCCGTCATAATAACTGACGTTTTCGGTGGGAATTCGTTCGCCGAAATCGGTCTTGAAGCAATCGATACCCTGCTCCAGCAAATGCCGCAACTTGGATTGGTACCATTTTTTGGCATCCGGATTGGTGAAATCGACTATAGCCATCCCCGGCTGCCACATATCCCACTGCCAAGGCGAACCGTCGGCATCCTTGATGAAATAACCGTTCTTCGCGCCCTCGTCGAATATCGACGATTTCTGAGCTATATAGGGGTTCAGCCATAAGCAAGCCTTGACACCACGTTTATGAAGTTCGGACAGCATTTTTTCGGGGTCAGGGAATTTCGTTTCATCCCACTCGAAACTGCACCATTCCATTTCCTTCATCCAATGGCTGTCGATATGCACGACGCTTAGCGGAATATCATGCTTTGCCATGTCGTCGACCATCTTGATGATGGTGTTCTGATCAAAATACGGGCTCATCGAAGTGGAGAGCCACAGTCCGAGACTCCACTCAGGAACCACAGGCGGCTTGCCGGTCAAATCCGTATAGTTGTTGATGATGTCTTTGAGATCCGTACCACCAATAACCGAATACGACATCTCCTGTTCAGGTACGGAGAATTGAACTCGGGAAACCTTTTCCGAGCCGATTTCGAAACTCACTCTTCCAGGTGTGTTCACGAACAAGCCATATTTCTTGTTGCTCAGATAGAAAGGTACGTTTTTATACGCTTGCTCGCTTTCGGCGCCTCCATCGAGGTTCCAGCTCTCCACGGTTTGGCCGTTTTTCACAAAATTGGTAAACCTCTCCCCCAGACCGTAAATCTTCTCGTTGACACCCAACTCAAGCTGTTCGACGATATTGGTTTGGCCTTGAGGATCCAGCACCACGGATTTGCCTCGCCAGCCCGAACGCGCAATCTGCTTGCCGTCGAACGTATAAAGAAAATCAATCAGCTCGCCCTTGGCAATATGCAATGCCAGCCTGCCGGACGTAAAAGTCCATTCCTTCTCGTTCTCATCGATTTGGACCTGCGGATGGGTTTCATTCAACTCGTACTTGGGGCACCGGCTCCGGTCTTTTTTATAGTTGATGAGTCTCGTCGTGATGATGTTCGGACGGGGGCTGGTGACCTCGATGGTCAAAAGTCCAATATTGTATGTGTCCCCTACGGTATGGATATGTCTTCCAAGCGGGCAATAAAGCGTCAGCTTGTCCTCGGTAATGTCCGCCGTATACACATTCGCGGCATACCTCACGTCGTAACCCTTTTTGACCAGCCAGGCACCGTTTAAAAACTTCATGAATTTAACCTTTACAAAAATCGTAATTTTTTACAGTACATATCGCCATACGAATTCCGATAGCCCGCAAATTCACGCAACAAACGAAAGCCCAGGCTCTTCGTGCAGACGCAAAAAGAGCCCAAGCATTTCAAAATCGGAAGACGTTATGGTTACTTGATACCGTTCTTCTGGAAATCTGCGTCGAGCGCATTGAGGTAGGCGTTGACATCGCCCTTCTCAAGGAACTCCTGGCTCAACCCCTGCATATCGCTCGCACCGGTAAACATAACATCCGGGAAGATGCAGGTCTTGCCCTTATCGATGTAATCGGCCTTCATCGCCTTCAGCACGTCGGTATTCGCGGGGACATCAGAGCGAACGGAAAGCAGGTTCTGGTCATCCGTATATTCCTTCTGAATCTTTTTGGAGAGCAGGAATGTAAGGAACTTCTGAGCCGCCTTCTGGTGCTTGGAAGCAGAAGAAACACCAATCAATGCATCGGTACCGGAAATCAGAGGAGTCGTGTTGGGCTGATCACGGGTAGGCAGCACGAAGAATCCAAGATGAATGTTGGGATTGGCCTCAAGAATTGCCGGAATGGCCCAGATTCCCTGAATATACATGGCGGACTTGCCATTGGCGAATTGCGAGTTGCCAGTATCATAATCCGTACCTGCAGGATCTTCCTGAGCGAAGGTCTTCAATTTGAGCATACGATCAGCAGAAAGCTTCCAACCGGGATTCTTGGCGAAGCTTGCCTTGCCTTTTTGCAGATTGTCCCAGAAATCCTTGCCCTGTTCCGGAGCAGCCACTGCCATAGCCATCTTATTGGCGGGATCGGCATCCTTCCAAGTGAAGATGAAGGGCTGCTGACCTGCATCCTTGACTTTTTGGGCCGTCTGGACGAACTCATCCCATGTGGTGGGAGCCGTCAGACCGAGCTTGGTAAAGATATCCTTGTTGTACAGCACGCCTTCACCAATGATGGACCACGGCACAACATAGTTCTTCTTGGTCTGGCCGATCTTATGCAGGTAATCATAATAGGACTTGTTCGCCACGGACTTGTAGGCCGTGGTTCCCGTCTGCTCGGTAAGAATGTTTGCCTTGACCAGATCGTTGTAATAGGTACCATCAGCAGTGATGACATCGGGGACGTCGTTCTTGGCCATACGGGACTTCAACACGGTGATGGGGTTGGAAGCCGTTTGCTGTTCAACAGTGATATTCGGATTCTGAGCTTCGAATTCCTTAATCAGCTTGTTGGTGATTTTCACCGATTCAGGCTTCTTCTGGAAGAACTGGATGTGTTCCTTTCCATCTGCGGAATTGCCGCCGCAGCCAGCCATCATAGGAATTGCCATGGCAATGGAAGCCACGAGCGCAACGCACTTAATCGCCTTTTTCCTTAGCATTTCACTTCTCCTTTGGAGTTTGTTTCTAACGGCAGCGAATGGCCCAATCGCTTCTCCGCTGCCGCTCATCAATTATTATAATGCAATCGTTTGCAAAATCAAATTAAAGAGAATTAAAGAGTCACTCTTTTACAGATCCTGCAGCAACACCGTTGATAATCTGCTTTTGCGCGAACAGATACACGATAAGCATCGGAATCATAGCGAGCGTGTATGAAGCAAATGACAGATTATAGTTGGTATTAAAGGCACTTTGGAACATGTACTGAGTGAGAGGAATAGTGTACTGATCCTGCTTCGATATCATCACCAAAGGCAGCATGAAATCATTCCATACCCACAATGTTTGCAAAATGCCAACGGTTGCGTTAGCCGGTCCCAGCAACGGGAAAATGACCTTCCAGAACGTTTGCCAGGTATTGGCGCCATCAAGCATCGCGGCTTCATCAAGACTTCTGGGAATCGTGTCCATATAGCCCACGTAGAACATGGTGTTGAACGGCAGGTTGTAAATGACGTAGATTGGTATCAACCCGTAAAGATTGTCCAATCCCAGCATGCTCATCTCTTTGACCAGCGGCAGCATCAGAATCGAAAATGGGATGAACATCGCTGAAACGATATAGAAATAGGCGATCTTGAAGCCTTTACGGTTCATGTTGCGGGCTATGGCGTATCCGATCATGGCATTCGTCAGCACACCGATGACCACCGAAACGATCGTCAGAATCAGGCTGTTGCCCAAAGCCCTCCAGAAATTGGTCTCGACGATGGCTTCCGAGAAATTGCTCCATCGCCATTGCGTCGGCAACGCCCATAGGCTTTTCGCGCTCTGCTGGCGATCCTTCAAAGCGGTGGATAGCGTCAGATACATCGGAATCAGCACCGTCAGGGAGCAGAATATAAGGAATATGGTCAACAGCCAGTTGCTGCGCTTCCTGATAAGTTTGCTTGAGCTATCCATATTACTTCTCCTCCTTGGAGCCAAACACACCCATTTGAATCAACGAAATCGCCAAAATCAGCAGGAAATAAACGACTGCATTGGCCGATTGATAGGCGAATTGACCGCCCTGGAACCCGTTGCGATAAATAAGGAACGAAATCGATTGCGTCGCGGTTCCAGGCCCGCCATTGGTAAGAGCCACAATCAAATCAAAGACCTGAAGCTGGGTTTTCAGCTGGAGAATCATATTCACCATGACAAACGGAGTCACCAGAGGCAGCGTAATCTTCCAGAATGTCTGGACCGTGTTCGCGCCATCCACTTTCGCCGCTTCATAGATATCGGTTGAAATGGACTCGATACCTGTCATATAAATGACCGTCGTCACCGCGCAAGCCTGCCAGACAGCGACAATCACGATAGCGACCCACGCCCATTGGCTGTTGCCCAAGATGCTTTTGGAGAGAAAATCGTTATGTAATCCTTTACCGACTGAGGTAACGACCTGCGAAAAGATAAAGTTGAAAACATAGCCGATGACGATGGTGGCGAGCACCGCCGGCAGGAAGAACACGCCTCTTAGGAAACTGCGGAACCGAATGTTCTGCGTCAGGCAGACCGCAAGCAAAAGGCTGATGACGTTGGTCAGAATCGAGGCCAACAACGCAAAACCGATAGTGAATATATAACTATGAATTACCGATGGGTCGGTAAACAGTTGGGCGTAATTCTTGAACCCTATGAAATTCCATCCCCCGTATCCCCTATAGTCGGTCAGACTGTAGAACATACCCATCAATGCGGGGACGGTCATAAAAACAAAAAGAAATATTACACCTGGCACGACCATCAAGGCATAACCAGTACGACGTCTCATATCTCCACTCCTTCATGGATTGTGGCTGTTTCAGACCAGCCACACAGTCAAATTCTCCGAGAGACAAAATGGACACGCTCCACATTCCGACGACAAATCCTGAATGCGTCAGATTGAGGAATATCCTATTGCAAACGCTTACATTTTATCACGGAAATAATCCACTCATATTTAATTCTCCTTAACTACAATGTTATAAAGAAAGCAATAAAACATTGTTATTTCAAAGCTTCGAAAATAACGTAACCATACTATAGCAACCGTTTGCAATAATCAACTCAATCTTTTATAATTTTCCCACGGAACGATGTTTATCGAACTTTATATGTCAAACGCATCGCACCGAACAAACGAATCAAGGGGTCAATAAAGCAATGGGGTCACGCGAATGAAACAAATTGACATCGATACCGGCTGGTCCGTTCTTCAGGACGTCCACGATGAGGGAGAATACCTGAAGTTGTATAACGATCCCGATCTCACGGATATCGGCCCTCAAATCTCGCAATGGGAACCGATCGAGGCCCTCAAACATCTTCAGCTGCTGTTTGCACAGCACCCTTACTGGGGCAGGGAATTACGCTATTTCAATGAAGCGCCCTGGTGGTACCGCAATATCATCACGCTCAACGAAGAGACAGACACCAACCGCTACACCCTTCGCTTCACCAATGTTGACTACTATGCAAAAGTCTGGTTCAACGGGAAACTGGTGGCCTGCCATGAAGGGTATTCCCTGCCTTTTGAATGCGACGTGACACCTTTTGTACACCACGGAGACAACACGCTCATCGTGAAAGTTTGGTCTCCTTGGGACCCGAGTGTCAGAGACAACGCGTCGCAGGAACGTACGCACCTCGTTGAACGCCAGCTCATCAAAGGCACCTACGAACACTCTGATGGACTGATAGCCCGAGACGTGAATCCGGTAGGAATATACGGAAACGTCTGCCTCATAAAGCAACAGGAATCATTCCTTACGGGTGAGACCAGAATCTCGACAACACTGGATGGCAGTACAGGAAAAGTAACGTTAAAGGGACGGTTAATAGGCCCAGAAGCTTCCTTGACCCTATCCATCACAGCACCGGATGGCTCTTCAGTAAGAAAAGAGCAATACCAAGTCAATGGGGATTTCGAAATTTCCATGACATTGAACGATGCGCTGCCATGGTGGCCGTGGGACCAAGGCGAACAGAATCTCTATACGCTTCGTCTGTCAATAGATGGCAATGAAAACCTGTGCCGAAAGATAGGCTTCAGAACGGTAGAGCTCATTCGTACCCATAATCAAACGCAATTCCGTATCAATGGACTGCCGTTCTACGTACGAGGCACCTCTTATTTCCCCGACGTCTACTTGTCCGCCATGAACAAGGCAAGGTACGAACGCGACATCAAAGCGATAAAAGCCGCAGGTTTCAACCTTATCCGCGTTCATGTCCATGTTGAAAATCCGGAATTCTATGACTTGTGCGACCGCGTGGGAATCGTCATCATCCAAGATTCGGAATACAACTGGACACAACCAAAATCCGAAGACTGGGAACGTCGGTTCATCACAATTTTCCGCGATACCGTCGCCGTGCTCGACCGGCATCCCTCGATTATCTGCTGGATCTGTCTCAATGAGCCGGGCTGCGACGACATGGTCCAAGGCACGCAGAGCTATGCCATGACGACAAGTCCCGGTCCACAAATCTACAAGGTCATCACCGAATTCGACAGGACAAGACCAGCAATCAAAGGCTCTTTCTGCTCAGATGACATTTATAGCGGCGACAGCCATAACTACTGCGGATCTCTCGAAGCTCCTGACAAGCCATACACCGATATCGACGGCACGAGAGAAAAATTGAACACGGAATTCGGCTTTGACGCTCCCGGGGCAGCGGCCAACTTGGAATCCGTTGGTTTGCCGAGCAGGATAACTCAGGAATTGACGAAGCTGACTCCATCTCTGCAGCATTATCAATCCAGACTCACCAAGTATTACATCGAGCATTATCGTTGCCAGAAAAACAGGCCGAATTGGGGCTATGTGCAGTTTATGTTCATCGATTTGTGCCCTCAAAGCTTCTACGGGCTGCTCGACTGGAAAGGGACGCCGAAGCCCGCTTACAACGAACTAAAAGCCATAAACCAACCAATTGGGGTATTTTTCGAGCAGACAGCCCATTGCATCAAAAGTATCAAGGCGGTCAACGATTCCAACCGCATTCTGGCCAACGTCGAAGTCTCGTGGAAGATTGTCGACCGGGATGCCGGAACGAAAGCCGAGAGCCACACAACCATAACTTTGGGTAACGGCGACGTAACCGATGTATCAACTTTGGATATCACCGATAACGGCCATCGTTGGGACGCAGAACTGTGCTTGCAGGATCTCTCCGGAACCGTTATTGCCAAGAATACGTATACAGATATATTCAACCATCCTCAGCACCCGAAAGGCCATCCAAACCGGATCAGCCACGAATATGGAATCAGGTTGTATTCGATATGATGCGCGGCACGGCGCTGCACATAAGGGCATATTGACGCGCAAATAGTCGCTTTAATCAAAGGCAACGCTAAAATTAGCTTGAACAACCGATGAATTGCAGCGCTGATACTATAAACGGTTGTAATAATAAGTGCCGGTACGCACGGAGGCGAATATGGAAGCAGATATACAAACCGTAGCCGACAAGGCAGGCGTCTCCATTTCCACTGTCTCGCGAACATTTACCAGACCCGATCTCGTTTCAGCCAAAACCCGCAAAAAGGTCATGGAAATTGCCGAAAATCTCGACTTCAGCGTTTCCCGTTCGGCTGCGTCATTAAAAAGCGGGCAATCATTCCGAGTTGCGTTGCTGACCAATGACGGCATACCCACATGGTTCAATTCTCACATTTTCGCGGGGCTCGATTCGGTTCTGCACCCGGCCGGCTACGACATTTCCGTTTTCATACTTGCCAACATCAAAGAAAGGCAGGCGTTTTTCGAAAACCTTCCCGTTAGACGCAATGTCGACGCCGTTGTGGTCAATTCATTCGATATTGATCCCTCCGAGGTCTCACGTTTGGGAAGCATGCACGTTCCGGTCATAGGAATCAGCGTACCTTCGAATAAAGGATTTGATGCCACGGTAAGCATCGATGATCGCAAAGCAATGCATATCGCCGTCAATCATCTGGTAGCCCTCGGCCACAAGGTTATCGGATATGTTGGCGAAACGGCAAACGGCAGCCACATGCATTACAGCACCGATTCGCGTTTGCAAGGTTTCCAAGAGGCCTGCAAAGATCATCCAAGTGTAATACCGCAAGTCATGCTATTCAATCACGACGAAAATCTTATCGATGCCGCAATCAACGGGATCCTTACCGCTGACCCTGCTCCCACCGCAGTATGCTTCGTTCGAGACGAAGTGGCTTTACCGGTACTGTATCGGATTCGACGATTTGGCAGAGAAATACCGCGAGATCTTTCGATAATCGGATTTGACGACGTGAATCTTTCGAAGCAAACCGGATTGACGACGCTGCATCAGGACCCATATCTCCTAGGCGCAACTGCGGCACGCAAGACCCTTGACGCGATGAATCACGAACAAGAGAAACGCTCTGCACAACCGGGAAAAGATACGCCCAAAGGCGACCAACCCAGCGAAATTGACAACCCATATATCACTTTCCCGATCCAATTAATGCTACGCGACACAACTGCGACGCCCAGAACACTCTAAATCATTGGACGCGCCTATATCTGCTATATGCGATACACAGGCCATCTCGCGCAAGAGTCTATTATTGGATAATAAGGGACATGAAAAAAATTGAATGTTACGGTTTTATAAAATTCGAAAACGACAGCGTGCAACAACATTCCAATGGGAAACCTTCAACGAAAGGAAATCATGACCGCTAACAACTCGCGCGACGACTGGTGGAAGCAGGCCGTCGTCTATCAGGTCTATCCGCGCAGCTTCAAGGACGTCAACGGCGACGGACTCGGCGACATCGCCGGCATCACCGAAAAGATGGATTATTTGAAGACTCTGGGCGTGGACGCGATCTGGCTTTCGCCGTTCTATCCTTCCGAACTTGCCGACGGCGGCTACGACGTCATCGATTACCGCAATGTCGACCCGCGGCTGGGGACGATGGACGATTTCGACAACATGGTCGCCGCCGCGCACGGTTCCGGCCTCAAGGTCATCGTCGACATCGTGCCGAACCACACCTCCAACAAGCATCGTTTCTTCCAAGAAGCGCTCAAGGCCGGCCGCGGCTCGGCCGCCCGAGACCGTTACATCTTCCGCGAAGGACGCGGAAAGAACGGCGAGTTGCCGCCGAATGACTGGCAGTCGCTTTTTGGCGGCCCGGCCTGGGAACGCGTCGATGACGGCCAGTGGTATTTCCACATCTTCGCCGTCGAGCAGCCCGACGTCAACTGGAAGAACTCGGACATCCACGAAGAGTTCAAGAAGACCTTCCGCTTCTGGAGCGACCATGGCGTCGACGGCTTCCGCATCGACGTGGCTCACGGTTTGGCCAAGGACTTCGATTCCAAGTCGATGGAGGAACTGGGCGCGGAATTCAGCGTACAGGACCAAGAGAGCCACGACGGCAGCAGCCCAATGTGGGATCGGCCGGAAGTCCACGACATTTACAAGGAATGGCGTCAGGTCTTCAACGAGTACAATCCGCCGCGTTTCGCCGTTGCGGAGGCTTGGGTGGTTCCCGAGCACCAGCATCTTTACGCTTCGACCGACGAGCTCGGGCAGGTCTTCAACTTTGAGTTCGCCAAGGCCGACTGGGACGTCGACCAGATGCGCACGGCCATCACGGAAGGACTTGATTCCGCGGCCCGCACCAACGGTTCGACCTCCACTTGGGTGATGAGCAACCACGACATTCCGCGCAACGCCACGCGCTACGGGCTGCCGCAGGTCCCGTCGACCGACAAGCACCAAATCGCCAAGGACTGGCTGCTGCGCGACGGCAAGACTTACTTCGAAAACCGCACGCTCGGCACCCGTCGCGCACGCGCCGCTGCCCTGATGGAAATGAGTCTGCCAGGTTCCGTTTACATTTACCAGGGCGAGGAACTCGGGCTTTTCGAGGTGCCGGATATTCCTTGGGACCGTTTGGAAGACCCGAACGCGACAAATACCAAGCAAGCCGCCACCGACAAGGGGCGCGACGGTTGCCGCGTGCCGCTGCCGTGGGTTGCTGACGATGAACCCAAGCCGGCACAATGGGACAAGAACTTCGGCGAAGGCGCAACGTTCGGCTTCTCCCCTGCAACCAAAGCCGACGGAACTCCCGCCGCGGCTCCGCATCTCCCGCAGCCCTTGTGGTTCAAGGATTTTGCAGCAGACAAAGAAGCCGCCGACCCGACCTCAATGCTCACGCTTTATCACGCAGCGCTCAAGGATCGTGCCGAACTGCTGACCGCCACCGGCGACCACGTGAGCCTTGATTGGCTCGACATGGGCGATGACGTCATCGCCTACACGCGCCCGGCGGTCTACCAGGGCTCACCGACCACGTTTGCGAGCATCACGAACTTCGGTGCGGCTCCCGTAGCCTTGCCGAAGGGCCGAATTCTGCTCACTTCCGCGGAACTTGCAGCCGACGGCGGCCTGCCGCAAGACGCAAGCGCCTGGCTTTTGCTCGATAAGTAAGCCGTAGCGACCGAAACAAGCAATAACGAATAAGTGCTTGGAACCTTGCAATTTATAAGGTTCCAAGCACTTTTCGTTTTTCGCTGCAACGAACGCAAGAATGTGTTGCGTCGCAATCGGTCACAAGTTCACAGGTTCACGCTTCACACGTTCCAGCGGACGATGACCGGGTCGTTTTTGTAGTAACCAAGCACCGAATGGTGGGCAGTGTCGAAACGCAGGAGGCGGCCCGCATGCGGGTCGGCGTGTAACCATTGCGTGGTAAGGATTCGCAGGATATGCGCGTGCGCGACGAGCAAGACGTTGTGGCCGGCGAGAATCAGCGGCGTCACCTGTTCGATGACGCGACGAGCGCGAACGGCGGTCGCCTCGACGGTTTCACCGGTACCACTGTGGACGTTCACTTTTTCGCTGCTGGGAAGCGTGCAGACCCAGTCACCCTGCAGAGAAGACGGCAGCATTTCAGGGCCTTCGTCCCATACGCACCAATCGTGCCCCAGCGCCGCGCTGATCTCCTCACGCTTGCGGCCTTCAGCTGGGCCGTAATCCCATTCCATCAAATCATCCAGCGTTTCAAAATCGGAATATCCCGCCAATTGTGCGGTTTCGCTGGCACGATGCAGCGGACTGCAGAAAATGTGCCCGCGACCAAAACCGTCGGGAAACGCCTCGCGCAATCGTTTGCCGCCAGCCAACGCCTGTCGCCGTCCCTCCGCGTTCAACGGCACATCCGTCCAACCCGTATACCGTCCGATCAAACTCCACGCGGTTTGCCCGTGGCGCATCAATACCAAGTAACCGGGTTTCGAGGCTCCTTCGCCCGAAGTAAGATAATTAGTCATACCGCCACTCTAACGCAGGCCCGGAAAAGGCGCAAAATCAATCAGCTATCGTCAAAGGATTCGGTGTCAGGGACAGTGCCGCGTCTATTATGGAAAAATGCACGCAAGACACAGCAAAACCGCGATAAAGGAAGCCGGCAGGGAAAACGCACGTAATCCCGAAACGTCAGAATGGGATTCGTTCATGCCGTCAAAGCCATCCAAACCTTCCGGACTTTCCGCGTCTTCGGTACCGCCCGTATCTTCCACGCTATCCAATCAGACCGAAGCCAGCTCCGTAATTGATTCCGCGCCAACCGGTGGTCTAGATAGCGGCCAATCCGGCAACAGCAATAATGCATCACGGTCTTCAGAGGCTCCGATTCCCGCATCCTCGCCATCCGCAACTTCCTCGTTCACGCTGCCCTCGTCTTCCTACCAGTCCGCGCCCGCATCCGCACCAACTTCATACGAATCTTCACCCTCGTCCTCATCGGCCGACCACATCGTCGAAACTCTCCATCGCGTCGACCAGAAAGTAGAAACCATGCGTCAACATCGCTTGCAAGACCCGGACACTCTGGGCGACAAAATCTTCAAAATCGTGCTGCCAACCGTTCTGGGAGCGTTGGCCGGCAAGGTATTCAAAACCGTTTGGGATAGCCAAGTCACCAACAGGCACGCTTCGGCCGGGAATGGGGCCGAAGAAGCCCAACAGCAAGGTTTCATCGCCAGCGTCATCTTCGCAGCGGCCTCGGCAGCGTTCGGCTCCATCATCTCCACGCTCGGTACGCGCGGTTCGAACGCGCTGGTCACCCGCCGGCAGAACCGACGCAGCAGGAAATAGATATCAATCTCACATTCGTCTCGTTACCCAGAGCGGAAAATCGTTGGCTTGTTTCGTGCCTATCTGAAAGAATGGCGCTATGACTGAATCTCAAAATAATCTTCGCACCAACGAAACCATCGAAACGCTGCTGAACCGCCGTTCGATCCGCAAATTCAAGCCTGACACCATCGACGAACAGACCGTCGCCACGCTGGAAACCGTGGCCCAGCACGCCGCCTCAAGCCAGTATTTGCAGGACTGGTCGGCCGTGCGCGTGGAAGACCAAAGTCTCAAGGACGCCATCGCCGAAATCTGCAACCAGACCTACGTGGCTGAAGCGCCGCTGCTATACCTCTTCGTCGCCGACGAGCATCGCAACGCCGCCATCGCCAAGCGCAAGGGCGTCAACGTGCACTCCGACGAATTTACCTTGAACTCCAGCTACCGCTTCACCCAGGCGCAGAACGACGCCGTTCTCGCGCTGCATGCCATGGAAACGGCCGCGTATTCGCTGGACCTTGGCTGCGTGATCCTCGGTTCCGTTTTGAACAACCCGCGCAAGCTCATCGAACTGCTGCACCTGCCCGAATTTACCTACCCCGTGCTCGGCCTCGCCATCGGCAAACCCGACCAGTCGCCGGCGCTGAAGCCGCGCATGGAGCGCGACGACCAGTTCTTCGCCGACCGCTACCCTGCCGACGATGCTGAGCTGCTCCACGGACTCAAAGCTTTCGACGATACGGTCCACAAGTATTACGATCTGCGCAACACCTCGCGCCCGGTCGACGCTTTCAGTGACCAAATCGCCAACAATGCCGTCGACACCGGCGTCTTCAGCCGCTCCATCAAGCCGGTCGCCGAAGACCAAGGCTTCCGTTTCGACCGCTGAACCTGCTGATTAAGTTACGCAGGGTGCACTTTCCTCACGCTAGCGTGTAAAAAGTGCACTTTGCGCAGCTTTACATGCACGTTTTACACGCTAACGTTTCAAACATGCACTTTGCTTCAGTCAACTCGCACTTTTGCCACGTCACCGTCAAGAAAGTGCACTTTGCCAAACCTGATCTGCATCTTTTTGACGCCACCGTATAAAACATGCACTTTGAGCAAGCCAACTTGCACGTTTCCCATGCCACCGTCAAAAACCTGCACTTTACACACCTTGAGTGCACTTTTCTCACGCTGGCGTCAAAAAAGTGCACTTTGCTGAATCCAATTTGCTACGGATAAAGGGCGATTACCTGCGACGCGGCTTGAAACCGCGCTTGCGAGAGTGAGGCCTTTTGCGTTGGGCAGCAGCCTGAGCACTCACGCCGCGCAGGAACTGTTCCTCTTTCGGATCGTGGTGGGTCAGATGCCAGCCACCGCAATATTCGCACCGATACACCCACAACTCGGCACCGCGCTCGATGAAGGCTTGCCGGGCGGCGCGCTCGGCCTGAGCCTTGTCGTGGTAGATGATCTTGCGCGAGCTGGCGCAACGTTTCGGGGTGAAGTAGTGCACGCCACTACCCTAGCAACGCGGGATTACAGCGGGCTGAACAACGACGAAATTGCAATTACCAAGCAAGCAGACGCACACGTTCACACTTTGCTGCTGGGAAACTGCATATAACCAACAACCAGATGCCGTTTACCAGCAGCAAAATGCAAAGCCTACGCATTAGTGCTGGAAAACCGCACGTACACAGCAACCAGAGTCCGTTTACCAGCAGCACCACGACGAAATCGTTAATAGCACACAGTGGTGCGGGTAAACCTCATCCAACAACGAACCAACATCCGTTTACCAGCACTAGCAGCGCGTATACATGCAAAAATGCGGGTAAACGGCACCTGAGTTGAAACCAGATGCCGTTTACCCGCATGAATAATCGATCGGCGATTTTACGGCAGATCGTTGCCGGCGGCGACGTAGAGGTCGTACCACTCCTGAGCGGTGATTTCGACATCCGCGCCAGCCATCATCTCCTTGAGACGGCTGGGGGTCATCGAACCCAACAGCACCTGCATCTTGGCTGGGTGCCGCAGAATCCAGGCCACGGCGATCGCGTTCTTAGCGACGCCATGAGCATCAGCAACGCGCTGCAGCACCTCATTGAGCTCGGGGAACTTTGGGTTGTCGATAAAGACGCCCTCGAAGAAGCCAAACTGGAACGGGCTCCACGCCTGAATGGTCATCTTCTTCAAGCGCGAGTAGCTGATCAGCCCGCCATCATGGTCGACGCTCGGCGCGTCCTGCATGTTGACGTGAATTTCCTGCTGCACCATGCCGGTGTGTCCAAGACCGAATTGCAGCTGGTTGACCTCGAGTTTCTGGTCGAGCGCACTCTGCAGCATCTCGACCTGCATTGGGTTAACGTTGCTCACGCCGAAATGACGGACTTTGCCACTCGATTGCAGCTCGTTGAACGCTTCAGCCAGCCCATCGAGCTCGACGAGCGTATCGGGGCGATGCAGAAGCACGAAATCGACGTAATCGGTCTGCAGGTTCTCCAGTTCGCTGTCAAGCGCAGCAATGAGATGATCCTTGGAAAAATCGTAACGTGTGATTTCATCGTTCGCCGGATCGCGATAAATGCCAAACTTCGTCTGCACATAAATCTTGCTGCGGTCCACGCCGACGTCCTTGAGCGCCTGTCCGAGCCGCCTGCTGCTTTCGCCGGCCGTATAGCAGTCCGCGGTATCGAAGAAATTCACGCCGCCGTCCAGCACCGTGCTCACGATCTTGCGCGCTTCGTCGGCACTCTTGGCATTCATTCGCATTGCTCCGAGGGCCACGCGCGAGGCTTTCACGCCGGACGTTCCGATTTCGCTGTATTTCATTATTCACACCTTCCTTGGCAATGAGCCGATAATCCCAGTCTAGAGCGTGACGGCGAAATGCCGTGGCTTGATAGATACTCGTTCATTGCTGCAACTTGGAGTACTCCCCGACCGTTACGGCGGAATATTGGCGAGCAGTGAGCCAGACTTAGAAAAAGAGATGCCCGGCGGAGAGAAAGCCGCCGGGCGAGAGAAGAGAGAAGAAGGTTCAATTATGGGATTCAAAGAAGAATCTCGCCAGCGGTTTAACTGCTGACATCTTTAATATAACAGCATCTTCCTTGGAGAAACGATATGTGATACTCAAAGAAGTCTGTGAAAATTGTAATTATCTTGTAAAGATAGGGCAAAATGTGTGACGGCAAACACATTTTCATGTCTAACGGTAAACAAATCAACCGTAAATAAACAACAAACAGGTCACAACTCCCCGTTTTCAGCGAAAACTTGTCCCCTTATCAAAGCTCAGCTCAAAGCACAAACTTGGCAGATACCGAGATCCATATAAGACGCCACAACTCGATGCGAAGCCACAACCAGATAAGACATCGCGACTACTCCATACGAGAAAACACTTTGGCCCCACCGCAAAAGCTGCTGCGGCAGGGCTAAAGTACTGCAGAGATATATTCGCGATCCACTCGCCTAACTAGACGGTATCGCTAAGATATCACTTGCCCTTTTCTTCTTCGGCAAGCTTTTCCTTGGCCTCTTCCAGGCGCTTGGCTTCGGCCTCCTTGCGGGCCTCCAAGTCAGCCTCGAAACGAGTCAGCTCCTCGGTGATGGCCTCTTTTGGAATCTTCTGGAAGATGGGCGAAGGCTTGGGAACCGGGGTGCCGGCAATCAACGGCTCGCTCTGCCACGGGTGCACTGTGCGGCCGAGCTCGTAGTCGCCGGTGATGATCGGATACTTGAAGCCGGGCTTGTCAAGATCCTCGACCTCTTCGATATGCGGCAGCGGTGAGAACGTGCCGACGCCACCAAGCGCCTCCCAGACTTTCTGCGCGGACTGCGGCAGGAACGGGGCGAGCAGATGGTTCGCGTCAGAAACGGCCTGGGCACAGATATGCAGCACGGTGCCGAGACGCTTCGGGTCGTCCTTAATCTTCCACGGCTCGACCGCGGAGATGTACTTGTTGATGTCGCCGACGACCTTCATGGCATCGTTTAAGGCGTTCTTCTGATGATGGTGCTCGATGAGCCCGCCGACCGTGTCGAACGCTGTGGCCGTTTCTTCCAGAAGCGCACGGTCCTCTGCTGTCATGGAATCCTCGTCAAGCTCCGGAATCTCGCCGAAGTTCTTGTACATGAGGTTGGCAACGCGGTTGACGAGGTTGCCCCAGCTTGCAGCGAGTTCCTCGTTGTTGTGGCGCACGAACTCGGACCAAGTGAAGTCGGCATCGGAGGTCTCCGGGCCGGCCACGGAAATGTAGTACCGAACGGCGTCAACGGGATAACGCGCCAGAATGTCCTTGACATAGATGACGATGCCACGCGAGGAGCTGAACTTCTTGCCTTCCATCGTCATGAACTCGCTGGCAACGACCTGCTCAGGCATGTTGAGCTTGCCGTAGTCTCCCGGCTCGCCACCCTTGGAACCCTCGCCGTTATAAGCGAGCATCTCAGAAGGCCAAATCTGGGAGTGGAAAGTGATGTTGTCTTTACCCATGAAGTAATAGGCCGGAGACTTCGGATCGTTCCACCAAGCGCGCCACGCATCCGGGTCACCCTTGCGGCGTGCCCACTCGATGGAGGCGGACAAATACCCGATCACCGCGTCGAACCAGACGTAAAGTTTCTTGTTGGGGTTGTCGATCCAGCCGTCAACCGGCACGGGGATGCCCCAGTCGATGTCGCGGGTGATGGCACGGGGCTTGACCTCTTTGAACAGTCCCAGCGAGAAGTTGATGACGTTGGTACGCCAGCCCTTGCGAGTCTTGAGCCACGCGAGGTTGGCCTCCGCGAGCGCCGGCAGGTCAAGGAAGAAGTGCTCGGTTTCCTTGAAGTCCGGGGTTTCGCCGTTGATCTTGGAGACGGGGTTGATCAGCTCGTCCGGGTCAAGCTCGTTGCCGCAGTTGTCGCACTGGTCACCGCGAGCGCCGTCCGCGCCGCAGATCGGGCAGGTGCCCTCGATATAGCGGTCGGGCAGGGTACGGCCGGTGGAAGGCGAAATCGCAACCTTCTGCGTACCTTTATATATATACCCGTTCTTCAGGCACTGCTTGAACATTTCCTGGACGACATGCTCGTGGTTGCCCGTCGTGGTACGGGTGAAAAGGTCGTAACTCAAGCCGAGGTCGCAGAGATCCTTGGCAATCACACGGTTATAGCGGTTGGCGAGCTCCTGCGGGCTCACGCCTTCCTTGTCCGCCTCGACCAGAATCGGGGTGCCATGTTCGTCGGTGCCCGAAACCATCAGGACATCGTTGCCCTTCATACGTTCGTAGCGCGCGTACACGTCGGACGGCACGCCGAAACCAGCCACGTGGCCGATATGGCGTGGGCCGTTCGCGTACGGCCATGCAACGTTCACCAAAATATGAGTCATAACTACCGATTATTGGGCGCAGCGGGGACAGCACCGAACTTTGGAGGAAAGAGCACCGATGGAATTGAGACAATGAGCGGAACGAGGCCACTTGTTGACTGTGTCGTCCACATTTTTTGAAGCCAGGTCGCCAGTTATGCACATATCCACTTTTTGCAATTTTCGATTTGCAATACCTTGGTGACCTATCTATATTGCTGACCATGAACACTACAACCATCAATACAAAGCACATCAATCACTCCACTGCCAGCGAGACTGCAAGCCGAAGCGAGTACCCCGGCACCGGCCGACCTCCGCCACCAAACGAGGCAAAACCAGCCACGCGCTCTGGCAACAGCAGCGGGCGCCCCGGCGTTCTGGGACGCAAACAACGCAATCGCAAACCGAAAGCCCTCAAAGACGAGGGCGGAGAAGGCATCCGCCGCGAAGAAGAACGTTTCGAAGAGAATGTCCCTGACCTCGCCGAACGCGGCATTTCGACAAATACCAGTACGGACTTTGGCAACGTCAGCACAACCGTGATGCCAGCACCCGTAAACCGCACCATGCCGATGCTGATGAGCAACCGCGACCTGCCCGGACCGTTGAGCATGAACCGGCTCGATGATTTCGGCGCGGTGCATCGTTTGGACGATATCAACGCCTATCTCGCCGAATACTCCGACACGCTTTTCGGCCGAGGCATCATCATGACCAAAGTCGTGCCAAGGCCTTCGATCGCCTGCGGACGCAGCGCACTATGGATATGGATGGGCGGCACCTTCCCCGATGCCATCGACATCATTTCGGCCTCGCACTTCCGCTCGATGACCTACGGGCGGCCGATCAAAACCTACGACCGCATCGTCCCTGAAGGGCAAATGAGCTCCATCGCCGGGCTAAAAGTGACCTCTCCGACCAGGACAGCCTGCGACATCGCGCTGATGAGCTCCGCCATCATACCCGACAAACGACGTGCTGAATTGACCTGCGCAATCGTACAGGAATACCATATCGATCCAGCCGAATGCCTGGAGATACTCGAAAAGAACCATTTCTGGCCGAATGTGCCACAGGCTCGCCAGTTCTTCAAAGCCGTTCAGTATTGCTTCTAGAACGTTAGGCAGACGGTACCACGAGGATATATATAACGGCCGGTTTCTTGCGTCCGGTTTGCGTTGTGCCAGAAACTGGCCACTGACAAGTCCTCAATGACCGGTTTCTAGCTTCCGCGTCGGCTTACGTAAGAAACTGGCCACTGGCGATCTCTAAAAGTCCGACCTCTAGCATCGTCTCGCGGATTTGCAAGAAAACAGTTACTGGTAAGCCCAAAATGGCCTGCTTCTGGCATGGGTTGATCAGGATTTCGAAAACCAGTCGCCAGACAATTTTTAATAAACGAAAATCGATAACGCAAAATTCGACAATTAAGCCCACCAATAAAATTAAAACGGTAAGGGGTTATTATGGTGTAATTGCGCTAAGCCCATAAGACGAGCCATATTGCGCGTTGAAAGGACAAATTCGTCATGTCATCACCAGCCAATCAGGGGCAGAACCGCGATTCTGAAGGCTCAGGACAAAACCAGCACGGCGTGCATCCGATTCAAACCGTCAAAAACGTAATACATATCGGAGTGAGTTCGACACAAGCCGGTTCCGAGAAGGCCGGTTCGTCAACTGCGACCGAATCCGACGAACCGAAAATGCAGAAAATCCACGTCCGCCGCCAGTTCCTACGCACCAAAGACGTCACCGTCGTCGAGGAAAAGACGCTGAAGCAGGCCATCGCGGGCACCGTGGTTGGCAACTTCATGGAATGGTACGATTTCGGCATTTACGGCTATCTCGCGGTGACGATGGCGAGCGTCTTCACCAGCGGACTGCCGAAAAGTATGAGCCTGATCGTGATGCTGCTCGGCTTTGCCGTGAGCTTCTTGGTCCGACCTTTAGGCGGCATCGTTCTGGGCCCGCTCGGAGACCGCGTCGGCCGGCAGAAGGTGCTGTTCCTGACGATGGGCATGATGGTGGTCTCCACCGCGCTTATCGGCATTCTGCCCACCAGCAAGCAAATCGGCGTATGGGCCATCGTCCCGCTTTACGCACTGCAGATGGTGCAGGGCTTCTCGACCGGCGGCGAATACTCCGGCGCGACCACCTACATTTCCGAGTTCTCGCCAGACCGCAAGCGCGGTTTCTACAGCGCCTGGCTTGACATGGGCTCTTACATCGGCTCGGCGTTCGGCGCCGCGATGGTAGCTGCCACAACGCTTATCGCCGAACACGGCTGGGGCGCGAACGCGATGGTCAACGGCGGCTGGCGCATTCCCTACTTGCTGACCATTCCGCTGGGCATCCTCGCGATGGCGCTGCGTACGCATATTCCCGAAACTCCGCAGTTCGCCGCACACCAGCAACGTCAAGAGGAAGAGCAGGAGCATTGGTCGCACGAGGCGCGCGAAGCCGCATGGCGTCAGGAATCGCCTTGGGACCGCCCCGGTACGATGCTCTACGTCATCAAGCGCCACTGGCGCCGCCTGCTGATCGCCGTAGCCATCGTCGCAGCCACCAACACCGCCGGCTACGTGCTCACCAGCTACATGCCGACCTATCTGCGTGAGGAAGTCGGCACCACCCCGACGATGGCCGCCGCCGCAACGGTGCCGGTGCTCATCATCATGGCACTGTGCCTGCCGCTCATCGGCCATCTTTCCGACATCATCGGACGCAAGCCGATCTACGGAATCGCAGTGGTTTCGACGTTCGTGTTGGTCTATCCTGCTTTCCAGCTGCTGCACCACGGCACGTTCTGGTCGATCCAGGGCGCGCTGGCCATGCTCGCAGTGCCTGTAGCTTTCTATGCCGGTGTTTCGGCGAGTACGCTGCCAGCCCTCTTCCCCACCGAGTCGCGCTTCTCCGGCATGGGACTTTCCTATAACTTCGCGGTCTCCCTGTTCGGTGGCACCACGCCGCTGGTCTCGCAGGCACTGATCACCTTCACCGGCAACCACGACGCCCCCGGCTTCTATATCATGTTCTTCGCGATTTTCAGCGGCATCGCCGCCATCGTGATGCGCGAATCTTCCAAGTCGCCGCTGCCCGGCTCCATGCCGACGGTGGGCAGCGAAGAGGAAGCACGCGAACTCGTGCTGACCCAGGAGCAGAACCCGAACCTCGACACCAGCACGATGCCGATGCCGATGATCACGGTGGAAATTCCGGTGGGCCAGACGCTCCCCCAACGTCCGGAAAACATCAAGCCGGTCGTACACAAAGATCCCAAGCCGGATTCTCGGGATACCGGATCCAAGCCGAATAAACCCGATGGCGGACAATCCAACAAGAAATGAAATAAGGGATTATTGCAGAGCCATTAATCCATCAATACATCGATACGAAAAGCCGTTCACTGCGATAAGTACGTAGTGAACGGCTTTTGACGTCCGAACCGTTCAGGCTTCAATCCCAGACCCAAACCAACAACGTGGAGAACCCGGTTGTCGCAGGGTCAGCGCCGAAGCAAGCGATCCTTATTCAGCGACGCCGTCGTAGGCGCCACGCCTCGGCGATGTCGCCGTGGTTCGCGGGATTATGCCCTATCATTGCTCGGCATAAACCCAATCACCGATCGCACACCTCGCTACGGTGCTGGGCATACACCATCTTTTCCCGGCGAATATAGACAGCCGCAGCAAGCACCAGCGCCAAAACCAGGAAAATCCACCAGGGGAACGCCGGACGATTCAGGGCAGATGAGGCCGGTAACGCCTCTTCTCCGCCGCAGACATCATTGCCAGCCAGGTTGACATTGCCGGAAGCCTGCATGATGAATGCTGCGGTATTGGCACGCTTGTCGCCCGACACACAAGGGTTGTGGCGCCGAGGCGCAGCCTGATTACGCTGCTGCGGGACGACCGGAGCGGCGCCCCGAGAAGCGGTTTGCGGCGTAGCTGCCCGCGATGCAACACGAGGAACCGTGACGATAGTCGGCGCGTTGGTTCTGAACACAGGAACGGGCACAGGCACGGCCTGCGTCGGCACAGCCGATGACGTCGACTTGGCATTATTGTTGGCAATTACGCTCTGGCGGCCCTTGGAAGGAGCCTTGGACTTTGCAGGGGTCTTCGAAGTCGTCGGCTTTGTCGAACCTGCAGGCTGGGTAGGCTCGGCAGGCTGAGTCGGCTCAGCTGGCTCACCGGGCTGCCCAGGCTGTGTAGACGGCAACGGAGCTACCGGGGAAGGCTGTTGCGGAATAGACGGGCCGGTGATAGGCGTGATATGACCGGGCCGAGCCGTCCAAATGCCGTAGAGCTTGACCTTCGTATGGTCAGAAGTCAGATTGACCGTATCTCCGGCCTGATAGGTATGACCATCCTTGTCGGTCCAGCCATGGAACACATGGCCGTTGCTGTCATCGTGGTCGACCGTGTATTCGCTGGGAATAGTCAACGCATAGGTCATGTCTGCCACCTTGTTAGGGCCGCTGGTCACTGTCGGGAATGTCTTGGAGAGAGTTCCACCGGAAAGGTTGGTGTCGAACTCAAGCGAATAGATATACTGCTTCTTGGCCCTGACCCGCTTCCACTGAGCGTAGATGGTAGTGTTCGGATTGGTTTCGCTAGACTCTGCGTTTCCGGTAACTTTATCGTTGCCTTCTTCGTCATAGGTCCATCCGGTGAACTCGAAGTCCGAAGTCACATCGGCGCCAGTGCCATCATGAAGCGTGAATATCGTATTCAAATTGGCCGGAATCGCCCAACCAATTGCAGGGGACGCAGAGACAAAGAACGAAGGATTGCCAGTATACGTTTCATCTTGTTTGACGGTAATCCCCGCTTCCGGAGCATGAGCAGCCATGGACAGCTTGTAACGCGTGGACCACTGTGTATAAAGCGTCAATGTCGGCTTGCCACTGCTCAACGTGACGGGATCGCCGATATGGTAATTGATACCGGTTCCGTCAGATTCCGTCGACCAGCAAACGAACTGGTGGAGACCACTGGTGTCGGTGTAGACGTCGTCGTTGCTGAGCGTGAACGTGTGGCTGGTATCGGTCGTCGTGCTGCTGAGCGTGATGGTGTCACCATCGATGACGGCTCCCGGTTTCCCGTTCTTTTCCATCGTCAGTTTGTACTGCACCTGCACCTGCTTGCGCTGCCACTGAGCCGTCAGGTGATTGACACCGGCCTTGAGCGCCAGGGAAACGCCGGTGGCGCCGGCCTGATAGACCATACCGTCGTCGGTCTTCCAACCGGTAAAGTCGTACTGCTCTGCAGTCGGGGCACCTTCAGGGAAATCGAAAGTCAAATCCTTGGTGCCGGTTTTACCGTAATAGACCGAATCCGCGGGGTTGGGCATGCCACTGACCGACCCACTGGGCAGACTACCCGTGTCATAACGCAGGGTATAGGAACGCTCCCACTGGTATTCACCCGCGAACGGCTGGCTGCCTTGCGTACGCGCCGCAAACTGCGCGGAAGCATCGGAATTGGTACGCTCGCCATGCCAATGCGCGTTTCCAGCCGCGTCATGCGTGAGAATCCACTGGCCGCTGTATCCCAATTCCGGGTCGCTCGGCGGCTGGCCGGTAGCCTCATAAGTACTGAAGAAATTCGCATCGATGACGGTATCCGGGCCAAGTATCAGATCACGGATTCCGTGGGTACGCCAAACATCTTGGTTGGAATAGTTGCAAGGCGTATCGAACATACCCTCGCCATCCGTCAGCGAGCGCGTGTTCCATTGGGAAAGATCGAGCTTGGTCAGATTGGTCGATTCAAACATGTACGATGCGCTGGTCAACGCCGAAGAAATGTGCCAGTTGGCGATTTCGGCTCCCCAGGCGGGCTCCTGTTGCACCGACCTGCCGGCATGTGCGAACATATCGCCCGCGTTGCGCAAGTGAGAGACATCCCAACCTCCGATTCCGGGGATGGAAGTCAGATTCCAGTCTTCCATGAACATCTGCTGCATCGTGACGACATGGCTGGGGTTCCAACCTCGCACGTCCACACTCTTCAACGCATTATCGGCTTCGAACAGGGAATCCATTCCATGACCCCCGACGGAATCCACATGGGAAACGTCCCAGCCGTGCAAATCAAGCGACTGCAGAGAATCCATATACGAGAAGACGTCTTGCATATCGTTGACATGGGAGACATCCCAGCCTGACAGATTGCCGACGCCGGTCAAAGAGCGGGCGCCCATAAACATGCTGTCCATACGGCTCAGATTGCTGGTTTTCCATCTCGAAAGATCAAGACTTTGAAGACTTTTAGCATATGCGAACATATGCTCCATGTTCCCGACTTGGGAAACGTTCCAATTGCCGATGTCACCGACCGCGGTAAGTGCCGAATCCACATAGAACATGTAATACATTGAACGCACATGGGACGTATCCCACTTGTGCAAATCAAGCGACTGCAGGTGAGTGGCGCCATCGAACATGCCGCTCATGCCGGTGACCTGGGCAGTATCGACATCGCCGATACCCACGATCTCCGTGAGCAGATTCTGGCTGGGACTGAAATTATCCAACTTGTCATAACCGAAAAGATACGAACTATCCGCAGGCAAATGGGTATCGGCGGGATCGTCGAACACCACCTTGCTGACGTTGGTCAGCACTTCAGACATCAGTCGATAGCCATCATGATCGACATGGTAGTTGGCTTCCAGCGTACCGGCACCTACGTGAAGCGTGTAGGTGGAATCGGAATTGACCTCGCAGGTATAGCTGGCCGTGCCCCACGTACCGCCCGGGCACGTGGCCTGCGGACCGATCACTGGTTGCTGGCTGATCGTGGGCTGCTGACGTTGCACCGGGCCGTTTGCCTGGGCCGCGGGAGCAGCGTCCCTCTTGACCTCGGCATTTGCGGAATCGCTTGGCTTGGCAGCACCCGCATCGCCTTTCTTATCGTTGGCTTGGCTTAGCTTTCCGGTGGACTGTTGCTGCGCGTCATTGGACGAACCGCTATCGCCGGGCCGCTGCCCATTCTGCCCTTGGGCGGCATTCGTACTCTGCACGCTGGTCTGCTCACCGTCAGCCGAGCTGCTACCCGTCGACTGCGCCAACGCAGTGACGGCGGTGCTCAGCATCATTGCCGCAGCAGCCAGAACGCCGACAAGTTTCGTGCTCCTTCTACTCATCTCTCGATACCTTCTTAGTGAGATACGCTGCATCTCTTCGTTTAACGTTTATCGTAATGCAGATTAGAGACAATGCAATATAATGCCTAATAAATCAGTTGATTTTTCTCTGAACGTATGAAAACAATAATCTTGTCGACATTCTTGCCAGCCAAAACTACACATATCTATAATATTTATCTAATACAATCAGGCCGGCCTCGCCTTCTTGATCAGCTTTCGGCGCGGATTTTTGCCAAATTTGCCACTTAACCGAACATCCACCTCAACAATGCGGTAGGTTCGGCGACAAGTTAACAGTATTATTTAAAACGATAAACGTTTACGGAATAAAGAAGCCGTTCACTGCGCGTTACCACGCAATGAACGGCTTCTTGTTATGTAAAATGCCTTGGCCTCAAACCGAACCGAATGGCAAGCAGCTTGGGCGGGTCGATGCGCACTTATTGATTGATAAAACCATCGGCTGCGGGCGCTTATGCGACCAACGTGGAGAACTGGCTGTTGTAGAGGTCGGCGTAGAAGCCGCCTTTCTTCAGCAGCTCGTCGTGGGTGCCGCGTTCGACGATGTCGCCGTGGTTCATCACCAGGATCATGTCCGCATCCTTGATGGTCGAGAGACGGTGCGCGATCACGAAGCTCGTGCGGCCAACCGTCAGGTCATCCATCGCCTTCTGGATCAGCTCCTCGGTACGGGTATCGACCGACGACGTGGCCTCGTCCAAGATCAGAATCGGCGCATCCTGCACCATCGCGCGGGCGATCGTCAGCAACTGGCGCTGGCCCTGCGAAAGCGAGGAATTGTCGTCGAGCACGGTGTCGTAGCCCTGCGGCAGCGAGCGCACGTAATGGTCAAGACCGACGGCTTTGCATGCGTCCTCGATCTGCTGGTCGGTGACACCCTTCTTGCTATACGCGACGTTCTCCTTGACCGTTCCGCGGAAGACCCATGTGTCCTGCAGAACCATAGAGAATTGGTCGTGTACGTTGGCGCGTGGGACCGTCGAGGTATCGATGCCGTCGATGTACATGGCGCCGCCGTCAATATCGTAGAAGCGCATCAAGAGGTTGACCATAGTGGACTTGCCGGCACCGGTCGGGCCGACGATGGCGACCTTCTGGCCGGCCTTCACACTCGCCGAGAAGTCGTGAATGATCGGCTTGCCTGGCTCATAGCCGAAGCTGACGTCCTTGAACTCGACGTCGCCACGCACGCGAACGGGCTTGCCGGTCTTCGGGTCGCGGCCGAGCAGCGCGGGCTTCTTGCTCTCGTCGCTCATCTCGGGCTCCTCGAGGAAGCCGAAGACGCGCTCGGACGCTGCGGCGCAACGCTGGAGGTTCTGGAAGGCCTGGGCGAACTGTGAAAGCGGCTGGGTGAAGAGGCGGACGTACATCATGAAGGCCACGATGACGCCGAACTCGATCTGCCCGTTGATGGCGAGCGCGCCGCCGACGATGCAGACCGCGACGAAGCTCAGGTTGCCGATCATGTTCATCATCGGGCCCATCAGGCCGGAGAGGAACTGGCTCTTCCACGCGGAATCGTAGAGGTCGTTGTTGTACTTCTCGAAGCGACGGATGGAGTCGGCTTCGCCGTTGTAGGCCTTGACGACGATATGGCCGGAGTACATCTCTTCGACGTGGCCGTTGACGTCGCCGAGCGCGATCTGCTGGCGGGCGAAGTATTTCTGCGAATAGTGCATGATGAGCAGCATGACCACGACGCCCAAAACCGAGACCGCAATCGCGCAAAGCGTCATGATGACGTTGTTGTAGAACATCATGATCAGCGAGCCGACGAACAGCGTGATCGACGTAATGAGCATGCCCAGCGACTGGCCCAGGGTCTGGCCGATGGCGTCGACGTCGTTGGTGATGCGCGAAAGCACGTCGCCGTAGCTGGTGTGGTCGAAGTATTTGAGCGGCAGCTTGTTGATCTTGTCGGAGATCGACTTGCGCAGGCTTTGGGCGATGCGCTGGGTGACGGTGGCCATCATCCAGTGCTGCGCGTAGCCGAGGATGGCATAGCCGGCATAGAGACCGACCAGCAGCCATGCGATTCGCGTGACCTCGCCCATATCGACCGCGCCCATCACGGGCTTGCCGTGCACCAGGGCGGGCAGGCCCTTGGCGATGGCGTTGGTCATGTTCTTCAGTTGATCCGGCCCGATGATCTGGCAGATGGTGCCGGCCGCGCCCAAAACGAGCGCGATGATGATGACGGGCAGGTATTTGCGGCAGTAACGCACGAGTTTGAGCATCACTCCGCCGAAATCAGCCGGCTTCTCGACCGGTCCCCTCATTCTTGGCATTTTGGCTACTTTCCTATTGACGTTTTACTTTTATTTCAGTTGCGATTTCATTAGTGCTGGGAAACGGACTCTAAGCGTGGGCTAAAGTCCGTTTACCAGCACAGCGTTGGCAGTGTTGCATGGAAACGGACTCTAAGCCCGAGCTAGGAGCCGTTTACCAGCAGCATCCACACAATCCTGCGGGAAAACGGACTCTGAGCATGCGCCAGATGCCGTTCCCAAGCAGTAGACGCGAGATTATGCGGCCAGCTCGTCGGGACTCAGCTGGGACTCGGCGATCTCCTTGTAGACCTTGCAGGTCTTGAGCAGTTCCTTGTGCGTTCCTTCGCCCACGACCTTGCCGTCGTCAAGCACGACGATGGTGTCGGCGTCCATGATCGTGCCGACGCGCTGGGCGACGATGAGCTTGGTGGACTCGGCGGCGTCTTTCTTGAGGGCGTCGCGCACCGCACGGTCGGTCTTGAAATCGAGCGCGCTGAACGAGTCATCGAAGACCATGATTTCGGGGTGACGGTAGACGGCGCGGGCGATGGAAAGCCGCTGCTTCTGACCGCCGGAGACGTTGGAGCCGCTTTGCGCGATGGGCGCCTCGTACTCGCCGTCCATGCGCTCCACGAACTCGTCGGCCTGCGCGACCTCGCTGGATTCGCGGACATTGGCCATTTGTTCGGGCGTTAGTTCGTCGCGCTTGTCTTCGCCTGCAATCAGCTCCAATTCGCGCTTGCGCCCCTTGGCCGTGGAAGTGTCGGCGACCTCGACGGTCTCGGCGTCGCCGGGCCGGTCGCCATAGCTCACGTTGGAAGCCACGGTGCCCTTGAACATCACCGACTGCTGCGGCACGTAACCGATCTTGTCGCGCAAATCCTTGATGTCGTAGTCCTTGACATTGACGCCGTCGACGAGCACTTCACCCTCGGTCGCGTCGTAGAAGCGCGGCACCAGGTTCACCAGCGAGGATTTGCCGGAACCGGTGGCGCCGATAAACGCGACGGTCTGGCCCTTCTTGGCGGTAAAGTTGATGTCTTTGAGCATCGCCTCGCGGGTGTCGGGGTAGGCAAAGCTGACGTTCTTGAACTCGACGGTTCCGGTCTCGCCGGGCTTGCCTTCTTTGAGCGTTCCGGACTTCACGCTCGGCTCGGTGTCGAGCACTTCCAGCACACGCTGGGCGGAAACGTCGGCACGCGGCCAGAGCACGAAGACCATGCTCAGCAGGAGGAAGGCCATGATGACCTGCATCGCGTAGCTGGAAAAGACGACCATGTTCGAGAAATCGGTAAGCTTGGTGGCCGGCAGCGCCGCGTCCTTGATGAGGTAGGCACCAATCCAGTAGATCGCCAGGCCGAGGCCGTTCATCACACTGGACATGACGGGGTTCATCGCGGCCATCGCGCGGGTGGTGAAGAGCTGGGTATTGGTCAAATCGTCGTTGACACGCGCGAACTTGTTTTCCTGATAATCCTCGGCGTTATAGGCGCGGACGACGCGCAGGCCGGTCAGGTTCTCGCGGGCGACAGCGTTTATGTTGTCGGTCAGGCGCTGCATCGAACGGAACTTCGGCATCACCATGATCATGATGATAATGACGAAAACCAGCATGATCGCGGTGGCGATGGCCGTGGCGACCGTCCATTCGAAGCCCTTGCCGGCAATCTTGAAAATGGCCCAGACGGCCATGATCGGCGCGCGGAAGACGAGCAGCAGGCCCATGGTGATGAACATCTGGATCTGCGTGATGTCGTTGGTGGAGCGGGTGATGAGCGAGGCTGTGGAAAACTTGCTCATTTCGGCAGGCCCGAAGGATTCCACCTTGCGAAACTCAAGCGAGCGCAGACGCTGGCTGAACGAAGCGCCGACGCGGGCCATGAAATAGCCGACGACGATGGCGCAAATCACCGAGCCCAGAGAGACGAGCAGCATCTTGCCGCCCTCTTTCCAGATGTCGATCATCTTGCTGCCCGGCGTCTCGACCAGCGCCGTGACTTTGGACATGTAGTCCGGCAGCTTCAGGTCGAAAAAGACCTGCCCTGCGATGAACGCAAGGCTCAGCAGCAGCTGCCCGATCTCCGTTTTGGAGAGATATTTGCTGATGCGAAGCATGAATCCCCTTCCGTATTGGTTTTGGCCTCGGAGTCGTAATTACCGAGCACCCATAATGATTAACGATGTTAAATATTTTCTTGACTTGAAGTACAATACTCGCGACTTCTGGATGATGCCTGCTTTTCACCCAACGCGTAGGAATCTGCAGAATGAACACGTGGCCGCAAATGCCGATTACCGAAAACCGTACTTACTGCCGGGAAACGGACTCTTACCAACCACCAGATGCCGTTTACCAGCACCAACAGTCCCATCCAACACATTCATACCGGTAAACGGCTTCCTCTTGACCACCAGATGCCGTTTACCAGCATCACCGCACTGGAATCCGTCGGCAAGGCCGGAGCCGGGCATCACCCGTTAGTCTGCGTGGAAGCAGCCTCAGCCTTCTCGTCGCTTTGCTCGCGTTTGGCGGCGAACGCTGCGTTGACCTCTTCGGCCGTAGGCCTTGGAGCGCCAGGCTTGCACACCGACATATAGGTCATGAATTCCTGGGCGAGATCGACGAACTCACGGGTGCGGCGCTCCCCCATCTGCGAGAAAATCCAACGGACAACGGAATCGATGTCATCGCGGTCGCGCTCAGCCTGTTCAGTGCCTTTCGGCGTTAGGGAAACAAGGATATTGCGCCGGTCGTGATCGTCGATTTCTCGCGTGACATAGCCCTTTTTCTCCATCGTGCCGAGCAACGCGGAAATCCTGCCGGAGCTGGCATGCAACGCTTCGGCAAGACGTGAAGGGGTCTGGGTGCCATGCTTAAGCAGATGCCGCAGCACAAACGGCTCGCCCTTGCCTGCGCCCTCGACCTGGTGCCACATGGCCGATTTGTTGCCATGTACGGTATCGCGCAGCGTTTGCAGCGCTTCCTGTTCGAATCCCATGACCATTCCGTTTCTAGAAGATTATTGCGTACATAATGCTAACACCATTAAATAGCTAACACTATCAGTATTTTACCAAATGTGAAGAGTATCATACTTTACATCAGCCAAGGAACCGGTTCTCTGCAGTGCCTGCTTGCCGTTTCTCAACCGCAACACCATACGCACACTGACAGAACCCGCTTCCCGACAAACCCCGATTCGCCGGAGAGACACCCCAAAAGGCAATAAAAAACCACCCGCCGCATCAAGCGACGAGTGGCAGCGCCCGCGCAAATCAAGCGCAAACGCGGAAAGTTTTAGAAAATTTCAATCAGGCCTTGGCGACCGGACGAAGATCAGCGTGATGACGCTTCAGATACTCGCCAACCGCCTCGCGAATGAGTGCAGAAGGACGAACCTCTTCGTCCGCTGCGCCCGAAAGAACCCAATCAGCCAGCTCCGACGTCGCACGAACGCACCAAGTGCGCTCCTGAAGCTGACGAACTCCATGCTGTGCCTTAACTGCCTTAGCCATTTCCTACCTCCGTTTGTTCGTGAAAATCTGCGTTACAGATAGTTTTATTGTATCACTTTCCCGGCAAACGGGAACAGTTTTAGGCCCAATCGAGGGCCAGCTAGCGTTGCACATATTACATTAATGTAATATACTCGGATTCCAATACAATTTTAGGTAATACGGCGTTTCATTTTTCCGATTCAAACCCCACGTTTCACAACGATTTTTACAATTAGGTTCCAATAATAACTATCGGAAAAAGTATTTTTTGCGATACTTTCGCGAACCGAAAAATCATTAAAAACCTTTTAAAAATTTTTCTCGCTCACAGCGAAACCCGCCTGAGAGAGGGTGCGTCGAGGCAATCAAACGTTCCAATCGAAGGTTTTTTAACGGCAACGGTTATGGTTCTTTCAAACCAAAAGCTCGGCTTCTTTCCCGCGGTAACGAATCAGGCTATAGCCACCGAACAGCACCAGCCAGACCAGCCCGGCAATGGCCGAGCCTCGCGTATCCGAGGAAAGGAAAAGCGTCACATAAATGAACACGAAGAAGATTATCGTCAGCGTGTTCGTGAACTTGTAGGCCGGCATCACGAAACCGTCAGCCATGAAATCGGCGGACTGGCGATAGCGCTGGTGGGCGATCATCGTCAGGACGTAGACGAAGATGATCACGGCGCTGGAGGCCGAGGAGAAGAGCACGAAGACGTTGGAGACCTTCGGAATCGCGTTGATGATCGGCGAGAGGAGAATGAAGCAGGCGGAGACCACGATGGCACGCGCCGGTACCTTGCGCTTGGAGACGACACCGAGTTTGCGCAGCGTGGGCGAAGTGGAGACCTCGGCCAGCTGGAAGAGATGACGGCCTGCGGAATAGAGCAAGGAGTTGAGCGCCGAGGACGCGGCGGTGATCACGACGAAGAAGACCAGCGCGGAAGCCCAGTTGAGACCCGCGTACTGGAAGACCATGATGAACGGGGAAGCGAAGGAACCGTCCTTGTTCGGCTTGAACGTGCGCCACGGCACGATGAGCATGATGGCGACAAGCGCGCCTACGTAGAAGATCAGGATTCGCATGATGATCTCGTTAATGGCTTTCGGCAACACCTTGCGCGGGTTCTTGGTCTCGGAGACGGTGACGCCGACGAACTCGATCATCTCGTAGGCGAAGAAGACCATCTGGAAGCTCATCAGAAGCGCCAGCCAGCCGTTCGGGGCCAGCGAAAGGCCCTTAAAGATGTTGTCGAAACCGGCGTGACCAGCGGGGCTGACGTGGTCGAGACCGTGAATATGGACGGCGGGATAGTGATATCCGATAATAACCATCACGATTGCCGTAACGATCAGGCCGACGATCAGGGTGATCTTGATCATCGAGAACCAGAATTCGGTTTCACCGAACGCTTTGACGGCGATGAGGTTGATAATCGCGAGCACCGCAAGGAAACAGACCTCGATGAGCGGCTGCCATTTTTGCAGGTTGAAGCCGAACGTGTCGAAGAAGGTGACGAAATATGTGCCAACCGCAGTGAGTTCCGAGAGGCCCATAAGGATAAGGACGATCCAGTAGGTCCAGCCCGCGAAATGGCCCCAGCCGGAGCCGAGGTAGCGGCCGATGAAGTTGATGAACGTGTGCTGGTTCGGGTCGTAGTACATCAGTTCGCCGATGGCGCGCATCAGAAGGAACATCATCACGCCAACGAGGATATAGACCAGGATGATGCTGGGGCCCGTCAGCGCAATCGACTTGCCGGAGCCGAGGAAAAGGCCGGTGCCGATGGTGCCGCCGATGGCGATGAACTGGACATGCCGGTTGCTCAGGCCGCGCTCGAGCTTATTGGTCGTTTCGCCGGCGCTGCCACCGCGGATGTTTGCCGAGGTATCGGTTGCAGCTTTGGCGTTGGTTTCGGCATTGGTTCTGGCATTCCTGCTTTCATCCATTTGTGTCATAATCTTCCCTTCGCTTCTTGCTGCTTATGCGCGCAATAGTGAATAGAGTACGCCGCGAGAGATGACATCAAGGTTTCGAAGCCCGGTTTTGCGGGGTTTATCACCGGCAAAATGACGATATATGATAAAAAATGACAAAATTAATTGGACGCTTTCACATAAGCAACACGCAATTTCAGGGGTTATCGCTCCCTTTTAGCCGAAATGCAAAAGTTTCGGGCCGCGTCTCATAACGTGGACTATCTCGACGCATAAATGAGAGTTTGTATCACAAAAAGCAAAACTGGCTTGAAACAGGTGGGACGCAGGAACACATTAATACGTAACGCAAAACCAGAACGACGCCACGAATCACCGGAAAGCTTCACCGCATCCTGAACCTATCCGCACAAATATCCGTTTGCACCCTTACACTTTCGAAATGTTGGGGGAATTTTCAAGCGAGCCGCAAATTCCGACCGCCAGTCACGGCCAAAACGGCCCATGAGTTTTATTTCCATCGCAAACATCGCGCCGAAGGACGCGATATGTAATACACGAGCAGGGAATCCCGTGAAAGAGGAGCGCCACATGACCAGCGAGTCGGGCACAGCAAGAAGTAACGCTACGAGCAGTAGAGGCGGCAACGGTTTGAGTATAAGGTATATGCCCAACGCAAGCCACCACCACGCCCCTTTGACGATGACGACATTCCTACTCGCGATGGCGGCCAAAGCATGAGCAGCAACAACGCAAACGCCGCTTCCGGCAACAATACGCAAGCTGGCAAACCACAAAATCAAGGCGGCAACCGAGTTGTCCGCAAGCTCAAAACCCGCCATATCTCGATGATTGCGCTCGGCGGGTGCATCGGCACCGGCCTCTTTATGACCTCCGGCGGCACCATCGCACAGGCCGGACCTGGCGGCGGACTCGTGGCCTACGCGGCCATGGGCATCATGGTCTACTTCCTGATGACCAGCCTCGGCGAGCTCGCCACGAACATGCCGGTCTCCGGCTCGTTCTCGGTGTATAGCTCGAAATACGTCGACCCCGCGCTGGGGTTTGCGATGGGCTGGGACTACTGGCTCAACTGGGCGATTTCCGGCGCCACCGACATCTCGACCGCCGCGCTTTTGATGCAATATTGGTTCCCGAAATCACCGGGTTGGGTATGGAGCCTGACCATGCTCGTGATCATCTTCTGTCTCAACGCCTTCGTGGTCTCCGCGTTCGGCGAGACCGAATTCTGGTTGGCGCTGATCAAAGTGGTCACCATCATCATCTTCATCGTGGTGGGTCTGATGATGATCTGCGGCATCATGTTCCAACCGGCCGTCGGATTCAAGAACTTCACCTATAAAGGAGGGCCGTTCATCGGCGGCCTGCCCGCCATCATGGGCGTCTTCCTCATCGCCGGCTACTCGTTCCAAGGCACGGAAGTCGTAGGCGTTACTGCCGGGGAATCCGAGAACCCAAGCCAGGCGGTGCCGAAGGCCATCAACAACGTCTTCTGGCGTATCGTGCTGTTCTATCTGCTTTCGATTTTCGTGATTGCGGCAATCATTCCGTATACCGACAAGAACCTCCTCGGCGCTTCCGACA
This sequence comes from Bifidobacterium sp. ESL0690, assembly GCF_029392315.1. Classification (NCBI taxonomy): domain Bacteria; kingdom Bacillati; phylum Actinomycetota; class Actinomycetes; order Bifidobacteriales; family Bifidobacteriaceae; genus Bifidobacterium; species Bifidobacterium sp. ESL0690. The sequence goes on from NZ_CP113939.1 coordinate 2,459,359, forward strand.
CCAACATCGCGATGTCGCCGTTCACCATCGTCTTCGAAAAGGCCGGCTTGGCGGGTGCGGCAAGCATCATGAACGCCGTGGTGCTGACCTCGATTTTGTCAGCCGTCAACACGGGAGCCTACGCCTCAAGCCGCATGCTCTACGGCATGGCGAAAGACGGTTACGCGCCGAAATTCCTCGGCACCACCACCAAGCGCGGGGTGCCGCTGGCGGCATTGATTACCACGCTCTGCATCGAGGCGCTGGCGTTCTCGTCGAGCATTTTCGGACCAAAGTTCTATATGTGGCTCGTTACCGCAACCGGCCTGACCGGCTTCATCTCGTGGATGGGCATCGCGCTAAGCCACTTTCGCTTCCGCCGCGCATTCAAGCTGCAGGGCCACAAGCTCTCCGAGTTGAAGTACCACGCGAAACTCTTCCCGCTCGGCCCGATTCTCGCCATCGTAATCTGCCTCGTCGTGATCTGCGGCCAGGATCTCCCCGCCTTCGCTTCCGGCAATGTGGGCGAGCTGCTGATGACCTATTTCAGCGTCATTCTCGTCGCCATCCTCTACTTCGGCTTCAAGTTCACGCACCACACCCACATCGTCAAGCTCAAGGATATGGACGTCTCCTCCGCCCGCCCCGAAGTGCTGAAAGAGAAGCGCGAAAAGAGTGCGGCAAACTCCTAGAAACAACAAAAATCTGCTCCCAAAGATATTCAAACCTTTGGGAGCAGATTTTCAATCACGGTTTTCTATTACAAAAGCCGTTGTTCCATCACTTAATGTTGATGGTTTGCGTAACGTATGTCTCCTCTTTGAAATTAATCCCGGACTCGAGCACCACATTCACAGGCGTTGAGCCGTCGACGAGTTTGTAGGCAACAGTGACTTTCGAACTGGCGTTGGGCGCTACATCAGCGTCGTAGCTATCGAAGCTGTATCCCTCAGTGTTGTCCGGAAGATAGTCCTTTGCGAGATTGACGCCGTTCTGGGAAACCCTATCGTCAACAGCCTTCAGGAAAGAAGTCTTCTCCTTGCCCGTATTCTTATATTGATAGGTAATGATTAGCGTCCAGTTCCCCTCATGATCCTTCGGGCCCCGCTTGGCGGAGGCGATTTTCACTTCGGTATCCGTGAAACTTCCGCTGCCTTTCAGCACCTTCTTTTCCGGGTTCTTGTAGTCTTCCTGCTCTTTCTTCTGCTGATCGTCGCCACGCGGAGTGGCCGAGATGGCGGAAGAATCAGAGAAACTCGTCGTTCCATTGCCGTTGAATGCGTCCATGATGGTATTGAAAGAGGCGATGAACACAATAACCGAAAGGACGGCGGCAATGATGCCGGTAGCAAGACCGCCGATTGACAGACCCTTGCCAGGAAGCCTTCCGGCGTTGATCTTGCGCATGGACATGAAGCCGGTCACGATGGCCGCGATGCCACAGGCGATGCCGACGACGGGAATCCAGAAGAGAACGATGGCGACGATGCCCAGGATCAGCGAGACGATGGCCATACGCGGACGCTGCGGCGCCTGTCCGAACGGCTGCTGCGGCGACATGCCTGCCGGCGGCTGAGACGACGTGCCCATTGGAGGTTGGGATGACGTGCCCATCGGGGGCGCAGAGACAGGAGTGGTCGGCGGCTGAGACGACACCTCCACTGGCTGCTGATACATGGGCCCCATCGGCTGCTGCGCCGGCATGCCGGCTGTTTGCTGCGGTGCCGAATTTACCGGCTGCTGCCACGAGCCCTGCAAATGCTGAGGGGCCGTGCCCGACTGCTGCCACGACGGAGTCTCAGATTGCTGCGATTGTCCGGGATTGAACGGCTGCTGCGACGCCGAACCGTTCGACTGTTCTGAAGCCGAATCTACCTGCTGCCACGCCGAACCCGACGATTGCTGCGACGCCTCGGAATCCGCCGACTGCGGTACTTGCGTCGGGTTTGCGTTCTGCTGTTGTGATTCTGGCTCCGACGAGCGCTGCAGTGCAGAATCCGACTGCTGAAGTACCGAATTTACTGGCTGCTGCCACGGCATGCGCTGCGCTTGCTGCGGGGCCGCGAAATTCGCCGGCTGCTGCGCTTGCGTCGGGTTTGCATTCTGCTGCGTCGGGTTGGCCTGCTGCTGCGGCGCGGAATCCGCCGACTGCTGCCACGGATATACCGGCTGGCCGTTGTATGGCGTATTGGGTTGCGGCGACGTGCCGCCACCATATGGGTTATTATCTTCCTGCATTGTTTTTATATCCTTCCAACAATCTTCCCGGCAGCGGGCCATCCACTCCCTTTATTGATAATAGACAATCTTAGTCACAATATAACTTCTTTCGAGCCCCCAGCAGTATAAACGACACTGTTTCTGCGAATCTGATCGCAACCCGCCGCCGGCGCAAACTCGCGCACCAACCTCATCCATTACGCCCCCAAAGCACCTGCGAGAATCCAAAATCCTGTCAGCAGGCTGACAATTTCCGAACTTTCCCACAAAAGTTGTCAACAGACTGACAGAACTTTCGATTTTCTATCAATCTTGTCAATAGACTGACAGGTTTATACCTAAACTAAAAGTTGTGTCAATAGACTGACAGAACTTTTAATTTCATGCTAAAGTTGTCAACAGACTGACAGGTTTGGAGCTGAAAATGATTGATCGTCCTTATTATTTGGATTGGCTGGAACGCTGGCGCGATAAGGAACCCATCAAAGTCGTGACGGGAATGCGGCGCAGCGGCAAGTCGAAGATACTCGAAATCTTCCGCGGCCGCCTCGCCAAAGAAGGCGTCAATCCCAAAAACATCATCGCCATCAACTTCGAAAGTCTCGATGAGAGCTACCCAACTGAAGCCAAGCCGCTTTACGACTACATTGTCAAGCGTCTGCAACACGGTCAGAACTATATCTTTTTGGATGAAATCCAGCACGTCGAGCACTTCGAGAAAGCCGTGGACGCACTGTATATCCGCAACGATACCGACATCTACATCACCGGATCGAACGCGAAGCTGCTTTCCAGCGAACTTGCGACACTGCTGACCGGCCGTTACGTCGAACTCAACATGTTCCCACTTTCGTTCGCTGAGTACCGAACGACTCGGCCACAATCCGAAACCACCGACCAATCGTTCGAACGTTACCTCACCTACGGCGGCCTGCCATACACCACCTATCTCGACGACGAACAAAGCATTGCCGATTACCTTAGCGGCGTGTTCAACACCATTCTCGTTAAAGACATCGCGGTGCGACACCCGAAAATCGACATGCCTGCTTTCAACGAAGTAGCCGCATTCCTGGCCGACAACGTTGGCAATATCACCTCAGTCAAAGGCATCGCGGACACGATGAAACAGGAGCATAAGGGCATCTCCCCCAACACCGTCCGCGAATATATAGCAGCGCTTTGCGAAAATTATCTACTCTTCAGGGCCGAGCGATACGACATCAAGGGCAAAGCCTATATGAAAACACTTGAGAAATACTACCTGGGCGACCCCGGGTTCAGGTTCTGGTTCCTCGGCAAATCCGGCGGCGACACCTGCCATCGCATCGAAAACGTGGTTTACCTTGAACTTTTGCGGCGCTTTCGCACCGTTTCCATCGGAAAAATCGGCACCAAGGAAATTGATTTTTGCGCCACCGATGCCGACGGGGTTCATTATTTCCAGGTTTCGCAGACCGTGTTGGACAGCGCGACTCTCAGCCGCGAACTCGCACCGCTGAAAAACATCGACGACAACCATCCCAAAACTCTGCTGACTCTGGACCGCATCGGCAACGGCGACCACGACGGCATCAAGCAGGAGAATCTGCTCGACTGGCTGCTCGACAATCAATAACATCGCTTTTCGTTGCAAATTCCGAAAGTCGCGGATTAACGCACAATCGGCGCGACCGCTGGGAACCTACGCCGTCACAGAAGCCGAATCCACAGCAGGAACCGCGGCGGCGGGCTTGTCGGCATCAGACTGCTTTTGCTCGTAAGTCGCGGAAACCGTTTGCGGATCTTCCGTCACGATAGTCGTGGTGTTGAACGCCTTGAACGTGGCGAAGCAGGCGAGCGCGACCCAAACGAAGACGAACGCCAAGACCGCGATGCGCTTCCATGAACCGAGCCGGGAAAGAATGCCCTGCTTGTTGGAGGAATTCTTAGAAGTGTCGACGAACTTGTAGCTGCTTGCGAAGTCCTTGTGCTTGCGCGCGAAGATGCCGCGCTTGGCCGGGCGGCTGCCGCCCTTGCTTGCAGAATCGCGCTTGCCCGCAAAATCACCTTGCTGACTGAAGACGTTACCCTGCTTGCTGAAATCGTTACGTGTGGTCATGGCTGTTATCCTTAGAACATTGCGCGTTGCCTCTTGTCGGCACTCGTAGTGCCTTCTCGCGCTGGTACAAATTGCTTTCTTTTTTGTAATGTCTAAGTAGCGTATCGCAATTCCGTCTTCACGTTTTGCCTAGTATTGCGCGAGATGACGCCTGTTTTCACGCATAAGGTTTGATGCGAATCCGCCCCGCCGCGACCTTTCGCCATACAGCAGAACGTTTCAGCATTACATCAAGGCAATAATTACGTTTTAACCGTTTTTATTCGTTGTGAAGTACGTCACACCATTATGTCGTCATACAATGCAATGCAGGTATCACGCAACGAAACTGCCTAGTTATTGGGCAGCTGTTTGACAGCCCGCCAGAGGCCTATTCCGGCCTATCAACAATCAGCTACAGCCATCAGTGGTCTATTCAACAATCGGCAACGGCTCATCAGCAGCTATCAACAAGCACTCTGAACTTATCCACGCATCAAAAAAGCTGCCATCGGGCAGAAACCCGATGACAACCCTTGCTGAATTTGCAGCCCAACAAACGAAATATCAGTTTGCCGGCGCAAGAAAACTCATTGCTGATCGTCGATCATATGCAGATAGCGGTACGTCGTCGATACCGAGATGCCCAGCTGCTTGGCGACTTTGGCGACCGAACCCTTGAAATTAAAATAGCCCTGGTCGTTCAACTGCGAGATCACGGCAAGGCGCTGGTCCAAGCCGAAGGATTCGACGCCCGTGCCGGCCTTGGCGCTGGCATCGGCAATCACTTCAGTGGCGACGTCTTCAATCGAGGTGATGAGATTTTCTTCCTCGTGCGACTGAGGCGTCTCGTCTTGGGCCGCAAATGAATAGGACGCGCCCACTTCCTCCAGCGCTCGTTCCAGTCTGAGGAAAGGAGTCTGATCGGTGTTGATGCATAAAGCGCCGATAATCCGCTTCTTCCGCCGAATCAGGTACGTGGACGATATCAAAGCGTTTTTGCTCAGCGCCGTTCTTCCTTGGTAGCCGACGACATAATCCTTGCCCTTCGAATTGCTTTCCTGCAACAGCTTGAGCATGAAATCGGTAGCAGGCGCCCCCACTTGACGGCCGGAAACCTGATTGTTGGCAATCGCGATAACGGATTTGTCGGCCTTGGAAGCATCGTGAAGCACTACCTCGCTTCTTGGCCCGAGCACTTTGCCGAGGAATTCGACCAGCGGAACGAATTGCTGGAGCAATTGCGTATCAAGTTTTTCCTCTTCCGCATTGCGAGCGCGAGAAAATCGTTTTGTTGCCATACCCCCATCATATTCGTAACCATGGTATGCATCTGATTCCAAAGGATTCTGCTCATCCATCGGACTTCCTCCTATACAGCAGCCGTATCCCGTTTCCGCAAAAGGGATATAAAAATCGTCAGGCGCGGCACGGCAAACGCCACACACACGCCTGACGAAAACATCACTTCAAAATCCCGGCTTTACAGTAGGCCATTCCCCTTTTCGATGTACGATGCCATCTCGTCGCGAGGAACCATCGAGCCGCCCGTGCACCACGAAACGTGGGTGGCGTGCGCCATCTTGGTGTCGTCAAGGCCCATGCGGTCGCGATATTCCTTGCCGGCAAGCACGCGCCATGGGCCCACGAAGCCAGCGGCCGCCGAGGGCTCGATATCGATATCGCACGCATTGTGAAGCTGGGCTTCGATGCGGTAGAGTTCGTCATCGTCGATGGTCAGGAATCCGTCGATAAGATGCTCCATGGCCTTGCAGACGAACTGCGAGGGACGGCCGCAAGCCAGTCCGTCGGCCGCCGTGACGTTGTCGATGCCGAAGTCCTGCACGCAGACGTTGTTGTATTCCTTGGTATAGGTGCCGATGAGCATTGACGGGCAATGCGTCGGTTCCGCAAGGATGCAATGGACGTTGTCGCCGAACACCGTCTTCATGCCGAACGCGACACCGCCCGGGCTGCCGCCGACGCCGCAGGGCAGATAGACGAACAGCGGGTTATCCTCATCGACTTCGACGCCGCAAGCCTGCAGTTGACCGGCGAGACGGCGGCCCGCCACCGCATAGCCGAGGAAGAGCGTGGAGGAATTCTCGTCGTCGATGAAGTAAGCCATCGGATCGGCTTCGGCTTCTTTTCTGCCAGCCGCCACAGCCACCGAATAATCCTGCTCATACTCGAAGACGTGCACGCCGTTGGCGCGAAGCTTGTCCTTCTTCCATTGGCGGGCGTCCGCCGACATGTGCACGCTGGCATCGAAACCAAGCGCCGCGCTCATGATGCCGATGGACAGGCCGAGATTGCCCGTCGAGCCTACGGCGATCTTGTATTGGCCGAAGAACTTGCGCATTTCGGGAGTTCCCAGCTTGCGATAATCGTCATCATAAGTGAGGAGCCCAGCTTCCATGGCCAAATCCTCGGCGTGCTTCAGCACCTCGTAGATGCCGCCACGAGCCTTGATCGAACCGCTGATGGGAAGCTCGCTATCCAGCTTGGCCCACAATTGACCCGGCAGTTCCTGCCCATAACGCTTCGAAAGGGCATGACGCTGATCGGGAACGGCGACGAGCGGGGATTCGATGATTCCTTCCGTCGGCTTGGTGGACGGGAACAGCTCTTCGATCAACGGCGCGAAACGCTTGAGCCTCTCCGCGGCGTCATCGACGTCCTTGACGCTCAGCCCGACCTGCTTCATGCCTTGCTCGGTGGGCTGGAGACGGTCGTTGAACCACGTCGTCTCCTCTTCCTTCATCAGCGTATCGATCAGCGGAAATTCGTCAACCCACTGGCTGATCGGCTTTCCCAATACTTCATTTGTCATTTCGACTCCTTGTTTTTCTTGCCTTCCGTCGCGTATGAATCGATACGAAACGGATTAATTAACGCGGATATATAGATATATATATAGGTATGTTGCGTTGCGCGCTCAGACGAACAGGCTCAGCAGCAGGGTCATGCACAGCGCCACGACGGATGTGATGGTGGTGCCTACGGTCAGTGTCTTATAGGCCTGCGGAACCGTGATATGCAGATATTCCTTGACCATCCAGAACAGCGAATCCGTAACGTGGGTGAGGCCGATGGCACCGGCTCCGATGGCGAGCGCCATAATCGCCGGGGACAATCCCGGTGTTGCGGTCAGCATCGGCAGGACGATTCCGGCAGCGCTCATCATCGCGACCGTGGCGGAACCGACGGCGAAATGCAGGATCAGCGCGATGAGCCAGGCCAGGATAATCGGGCTGACGGGCAGGCCGGAAAGAACCTTCGCGAGGCTCGGGGCCACGCCGGAAGCGGTAAGGACCGCGTTGAACGCACCGCCGGCGCCGATGATCAGCAGAATGCCGCCGATGGGGCCGAACGAGCTGTCCGTAAGGGTCTGCAGCTTTTCGATATTCATGCCGCGGTGAAGGCCGAGCGAGAAATAGGCGAACAGCAGCGAAAGCATCAACGCCGTGATCGGGTTGCCGATGACGTTGATCCACTTCATGGCCAGCATGTCCGCAGGAAGCACACGCTCGCAGATCGTGCGCGCCACCATGATGAGAAGCGGCAGAAGAATGGTGAAAAGCGTAATGCCGAAGCCGGGAAGATCCTTCTCGTCCTTCTCCACGAAATTGGCGGACGGATCCTCTTCGAGGTTCTCGTTCGGGTCATCCTTCTCGGGAATCGCGAAATGCGCGAAAAGAACGGCTCCGACCAAAACCGACGGGATGGCAACGCAGAGGCCGAGCAAAATGACAGTGCCGATATCGGCGTGCAAGGTGCCGGCGATGGCCGTTGCAGCGGGGTGCGGAGGCAGAATGCAATGGACCACCATCAGCGAAGTGGCCAGCGGGATGCCGACCTTCAGACGGGAAATCTTCGCTTCCTTGGCCACCACAAACACCAGCGGGACCAAAAGCACGAAACCTACCTCAACGAATACCGGAATGCCGCAAATCAATCCCAGCAAAGCCATGATGATGGTGGCGTGCTTCTTACCGAAAACCCGCAGCATCGTCGACGCGAGGCGCTGGGCCCCGCCCGAGACTTCAAGCAGCTTGCCTAGAACGGCGCCGAAGCCGATAATCAGCGTAAGGAACCCCAGAGTATCCCCCACACCGTTTTGAATCGTATCGGTAATCTTGCCCAATGGCACTTTCGTCACAAACGCCACGAAGAATGCGGCAATCAGCAAAGCCAGAGACGGATGCATCTTGACTTTGACGATCAGCAGCACTATCACGGCGATGGCGATAAGCAGAACAACCAATAATGGACCTGTGCTCATCTCAACTCCTTTGTAGTGAAACAGTTCCTAGTAAAAATATATTATCACTGGTAAGAAATTATTTCTACTTTATTGGTGTTTCTCTTAAAATTTACTGAAAACCTCTATCTTCAAAATAATAAGCCGTTGAAATATCGCGATTATTACAACGCAAACGTCAGCTCACGCCGTGACGTATGCATCAAAAAAGGTTGCCACCGGGCGAAACCCGATGACAACCCTTACGAAACTCTCGAACCTGACGAGCGAAACCGCTCAATCAGTCGAAACGAGTAACTTCAACTCAGCAGCTCAAAACGAGCAACCGCAGCAAGCTCACTTCTGAACCTGCGTACGGGCGATGTCGCCGTTGAAGGACTCGTTCTCGTCGGCGTCGGCCGACTTGCCCTTGAGCCAGGAGAACATCGAACGAAGCTTCGGGCCGACGGTCTCGATGCGCTCGTGGCTGTACTTCTGCTGCAGCTCCTTGAAGTGCGGGGCGCCCTTGGCCTGGTCGTCCATGAATTCCTTGGCGAAGGAGCCATCCTGAATGCGCTGGAGCTGATGCTCCATGTTGTGGCGGGTATGCTCGTCGATGACGGTCGAAGTGAAATCGCCGTACTGAGCGGTGTCGGAGCAGGACCAACGAGCCTTGTTCAAGCCACCCTCGTTCATCAGGTCGACGAGCATCTTCAGCTCGTGGCAGACCTCGAAGTAGGCGATCTCCGGCTGATAACCGGCATCGGTGAGGACCTCGAAACCGGTCTCGACCAGGTGGTTGACGCCGCCCATGAGCACGTCCTGCTCGCCGAAGAGGTCGGTCTCGGTCTCTTCCTTGAAGGTGGTCTTGATGGCGCCGGCGCGCAGTGCGCCGAGAGCCTTCGCGTAAGCCAGGGTGATGGCCCAGCCGTCGCCCTTGTCGTCGTTCTCGCAGGCGACGACCACCGGCACACCACGGCCGGCGACGTACTCACGACGGACGATGTGGCCCGGGCCCTTCGGGGCGACCATGAAGGTCATGTGGCCCTTGCCCGGCTTGATGTAGCCGTAACGAATGTTGAAGCCGTGTGCGAAGGCGAGCGCCGCATCAGGCTTCATGTTGGGCTCGACCTCGTCCTTGTAAATCTGACCTTGATACTGATCAGGAGCCAGGAACATAATGATGTCCGCTTCCTTGACCGCGTCAGCGACGGGCTTGACTTCCAGGCCCTGCTCCTTGGCGTACTCAACGGACTTGGAGGTAGGCCGCAGGCCGACGACGACATCCACACCGGAGTCGCGCAGGTTCAGCGCGTGAGCGTGACCTTGCGAACCGTAACCGATGATGCAGACCTTCTTGCCGTCGAGAACGGAGAGATCAGCGTCGTCTTCGTACCAGATTTGTGCTGCCATAATATGCACTCCTTGCATAATTTATTATTATTTGCACGACTAAGCACTCTGCCTGCCGTGCGTAGAAATTGGCTCTTGATCGATAGGGATTTTGTCCCGTTGTCCGTTCATTGTAACGCCGGTCACAATGCAAATCGTGCCGCCGTCCAATTATCGAACAGGTAATAAATATATTTGAGACGAAATCAATCTCGAATCAATAACCATTTTCAAATCTTTATATTACTTTTTAATTATTAATATTCAGTTATAAAAACCTTTGCGGCAAATGACAATCGAACGTTCAACCGCTTATTTAGCCGCCTATATATATAAGGACTGCCGCCGAAGGGCCTGCACAACGAACCGCACAGCGGCAGCCCGGCACAATCACGCGGTGAAGTCGGTGTCTTTGGTTTCCTTGCAGGTGAGCAGGGCGACCAAGCAGCACAGCGCCATCACAGCCATGTAAAGGCCGACGGAACGCACGCCCCAGTGGGAGGAAAGCCAGGTGGCGACGGTCGGGACGAAGGCCGCACCGACGATGGCGGCGAGGTTATAGCCCAGGCCAGAGCCGGAGTAACGGACGTTGGCGCTGAAGAGCTCGGGCAGGATTGCGCCGACAGGGCCGAACGCGATGCCCATCAGGGCGAAGCCGACGCACAGGAAGACCATGATCTCCACGAAGTTGCGGTGACCCATCAAGAGGTACGGGAAGACGAAGGAGAAGACGACCAGCGCGACCGCCGAGAACATCAGCACGCGGCGACGACCGAGTTTGTCGGCGTAGACGCAGGAGAGCACGATGAACAGGGCGAAGACGCAGATGCCGGCCATGAGCATCAGCAGGTACTCGCGATTGGTGAAGCCGAGTCCGCCGCCGCCTTCGCGCTTGGTCTTGGTGCCCCAAGCGAGCGACCAGGTGGCCAGCGTGTAGAAGAGCGTGTAGGTGACCGCGACGATGAACGTGGCCTGCAGGACCTGACGCCAGCTGGTGCGGAAGACTTCCTTCAGCGGCGACTTGACAGTCTTCTTCTGCTCCTGAGCGAGGCGGAAGATCGGGGTCTCCTCCATGTGGACGCGAACGACGAGGCCGACCACGACAAGCACGATGGAGAGCAGGAACGGCACGCGCCAGCCCCAGGAGAGCATCTGCGCCGGGGTGCAGAAGGACTCAAGCACGAAGTAGGTACCGTTGGAGAGGAAGAAGCCGATCGGCGCGCCGAGCTCCGGGAAGGAACCGTAGAGCGCGCGCTTGTTGGCCGGGGCGTTTTCGGTGGCGACCAGAGCCGCGCCGGACCATTCCCCGCCCAGGCCGATGCCCTGAATGAAGCGGCAAAGGCAGAGCACGACGACCGCGAGCAGGCCCCACTGGCTATACGTCGGCAGGCAGCCGATGAGGAAGGTGGAGAGACCCATGGTCATCAGGCTGACGACCAGCGTGGTCTTGCGGCCCATCTTGTCGCCGTAGTGGCCGAAGATCAGCGAGCCGAGCGGGCGGGCGATGAACGCAATGGCGAAGGTCAGAAGGCTGACCAGAAGCGCTACGGTCGGGTTGGTCTTGTCCGAGAAGAAAATCTTCGGGAAATAATTGGCCGAGGCGGTGCCGTAGGCGTAGAAATCGTAAAATTCAATGGCCGTACCGACCATCGAGGCGGCGATGACGGTGCCGACCGAATCGTGCGCCATCTCCTGAAGTTTTGCCTTGCGTGCGGCGACCCCAACGTTGCCGCTGCCACTGCCACTGCCGTTTCCAGTCGCTGTGTCGACTGATGTCATGATGTTCTCCTCCGGTACGTTTGTCTTTTCCGCACCGATTACTGCTTCATTCGTTCTCTCGTCGCTCGTTGCCGCCCTTGCCGCCCGCGGCCTGCGTTGCGTCTTGCTTCCTGCGCTTCGCGGGCGGCCGACCTGAAATCCTTGCGGAATGCGATGGATTCCGGCCGACTAGTCGGTTTTGAGTTTTGCATTGTTGAGTTATCGAGTTTTCAGTTGTGTTCGTGCACGAACTTGCGGCATTACCACGGTGACCTTTTGGGACGTAATAACAAAATGAGCCCTGCGCTTGAATGCAGGGCTCAGAAAGCTATACGCTAGATATTGTTCATATCATTTTTCGTTCGACTGAACGATTTGCTTGCTTGCCCTGCCTTCATTGGCGGGGCTCAAGCTGAATGCGAAAATCAGGCCGCCAACGAAGACGGGCTAATAATTCGTGCAGACTGCGCGTTAAAACTCATCAATCCGTTCTTCATGGCGTCCTCCTTTCAACATTTACCAAGTTCTTTCGGGTTCGTGACCCGTTTAGTGGATTACCATAGGCGAGTCCGAGTGCGACCACCGCCACAACGTCCACTATATGGACAACATTACGTAACGAAAAGCACGGGAAACAGACATGCGCTATATCAATACCCTCTCATTCCCATCATCGACTCGGATACGCTGTTATTATTAAATTAGTATAATTACAGTTACTTTTAAAAGGAAACGCCCGAATATGGCGAACGCACACTAGGCGGAAAATTCCTAGGCCGAGCTATCGCTGTCTACAATGTCTACGACATTATCCACAGAGGTCATGAGGGCTACAAGACCGGTGGCATTTCAGGAGCGTTACAGGCCGGAGGCAAACGTGCTGCAAAGGACCTCGTTGTCACTGTCGTCGGCGATGGCGGTGCCGCTGCAGGAGCTATACTCGGCTCATTCGCAGGTCCGGGAGGGATTGCCGTTGGAACAGTCATTGTTGGCATGCTAGGACAGATGGAAGCCGACAGTTGGTTCCCAGAGGATTGGTGATCTTATGGAACAGCAATACATGAATGGACAGATCGCCCAGCCATTCGTCAAACTTGCCTCTGACGAGCAGCACTATGACTTCATACTCACGGTACCAGTCATGGAAGAATTCGTCGATGCCGCCAATGCTTATGGCCGCAAATTCCAGTTGTTCAGCATCTCATTTTTCGTGATTTGCTCCGTCGGAGACATCATCACCATCCTAGACGGCGTGATATACCAGCAAAAACATCCCATCTTCTTTGGCGCTGTCACATTTATCCTTTTATCGGCTTTCCTGATTATTTTTTTCTCGCGCGGAATCAGGCATATGGCAATGATGTTTGGCTTGTACAGGCAATGGCACACTTGGTTCCCGGCGGTTACATCCAACGCAATGTTGCACCGCTTGCAGTGGCGCAGAGTGACGGGCGCGCAGCTTTACGGGCCCGGCTGGGAGACACCATGCCGGCTCACCGCCTCCAACAGAGGATTGGAACTAATTCGATGGGTATCCGGCAAGACATACACCGTCAGCGTGCCATGGGAAGAGGTTGAATGCGTGCGCCGCACACCACACGCCATCGTCATCGGCCCCTCCGCCGCACGCAAGATTAACACCACGATATTCAATGGCAGGGGCTACCGGTTCGGCGACGTGAACGGCTGCGTGCTCGTCGACACCCGCGCACTGCCCGACCCCGACGCATTCGCCGACTGGTGCCGCTCTCGCATGCTCAACGCCCACCAGCGCACCCTAAACTTCGCTTCCAACTCCAGTAAGGGCCGCCGCCTCCGCTTCCGACGCTGGTTCCACGGCGACGACCTATAGGCAATGCCCTACAACCGAAGCTGTGCGCGATAGCAGAATTCACGTCGAACCCGGCAGAAACACTCACGCTGGCAACGATTGGATGAACGACGATTGGATTGACAGCAGAAAGATAACGGGCAACCGACCTCTGCAACGGTCAGCCAGCATTCCCCGGAGACATAGTCCGCCTTCGGCTTCAGCTTTTACCAAGCAGGAAACGACGGACCTTGCCGGTGCTTGTGCGCGGCAGGGAATCGACACGGTAGAAACGCTTCGGGACTTTGTAATGCGCCAGGTTGCTTCGGCCGAACTCGCGCCACTGAGCAGCGAGGGAGGCCGCGACCTCCGCATTGGAACCTTTACTGCCGCCATTTTTCTCGGCTTCAGCCTTGCAAATCACGTAGGCCACTGGAACTTCGCCCCACTTTTCGTCGGGTTCGGCGGTGACGGCAATCTCGTCGATGCCGGGGCAATCGGCGTAGACGCGCTCGACCTCCTCAGGGAAGACGTGCTCGCCGCCAGAAATCATCATGTTGTCGAGCCGGCCGTCGACGTATAGGTAGCCGTCGTCATCGATATGGCCGACGTCGCCGGTGCAGTACCAGCCATCGGCGGTTTTCTTGGCCTCAAAAACGCCGGGACAATTGAGGTAACCAGGCGTGAGTGCATCGGTTTTAATCAGGATTTCGCCGGTTTTCTCCGCGAGTTTCAGCGACGTGGTGAAGTACGGCTTGCCGCTTGCCAACAGCTTGCGAGCACCATCGCCAGTGCCGGTGCCGACGATCTGCGAGCAGGTTTCGGTCATTCCGTACGAGCGCACGACGACCATGCCAAGCGCGTGGCAACGTTTCAGCAGTTTGAGGTCGGACTTTTCGCCACCAAGAATGAAGCCCTTGAACGCCGGCGAATAGCCGAAATTGGCAGGCAGCGGCATGGGCCCGTCATTGTCACCAGGCAAACCGGACAGACCGGAATCGGAAGCGGCCGCCGAGCCCGTAGACGCCGTGACGCGCTTCTCGTGTTCGGGCACCAGTTCTATGAGCATCGTCGGCACGACAGAGACCCATGTCACCGGCTCGTTGGTGAGAATCCGTTCCATTTCAGGAGCGTCGAAATGATCCATCAGGCGCACGGTGACGCCGAAAATGAGGCCGCGCAAAACGATTGAATAGCCGCTGATATGGAAAATCGGAACCGCGCAAAGCCATTCGTCAGTAGGGCTCGTGCCGAGGTTCAGCGCCACGCTCGTCGCCGAGGTGAAGTGGTTACGCACCGTCTGCTGGATGCCTTTTGGCTCACCAGTGGAGCCGGAGGTGAACATGATGCTCACCACCTGGTCGTCGTCGAATTCGCGCGGAATCGGCGGAGCCGAAACTATGGGATCCACGTCGTTATCACCGACGGAATTCTTCGCGGTGGGTTCCGCCAACGCGGATGGAGAAGAACAATAGACCAAAGCGGGATTGCCGGAGGTCTTTTGTACATCACCCGAAACCTTGCCGGTGCCGCCAAGCTTGAAATCATGGGCCTTTGCGAATATCTCATCGAATCCAACAATGCGAACCTTCGCATTCGCTGGACTTTCAAGGTTTTCAGCACTCTTGCTTGCGGCAACATCTTTCTCAACCGCGCTGGTAGCCGACGACTCACCCAGCAAATCGTTCGGCAGGCTGTCATCCTTGAGGCAGCAGGCCACGCCGGCATCGCGCATCTGCTCCGCGAGTTCGGAATTGGTCAGGCGCTTGTTGAGCCACACCACCGTCTTGCCGTATAGCAGCAGCGTCACAGCCAACAGATAGCCGCGGACGTTATTGTTGGAAACCATCGCGACGTTTTGCGTTTTGAACGCGCCGAATTGGTCGAGCACCGCGCCCAGCCTCTGGGCCTCGTCGAACACGTCACCGAACGTATAGCGCGTCTCGCCGTCGAAAACCGCCGTACGTTCCGGCGTGAGCATCGCGCGTTTCAGCACCCAATTATCCATAACAGATTTCCCCCTAATCCGTTGCGACTATGCCCAGTCAAGCAACCGTTACGCGCACGCGAGTGCAGGCCCCGCGATATGCGCAACGGCCTCCGATCACGGGAATTTCGGGAACTGGTCGAAGTTGGGCTTGCGCTTCTGGTTGAACGCGTCGCGGCCTTCCTTCGCCTCGTCGGTGGTGTAGAAGAGCATCGTCGCGTCGCCGCCGAACTGCTGCAGGCCGGCGAGCCCGTCGGTCGCCGCGTTCATGGAGGCCTTGATGAAGCGCAGGGCCATGGGCGACTTGGTCAGCAGCTCGTCGCACCACTTGAGCGTTTCCTCTTCGATGTCCGCGAGCGGCACGACCTTGTTGATCCAGCCCATCTGCAGCGCTTCTTCGGCCGTATAGAAGTGGCCCAGGAACCAGACTTCCTTCGCGCGTTTCTGGCCGATGACATCGGCGAGCAGGCCCGAGCCGTAGCCCGCGTCGAAGCTGCCGACCTTGGGACCAGTCTGACCGAACTTCGCGTTGTCGGCCGCGATCGTCAAATCGCAGACCAGCTGCAGCACGTTGCCGCCGCCCACGGACCAGCCCTTGACCATCGCGATGACGGGCTTGGGGATGATGCGAATGAGATGCTGCAGGTCGAGCACGTTCAGGCGCGCGACGTGGTCGCTGCCGACATATCCGCCGTTACCACGCACACCCTGGTCGCCGCCGGACGAGAAGGCGAGATCGCCCGCTCCGGTGAAGATGATGACGCCGATCGTCGCGTCGTCACGACAGATGGTGAAGGCGTCGAGCAGCTCCTCGATGGTTTTCGGAGTGAAAGCGTTTCGCTTCTCCGGTCGATTGATGGTAATTTTAGCTATATGGTCGAGGCGGTCGAACAGTATTTCGTCATACGTTTTGACAGTCTCAAAATCGTGACTTGTCGCCATGTTGGCTCCTTAGCGTCATGTCCCCTATTACGAATGCGAGGTTCGATATTATGTCACTTGCGAATTATCTGGGCATCAAACAACAGGAAATCTCGCGGTCAAAGGTCATCTTAACATTGCCGGTTACAGAAAACGTTCTACAGCCTTTCGGCATTCTGCACGGCGGAGTGAACGCGGTTTTGGCCGAGGAAGCCGCGAGTTTGGGCGCTATGGCGCGGCTTGACGCCACCCATATCGCCGTCGGCGTGGACATCAGCACGCATCATTTCCGCCCAGTGACTTCCGGCACATTGACCGCCACCGCAACTCCGGAAAACGTCGGTAAAACATTGCAAACTTGGCGCGTAGAGGTGCGCATGGGCAGCAAGCTCACCAGTATTTCAACAGTCACATTAGCTGTCCGCGAACGCCAGTGATTTTCTGCAGATCTCGCGTGCCAGATTCTGCGAGCGCCTCCCTACTGCCATAAAAGTGCAAGTTAGCGCCTGCAAAGTGCACCATTCAGACGCTACTATCGAAAACGCGCGTTTTACCACCTCAAAACGCACTTTTCCGACGTCACTGACATTAAAGTGCAAGCCGGTACCCGCAAAGGTGCATTCTTCTGACCCTATCGTCCAAAAAGTGCACTCTGACACTTCCAAAACGCACCTTTTGGACACTAGTGTCTGAATAGTGCAAATTGGCACTGCCGAAGTGCACTATTCTGACATTACCGGCGAAAATCGAAACCTAATCAGGCGACCTGCAGGCGGCCCTTGCCGTAATGCCGACGAGCCGCTTCCGCGGTGATACCCAGAGCTCGGCCAATGGTGTTCCACGACTGGCCACGGTTTCGGCTTTGCTGAACAGTATGGTCGATGTCACGTTCGACGGCATGACGCTGATAATTGAGCCGTCTCAATTCACGCGAAGGGTCCCAACGCGAGTCCATCGTGGGGTCTCCCGGCGCGGGAGAAACACGCGCATCCATCTCATCATTGATTTCCTCGCCATAAGCAGCCAATTCGCGCTGCTCTTCTTTTGACAAATCGGAAAACTTCATCGCAACCCCTCCTTCTTAAGGTAGCTTTCACGCGCTTTCATCGCATGCACAATCAATTCCTGAGTATACCCAGCTCTTGCTGCCGTACCGATTTCATACCACACTGCTCCGGAAACTCCCGGCCCCACATACATATACGTAGGCGGGTCTCTGTCGTAGTTGACGTCCACCGGTCCCCTCGCCTGTCGATATGCATGCAAAATGTCATTTTCTGACACCCCATGCTTAAAAGCTGACGGAAGAATCAACGGTTCTTCTTCCTCAAATCCCATATGAACAGTATATCCCAACATAAGTTGCCGTCAAATATTGCCAATGTATATGCCGTTTTCTAGTTATCTCCAAAAAGTGCAGAAATTTACATTTTTTTGGAGATAAAAATGTATTTTCTTACACTTTTTTGGAGTTACGCCATTTTGACGCAACAACTTCGCCCTTTACGACTTATCCCAAAAGCAACTACACCGCGAATGCGTCGGAAACTCCACACTGTCACATTTCTTTATCAGCGAAGACGAAATCGGGGATTTTTGCTAGTTTTTTTAGCGAATAATACAACAGAAGATGGCGAAAAAATTCGTTTCTTCGACACGATAGATAAAAACAGTAGGTTCTGGAAATTCTTTTAGACAGAACGCATTCAGTCATCCAATGCAATACAAAATCCCAACATGTACGGTGGGAAAGACCGTGGATTTCGTGCGCTTCATGGCGCGAGCGGAAGGTGGCGGAAAGCTTTAAAGAGAACGATAAAACCATGAGTTGAAAGGACCGTGAGCAGCCATTATGTCTTCGGTACTCACCAAGAAGAAAATTCCCCTAGCCCTCTTCCTTCTATGCTGCATCGGCCTCATTTTCATGTGGTTCACGCCCGCGCCCGCGCACGTGCAGACCACGGGCTGGCACAGCTTCGCGATCGTGCTCTTCTTCCTCGCCGGGTGCGTCTTCAACGTGGCCCCGCTTTCCATACTTTCGCTGACGATGATGACGCTTCTGGGAGTCACCTTCACGATGCCGGCAGCGACGCTGATCTCATTCTTCGGCTCCGCCCCGGTCTGGCTCGTGCTTTTCGCGTTCTTCATGGCCATCGGCTTCCGTAAGACGAACCTCGGCGCGCGCATGGCCTACTGGCTGATCGCCCACTTCGGCCGCAGCCCGCTGGCCCTGGCCTACGTCATGGCCGTCTGCGATTTGGTCTTGGCTCCGGTCATTCCGAACACCAATGCACGCGGCGCCGGCATCCTCTTCCCCATCAACCAGTCGCTGGTCGAGGCGCTTAACGAGCCGAAGGACCCGAGCAAACGTTCCGTCAGCTCGTTCCTCACGTTGGCTACGTTCCATCTCAACCTGATTATCGGCGGGCTTTTCCTGACCTCGATGGCCACGAACCCGCTGGTCGCCAGCATGGCCGCCAGCACCTTCGGCATCAAGATCTCGTGGTTCCAGTGGTTCGCGTACGCCAGCGTCCCGACGCTGCTCGCCGCAGTAATCGTGCCAATCGTCATCCTGGCCATCCATCACCCGCAAGGCCAAAGCGCCGACCTCACCATCGTGCACAAGACCGCACAGGCCGAGCTCAAGAAGATGCCGAAGATGGCATTGAACGAGTACCTGATGATCGCCGTCTTCGTGCTCGTCGTCGTACTTTGGGGCACCTCGACCATCACCAAGCTTGACAACACGCTGATCGCCATGCTCGGCCTCACCGCCCTGTTGATTTTGAAAATCATCGATCTCGACGACGTCTTCGCCGAAAAGCAAGGCTGGAACATTTTGCTTTGGCTGGCCCCGCTGATCGGCGTGACCGAATACCTCAACAAAACCGGCGTGGTCGGCTGGATCAAGCGAGTGCTCACTTCCAGCGTCGCCGGCATCCCCGCATGGCTCGCCATCACGGTCATCGTGCTGCTCTATCTCTACGTACATTATCTGCTGACCAGCGTGCTCGTTCACGTGCAGACGTTCTTCATCCCGTTTGCGGTCATCCTAGTTTCGCTTGGCGTGCCACCGATCGTGGCGACCATGCTGCTGGGACTCTTGACCTGCATCTCGCCGGGCATGACGCATTACGGCACCGGCACCGCATCAATCTATTACTCAACCGGTTACGTCAGCCAGAAAGAATGGTGGAAGGTCGGCTTCATCGTCAGCCTCGTCAACCTCATTATTTACGCCGGAGTGGGCACGCTCTGGTGGAAGCTGATCGGCCTATGGTAAATCGTCAACACGCATTACAAAGCCCATTGCGAACCTCCGTTCTCAAAAGCAGGACGGGGGCTTCGTGGGCTTTTTATGCGTTACTCCAGGCGTGTCAGCTAGGTGATTCCCTATGAAAAAGCCTTCGTTCGTAACTGCGCTGCGCATCATTGCGACAGCGGTATGCGCAGCCGTAGCTTCCTGCGCGGTTTTTGCAAGCGCCGATAGCGGAACCGACGGCACAACATTTACCAACGACTCAAACATTGCGTCAGCGACGGCACAAACCAACTTCTACAACTCCGGAAACAACAACCTCACAAACCCCGTAAAAACCTCAAGCCAAATCGGGCCACAAGAGGAAACATCCCAACCGCAGGTAGGGCCTCAAGCCACTTGCAGGGCGACAAACTGGGCCAACTGGGGTACGCCATACAGCGGGGCCACAGGCGTAAGCGGCCAGGACAGCAGCACCGTCCAATGGCAAATCACAAGCGATTGCGTATTGCACCTCACCGGCGGCACAAGCCCTGACATCTCGAACAGACAAGGCAACATTCCTTGGAATTCACGGCGCGGCAGCATTGTCGGGGTCAAAGTTGAAGGTAACCTCACCTTGTTCAAAAGCGATATCGACCTGAATCCCATGTTCACCAATATGTACAACCTCACCAGCGTCGACACCACGGGCGGCTCGCTGCATCTGGCCGAATCCGCAGCGGCCGGACTGTTCGACAGCTGCACCTCGCTTACCACCATCAACGGAATCACCAGCTGGGACACCAGCCAGACCACGGGCATGGCCAGCATGTTCTACTTCTGCACCGGGCTGAGCCAACTGGACCTTTCCGGCTTCAACACCGCGAACGTGGAAGACATGTCCAACATGTTCGACGCCGACAATGCCCTCACTTCAATCAAATTCTCGAGCAATTTCAAGACGGGCAACGTCACCAGCATGTCAGACATGTTCAATGGCTGCTCGCTTTTGCCCTCGCTCGACCTGTCCAAATTCGACACCCGCGCCGTAAAGAGCATGGCCCACATGTTCGCCGGCTGTTCCTCGCTTACCGACCTCAACCTCTCCAATTTCGACACCGGCAACGTCAACAACATGAACGCCATGTTCCAAAGCTGCAACAAACTCGCTTCGTTGGATCTTTCAAGTTTCGTCACCACCAAAGTCACCGACATGAGTTACATGTTCAATGACTGCTCTTCCCTCACCTCGTGGGTCCAGCCCAACTTCGCCACCTCCCTCGTGACCGATATGGCCTATATGTTCGACGGATGCACCAACCTCACAACCCTTGACATTTCAAGCTTCGATACCACCAAGGCCATGTCTTCGATGACCCAGCTTCTGCCGAACGGATTGCGCCGCCTGAAGCTGGGAACGAACACACAACTGAGCAACACCGCGTTTTCGAACGTCGACAGCACCATCAACTGGGAGGAAATGTCAAGCCTCGACAACAACGCAACCCATATCGGTTCTGTTGGCAATCTGAGCGCTCTGCAGACGCGTGCGGCTTCCAGCAACCCCGCTGGTTCGTATTGGGACTCACGCCTCACGCCGACCGGCGTGCAGCTCGCGATCAACGCGAACGGCGGCGTCACGAACTTCACCCCCGTCTCCTACGACACCACCACCGCGGCGGCGACCATCACCGTGCCGCAGGGCAACGTGCTCACCGCCAACATGTCCCAATACGTCTTCACCGGCTGGAACAGTTGCGCAAGCCCAGTCTCTTCGACAAGCTGCAAACCCTACCAGCCTGGCGACACCATCGCCGTGGCCCAAGGCGATTCCAACCCCGTCAGAACCCTCACGCTTTACGCCCAGTGGGCCAAGGTTCCATGGCCCGTAATCGACAACAACACGCCAATGGTTCACGCTCCCCTCGGTGCGAGCCCGACCGCGGACATCACCGTAACGAACACCCCGAACACGAACTCATTTGTCGCCAGTGCGATGGCAAGCAGCGTCACCACCATCACCACGCCTCTGGGCTTTCATGCAACGGAAAACGGCATCGGCACATTCACCGAATCGGGCGTCCCGATAGCCCAAGTCCAACCGGTAATGGGCCGCTCCTACACCATCAACGTGCTGACCACCATGACCGACCCGCTCACCGGCAACACCGTAACAGCCAGACCGGTGTCGAAAAACGGCATGATTCCGTATTACAATATCACTTTCGACGCCAATGGCGGCACAGGCGCCCCCACCGACATGTCCGGCTTCGCCGACGTGGACAATCACTACCGCACTACGGCTCCGATCCCCGCGGACGTCATCCCCACCAAAGGCGAGCACGATATGTTCGCCGGCTGGTCCACCAGTCCGACGGCCACGCAACCGGACTACGCCTATAACCCCGGCACTTACGCACCGACCTTCTGGCAGTACGACAGCTCGCACCAATCAGCCAAAACCCAGACGCTCTACGCCGTGTGGCACGAGGCGAAAGCCCCCGTCATCAGCGAAGTGCACCGCGACCCTACGAGCCACCACGTCATCGCCACCGGCACCGCCCAGCCATGGAATGCTATCGGCTCGCCCACCGTCACCGGACACGCGAACACGGGGTTGCAAGTCAATATGGCGACGCTCGCCGCGGACGGGACACTTTCCATTGCCGGCATCGCTTCCGGCATCAAAACCTCAGTCGGCGGACATGTGGTCACCGTACGTATACGCGCCTGCTCCGCCAACATACCCGGCCAAAACGGCACGGCACCCCCCGCAAAAATCGGCTGGAGCAACGATAACAACGACATTCCCGCAGGCTGCACCCAGGTCTTTGGGCCGCCGTCCTCCTTTATTCAGGTTCCCATGTATCCTATCTGGCTTGGCGGCCTCAATAATGAATGGTCGGCCAGCCTCAACGTCACCGGCAAACCGTACATCTGGGTTTACGCGCAAACGCAAGACGGCCCTATCGACGGGCCGCTCATGATCACCCCGATCGTCCAAGGTTCCGACAACTCCGTCAAGACCTGCGTCAAGACCGCGAACACCGATTCCAGCAACTACGTCTGCGGCACCGCGACCATGGACAACACAGCTACTTTCGACGGCACCACCACGCATAGCTGGAGCCTCGACCTGCCCGAAAGCACCGCGTTCGACAGCGCCAACGCCTACGACACCAGTTCGCATCTTTATATCGACGACACTTGGAGGAACAACGCCTCGGGAGGCGGAGGTGGCGGTAGTCGGCTCAGCGTCATCTCGCCCGAGGCGTACCTCGGCGGCGCCCCGCCCTCCACGAACGCTCTCCCCTTCACCGGCGGACTTTTCCGCCGCATCATGATAGCACTCGCTGCTCTGATCGGTTCCGCAGCCATCTTGCTCACTGCGTTCGTAACGTTCCGCCGGCGTATCTTGCAGCGAAACCGCTAACGGGCTTTGTGCCCATTGCAATCACGCTCCGTCAGCGTCATAAAAGTGCAAGTTGGCAACTCTAGAGTGCACTTTCCGGACAATAACGTCAATAACACGAACAACAGCCAGAGCAGAAATAAAGAAAGCCGGGCGCTGTCTGAGGGAACGCAAGGGGCAGAACCCCGGTTTCCTTCGGACAGCGCCCGGCCCTAGAAGAGCCGGCAAGATGCAGTTGCCAGCTGAGGCCGCGCCTAGGTTGGGTGTGTGGGGCGCGGCCAGTATTTAATCACCTAGTCACGGCGGCGCCTGCGGATAATTTGCAGACCGAGCGCCATGATCAGGGCGGACACCATCAGGCCCATCGGCACCGCGACATCCGAACCCGTGGCCGCCACAGACTTCGACTGCGGCTGCGGCTTCGACTGGGAGGCGAGCCACTTCCGGCCCTCAGGCGTGGCAAGCCATGCCTGCCCAGCCAAGGTCTTCAGCCAGTTCTGACCGGCCGGCGTCTTCAGCCAAGCCAAGCCCGCAGGGGTGGCCAGCCACGAATGACCAGCAGTAGTCGCGAGCCAAGCCGAACCGGCAGGAGTCGAAAGCCAAGCCTGGCCTTGAGGCGTCGCGAGCCAAGCATGGCCGTCGGTCGTAGTGGCCAGCCAGGCGCCTCCGACGGGGGTCCCGAGCCATGCGTGACCCTCCGGGGTGTTCAGCCAGCCATGGCCTTCAGGCGAGGAGATCCAGGCGTGACCCTCGGAAGTGCCGAGCCATGCCGAGCCCTCGGGCGTCTGCAACCACGCGTGACCCTGTGGGGTCTGGAGCCACTGATGGCCCTGCGGCGTGGAAACCCACGCATGACCTTCCGGAGTTGCCGACCAGTGCTGACCTTCAGGGGTCTGCAGCCACTCGTGACCGGGTTGCGTGTCGAGCCACTCGTGCCCAGGTTGCGTGCCAAGCCAATCGTGACCGGGCTGCGTGCCCAACCATTCATGACCGGGCTGCGTGCCAAGCCATTCCTGGCCGGGCCGGGTGACGAGCCATGCAGGATTGTCGGGCTCGATGCGGGTCCAGCGCGCGATGACGGTGATGTCGCCGGTCACCAGGGCCGTCGGATCGTACGGAACCAGGCTGCGGACCATGGAGTCCACGAACCAGCCGTCGAAGCGGAAGTGAGTCCGTGTCGGCGTGGGCAGCGTGCCCAGCTGGTCGCCGTCAGCGATGGTGCGCGGCGCGATGGTGATGCCGCCTTCCACGTTGAACGTGATGGTGTGCGTGATTCGCGTCCAGTGCGCCTTGAGCGTGCACGCGCCAGTCACCGGAGTGGTGGCGAAATTGTAGGCATGCGAGCCGTCGAGCGTCCAGAAGTCGAACCGGTAGTGTTCCTTCGTCGGGCTGCCCGGATCGGTGGCATGGTGGTTGTATTCGATGGTCTGCGCAGGGGCCGAGCCCGTGCCATGGTCCAGATCGAACGTCACGCGGTACCAGTTGGTCTTCCATGTCATGCGGATGACCATGTCGCCAGCCTTCACATCGGCCGGGAAGCCATCAGTCCAGCTGCCGGAACCGACCTTGTACTGCCACTTGTCGAACGAGTGGCCAGCCGGGGCCGCCGGCAGGTTCACCGTCGGCGCGTGCAACGCGGTGCCGTAAAGTATCGGCGCCGCGGCAGGCAAGCCGCCGCCCACACCACCGTTCGCATCGTAGGTGACGCTGTACGGGTTCGTGGTCCAAGTCGGCTGGATGACCGTGTCGCCGGCGGGCACCGTGGTCGGGAAGCCGGGCTGCCATGCCCCGCCTGCGACCTGGAAGCGCCAGGAGGCGAACGTATGGCCCGTGCGGTTCGGATTCGACGGCGCGGTCAGGGCCGTGCCGTAGCCCGGGTGCGTGTCGGCGGGCAGCGCGGAACCGTTGTTACGGTCGTAATGCACCGTGTAGTGGTTGATCCTCCATGTCATGCGGATGGTCATGTCGCCGGCCTTCACATCGGCCGGGAAACCATCGATCCAGCTGCCCGAACCGACCTTGTACTGCCACTTGTCGAACGAATGGCCGGTCGGAGGCTCAGGCAGGTTCACCGTCGGCGCCGTCAGCGCAGAGCCATAGGTCATCGGGCCCGTGGCCGGCAGGCTGCCGCCCACACCGCCGTTCGCGTCGTAGGAGACGTTGTACGGGTTCGCGCTCCACACCGGCTGGATCGTGATGTCGTAGTCGGGCGTCGTGTTCACGCCATACACCCACGTATCCCAGGCCGTCGTACCGGTCTTGGCGTAGCGCCAGCCGGCGAACGACTTGCCGGAGGGAGGCGTCGGACGCTGCAGGGCCGTCGGCTCGGTGAGC
The DNA here is from genome assembly GCF_029392315.1 of Bifidobacterium sp. ESL0690. Classification (NCBI taxonomy): domain Bacteria; kingdom Bacillati; phylum Actinomycetota; class Actinomycetes; order Bifidobacteriales; family Bifidobacteriaceae; genus Bifidobacterium; species Bifidobacterium sp. ESL0690. Next base: position 2,484,736 of record NZ_CP113939.1, read on the forward strand.
GCGGAGTCGTAAGGTACCGCGGGATCCGTGGCGGGCAGGCTGCCGCCCGTACCGCCGTTGGCCTCGTAGGCGACCGCATGCGTGTGTGCGCGCCAGGCCGCGGTGATGACCATCGCGCCGGCCTTCACATCCGCGGGCCAACCCGAAACCGGGGTGGCGCCGCCGACCGTATACGACCAGCCATCGAAGTCATAGCCGTGACGGGTAGGCTGCTGGGCCGTGCTCGGAGCGGGAAGGCTCGCGCCGTAGTCATTCGAACCGGTCACCGGAGTGTAGCCCGTGCCCGAAGGCCACCTGCCGCCCGTGCCAAGAACGTAGGACACGTTGTACTGGTTGATCCGCCAATGAGCGGTAATCACCATCGCACCGGCCTCCACATCCGCGGGCCAGCCCGCCTGGGACGTGCCACCGTCGACCGTGTATGACCAGCTGTCGAACGTATAGCCCGAACGGGTCGGACGCTGAGCCGCAGCCGGCTCCGTGAGCGTCGTGCCGTAAGGCTGCGAACCGGACACCGCGGTATAGCCGCCGGGCCAGGCGCCGCCGACGAGAGCGTAGGAAACGTTGTAGCTGTTGCGGGTCCACGACGCGGTGATGACCATCGCGCCCGCCTTCACGTCCGTTGGCCAGCCCGCCTGCGCGGAACCGCCGCCGACCGTATACGACCAGTGGTCGAACGCGAAACCGGTGCGCGTCGGGCGCTGGGCCGAAGTCGGCTCCGTGAGCGTCGTGCCGTATGTCTTCGAACCAGACACCGGTGTATAGCTACCGGGCCAGCTGCCGCCGCCGAGGGCGTACGAGACGTTGTAGTTGTTGGGCGTCCACTTGGCCGTGATGACCATGGCTCCGGCCTTCACATCGAACGGCCAGCCCGTTTGCGCGGTACCGCCCGCGACCATGTATTCCCAATGGTCGAACGTGAAGCCGGGACGCGTCGGATCGCTGCCGGGAGCAGGAAGCGCCGTGCCGAAATCATTCGAACCGGACACCGGGATGTAGCCGCCGGCCCAAGAGCCGCCGGAACCGAGGTCGTAGGACACGTCGTACTGGTTGATCCGCCAATGAGCGGTGATCACCATCGCACCGGCCTGCACATCGGCAGGCCAGCCGCTCTGGGAGGCGCCGCCGCCGACCGTATACGACCAGCCGTCGAACGCATAGCCAGTGCGGGTCGGACGCTGGGCCGTAGTCGGCTCCGTGAGCGTCGTGCCATAGGGCTTCGCGCCCTCCACCGGCGTGTAACTCGAAGGCCAGGCGCCGCCGCCGAGAACGTAGGAGACGTTGTAGTTGTTGCGGGTCCACGACGCGGTGATGACCATATTGCCGGCCTTCACATCGCTCGGCCAGCCCGCCAGAGACGCGCCGCCGTCGACCGCGTACGACCAGCCGCCGAACGCGTAGCCTGGACGTGCAGGTTCCTGCAGCGTCGTGGGCGCGGTGAGCGTCGTGCCGTATTCCTGCGAGCCCTCAACGGGCGTATAGCCGCCCTGCCAGGACGCGCCGCCGCCGAGGACGTAGGACACGTCGTAGTGCTTGGCCCGCCACAAGGCGGTGACGACCATGGCTCCGGCCTGCACATCCGTCGGCCAGCCCGGTTGTGCGGAACCTCCGCCGACCGTGTACTGCCAGCCCTGGAACGTATAGCCAGAACGCGTCGGGTCGCTACCCGGGGCAGGAAGGGTCGTGCCGAACGCCGTCGAACCCTCCACCGGCATGTAGCTCGAAGGCCACCTGCCGCCGGACCCGAGATCGTAGGAGACGTTGTAATTGACCGTGTCCCATATGGCCGTGATGACCATGTCGCCGGCCTTCACATCGGATGGCCAGCCGGACTGCGCCGCGCCGCCGCCGACCGTGTACTGCCAGCCGGAGAACGTGTGGCCCGAACGCGCCGGTTCCTGCGCACCAGTGGGCGTCGGCAAAGTCGTACCGAAAGGCTGTGAACCGGACACAGGCACATAACCGCCACGCCACGCACCGCCCATGCCAAGATTGTACGAAACGTTGTAGCTTACGGGATCCCAGAGGGCCGTGACCACCATGGCTCCGGCCTGCACACTCGCCGGCCAACCGGACTGCGCGCTGCCGCCGCCGACCGTGTATTGCCAGCCGCGGAACGTATAGCCCGTACGCGCCGGCTCCTGCGCACCAGTGGGCGTCGGCAACGTCGTACCGAAAGGCTGCGAACCTGACACAGGCGTGTAGCCGCCCCGCCAGTCGCCGCCCGTGCCAAGATCGTAGGTCACGTTGTAGCTGTTGGTGGTCCAAATGGCTTTGATGGCCGTGTCACCGGCCTGCACACTCGCCGGCCAGCCAGCATGTGCGCTGCCGCCGCCGACCGTGTATTGCCAGCCTTGGAACGTATAGCCCGAACGCGTCGGCTCCTGCGCACCAGTGGGTGTCGGCAACGTCGTACCGAAAGGCTGCGAGCCCGAGACGGGCACATAGCCGCCCTGCCAGGCACCGCCGGAACCCAAATCATACGAGACGTTGTAGCTTACGGTGTCCCACACAGCCGTGACCACCATGGCTCCGGCCTGCACGCTCGTCGGCCAGCCCGAAACCGGGGTGCCGCCGTCGACCGAGTACTGCCAGCCGCGGAACGTATGGCCCGGACGCGTCGGCTCCTGGCCCGTCGAAGGCGCGGGAAGCGCCGTACCGAAGGGCTGCGAGCCGGACACAGGCGTGTAGCCGCCCTGCCAGGCGCCGCCAGAACCCAAGTTGTAGGTCACGCCGTAGCTGTTGGTGCGCCACTTGGCGGCGATCACCATCGCGCCGGCCTGTACCGTAGACGGCCAGCCCGTCTGCGCGCTGCCGCCGCCGACCGAGTACTCCCAGCCATTGAACGTACGGCCGGGACGCGTCGGGAGCTGGTTCGTAGCCGGTGCGGGAAGCGTCGTACCATATTCCTGCGAGCCGTCCACGGGCGTGTAGCCGCCCTGCCAGGCGCCGCCGGAACCCAGATTGTACGTGACGTTGTAGTGGTTGATTCGCCAGTTGGCGGTGATGACCATCGCACCGGCCTGCACGGCAGTCGGCCAGCCTGTCTGAGACGTGCCGCCATTGACCGTATACGACCAGCTGTCGAACGTGTAGCCCGTCTTCGTCGGACGCTGCACGGCAGTCGGCGTGGGAAGCATCGTGCCGAAATCCTTCGAACCGGTCACCGGGGTGTAGCCCGTGCCCGAAGGCCACGAGCCGCCGTCGAGATTGTAGGACACGTTGTAGCTCTTGACCTCCCAGCGCGCCTCGAGCATCACAGCACGGTCGGGCATCGTATCGGCCGAAGGACCAGAGAACACCCAGTCCGCGCTGGCACCCGGCTCGCGCCAGCCCTTGAACGTGTAACCGGTGCGCGTCGGATCCGTCGGAGGAGTCACCAGCGTGCCGTAACCGACATTCGTCCGGGTCGCGACCGTCGAGCCGCGGTCCTTGAACGTCACCGAATTCGTGTTCAGCGTCCACTGGGCCGTCAGCACCACATCATTCGCCGGCATCAGCGAAGGAGACGAGACACCGGGGCCGGCAAACGTCCACGTATTGCTCGACGCATCCTTCCAGCCATGGAACGTATGGCCCGTCCACGTCGGGTCACCGGGATCCGTCGCGTCCGACGTGCCGTACTCCACCGACTCGCCGCCGGGCGCCGTGCCGGGCGCGCCGCCCAGATTGAACGTCAGATTGTAATGCTTCGCTTTCCATGCCGGACGAATCTGCACGTCGTCGTCGGGCATCGTTGAGGGGAACCCGTCGGTCCAGTTGCCCGAACCGGTCTTGTGCTGCCACTTGTCGAACTCATGGCCCGTAGGAGCATCAGGCAGGGCCGAGGCGGCCGGTGCCGTCAAAGCCGCGCCATACGCCACCGACGGATCTGCAGCAGGCAGGCTCCCACCCGTGCCGCCGTTCACGTCATACGAAAGTGAATTGGTGTTCAGCACCCACTTCGGGCGGATCGTGATGTTGTACGCAGGGATCGTGGTGCCGGTACCCGGGGCGCCGAACGTGAACGTGTCCCAGCTGCCGCTGCCGCCAGTTTCGCGGTACTCCCAGCCATTGCGATGCTTGTGGCTCGGGGCGGTGATGCCCGTGATGTTCGGCTCAGTCGGGATGGTCGAGCCATAGTCGTACGTGGTCGTGCCCGAGGGCATCAAGGACCATGCAGCACCGTCGCCCGCGGCATAGCTCACGTTGTACTGGTCGGTCACCCACTTCGGGCGAACCGTGATGTCATAAGCTGGCACATGCGTCACGCCGAACGTGAACTCGGCCCAATTGTCCGTGCTGTCCGTCTTCCGGTACTCCCAGCCGCTGGTCAACGTGTCCTGGTGCTTATTCGCCGGGGCATTCAGGCCAGTCAGGTTGGGTTGAGCGACCGTCTCGTCCTCGCCCACCTCGACCGGCGAGCCGGGCATCGACGTCCACGTGCCGCCGTTGCCGTCATACGTCACGTGGCGCGGGATGGCCTTCCACGTCGGCCGGATGGTGATGGCATGATCCGGGACCGGCGTGGACCCGAACGCGAACGGGTCCCAGTCGGAGCCGTTCTGCGAATACTCCCACGCGTCCAGCTGCTTGTGCGCGGGAGGCATCAGATCCGACGTGTTCGGGGCCGGCGAGATCGCCGAACCATAATCATGGTCCGTCGCAGCCGGCTTGCTGCCCCACGCGGACGCCCCGTTGAGATCATACGAGACCGAATACTGGTCCAATCCCCATACCGGACGGATGTTGATATCGTAATTAGGCATATGCGTTGTGCCGAACACGAACGGCTGCCAAGTGCCGCCGCTCCTCGGCTGATACTCCCAACCCGTCAGATGATTATGCGCAGGAACAGCCAAATCGGCCAGCACGCTCGCCGACGGCTCTGAAGACGCCGGAACTGCGGAATCATAAGGCGCCTGCGTGCCACCCGTTGGCATCGAAGGCCACGAAACCCCGTGATTGTCAAAGTAGTAATAGGGATTCGCAGTCCATGACGCATACAACGTCACATCCCCACCCGGCGTATATGGGAACGAAACCAAAGGGCCAGATGAGTTACCTGTATGCCAACCTGTAAACGTATAGCCCGCACGAGTAGGATCCGTCGGTTTACTTCCATTATTGGCTATAATGTCAGTGCCGTACAGGGTTCCATCACCCAAATCAAATTTGACCTGCCAACCTCGTCGTTGGATTACACCTCCTGCAGGCCAACCACCACCATCACTGGGCACACTGGTGTTGTGACCGGAAAAACTATAACTCACCCAAGTAGCATTTGCCGGCAACGAGGACCAAGTCACCGTATGCGAGCCACTGTTATACACACCATTTGAAGGATAGATATTTGTCGGAGTAAGATACGCTCCATCCATATCACGTGGACTCGGAAGGGTTATAGTCGAAGTTGAACCCCCGACACGCGGGTACTCAAGGTTCTGATTGCCGGCTCCAATGCTGGTTAAATAAAGACCACTCAAAGGCGAGAAATCGATCACGGCATCACTATTAACGTTAACATGTCGAAGACTTGACATGCCTGCCAGCTGGGAAATGTCGGTCAAATGATGTTGATAAGGCACGTAAAATGTCTGCAGATTCGTCAAATTCCGAATGCCATCAAGATTTCTAAGATCTGCCGACCCTTCGGTGATAGTCACATTTGTGGTGTTGTTTACTATTGCCTGTGTAAACGTATCACTTGTACTTTTGTAATTCGCATTGGCAACTGCATTAGCTAAAGCCGTGTCCGGAAAACATTGTGCGATTGTGCTCGACCCTTTAAGGCAGTAACTTTGCGGGCCGACGCCGCCATCGCGGGTCTGCAGGCCGGACTTCGCGGAAACACTGCTCTTGCCTTGCTTGGCAGATTTCGAAGATTCAGTGGTCTTCTGCCCCTTCCGCGACTGTTCAGGCGACGCTGCCTGACCCTGCTCGGGTGAAGTAGATTGTTGGGATTGCGTTTGCTCGGAGGCCTGCCCGCCCTCGGGCTCGGCCGCCGTCGCCGTGCCGGGCAGCACCATCGCCACACCAGCCACAAGGCAAACTAGGGCTCTAAACGCACCCCCCCCCCGCGATGCGAGGCAAAGTCACGCACACCGCGCAACCACTCTGTAAAACGAGACATCATCCTTCTTCTCCCTGTATCAATGGAAATCTCCGCACCGCAAACCACCCCGGCGCGGAACTACACTTCAGACACGCAAAACTGTAACACGACCACGACACGAGCACCACATTTCTGCCTAATTAATGAAACATAATTTTCTTGTTCAAACGTTTAATACAACTCTCACAATTCTTATATTCAGACAACAATCATTGATTTGCTAAATAACGGTAACACTGTTCCCCAGATCGTCTTTTTCACACCGAACGCTTTGCATTGCAACACTTCGGCCCCCGCGCCGCATCTGCCCACTCACCGCCCCACCATCCGACCGTCTCCCGCCAGCTCACTCATGTATAACGTTTTAAGAAAATTCCAAAAAATTTTTTCAAAAAATTCCCCGACAAAATAATTAGACACGCCGAATACCCGAAAACGATACAGCCAAGCAACAGCCCCGAACAGGCAAAAAGACGATACCGTAGTTTCCCCGGGCGGTGACAGACTGAGAACCAACCAGCAACGCGACGAAACGGAGGAGAGCGCACATGGCAAAGGCCAGACAGGCATGGGGCGATGAGAGCGTGCGCATGCACGACAACCCGTCGCGTTACATATCTGATAGCATGAGGCTATGCCTGCCTTCGAGGAGGTACGGAAGCAGAAGCCGGGGAGCCCGCGTTGGTACGGGACCCGGCTTCCGTACCTGTTACATCAATCCGGGCGTGTCGTCTTACCTTCGATGATATAAAAGAATTGCTCAAGCCACCAGATTTATCGTAACGATAAAAGAAACGGTTCTTATCGTTTCGTTGCGGACACCCTAGGGTGGCATTTTTTATACTCAGCGGAGAGTGAGGCTTACCATGGCGCGTCAACGGCAACCGAACGCTCCAAGAGAACTGCAGCCGTACACCGCCCATCTGGCCCAGACGCCTCACGCTCTGGCGGCAATGCTCCTTTCAAACGGTCTCCAAGGAGCGTCGACCTCTCAACTCGCTGATTGCATACGCCGTTTCGGCTATTACCGGCTTAAAGGCTATTGGTATCCCCTGCTCACACCGGTGGAAAACCACAAACGCCGTCTTCCTTTCCGACCTGGGGCCAACTTCAACGACGTCATGGAACATTACGTATTCGATCAAAAACTACGGCTCCTGGTGTTTGACGGAATCATCACCATCGAAACATTCCTCAGAAGCTTCCTTGCCACGCAACTCGCGCTGCGAGACGGGCCCTTCGGATTCATGACACATCACGGGCTTCCCAAACTCGACGATTCCCACTACAAACAATGTATAACAATACTGAAAGACCGCTATCACAGATCCCAACTGACGTATATCCAACATTTCCGGCGAACATACAGCAACGAACTTCCTCCTTATTGGATGATCGTAGGTTGCCTCGATTACGGGAGCCTGCAACGATTCTTCTATGAAGGCGCACCGGACGGAATCAAACACAAGTTGGCCAGCCGGCTTGCCATCCACAGACCGAACCAGCATATAGGCATTCCGGGAAACACGAAGCTACTGGGCGATTGGCTGGAATCCATCAGAAAGGTTCGGAACAAAGTAGCGCATCACGACCGCCTTTGGAACGATCAGACACGCGAAGTCGCCATCAAGCTCCCGCAAAAGCAGCCGAAAACACCCTATGAAGGACGTTGGTGGGGACCTGACTGGGACTTCCTCAGGCAAAAGAAGGGGCCTGCGGCATTCCTCACAACGGAGAATTATCTGCTCAAACAAATCGAAGGAACCACCGCCTGGCAGGACAAATTCATCAGGCTCATGGACGACAACCCCCACATCCCCATCGCGCAAATGGGATTCCCGCCCGACTGGCGGGACCAGAACCTTTGGAAATGAAAGCCGCCTTACGCAAAGGAGACGACACGACGAATCTCAATGAAGAATACACCGACGAACAAATCGGCGAAGTCAAAGCCTTGAATTACCGGCAATTCTTCGACCTGAAGGCGAACCTCGTTTCTTACCGGGAAAAGAACAAACTGGATTTAGGCGCAATGGCCGATTTCCTGGACTGCACCGAAAAGGACCTCGAACGATTCGAGCAATACGATTCCGATCCCACGATTTCCGAAATGCAGGATTACGCCCTCGCACTGATGCTCAAGCTGGATTTGGAAATCCCGGAACGGCCTATCCCCGAGAACGCCAATCAAATGGTGAGGCTAAAACCAACCAACAACAGGACATCGACAAAGCCATAGAGCTGGCAAACTCTTAAGGTTTATCTTTAAGAAACCCGAGAAGATCATGCTAACCACAAAACAATTTGGACCTCAACAACACCACAATCATCCAAGTCCAAAAAATAAAACGCAAAGAAAAATAAACCAAACCATGGAACCCACTTCATCCTCCGATGATGCCGAAGTCAAAGATTACGATCCGTCGGAAGTACTTGACAACGAGACCGATATCCGCGAATATCTTCAGGCGATTCTCGAAGAGACGAAAGACCTTGACGACGACACCGCCGCTTCCGTCTTCCTCAGCGCGATCGGCGATGCGGCGAGAGCGGAAAAAAGAATGAACGACATAGCGCAAAGGGCGAAAGTCAGACGCGAAAGTCTTTACCGTTCTCTTTCCGCGGATTCGAACCCGTCATTCCGCACAGTTTTTAGTACATTAAGAGAACTTCTAGGAGAGGCAAACATGTCGACTAACTTAAATCCTCAAATTGCCTAACCACCGACAATAGGCCAGACAAACCAGAAATCATCCGAGAACTTTCATCCAAGCCGCTGATATCGATATAGATTCGATATCAGCGGCTTTTGGATCATGCACACCAATGGAGACCATGGGATTGCAACCATGAAACGCCATTACGGAGTATAGGCCAAATTTTGTGAGGCTATAGCCCTTAACGATCAGTGAACAAATCGAGATAATAAAATCTCGAAGGCATGCGGGCGAAAAGCCGCATAAAGATTACTCTGCGGACGGCCGGTTGCTACGAATTGTCTCTATCGCGGTTCAGCTGGATAAGAACGACTCCGGCCACGACGGAAACAGAAACCACCGTAAACGAAGCATGTATACTGAGGCTGTTGCTGTAGTGGTCCACCGATTCATCAACACAGGATGACTTCCTTCGTGTCCAAAGTCTTTCTGCCACTTAAACATGGTGCCTGAAACAAACTTAACGATCGGGTCTACAGCAACGGCTTACCTATAAGCCGTTGTATTTGATGGAAGAGAAGCGTCGGCCTTGATGAGGGGCCGGCGCTTCTCGCGTCTTCACCCGATAACCCCCGAACCGGAAAACAAGGAACAAGGACGGTAAGGAGGAAGTGCCCGGCACGGGTCGCCCCGCGCCGGGCCGGCCCTAACTAACGCCTGCGCCACCTCCAGATAACCGCCAGCCCGCAACCGACGACAATCGCGAGCAGCACGTCCACCACCGCGTTATCCGCGCTGGCCGCCAGAACGACAGCCAGCGCCACGATGGCCCGGATAGCCTCAGGCCCGTCAGAGCCCTTCCTGTTATTCTTGGACATGATATGTCCTTCTACTAATGCCACGCCACGACGGGCGCGGCGAGGTCGCTACGGCTGAAAAGCCGCACGGTCGCACAAGCTCTGGTGAGGGGCTTGACGGCAGGCTCATCCTACCGCGAAATAGGTATATACCGCGGCTGATGGTATACTTAATTTGTCTGTTACGGAAGGTGACTCACCGGAATCTAGCCGGCCTATAAAGCTTTTACCCGCTGAGGCCGTAATGGATTGGGGTGTTTATTCCATCCCGCTACTAATGCCGCTGGCCCCGATGCTCGGAAACGAACACCGGGGCCAAGGTGTACCCGGCCTCCTTAAAATCCTTGCCCGCTTTTTGCCCACAATTTGGGTTATAGGGTTATGGGCCAAATTGTGGGTTGATGTTACTATGTCAAGTATTCACCGCAAGACGGTGCATAAATTCCATGTTTCCCCGGCCACACGACCGGGGAAACATGCGTTTCGGGGGTTATTGGCCAGCGGATTTAGAAACGTGTTCAGGATGGCCCGCTATGTAGCGATCCAAGAGGGCATCGTAAATCGGCTCGGTGTTCGTCAGATCCGAGACCAAGAGGGCGATGAAGCTGCACGCGGCAACTGGGAGCATGTGCATCAGGGTGCCGCTCATCTCGACGGTGAGCAGGATCGAGGTCATCGGGGCTTTTACCGAGGCCGTCAGTGCTCCGGCCATCGCGCAGACGGCGAACAACGGGATGATTTTCGTTGAAACGAGCGGATTTCCGTTGACGGTCACCGAGTGAAGTGCGACACCGAAAATGGAACCGGTCAAGGTGCCGACGGCGAGAATCGGCATGAAAATACCACCGGGAACGCCACTGCCGAAGCTCGTGGAAGTGAAGAGCATTTTGACGACCAGCAGGATTGCTAGGAATGCGATGCCGTCGGTCGCGCGTTCCGCGAAACCGATCAGGCTTTCGCCGCCACCCAAGACTTGCGGCAGGAAGATACCAACAGGCAGCGCGATGGTCAACGAAATCATCGGACGGATCTGCCAAGGCAGTTTGTTGTATAGCGTCTGGAAGCCGAGCAGCAGCTTGTTCATCGCCACGCCAATCAGGCCGGCGATGAGGCCGAGCGGAATCATCCACCAATATTGCGGCAGACTCAGCTGCGAAAGGCGCGCGAAATCAAGCACCGGTTTCAGGCCGAACCAGTATTTCGAGACGAAATCAGCGCTTATCGAAGCCGCAGCCGCCGAAAGCAGGATGGCCGGCGAAAAGTTGTGATGTACCTCTTCCAGCGCGAACATCATACCGGAAAGCGGGGCGTTGAACGCGGACGAAAGACCTGCGGCGGCACCGGCAGTGATGAGGATGTTGGTTTCGGCGGTTTTGCTGCCGCCCGCGCCTTCGCGGCCGTCTACGCGCTGACGAAAAGAACCGGCACCAGCCAACTCGCCATCAGCGTTCAAGGTCTTGCCCGTATTCGCGCCCACGTTTGCATTCGCGACTTTGCCTGTATTTACACCAACGTTTCCGTTTATGACTTTACCCGACTTGCTTTTCGTGCCCGCGTTTGCATTCGCATTCGCGACTTTGCTCGACTTGTCGTTTGCGTCTACCCCGGCTCTGCCCATGCCCACGTTCACATGGCCGGAACCATCTGCATTATCCCTTGAATCCGCAACGGTTTCACTTCTATGCCAAAGTTTCCTCATCCCTTGCGCTACGCCTTGGCTGGCGGCGGCACCAATCTGAATCGACGGACCCTCGCGGCCAAGCGAAAGGCCGAACATTCCGCAGAGCAAACCGCCGGCGAAGCGAACAATCAGAACGATTCCCGCCCGCATTTTCAGGCCCAGCCTCACCACACCTTCGACCTGCGGAATGCCGCTGCCGGATGCCATCGGTTCAAGTTTGACCAGCCAGGCGACGAAGAAGCCAACCGCCACCGCTGCGAGCGCCCAAGGTGCGAGAAGCCAGGGATTGTTGCGGATTTGCGGGTACATCCAGCGCGCGAACTGCGTGCCCCATTCGATACCTTGGCGGTAGCAGGTGACCAGCACCCCGGCAATCAGGCCGCAGACCACCGCGCGAGCCGCCACAACCCACTGGCTGCGCCGCGATATGCCTACCGTTGCCATTGCTACCGAACCCTTCCCGCACTGGCGCTCAACAAAACCGTCGTTCCCTTGTGCGCTTCCCCAATGCTAGCGTCAAAAAGTGCAAGTTGGCATGCCCAAAATACACTAATCTGACATCACCGTATAAAACATGCAAGTTAGCAGTCCTTAGATGCACTATTGGTACGCTACCGTCGAAAAAGTGCACTATGTCGCTCATCAGATGCATCAATTCAACGGTACCGTACAAAACATGCAAGCCAGCAACCCTAAAGTGCACTATTTTTACGCTAGCGTCAGAAACGTGCACCTTAACGCTTCCAATGTGCATTAATTTGACGCCAACGTCGAAAAAGTGCACCTTAGCAATCGTAAAGTGCACTTTTCTTACGCTGACATCAATAGTGTGCGCTCAGCAACGGGCTTCCACCGCTCAGTCGACGAGCGAGCGGACCTCGATGATGTGGTCGCGCTGCGGACCGGTGCCGATAGCGGAAATGCGGCAGTTGGAGATCTCCTCGAGGCGCTTGACGTAGGCCTGGGTGTTGGCAGGCAGGTCCTCGAACTTGTGCACCTTCGAGATGTCTTCGGTCCAGCCGGGCATGGTCTCGTAGACCGGCGTAGCCTTGGCGAACGCTGCCTGATCGATAGGCATGTCGTCGTAACGGGTATGCGTGCCGTCGCCGTTGTCGACGTCGTAGGCGACGCAAATCGGAATCTCGTTCAATCCGGTCAGCACGTCGAGCTTGGTGAGCACGATGTCGGTCAGGCCGTTGACCTGCGTGGCGTAACGGGTGACGACGGCATCGAACCAACCACAACGGCGCGGACGGCCGGTGGTCACGCCGAACTCGTGGCCCTGCTGACGCAGCCATTCGCCGGAATCGTCGTTGAGTTCAGTCGGGAACGGGCCCTCGCCCACACGGGTGACGTAGGCCTTGGCCACGCCGATGACGCGGTCGATTCTCGTTGGGCCGACGCCCGTGCCGGTGCAGGCGCCGCCGGCGGTCGGGTTGGAGGATGTCACAAACGGATAAGTGCCGTGATCAACGTCGAGCATCGTAGCTTGGCCGCCTTCGAAAAGCACGGTCTTGCCTTCGTCGAGGGCATTATTCAAAAGTAATGACGTATTCGCGACATACGGCTTCAGGCGCTCCCCGAGTTTCAGCAGCTCGTCGGTGGTCTCGTCGACGTCGATCGGACGGCGGTTGTAAAGCTTCACGAGCATCTCATTCTTCTGGTGCAGGCTCGCCTCGACCTTGTCGCGCAGGCGCTCGGCGTCAAAGAGGTCGTGCACGCGGATGCCAACGCGGTTGATCTTGTCCGCATAGGCCGGGCCGATGCCACGGCCGGTGGTGCCGATCTTGTGCTTGCCGAGGAAGCGCTCGGTCACCTTGTCGATGACGCGATGGTAAGAAGCGATGATTTGCGCCGATTCGCTAACTTTCAAGTGCGAGCAATCGACACCACGCTTCTGCAGCCCATCGATCTCCTCGAACAACACTTCGGGATCGACCACCACGCCGTTACCGATAACAGGCGTGACGTGAGGGTTCACGACGCCGCTGGGCAGCAGGTGCAGCGCATACGTTTCGTCGCCGACCACCACCGTGTGGCCTGCATTGTTGCCACCGTTGAAGCGTGCGACATAATCGACCTTCGTGCCAATGAGGTCGGTGGCCTTACCTTTGCCTTCGTCTCCCCATTGGGTACCAATCAGAACAATTCCAGGCATACTAACCTCCCGAGATACGCGTTATTCCGCCGTTATTAGCCTACCGTCACGCCTATACCAGCGTTTGACGAACATCCGAATTCCCAACCAAATATGCGTTTGTTATTTATGACGTACCCGGCCAAGCGTCAAACCGGCCGGCTTGTTCTCTTCGTCAGGCATTCCCCGGTAGGACGGCCCGGCGAAGAGAACCTCTGCTTAACTTTAGTTAACCGGTTACTTCATTTCGGCGAGCGTCGGGAAAGCAGCGTGGTTGCCGACACGGCTGACCTTTACTGCTGCAGCACGATTGGCAAAGTTCACGGCGGCAAGGAAATCATTATGCTGTGAATAATGAACTGCCAGAGCACCTGCAAACACATCGCCCGCGCATACGCTGTCGACCGCATTGACCTTTACCGCATCGATTTCGTATATTTGGCCGTCATGATAAACGACACTGCCGTTGCCGCCCATCTTGACGATGGCGGTTTTCGGACCGAGCTCGACAATCGCCTTTGCGGCTTTGATGGCATCGACGCGATTGTTAACCTTGATGCCGGTAATCTTCTCGGTTTCCTGCTGATTGGGAGTCACACAGTCAGCATATTGCATGGCTTCAGGGAAGTAGTTGTCGGCCGGGGCGGGATCGAGGATGATATACATGCCCTTTCTCCTGCCCTCTTTGAGCGCGGCCATCACCGATTCCTTGCAAGTCTCCAGCTGCAGATCTAGGACAGGAGCGTCAATCTGGCTCATCGCGGTCTTGATATCCTCCTCGGTGGTGGCATTATCCGCGCCCATCGTGCCGAGCATCGTGTTCTCGGAGCTGTCGTCGATTTCGACGATGAACGTTCCTGTCCCCAGCTCCTTGGTCTGCTTGACGAATTTGGTATCGACATTCCACGAAGCCAAATCGTCCAGAATTTGCTTTCCGGCACCGTCATCACCGACACTGCCGAGCATAGCTACTTTCCCACCGAGTTTGGCTGCTGAAACAGCCTGATTCGCGCCTTTGCCGCCAGGAATCATCGTGATGCTTTTGGCGGTGGCGGTATCTCCGTGTTTGGGATATGTTTTGGTGAACGCCTTGATGTCAAGGTGCATGCTGCCGAGAACCACCACATCATATTTCATATTCATTGCTGTATTCCTTCTCGTGCTCCATCACCTGTAGGATTACGCAGTAACCGGTTACGCGACCTTTTTCCGAACGTTGAACGCCAAAAAAGGTATAGCTATCGCCGAGGTACGCATTTTTGATGGAAAAAACGTGCACCTGTGATGGAATTTGTTGTGATTTTTTATTTGATTATTTGATTATGGAACTACCCATTATTGAATTTTTGCAAAGCCGGCTTTAAGACTTTTTGAGAAGCCGCGAATCCGTTCCGGTCGGTCAGCGCGAACCAGCCATAGCCTTGCCGAACAATGCTCGGGTCGCTTTCACGTTGTCGGCCAGCGTAGAACCCTTGCGGAAAATCGCACTGGTCCCGCCGATGAACCTTGTGGCCCCGCGGCGCACGCATTCCGGAATCGTCTCTGCGCCGATATTGCCATCCACCTCAATGGGAATGACAAGACCGTGTTTCGCAATTCGGCTGGACAGATCGCCGATCTTGTCGTACATTGGATCGATGAATTTCTGCCCCGCGAACCCTGGATTGACGGTCATGATGATGACGTAATCGGTGACGTCATAGACATAATCCAGAGCTTCCAGAGGCGTGGCCGGGCTGATCGCCACACCGGCTTCCATGCCAGCCTGGCGGATCGCAGTAAGCGTACCTTGCAGATTGTTCGTGGACTCAGCGTGCACGGCCACTCTATCGGCACCCGCATCGGCAAACATGGAAATGTAGCGCTCGGGCTTATCGACCATCAGATGCATATCCAATGGCTTCTCCGTCATGCCACGCACACTTTTCACCAAATCGGGGCCGAGCGTGAAGTTGGGGACAAACGAACCATCCATGATGTCGATGTGGTAGAAATCAACTCCTGCGGCATCAAGTTGCTTGACATCGCGCTCCAGATTACCCAGATCCGCGCACATCAACGAGGGACCTATCTCACACATTTATAACACTCCTTTATGCGCTCCTTGTCTGAGAAGTGTCACGTATGACAAGGTGCGGCTCAATCACGTTTTTTTGAGGTTTGTTTCCGGCTTCAACGCTTTTCTCGAACATGTCCAACACCAAATCCCCAATGTTTTCGGGAAGTTGGTTGACCGTGCTCAGACGCGGAACCGAATACCTGCTCATTTCGATGTTGTCGTAACCGATTACTCGTATATCTTCAGGAACCCGCAAGCCCACGTCCGCGACCGCTCTCAGTACCCCCAGGGCGATGGCATCGTCAGAACACACAATCCCGTCGATATCCCTGCGAACTTTGAACAAGTCACTGGCTGTCCGATAGCCTTCGGAGACCGAAAAGTCGCTGTAAAGCTTGGCCACATGTGTGGCACTGCATTCGTTGATGGCCTTCAGATAACCTTCATATCGGTCCTCAGAGCTTTTTTCTCCTTGAGGCCCCGAGATGAAGACCAGTCTTGAACTGCGGCCTTCCTGAATCAGATACTTGGTCGCTTGGTAGGAACCGCTTACGTTGTTGACCGCCATTGCTGCATAAGGATGCGAAAAACATGCCCTATCGATCGTCAACGGCACAATCCCGCGGCTGCTGAGAACCTCAAGATCATCCTCATCAACGTAAAGCGAATTGATAATCGCTCCCCGAACTCGAATATTGCACATGAACTTCAGGTAATATTCGACTTTGTCTCGGTCGTCTTCGCTGTTGCACAGATACACGCGATAGCCGTGCGCATCCGCCGCCTTCTCGATGCTGCTGACCAATTCAGCAAAAAAGGGATTGGTCAGATTGGGAACGAGCAAAGCGATAAGGTCCGAAGCCTTCTGCGACAATGTTTTTGCAACGAAATCAGGTTCATAGCCAAGTCTGCTGATTACGGCATTGACCTTTTTTATGGTCTTCTCACTCGCTCCCCCTTTCTGATTGATGATGCGCGATACGGTTGCGGTGGACACTCCGCTCATTTGCGCGATGTCTTTAATCGTTGCCATCATTGCCTTCTAGTCAGGTATCGGATAGGGTCAGGTATCTTCACACTAAACCGGAGTCATGATTTGGCAAGCATCCAACGGGGAATACGGCCAAAATTCAAGATTTGTCAGAGTCGCGGCCGTATTCCAAGTTTTAGGTCATCCGACTGCGACAGGTTCACGCGGGATAAATGAACGTAAACGATTACGTAAAGAGCCCGAACCAGAATCCTTTATCCAAGCCAACAAGGACGGAACCATTGATGTCATCGCAACGCGAGCGCCAACAGTTCTTTTGCTCTTTTGAGACGATTCATCCTTTTCAACTGAACCAGTGGATTCATTGGGCTGAGCAGCCACATCTGCTTCATCTTCTTCAACGGCTTTGGAAGCCATATCAGCAGTCACCGCAACTGTCGGAGTATTGTTCTCACCACGCAGCTTTGCTTCCTTGCGCAACGTATGCACATACCACATGAATAGCCCAACATAAGCGACCAACGCGAGCACGGAGCACAGAATCAGCTTCCAATCAAGCGTCTTCGCCGCATTGCCGAAGAGCAACGCAAGCATCTTTTCGATAGGGTCGGAATCGACGGCGCTGAACATCTCGTTCTTGCCGAGACCAGCAGGGAAGACGCCCATAGCCTTCGAGGTCTGCGTAAGGAACGGCGCGATCAGCGTCGCAGCCCACAGGAAGATCGGGATCATGATGGTGCCGATCAGGGTCATGCGCACGACCTTGCCGCGGGTGCCGATAAGCAGCGCAGGGGCGAGGACGGTGAGAATGATGCCACCCAACGGAAGTACGTTGTTGCCCGGAAGCACCATGGCGATGACCAGAAGAATCGGTGCCAGGATGTTCGCCACCGCCCAGATCTCAGCGCGGGAGGCGAGAATCGGCCAGTCGATGGCAACGTAGAGCTTGCGGCCGTGCATCCTGCGCTCCATGAAGGAGGTGATGCCTTCCGAAAGCGGTTCGATGGCTGGGGCGAACCAATCGCCCACGATGCCGAAAAGTTCGAGAGCAACACCCGCGGTGAACGCCAGCGTGAAGATATGCGGGGCATCCTGACGGCCGAGCAGACCGACGAACACGCCAAGGTACGCACCAATCGCACCCTTACTGCCAAGGAAACCGATTTTCTTGTTAAGCGTTTCCGCATCGAAATCGAACTTGTCGATGAAGGGGAAGATCTTGCTGATCAGCCTGTCGAGTAGCACCACGATAGGCGTGACCAACAGCTCGGGGTGCGCAGTCGTGGTGATATTCGTATCGTCGTAGCCGAGCAGATCGTTGATAGTCGGCTTCATTGCATCGGCGTTGAACAGCATCAGTGCATAGATGAAGACCACGAAGATCGACATCAGGAAGAAATTGCCACCCGAGCTCCAGTTGATGAGCAAGCCGAGAATCGATACGTTCCAGATGTTGAACAGATCGACGTTCAGCGTGTTGGTGGCCTTGAGCGCCAGCATCACGAGGTTGGTGATGATACAGATGAACGCGAAATACAGCGTATACAGCGAACTCCACGTAATCACCGCGATTGGGGCCCAGCCCAGATCGCTGATTGACAGGTGCAGGCCGGTGAAGGAGACGAATGCCTTCAATGCCGGACCAAATGCTGTGGTCAGCAATGAAATCACAGCGCTCATGCCGGTCAGGGCCATCGCCATACGCAGACCGCCCTCGAACGCCCTGCTTAGTTTGACGCCAAATGCCAGCGACAGCAGAGTGATGATGATGAACATCATCGCCGCTCCGCCCAGGCTGATGAACCAATTGAAACCTTGGTCCAATGCGCCTACAATTTTGGAGAAATCCATTGATACCTACCTCCTCGTAGAGCTTTCTCTATCTCTTCGTTGGTTTTCCGCCGGTTTTCCTTTACGTAACCGGTTACGTAAATAACACTATATGCCACTTTTTGAAAATTGCAAGCTGAGCAGCAAATTTCTTGATATAAGACTTATAAAACGGCTCTATTACAACGTTTTATTTCGTTCAAAAAAATATAAATGAAGTGTCGAAGAGAATAAATCACAAAATAAATAACGATAAATTACGAAACCGATTACTCTATATTTGCGTGACTAGTATAAAGACGACAAAGCCCTGTCGGTTATTTCTCATCAACGCAGTCGAAGAATTATGACTTACCGCGACAACATAGCCGATATGGGTTTCACGATGTTTCCCATTCGTCGCTTCTTGTCTTAGCACATAATCGTTGTACTCATTATTTGCGATTTCCCTACACCGTTTATCGGTATGAGCCATCAACACATTTCTCTAACGGTTTTACGATTTAGCACCGATTAAATCCGAATATCCCTTGGAATAACCGCCTACGCTATCCTCCAAAGGCCCGGAACTTCCGTTTTTATTCAGCGTGACATATACACACAAATCATTTCTGCGATTTACATAAAGTGTGAGATTGATGCCACCCATAGGATTATGTCGAATACTTTTGTCGTCGATTTGATATGTATGAATTTTCCCCTTCTCGGTAAAAGCGCTTGGATCATCATACTTAAAAATATCCCTGTATATCTTGTCGGCTTCTTTGCTATACACAACGTCGTGCATCCACTGCTCTTGATCATGATGATATTTGGCCGCAATCCCACCAATCGCCACGGCAACGGCAAGCACACACGCCACAACAATCAACACGATCTTGCCACTACGGCGCATACCCCATCACCTTCCTGCAAATCAATATATAACCAAAAACGATAGTACAAGAAACGTTTGCGTTCAGTCAGCTTCACCGCCACTACCTTGATGCAGATGCGGATAGGCCTTGTCCAGCATTTTCTCCAATTTTGCAGAATTTCCACCGCCGCCATCTTCCAAAGGTCCGGTGCCGCCGTTTCTCTCCAGAGTGAAGAAGACATACAAAGATTGATCGTTATTGACGTAAGCAGTCACGTCGATACCGCCCATTGGATTATGTGTAATTTTCCGTTCATCAATGGTATAAGAACGGATAACACCTTGGGGCGTAAAGGCTTTCGGGTCCATCTTTTTTAAAGTTTTTCTGAATATCTTGTCGGCTTCTTTGCTATACGCAACGCTGCGCATCCACTGCTCTTGATCGTGATGATATTTGGCCGCAATCCCACCAATCGCCACAGCAACGACAAGCACACACGCCACAACAATCAACACGATCTTGCCGGCATGGCCTCTACGGCCGCCTGAATCCACCATAATTCCGCTCATTCTGGGCGAACTTTCGTAGCTTCATCCTGCATTGTTTGCTTGGCCTGAGTCGCCCACTCACCTTTGGCACCGCCGTCAATATTATCGGCATAGCTGCTCCAATCATCAGCTACCGAGCGAAGAAACGCATTCTTGTCACGTTCGTTCTGGTTGACGTTAATCGAGGCGAGACTTGTATGCCATGGAGCCACAACGTCCTTGATAATACCCGTCTCTGCTTGTTTGAGGCATCTGTTGAGCATCGCCTGCGCCTCCGCACCAGCCTGTTCACAACTTTTTTTCGCCCCATTCCAGAGCCGATCGGCCTCCGCCGTGGCCTGATCCCAGAAATTAGTCATTGTTCCCTCTCGCCCGTCTGCGGTTATCTTCTTCCCCGCGCTCAAAAGCCCGCTCACATTCGCGATGAGACTGGGCAAGCTGTTCACGGACGTCATCGATATAACGAAGTTTTTCGTTGACCACGACTTCACCGTTCTGCCGATTCTGCTCGATCACCGTTAAGGCTTTTTCGATGGCATCGCCGGAATCACCATCTCCCTTATTCCGATAGCGTTCGCTGCAAAGTCGCCGCACCAGACTTCATCTGCGGCGTAGGGTTTCCGCCGATTATAGACCCGACCGCTAGGGGAGCATCATTCTGGACCCAATCGTTCCAAGCGTTTCCGGTATCCCCCTTGAAATCAGTAGACGATCCTTGATAGAGAACGGTGACATGCTTTACGTCACTGGGTTTATAGCCATTGGCAGTTGGATCGGCGTCAACGATAATGTACGAGTTTTCGCCTGTTGATTGGTCATAATGCACTTCTGCCACGTAGCCAACTCGAGCGCCACTATCCGTCTTTACCTCGCTACCAAACGTATAGTCGTTATACTCATCATTCGCAATAGAGACTCTATCTTCATCAGTGAAAGCCATGCATACCCTCGATTCCAGCTAAAATCAGTTATTACGAAACGGACGGCCCACTTGTACCTTTTTGTTCATTCTTCAAAAGTTTTCCGAGTGCAGCCGAGTTACCTCCCCCGCCGCCCTTCAACGCACCAGTTTCAATGTTTTTATCAAGAGAAAAATACACATATAGGTCCGGATTGTCATTAATAATAAGGACCCCTAATATTCCTCCCATAGGACTATGTTTAATGCTCTTGTCGTCAACTTTATAAGACTGGATGACGCCGTCTTTAGAAAAAGCCTTTGAATCATATTGAGTTACCAACGTGTCTCTAAATACCTTGTCAGCTTCTTTGCTATACACAACGCTACGCATCCACTGCTCTTGATCGTTATGACGCTTGACCACGATTCCCCCAATCACTACGGCAACAGCAAGCACACATGCCACAACAATCAACACGACCTTGCCACTATGGCTTTTTTGAACACCTTGCATACTAGCTACCATATCATCATTAATTATCAATAAGCATTAAAACACAATAACGCCTATAGGGTTCCCTCTACTCAACTAATCGTCAAGCATAAAGCCGCTGCCACGAAATAACACCTTTTATATCGATTCAGATGTACGACCAGCAGAGCTGCGCCCCATCACCCACGCTCACGCAGCGCGGTCAGCGCCCAAAGAATCGAGACGACGTCGATGGCCTCCTGCATGAAAGCGCCGACCACCACCGGGATGAGATCGAAGGCGGCGGCGACCATGCAGACCAGCGCGAGGCCGAGACCGGTGACCACGGCCTGCAGCATGGTGCGCTTGGTCTGGCGGGCGATGGCCACGGCCTTGGGCACGTCTGCGATGTCGTCGTTCATGATGACCACTTGCGCCGTTTGCGAGGCGGCAGTAGAGGTGCCGTCGGTCATGGCGATGCCGATATCGGCCGCAGCCAGAACGGGCGCATCGTTGACGCCGTCGCCGACCATCACCGAAATCGGACGCGGTTTGGGTTGGCCGGAAAGCCGGTCAAGGAATGCTTCGATTTTCGACGGATGCTGCAGAGGCTCTTGCGAAGCCTCTTTGACGGCGGATACTTTATCTTGCGGGAGCAGATCTGCACGAACGTCATCGATACCAACCTCGCCGGCAATCACATCGGCCGAGCTGCGGGAGTCTCCGGTCAACATCGTCACCTTGCCGATGCCCATGGAACGTAGGCATTGCAACGATTCGCGAGCATTATCTCGTGGCACGTCACGCAACACGATACGGGCGGCAAGAATGCCGTCGACCGAAACGTACGCCACCATTTCGTCAGCCGAACGCGGCTTGAATTGCGAGGTCGGGAACGCCTCATCCGAAGACAATACAGAATTTGAATCTTGGAAAAGCGACGAATCCATGGCCCTCTTGGTTTCAAGTCGGCCGACACCGTTATCATCACTCGCGCTCATTACGAAATTCAACCGCCCGACGCGAACCGTATGGCCTTCGACCATGCCCTGAACGCCGTTGCCGGCATCCTCATGAACCCCTTTGACCACGGGGAAAGCCGTGCGACCGTTGTGCAACTTCTTCGACGCGGCGGCTCCGGCGGCCACGATGCCTTGCGCGAGGATATGCACCGAATATGTCTCCACCACCGCTGCAAGTTCGACAATGATGTCCTTTATATATTGTGCGGAATTTGACTCCGCCTTTTCTGCATCGAAATCGAGCACCACCGGCAACCGCTTACGCGCGGCTTGCGGCACATCCACCCGCACGACTTGCGGTTTCGTGACGGTGAGCGTTCCCGTTTTGTCGAAGAAGATATGCGAAACCTTGCCGAGATTCTCCAGAACCTCCTGCGTTTTCGTCAGAATTCCGGCCTTCGCAAGCCTTCCGGTTCCCGCCATATACGCCACTGGAGCGGCGATGAGCAGCGGGCAGGGCGTGGCCAGTACCAGCACCTGCGCGAAGCGTTCCGGAGTGCCGGAAGCGATCCAAGCAACGATGCCGATGACCAAGGAAATGATGGTAAACGGCACCGCGAGCACGTCGGCGGTTTTGACCACGGGCGCACGCGAGGAACGCGCGGAATCGACCAGCTGCATGGTCTGCTGGTACTGCGAATCCTTGGCCAACTGCGTGGCGCGAATCACGATCATCGTCGAGCCGTTGATCGCCCCGGACATCACGCGAGCGCCCGCAAACACGGTACGCGGCAACGGTTCACCGTTGATGGCACTCAGGTCGAGCGTCGCCGTTCCGCTCAGCAACTTGCCATCGACGGGAATCGTCTCGCCGGGCAAGACCACCAGCACGTCGCCCAAGGCAACCTGATCGACAGGAACCGTATGGAAATGCGCGTCCTGAGCGGCTTGCGATTCCATGATTTTCACGGCTTGCGAGTTGCGCGCCAACGAACCCCCGATAAACGTGTGCCGCGCCAACGAACCTGCCGGCTGCACACGTCGGCTCTGAGAACCAGTCTGCGAACTTCCAGCCCCATCCTTGGCTACGGACGCAAGTTCGCAACTGCAATCATTCACGTCGATTCTGCATACATTATTTTCCAGATCTCGCACGTCCACTTGCGGCAGCGCGGCAGCCAAAGTTGCTCGGAAGCCATCGGCCAAACGTTTGTTGTTATCGGCAAATAATGCTGTAAGATGCGCTTTTCGGGTATCGGCGTCCTCGTTCGTTTTAGAAGCTTCGCTTGGAACCCCCGCACCCCCATCGTTCAAGGCCGCACCGACTCCCGGCAAATCGGAGATATGCGCCATCTGCGGAGCGGCGGCAATCAAGGCGCTCAGATTGCCTTCGGCTCTGGTCTGCGCAAATTCCTCGATGGCTTCGCCCGACCAAATCATCAGGACCACGGCCCAGCTGGCCCAGTATTCTTGTACTCCCAGCGTCGAGAGCAACGCCAAGATCGCCAGCACGTCAATGCCCACGTGACCAGCTTTGAGTGAGGCGATCATGCCGCGAATCGAGTCGAAAACCGAATACGCAACGAGCAGCACCACGATGAGCTGACCGACCGAAGGATTGAACACGAACGGCCCAATATGCCAAGCCTCAGCGTCGGGCGGAGCGACCACGAAATTGCCGGTATCAAGTGCCCCGACACCGTTAAACCAAGGCCGATAATTCCAAAATAACGCCACGAAAATCGCAGCCACAATAGTAATGGGAAGCATTGGTACTTGCCGGCAGATGTCGCCGATTCTGCGAATAATCCGCATGATTCTCCTTGCGCGTGTACTGCCCGGCCGCACAAGTTGCGCGACCAAGCAAGTTGGTCACGCCTTGTTAACCCACCGGCGGCGCTAACAAACCCCCGATACACGGCGTAAAGATATTGAAATACAGTATATCGGAACCGCACGGACAATCAGTCCCAAAAACTCATGCGGGTCGCAGGGCCGCAAGCCGAAGCCAACGGCCCAAGCACATCACCGGATTCTCATTGTCGCGCGTTGTATCGCGACCTCTTGAGCCAACAAATCAGAATTCCCAAAGCCGCAGTCAGCAAGGCAACCGTCACAATCACAGACGTCTCGGTTCCGGTCTTCGCCAGCGTCTTTTTCATCGGCCGCAACCGGGCAGAGGCACCGTTTCTGCGAACCGGATTCAGCGAAACCGGCCCATTGGCACTGCCGAGCACCGGCTTAGACGGCATGGCTCCGCCACCGTTACCGTTACCATTGCCAGAGCCAAGCCCGTGCGTGCCGCCATTGCCGGAACCGGAACCTGGCCCAGGCACACCAGGCGTATGCCCGTTACCGTTACCAGGCCCGGGCACACTGGACTCATGGCCGCCGATACCCAGTCCAGACGAAGCAGGCGTGTACTTGTTGGTGAAAGTCGCAGTGCGGACGCTGGCGCCACTGGCATCGCTCAACGTCGCAGTGACATGGCGGGTGAAATCGACGTAATCATCATAGGTCACAATCGTCAGCACATACTCGGTGGGAGTGCCCGGAGCCGGAGTGACACGCGCATGATGGTCCGTACTGTCCTCGGTGATCTTGTATCTGAACGTGTAGTGAGCCGGCGATGGGAGCGTGAACTTGGAGGCGTCGACGAGAACCGTCTTCCGCCCGGCAGCGCTGCCCAAGCCTCCCACACGGACGCTGGAAGGCACCGCTTGCCCCTCGCCGGCGGCCGGCGCGCCGCCGATGGGAGCGATATTGAACCGGTATTGCTCGCCAGGCAACCAATCACGGCCCAGAAGCCTCTTGACGACGACGAAACCGGTTTCTCCGGCATCCAAGGGGCCGACGAGTCCTTCGTTCTCATAGTCATCTTCGTAAGTCGGACTGACCATTCTCGCCAATGACGGTATGCCGGCGATGGCGATGGATCCGTGCTCGTCGGCCTTGCTGTTGATGGTCCTGTCGCCGCCGACATGGGCGGTGGTGGGCGTCAGACCTCTCGGCCCGTTGACGCGCACGCGATACCCCGACCCGGACGAGACGTCGTCGAACCTATAGTTGCCATGGCTGTCGGTCACGCCCTGCAGCGGATGGCCACCCGTATCCGTGACGATACGGCCCGAACCGTCGACCAACTTCACCGACGCGTTGGGTACGACGGGCTCGCCGGGATCGTTGAGTCCGTTCTGGTTGGAGTCGTACCACACCGTGCCGCTGACAATGCGGTTGCAGGTCTGGGTCAGCGCGATGACGTTGTTGGCACCATCGGCCCACTGCTGCTCGTAAAAATCTCCTGCCTTGTTATTTCGTGGCTTCAACGTGGTGTCGATAAGCAGACTGGAGCCGGCGGGCAGCGTCGGAAGCTCAAACGCCATGGCCGTGACACCTCTGGAAGGCATGGTAAACGACCTGCTGAAATCGATGCGAACCAAGTCGTCGGCGCCGTCGGGAACGACATCAGCCGTCTTCCAGATATCCGCGTGCGTATCGATTTGCATACGGGTGATGTCCGCCGGGCTCACACCCGCTCCCTGCAGGCTCGTATCGGTGGAATAACGCACCACCAAGCCACTCAGTGAGGCACTGCCCTGCGCCTTGATGCGCACACTCTGGATCTGGTAGGTGCCGTGGAAGGTGGATAGGCTGTCGTTGCCGCCATGGTGCGGCATAATCTCCACGGAGAAGGGATCGGCTTTGCTGCTCTGCGAATAATTGCCGAACATCGAACGATAGACGAACGGATGCCCGATTTCGTTAATCAGTGTCTTCGCTCGCGTGGCAAGCCCTGCTTCCCGGAGCTTGGAGACGCCCATGCTCGCCGAGCTCAAGGTTCCCTTCGCGTTGTTCGGCGAAACATGGTAGCCGTCAGAGGAGATGGACGCACTGACCGTAAAGTGGTCGTTGTTCTTCGCGTCGTGGCTGGAGTCATCCTCGTTGCCGATTGTGGTGCTGAAATGGATGGTCCGGTCGCGGCTGTCGCGCGGAATATCCGGAACATGCCAGACGAGGGTGGTGGTGCCGTTCGGGTTATTGGTGACAGACGGCTCGAAGTCCGTGCCGCCGATCACCGTACCGGCATCAGGCGTGTGCTCCGTGTAGATACCGTCGAGCTTGGATGAATTCGCCAGATAATGCAGGCCGACCGGCAAGGTGGCGGTGACGACGGCATTGCTGGTGCCTCTTCCGCTGATGCTGCGGATTCTGGCGCCAATCGCCCAATCCACCGTACGTTGCCGATTGTCGAGGTCGAACTCGGACTTGGGATTCCCGCCCGACCGCTGCGCGACGGAGATGTCGACCGCCGGCTGCTCGCCTGCCACATAGAGCGCATCGCCCCACTGACGTTCGTGGGTGCCGGAGCCTGCCAGATAGCCAGCAGCGGTGTATGACGGCTTTACGTATGGCTTCCGTTGGAATATATCGGTATCGACGGCACCTTGCAGATGGTCGTTGAAATACCAATCCATCGGGTTTTGGGTCATGGTCCAATCGGCCCAATCGGAGTCCTGGCCTTCGACGGAAAGGGACAGACCCTTCGCGGTCTTCATCTGTTGGCGCGTATACATGTAGCTGATGGCGCTGAGCTGGGCCACCGAGCCGTCCGGAGCGTCCCTGCGAACCGTCGCGCGGATATTGCCCATGCTGAATTTGGTCTCGATGCCTGCGCTGCGGCTGTATGCCGGCTGGTTGGAGGCGAGCAGGACGCCGACGATGGTGCCGTGGCTCTGGGCTTCGGCCTTTGAATTGTAATACCTAAGGTCGCCGAGCACGGCGGTGCGTTCCTCGGTGTCGTTGGTCCATCCCAGGCCATTCGGCTTGACCGCGTATTTGGCCTTGACCGGGGTGGCACGGTTGAAGAAGGGATCGGGATCATTCCAACTGTGGAAGAACCCGGTTTTCCCCGCATCCCCGCCGGAGCCGCCGGAGCCTCCGGCATCAAGATGATTTTCGTCCGCCAGATCGATGACCGTCGGATCGATCTTGATGAGCATCATGTGCCCGACAGGCAGTTTTGCATCGGGTTGCTGGAATACGTATGTGGCCGAAATGCGGATGGGATCGCCCGGAGTGGCCACATCGGTGTCTTTGCGGTTGTCGTCGCCCGTCCAGCCAGCGCAATCGAGGCCGTTTTCCTCATAGGCGCGATCGGTGGCGCAGCCATAGGCATAGAACGGCGAGACGGAACCCGGAACGACGAGGCTGAACCTGTCCGGCCGCCAGTTGTCGTTATTGACCGTACTGCCGTCAGTATTGTGGTCGTTGACCGCCTGATTGCTTCGATCGGAACCGGAAGTGTTGGAAGCCACGCCGCTGACATCGGTGTAGCTCATGCCACCTTCATCGGCATGAAGAGTCACGGTGACACCGGATCCATAAGCCGCCTGGAGTTGACTGTCGGTTTTATCGACGGGATGGAAAAGATAGAGATAACCGGTGGAGATCTCACCGACATTCTGGACGGTGCAACCGTCATCCATAAACTCGCTGCTGCACGTCGCACCGGCTTGAGGGGAACTCCCCTGCTTTGGCCAGAATGGGCCGATGTCATAACCGCTGAGCGTGAAATGATAGGCGCTGTAGTCGCTGCCGATCTCCTGGGTGACCTGGTAGTCGCCGTTGTCGTAGGTCCTGTTGTGGTCGCTGTTGTCGGTATGGGTGCGGAAACCCCCGGCAATCTTGTAATTGTCCGAGCGCGGCACGTAGTTCTGGGTGTCGTTGTTGAGTTCCCTGCCCGGGGTCGACGGCGTCGCCTGTTGCGCGGCAGCGTCCGCATGGCTCATGGTCGGCGTCGTCACCGGCGCCAGTCCCCAGAATCTGGATTGCACGTCCGCTCCGTCGTCGGCGACGTCTCCGTTGTCCTTGTTCCACTTGTCGGTGGTGCTCAGGTTGAAGGTGATCGGCCCTTGCGGGGCTTCCAGGCCTTTCATCCCCTTGCCACGGACGATATCGGCATTGGGCCAGCGCAGATCGACGGCCCAGGGCATGCCCGTGATGTAGCCACGCTTCTTGCCCAGACCGTAATTGATCTGGCCTGCAGCTTCCGGCTTGTCGAAATCGAATTTTCTGATGGGCGAGGCTTGGGTGACAGTGGAATCACCGGCGAAATTGCCGATGCGGATATCAAGGCTCGTCTTGGCGCTGATGGTCAGCGTGCGTGGCGTATCGGTTTTGCCGACGGTGTCACCGGTATATTCCGAACGCGCGTTGACGCTCGGCGTAAGCGTCTGGCCGTTGAGCATGACGTTGATCTTAAGAACGATGGTCACCGTGGCGGTGCCCGGCGCAACGTAGGTGCCCGGCCGGGAGGCGGTGGTGTGGCGCCAGAAGACGTAGTCTTGCGAACCGTCGGGATTGTCTGTATGGGTGCTGGGATATTGCGGATTCCGATCGATCCAGTTCATGTCATTGGTGTCCAACACCGCTTTGTTCTTGTCGACCGGGATGTGGACGTCGAAACGCACGTGAGCGTCACGATAATAGTCCATCGGGGACTGCGGGGTAAGCGTGTAATCGTAATCGTAGGTGACTTTGTCGAAAGAACGGACGATGGCATTACTGGCGCTGGAATCGTCACCGGGATTGTCGTCGGAGTCGAAGGGCGCCTGGCCGGTGTGCATGCTGTCAAGGCTGAGCCCGGTGACGGTGATGTTGTCGGCGGCGGTGGCGACATCATGGGAGACGATAGTGCCTCCTCTGACTAGCGGCACGCCCGCCTTGGAACCACCATCGGCTTGTTTGGCTGAGGAGTTGCCGCTGCTGGCTTTGCCGAGATCCGATACCGATGAACCACCGTTCTGTTGCGGATTCGGCTGCGAAACCGGCTGCAAAACCGCCGACTTGTCGTTCAGCGAACCGCGAATCGATTGGCTGCCGGCGACGGAAGCAGAACCTTGCCGTTGCGCATTGCGGGAATCAACGACGATCTGGCTTCCCGTCTGCGAGGAGACCTGAGACGTTTCATTGCCAGGTGACGGATCGGAGGGCGACGACACCGATGCCTGCTCGTCATTGTTTCCAATCGCATTCGGCGCGCAGATCGCAGAGGGAGCGAACATTCCCAACGCGACGACACCGCTAACCACACTGACTAAAATATGCACAAATTTAAAGCGCGACAAAATAAATTCAGTCTTTCCAAATTCCCCAATTTTGCCAAAGGTTGCATTACCTTTTAACGACGACTGAATTATATATTAAAAATAAGACACATGAGTAATAAATGTCTTATTTATTTCTAAGCTAAATTCGCCCTCCCGACCGCAAAATGTGCCCACAAAATATAAATGGTTCCGGACTATTCCAAAATGCGGAATAACCCGGAACCAATCACAGACTCCGGCATCTGCACATCAGCCGGCAGGCCGAATCAGCGGCCTCGCTTTACCAGAAACCGAAGGGGTCGAAGAGGCCGCCGCCGTCTCCGTTGCTGTTGCCGCCTTGGCCGTTTTGACCCTGCCCGTTCTGGCCGTTGCTGTTCTGCTTCTGGTTTTCGGAACGGTTGCTGCCCTTGACGCTGCTTTCCTTCTGGTCGAGGGTGACGTCGACGTCCATGGTCTTGTGGTCGCGCACGATGGTGAGCTTCACCTTGTCGCCAAGGCTCGCCGCGCGGACGTAGCCGAGCAATGCAGAGCTGCTGCCGACCGCCTGGCCATTGAAGGCCACCACGGTGTCGTTGGCCTTGAGGCCGGCCTTGTCCGCCGGGCTTCCCTTGACAACGGCCGCGCCACCGCCGGCAGGCGAGGTAATCTGTGCGCCGCCGCGGGTGATGCCGTCGGACTCGGCGTTCGCGGACTTGATGGTCACGCCGAGCATGGCATGATCGACGGAGCCCTTCGAGACGATCTGATCGGCCACGCGCTTGACGAGGTTCGACGGGATCGCGAAGCCGATGCCGATGGAGCCGGACTGGCCGGAAGACGAGGAAGCGGAGGCGATCGAGGAATTGATGCCAATGACCTGGCCGGCCACGTTGAAGGTCGGGCCGCCCGAGTTGCCGGGGTTGATGGCCGCATCGATCTGCACCGCGTTGGTCACGATTTCGGAATTGTTGTCGTCCATCACGGAGACCGGGCGGTTCAGCGCCGAGACGATGCCGGTGGTGGCGGTGTCGTCGTAACCCAGCGGGTTGCCGACGGCCATCACATTCTCGCCGACCGCAAGCTTGCTGGAATCCGCGAATTGCACCGGCTTAAGGCCGTTCGGAGCGCCTTCCAATTGGATTACGGCGAGATCGGTGGTGTTGTCTGAGCCAACGACATCGGCCTTATACATCTGGCCATTGGAAAGCGTGACCTGGATGTTGGTGCCGCCGGAGACGACGTGGTTGTTGGTGACGATATGGCCCTTGTCATCGATAATCGCGCCGGAGCCCTTGGCTATGCCCTGGCTGACCTGCGTGGTAATGGAGACCACGGAATTGGAGACCTGCGAAGAGACGGCAGCCCAGTCCGGGGCCTGGCCGCCCTTGACGGTGGCGGAGCCGGAACCGGATTTGTTGGAAGTGATGCCCGACATGGTGCTGGAGGCCGGCACAGTGACCCACCCCTTGGAAATCCCGAGGTAGCCGATTCCCAAGCACAGCGCTGCGGTGATCACGGCCGCGACAATGGCCGTGATGATATTGCTGTGCGACTTGGGTTCCGCGTAACCGTTTCCGTAGCCGCCGCCCTGCGCGTTCGGCCCGCCGAAGTTGCCGCCATTGGGGCCATCGGGCTGGCCGGGACCACCGTTGTAAGGGCCTCCGTTGCCGTTCTGCCCATTGCCGCCGTTCTGGCCAGTATTCGGATTCTGGCCGGCACCGCCGAAGATACCGTTCCACGGCATGCTCGGGGCGTTGGCTGGAGCGTTGACGCCAGGCGCGTTCGAGGAAGAGGCATTGTCCGCACCGAATGGCGCGTTCCCATTGCCCAAGTTACCGCCGTTGTCGTTATTGCCGATGTGATCAGGCAGCGGACCATAGGCGCCGTACTCCGGAGCCGGACGGTATGCCCCGGCATCGCTGCTCGGGTTGCTCGCATTGCCGAAATTCACCAGGTCGGAAGTTCCATAGGGATTGTCCGAAGGGGTGCCGGCAGAGGTGGTATCCGTTGAATTCGCGTCGTCAGGCCGGTATCCGGTCGAGAACACTTCCGTCGGCGTGCCATTGGAGGCACCGTCTGGCACGCTGCTGGAATCCGCGTTCGGTTCGCTATTGAAGCCCCGCGTATCTTGCCCGGGCTGCGTCGGTTGCGTGGCATCCGTCTGGTTCTCGCCCGATGCGGCCGCGTCATTGCCGCTTCCCGCCGCTTCATCCGTGTGAGCGCTGCCGAGAAAGTCCGGCAAATCCGGTGTTATATTCATATTGTCTTGATTGGGACGTGCAGGCTGACCGCTGCTCCACTCGTCTTTATTGTCTTCAGCCATTGCTGCTCCTTATTTCCTCCAACGGGTATGCCATCGGCGACGTCCGTCACGAAAGCCACCCCTGAGCCTTAATAATGAGTAAAGACACCCGGTCTGGATGTTTCCTGAACATTTCTTGAAAAAATAATCCCAGCACTACGAAACATCACCGTCATGTCCACTAAATCGGCATCAGTTAGACATAATAACCGTTGCCATAAACCGATTCCGGGCGCTTTTTTCTTGGTTATCCATGCCAAGTTTTCTGCCGAAAGCAAAATTCTATGAGATATCAAACCATAAAACCGGATTCGAGAAGACACCTTCACCGCGCATAATCAGAGTTATTCTTTTGTGTTATATTCCCGCTTATCTCATTGATTTTTGCTGCATCAAACCATAAAAATAGGCAAAGAATTCAAACGATTATTTATCGATAATTACACAGTAAAAGCCGTTTTTTCAGGTTACGTCTAACGTTCTAATTGCACTACGTCATGATAGACTAATTATTATCATTCATAACAAAAATGGTAGTAGAGAGCTAGAAATTATGCGGAATTCGAAGTTGAACAGTCCGGCGCGACTTCTGACTGGTATTACAGCAGCCGTTGCCGCGATGGCATTAACATTGTCGCCTGCAATAGCCATGGCCGACACTCCAACCACATCTGCGCCGAAACAACCGGCAGCGGGCCAAAGTGCCACGCAAATGCCGGCCCCCGGCCAGCAAACCCTGCGGCAGGAGCCCACGACGCCAGAAACGCGGACGCCCGCCCCTGCGGCACCGGCCACACCAAGCGCACAGGATGAGACGCCCTACGCCTGCACCGAGGGTACAAGCACCTTCAAAGACTGCTTCCCCGACGCGGCTTTCCGTGCCTATCTGGCCAGGGCGTATCCGTTCGACAGCAACTCGTCGAACAGCAATAATCCAGGCAATAAATTCGATAACTCCGTCGTCACGGCGGCTTGGGCCGGCAGAGTGGACAAGATCGACGGCAGTGGCCTCGGCGCGTACGGACTCGGCGGAGCAAGCCAGATCAGCGACATCCGCGGCATCCAGCTGTTCACCAACCTCAGTACGTTCACCGCCGCAAGCCGCGTAGACCATGGGTTCTCGGCTGTTACCGACTACTCCCCCATGTCGCACCTGGCCAATCTCACCACGGTCAATCTCGCCTATATCGGCAATAACGTTCCTGGCGACGTCAACAACGCCAAGCTTTCGACCTGGACTTCGGCAAACATGCCTGCCCTGACTTCGCTGAACCTCGAGGAATCCTCCTTCTGGGACGTCTCCCAGCTGGCAGGTCTTTCAAATCTCACCAGCCTCAATCTCAACAGGAACCTGTTCGGCAAGAGCGGCACCGCCGCCGGAGCTCCCGATGACAAGGGCGCGTTCAGGAACTTCAACACGATGTTCCCGAACCTGCGGCAACTCGACGTCGGCAATGACGAGGCGCTGCACGAAGACACGAACTTCGACGTACTCACGCTTTTGCCGCATTTGACCGACCTTGACGCGAGCGGTATCGGCATCGGCATCCACGGCAAGATCCCCGCCGGCATTGCACAGATGACGCAGCTTCGCACCCTCAAGATGCATGACGACCGGCTTAGCGACGTGACAAGCCTTGCAGGGCTCACCAACCTGACCACACTCGATCTGAGTTGGAACGGCCTTGATGACATCAGCCCGCTTTCCACGCTGACGAACCTCACCAAGCTGGATGCCAATGACCAGCAGATGAAAACCGGCGATTATGTCGCGAATCCGGACGTGACCATTCCTTCCGGAACCGTCGCCAACACCCGCCAGTCCCCGGCCATCACGTTCGGCAGGTCGGCGTGCTTCTATTACAAGAACGAAACGAAGCCGGCCTGCCTCGACCCGGGCAATGTGGCTATCAACGGAGATTCGGTAAAGCTGATTGATCCCCATGTGGATGTCCCTCGCGACTTGCCTACCTCCGAGCTCGGCAACGTGGTGAACAATCAGTTGCGTGACGGCCTTGTCGCGATCCCCTTCTCAGGGTCCATCACCGATTCCACCGGCCGGTTGATCGGCAATTTCAACGGGCTTTTCGCACCCATAGTGCGCGCGCCGCGAGTGGTGTTCGACCTGCGTGGCGGCACGCTCGATGGAAACGCCAACCCTCCAACCAGGCAGATGGTCTACGGCAGTTCGTTGAAGGGTATGCATGATGGCTTCCGTAGCGGCGACACGTTCCGAGGCTGGAGGGCTTGCAACACCGGAACCAGCAATCACAACCCCACTCCCTGCACGTTCAACAATGCACCGAAATTCTATGTCGATACTGACCTGATCACCGATGACATGACAATCTATGCCTTCTGGCAAAGCGACAACAAGCATGATGTCGTATTCGTTCCCGGAGCCAACCAAGCCACATGGACCACTCCCGTACCTATCGGCAGCATTTTCGAAAGGCCGGCAAGAACACCAAGAAATCCCGGCCATGCTTTCTTGGGCTGGTACACAGATCCTAATAGTGGAGTGCTCTACGAGTTCGGCCATGAGATCGACCATAACTTCAATCTTTATGCCCATTGGGGACCCGAAGGTTCCGCACCCGAAAGCCTGGCAGCGAAGTATACGGTCCAATTCGACCATCGCAACGGCCAGCCCGGCACCCAGGAAGACGTTCCAGCCGGCAACACGGTCAAGCAACCGCCTACCCCGGTAAGGACAGGCTTCGACTTCAAGGGCTGGTCCACTACGCCCGATGAAGGCACTGCCTATAACTTCGGAAACTCCGTCAACTCGAACTTGGTGCTCTACGCCCTGTGGACGCCGAAGAGCTCCAGTTCGGCACAGGTCTCCGCACCGGCTCCTTCCTCCCCTTCAAGCCAGATTGCCAACCGTTACGTGACCATTCAAAACTACGCTGCTGGCAACGCAGGCAATGCAAGCGCTGCGAACGTCGGTAACGCAATCGGCGGCGGCAAGGACGCGGTGGCGGCCAATGGCAACGGCTTCAACCTCCTGCGCAGCAACGGAAGCGCGAACGATTCGAAGCAACAGGCGAAGCCCGACACGCAAGGTGGCCAGAAGGTCTGCAAGGCCAACACCATCAGCACCACGACTCCGTCCTCCATGCGCAACGACGGTACGTTCGGCAGCGTCCAGTCGATCTCCGATTACGACGCACAGTGCGTAGCCACCGCACCGGCAGCCGCTGGAGTCGAGCATCACTCGAATCTCGGCTGGCTCTGGCTGCTGCTCCTGGTGTTCCTGCTTCTGCCGCTGCTCTTCTCCCGTGATCGCTTGCCGAATATCGGCCAGCACAAGTCTGCGGAGATTTATAAGTAAGCCCTGCAGGCGCTGAAACTAGCGGCCTCTCAACGAAATTGACGCCCTCCGACCTCTATAGGTTGGAGGGCGTCAATGCGTTTCAGGCACTCATGGCCGTGTCTTAAGACAGTACCTTTAGGGACGAGCCTGGGGAACGAATTTCGATGACTTCGCTTTTCACAAGTTTCGGATTCCGTGCTTTTGCTCGGCCATAACGCCTTAGAGCGTTTAAGGAGCTTGCTTTTTATACGTCTTCAGGCCGTTCGCTTTCAGGAGCTTGCTTTATATTGCAACCTGCGTTGTTATGGAGCCGATCATCTTTAGGCTTTCGGCCATGAACCGTCTCGCTGATACAACGGTCTTCAAGAGCTCCCCGGCCAGCATTTTCTATCAGAACGTAGCTTGTACACAACAGCTAATTCCCAGAGAACCAATCTTAGACAAACCCGCTCACGGCCATTTCGTTTCATCTGCTAAAACGCCGCATAGAACGCCTTTAACCATGGATCTATAGAGTTGTTAGGCCAACTAGATTGGTCCTTATATATGGTCCTTTATGTGCGTCTGAGGACACAGTTCATAACATTTAGTGTTATAAAACATCATCTATGACTGACCAATCTACCTGTCAGCCACGTTCCAGCCAAAGCTGGAGATCAATAAAGCAATATCAACGGTTAAGAATAAAAGCGAAAACCGCAAAGGCCACCAAACCCTGCAGGACTCATGTCCAGCACCGTCAGCCCTAAGTACTCAACATACAAATAAGGGCGGCCACCCTGCTTGTGCAGAGCAACCGTCCTTATTATTGAACCTTCTTAACTGTTACCAGCTGGCTATCAGGCCGCCACCAAGTAGCGACTAGCTGATGCCATCCGGCCGCAAGCCGTTAGATCCTGTGCCGCGGGCCGCTCGTGGACGAAACGCTGTGACGTCCAGCCGATGCGCCTTGCAGCTGCGCATTCTTCTTGTAGCGGCGATAGACGAGGTCAGCCGTTGCGAGCACAGCAATCGCCAGCAGCAACCACAGCAACCAGGAACCGGTTATCGGCAGCTGACGAACCATCGGCGCCAGCGGAACCTTGGCCTTTACGATCGCGGATTCGTTGGTGGCCTGGTCGGTAGCAAAGGCCCTTACGATACCGCTGTGAACGTCCGAAGGCGGAACCAGTGACCAGTTGCCTGCGGCATCAGCCGTGGTCTCGGAGGTCTTGCAATCGCCGGCAGCTCCGGCCGTGGGATCGCCTGTCACCGGAATCCGGCAGGTACCGGACGTATCGTTCGAATCCCAGATCACCGTCACCTTGGTACCGCTGAGGTCGGTGTGCGAATCCCGGGCCGTCAGCTTGCCGCTTACCTTGCGGTAAGTGGTCGTGTCGAAGGTCAGCGCAGGCGAGGTAACGTCGACGGACCAATCCTTCGGGCCGGCGGTTGCCGGACCCTGGGTGCTGGTGAGCACGGCCTCGAAGGTATAGGTATCACCCTTCGCCACGTTTGCCGGAACCTTGAAGTTGGAAATCGGGATATCCACACTCCAGGGAGTGTCACCAGGCGACGGTACCGAAATGGGCGCGCCAATCTTGGTGGTGTCCGCAACGATGTCGCCGGAAGTGGATGCCGAAGGATCCTTGAACTTCATGTACAGCTGGACGCTCGCGGTGCCGTAACCCACCGTTTTCGCGGTGCCGCTGACCGTGACCTTGGCATTGTCGCCATCGGTAAGCTCGCCGTTCGCTTCCTTCTTGGTGTGAGGAATATCGATGCCATCGACGGAAACCGCCGGCGTCTCGAGACCCTTCTTGTAAGTGAAGTTGTTGTAAACCGTGTCGACGGTCCAACCCTTGTCAATCAGTGATTGAGCGTTGGGCTGGTCGGTGATGGCCATGTTGGCGCTAACGCCCTTGGCATCATTCGCCTGATCGATCAGCGGATTGTAGACATCCTTCAATGCCTGGGTTGCGGAGCATGCCGCTGCAGCAGGGTTGCCGGACGAAGTCGTCGAGACCGGCCAAGTGACCAACTTGTAGTAGCCATCGAATTCAGGCTGGTTGGCCTTCACCTTGCCGAAATCAATCGACCCATCCTGATTCTGGGCAGGTGCCAGGCTTCCGTCAGCGCTCTTGGCCATCAATCCGCCAGGCTCGTTGAGCTTCGCGTTCGGAGCCCACAGCGGAACCAAGTCATCGTCAGCGGCCTGGTTCGTGGATTGCGCCTGCGGCGTCAGTGAATCCACCGGCTTCCAATCGCGTCCGTTGACAAGGCCGAACCACTGGAAGTAATACTTCGTGACCTTGCTGCAGACGTTGTTGTTGGCCCTGTTGAGATCCGGGTTGACCCAGCGCAGGAAGAACGAGTCCTTCGGTGCCGCCTGCGTAACGTTTGTCGGAGATTTGCTCTGCCCGTAATTCGGCAAGCCGGAATAGGCAGGTGCACCGGCATCGGTGATCAGGCCCCAGTTGGCCTGGCCATTGCTCCACAGATGCGGGTGGGTCTCGTCGTAACCGACGAAGGCGAACGGACCATCGCACTGGCCGGAATCGTTCTTTCCGTTGCATCCCTTGCGATAGGTGCGCAGCGGGTAGGTCTTGGAACTGACGTCGACCTGAGCGCCGTCCTTGTTCGTGGACTTGTTGTGAGTCGTGGCGTAGATATGCAGAGCCTGCGGGGTGCCGCCAAGTCTGTTGGACGTTCCCCAGGCACCGCTATTCGGATAATCGACATCGGCTTCAACCGAAACCGTCAGGTAATCGTAAGCGCCTTGCGTCGATACGCTACGAATGGTGTAGTAGTTGAACGAACCGTCACCGACGTCCTTCGCCCACCAATAGGCGGCGATGGACTTGGCGGCATCCGTGTTCTGCGCCTGGTTGTCGCTTTGCAACGTGTTGAGGTAGTGAAGCGACCGCTGCTGGCCGGAGCCGTCATAGCTGTAGCTCAGCTTCAACCCGCATCTATCCTGCTTGTCAAGGCCTTGCACAACGCCGTCAACAGTCCATAGCATCGTGTCCTTATTCGGATAATTAGTCATGGCGGTGCAGCCGGGATTGACGTCTCCGTGAGCAACCCTCAGCACAAAGTCGGCACGAAGCTCATCGTCGTCTGCGCTGACCTTGTTGTTGTAGCCAAGCATCTTCTCGATCTTCGGCGTATGGGCCGGGTCGTTGGCCGCAGGCACGATTCCGCCGGAAGTGTCAACGGGGTCCGTGGGAGTGGTGGCCACCGGATTGCTTGGGTTGAAGCCCTTGTAGTCGTAGCCTTCATAAGCCGTGCCAACTGTCCAGCCCAAGTTCATCAGGTACTGGGCGTTGTCGGGATGGTTGACCGCCATATCCTCGGTGACGCCCTGGTTCTCGTTGCCACCGCCGTAAAGCGGGTTGTAGACTTCGCGCTGGCTCAATCCGTTCGGGCCTTGCTTCTTGGTGGCGAGGCAGGAGGAGATATTGCCGCTGCCGTCACCGCTGGTAGGCCAGGTAACGAGCTTGAAATAGCCGTCGAGACCTTGGTCATCCTTGGCCTTTGCGAAGTTGATGGAACCGTCCGCGTTCTGTGCAGGGCCATCACCCATGATCGTGCGGTCGGCGTTGTCGCCGTCCGGATCGTTGTAGGAGGCGTAGTTGCTGTCCGAACTGCTTCTGAACTGACCAGTATTCGGATCATACTTGTAGCCGTTGGGGGCAGTTCCTGGATTCGTCGGGTTCTGGCCATTAGAGGCTAGCGCATGCGAATTGATGGAGAGTGCCGGCACCCACTTGCCGTCCTTTAGGCCGAACCATTCGTAATAGAAACTTGAGGTATAGGCGCAAGGATCATCGGCCGGCCCGGGGTTGTTCCACATCGTGAAGAACGATTGCTTGGGAGCCGTGCCCGCAGGGGTCTTGTTGACAAAATCCTGGCCGTTGAAACCGTTGTCCGGACGCAGGCCCCAATTGGCCTGGCCGTTGGTCCACAGCTTCGCGGTGTCGTTATAGCCGACGTAGGCGATAGGCCCGGCGCAATTGCTGCCCGAGCAACCGGTGTTGTAGAGGTAAACAGGATAATCCGCGGCAATATTCGTCACGTGTGCGGTGTCTTGAACAAGCGCCTGCGTATTCGTATAGCATCCGTCATTGAGCCTGTTGGAGCACCAGCCGAGATCGACGGCCTTCTTCGGCTTCACCACGGCGTAGACGCCACGCGCATACTTAAGGCCACCCAGTTGGTTCGAGCCAGCGGGATTATCGGGATAGTTCTGATCGCCTTCCAAGGAGATGGTCAGGTAATCATACTTGCCATCGGCCGAGGTCTTGAGGTTCTCGATGGTGAAATACTCATCGATGTTCCAAGCCCATTCGGTTGCCGCAGCCTTGTAATCGGAAGGCTTGGAGCTGGCATTGCCGAACTGCGTGTTCATATAGGAGAGACGGCGAAGGCTTGAAGCCTTGTTATTACCGTCAAAACTATAGGTATAGAAGAACTGGAGCCCGCACTGACCGGTGCCGTCGCGACCCGCGTTTTTGGCGGTGTTCTTGTCGTTGGCATTGTTATACTGTTTTGCCAGCGGTACGCAATCCGGCCTGACATCACCATGGCCGACACGTAACACGAAGTCCATACGCAGCTCGTCGGTGACGCTGTCGACGCGATCATTGTCGCTCAGCATGGCCTGCAGCTGCGGCTTATGCACATCGTCATCGCCTTGTGGGCCGACGCCGGAGTCCTGAGGGGTCACAGCCTTGTTGCTGCTGTCACCCTTATCGCCCGACGTTCCCGGCTGAGGCGCAGCTTCGTTGCCTGCCTTATTGCCCGTGGCGCCTTGCGAACCGGTTGATCCCTGATTAGTCGTGCCTTGGCTACTGCCGCCACCCAACGTCTGCGAAGGGTTCTGCGGGTTCACACTGTTCGACTGCCCCGACTGGCCGGAACTTTCATTCCCATTGATCTGGGTAGAACCTTGGTCCGTGCTCGCCTGGACGGTCGACTGCGCCTGAGCGCTGTTATCGCCTGACTGGGGCTGCACGGTGTCTGCCGTCGTGATCATCGGGACAACCATCAGCACCGCAGTCAAGGCAACACCCGCCACAAGAAGCAGGCGACGACCACCACGCGGAGACCGATTTCCCTGGTCTGACTTGTTCATGTTGCCTCATCCTCAATCGTTTGTTTTATGACTTAACATTGCAAAAATTTTCAAATATCATGTCGCCCGCCACCCTGGCTGCGGAATGTTCCGTCCGAATGCCATGGCCATGGGTAGATACGATGGCGGTAATACCGTATCTGGAGCAACAACCCACCTAAAATAACCGCGATGACAAATGCCAAAGCCCCCGGGAAGAGACCATCCCGCTGATGTGCCTCATCCGGTGAAACCGTGGTGCGCTCGGCCGTCAATATCAGGCGACTGGTGTTGATCCCGTACGGCGTACAGGTCATCAACGTCACCAGATCACGGCCAGGAACCACCCGGTACAAGTGGGTATCGGACGGGTTAATGACATGAATGCCAACAACCCGATATGCCATCTTTTGTTTTAAAACGTTGAGAAAGAAGACATCACCCTTGTGCATCCTGTCGAGACGTGTAAACAGCAAAGCCGATGGAAGCCCACGATGCCCTGAAAGCACCACATTCGTCGAGGCTCCTCCCACTGGAAGGCTCGTTCCCCGCAAATGCCCAACTCCCTTGGCAAGCACATCCTGTGACGTGCCGTGGTAGATTGGCAGGTTCACCGATATCTTGGGGATAGTGATGCTCCCCATGATGCCGTCTTCGACATTCAGCAACCGCTCGTACGTGCTGTTGCGCAGTATGGGCGGAATCAAATCTTCATTCTCTGCATCTTCGTTTTTGTCGCCGCTAGCCTTGGCACCCGAACCGAACGGATCACTGAACTCACCCAAATCGTTCTGCCCGGATTGGGCAATGGCCACGTTATATTGCCGCGCTGCACTGATTTCACTGTTTATCCGCGCAGGCGACCAATCGTCGACCGTCCTGGCGACGGAATCCGTGACCTTCGCTTCCTGCTGCATGTTGTATGTCTGTATCGCAGGAATCCACAACAGCGCTATCAGCAATGCCACCGCAAGTAGATTGTGGATGACGTGGATTGCCACGCCGTAGAAATCATGCTTCTGAGAAGGTCCGTCATGCTCGAAGAACGAATAGAAATCCGCATTAAGGGTTTCCTCAACGCTCTTTTCCATGCCCGCACACTCCTCGTGAACTCAACGATGCAAGGCCAACATAACAATTTTGCGGAAGGTTTAAGCCAAGTTTCCGACGTTTCGTCTAGTCGATCTTTGACGACAAAAGTCTTTTTAAAGGTTTCCGACGCAACGCTTTTCAACGAGCGTCGGAAACCTTTGGAGATTGCACCTGGAGAGGAACTTACTGCTTAATTGGTTCCTCTCCAAATGCGATCTATAGATCACGCATGGCGACGGGTCGTCTCATGGCGACGCTTGAGGACCACGGTTCCGCCGAATGCAAGAGCGAGAACGAGGACCACAGCGACGGCCAGGATGATGCCCATGCCACCGGTAAGAGGCAGCTGAACAACGGACGCCACGTTGTTGACGGTGACGGTTGCATTGCTCACGGTGCCGTCAACCAAGCCCCAAGCATCCTGCTTGACGCTGACGGAAGCAGCGGTAGCGGTGCCATCAGCAGCGATGGGGCCGCTGGCGGTGAGGGTGACATGGAAGTGAGGCAGCATCACACCACGAAGGTTCGGGGAGGAAGCAGCGCCGGTCTGAACGACGTCATAGGTGCCGAGTGGCAAACCAGTGACAGTGATAGTGCCCGGATCGCCGGTCGAGTCGGCAACCTTCAGCGTGGAATCGGTTCCGTTGACGGCCGAATAGACGCCGTTGGAGCCAGTGAAGTTGATCTTGGCGCCGGTGGTGCCATCAGCGTTAAGAGGCGCGATGGTGAAGGTGGAGCCCTGCAGACGAGTGCTCTGGCCGCGAAGGACGTTCTTGATCGTGAAGCCGAAGCTGTGCAGCTTGACGGTGTTGGAAGGAACGACACCGGTGGTGTGGCAGTTCGGGTCAGTGGTCGGATCGCAAGGAGTCGTACCAGGAACCGTAGGATGAATCAGGTCTGCGGTGTTGGACGGGGAATCCTCACGGGCGTTCTTCTGCAGGCCGTAAGTGATTTCAATCGTGTAGCCAAGCGGGAACGCAGTCGGGTGCTCAACGAGGTTGTTGCCGAAATCAACAACAATCTTGCCGCCAGCATTGTCGGTGCTTTGCGTGTAGGTCGCAGTGTAGTAATCCGCCGAGAGCTTGTTGGAGCTGCTGTTCGCGGTGCTTGCACTGTCCTTGACATAGACCTTGACAGCATTGTCGGCATCGCTGGCCGTCGGAACGGTGTAGCCCTTGGTCGGGTTATCAACGATCTTGAAGGGATACTGCGCATAACCAGTGGTCAGCGGCACAGTGGTCTGCAGGGTGAAGTGACCCCACTGACCGTCAGGTATGGAGCTCTCCGCGAGCGTCTTGGTGAGGCTCAGCACATCGTCCTTCACGTCAACGTTGCCCAGCTCAACGCCGGACTGGTTGTTGGAGAAGCGGGTGTAAGGAGTCGAATCGCCGGTCGCATAAACGCCGGTGCCAACGATCATAGGAATGGCCAGCTGAGAATTCGCCGGAATGGTGTCAGCGGGGCTCATATCCTTGATGATGTAAAGGCCCTGCGGCAGATTGCTGAAGCTGACCGTCGTGCTGGTGCCGTCCGAAGCGCCCGTTGCCGTAGGCGTTGCGGAGTCGGCGAACTTGGAATTCAGGCTACCGTCCGTATTGTTGCCGAGCTTCTGAGCGAACTTGCGCAGAGCGCCGGTGTACGGCTTGTTGCCGGACGTCGTATCCGTATTCTGAGCTGCAATATCAGCATTGGGGTCGGTAGAAGTGAGACCAAGCATCGTGGCAGCGACCTGGCCGACAGGGTTGCCGGTGTATTCGGTGCTCAACGAATTATTGCCTGAAACAGCCTTATACGCAGAATCGACTGCGTCATAGATGCTGCCCGTACCCGTCTGATCGACCGTGCCGATGGCAAGGCCAGTCAGCATATGATAATCAGCAGCGGTGGCAGCGCTTGTCGTCTTCGCAGCCTTGTCATAGGTGCCGAGGCGAACAGCCGCGAACTTATGACCCTTGATGTAGCTGTTGGCGCTCGCGTGAATGGTCAGCGATGCACCGGTGAAGGTGCTGGCGTCTTCGAGCTCAATATGCGAGCTATCCGGAACGCTATCCGCATTGGCCATCGAAGCGCCAAGCGGCATGAACGCAAGCAGAGTGGCTGCGGATATCGCAACCCCCAGAGCCTTGCGCAAAGAAGTATGTACTTCCATTATCTATTCTCTCCTTTCGCCTGCGGATTGCGCAACCACACAAATCCCGCAGAGAACATGTCCCAACCAGGGACGCCACCAGCCCCGGCAAGAACCCTCTCACCGGTGTTACGGTCTTGTCTCCAGCCGCTTATCTACCCGTATGCGATTTTTGTAAACCGCATACGACCCGCACCCCCTCTTTCGAAGGCGTGCGAAACGACAGTCGCTTTCAAACCCAACAGCGAATCGCCATTCATGTGTTGTAAAACACAATAATTATTAGTCTAGTGGAAAAACGAGTTGCGCTCCGCGCTCCGAGCCCGCGCAACCCTCTTGAAAACGGCAGGGTTTAGCCGCGAAAAGTAAACTTCCGCAAACCATGATTTTTCGCGAAACGTCTCACAAAACATGGCATTTTCAAGCTTCGAAAAGCGGGATTTTTACATAATGAAATAAACTCTCAAAAGCGGTTAAAAAAGTCCTGAAATTCATCTACTGGCTTAATAACGAATGAAATGAGCCGCGTTTCTTGCTGTGCTTTTATCTTTTGACGTGATTTCCCATCGCCTTTTCGCCGATTTTCCAGCATTGCATAAATCTGCTCAAAACTTTGGAATTATAGGGAATTGTTGATTGAATAACAATCATTTCGTATCAATAATTACTATTAATTATTCTTTCGTAAAATATCAATTCAAACGTTCTTATAAAGGCACCTTCCAATGGCATCGTCAGAGGATTGTCAGACGTTTTTAAACAATAACTGAGTACAAACTGGGTGTAAGCAGAGAACTTCGTCTCAAGATCGCCGAACCTCGATAAACACACGTCCGCCAAGTGCAGGCGGGAAACTTGGCGGATGTGCGCCAAGATACAGGGGCACATCTGTCTCACGAATAAACTAGGGCTCCCCCTA
This sequence comes from Bifidobacterium sp. ESL0690, assembly GCF_029392315.1. Lineage (NCBI taxonomy): Bacteria > Bacillati > Actinomycetota > Actinomycetes > Bifidobacteriales > Bifidobacteriaceae > Bifidobacterium > Bifidobacterium sp. ESL0690. The sequence goes on from NZ_CP113939.1 coordinate 2,528,725, forward strand.
AAATCGGAGGTATAACGGCCTTCGTCGCGTGCCGGCATCTGCATGGTGCGGCGAAGCAGACACTACGGAATTGCGGTAACGGAAACGGATATGGATATTTCTTCAGACAAGCAAGTGGGCATGGCAGCTGAGGCAACGAACGCGCCAAGCCAAGGTACAAGCTCAGCAGGGCGGACGCACACAGCAAAGCAGACTACAGGCGCATCAAGCCTGAAAGCCGCTGCATCGCGTAAGACTATGAACACACCAAGCGATGGCACCGCCACCTCAGACTTGGCTGCCATCACACCAAGCCTGAGAACCACAGCTCCAAGCAAGAACGGCGGCACGACAAGTCAGAGCATCGACACACTCGGCCAAAACCCTGATACTTCAAGTAAGGCCGTAGACGCGGCAAACCGTGATGCCACCGCTTCGACTGCCACGACGCCAAACCGGGGCACCGCCGCTTCAAACCGGACAATCGATCTTCAGCACCAGGTCTCCGGACGCCATAGTCAAAGCCAAAGCGGTCAGGCCCCCGCTCACCGAAACGCACGAAACCGCATTCCCGGCCAGAAGGACGTCGCCTCCGAGGCCACCGCTTACGCGCAGACACGTTCTGCGGCAACGGTTTCGCAGCTTGCCGCGAGCGCTTCCGGTTTGCTGGAGCACCCGCTCGGAGCCGAGCCCGGCAAGCCCGGCGACCGCAGCAAGTTCTATTTCGAGCAGCACACGCGGCTTTCGGATTCAGCGATCGGGAAGGGGCACGGGGGCGCACGTTATGGACGTACCGGAGTCATTCATACTCCGCACGGAGATATTCGTACTCCAGCTTTCGTACCTGTCGCCACACAAGCGGCGATGAAGGGCGTTCTGCCGGAGACTATGAAAACGCTCGGCGCACAATGCCTGCTTTCCAACGCTTTTCACCTCTTCGAACGTCCCGGCGAAGATGTGCTTGACGAAGCCGGCGGACTCGCACGCTTCGAGAACTGGGACGGGCCGACGTTCACCGATTCCGGCGGGTTCCAGGTGCTTTCGCTGGGCGCCGGGTTCAAGAAGACGCTGGCGATGGACGTGACTGGCATGAAATCGGACGACGTGATCGCGCCCGGCCGCGAGCGCAAAGCCTTCGTGGACGAGGACGGCGTCACCTTCAAGTCGCCGCTCGACGGCTCAAAGCACCGGTTCTCCGCCGAAATCTCGATGGGCATCCAGCACAAGATCGGCGCGGACATCATGTTCTCCTTCGACGAGCTGACCACGCTGATGAACACGCGCGGCTATCAGGAACGTTCCGTCGAACGCACCTTCCGCTGGGCCAAGCGCTGCGTCGCGGAGCACCAGCGGCTTACTACGGAGCGGGTCGGTAAGCCGTATCAGGCGCTATATGGCGTGGTTCAGGGCGCGAACTATGAGGATTTGCGGCGACGAGCAGCCTCCGAGATTGCCTCGCTCGACTTTGATGGCGTGGGTATCGGCGGCGCCATCGAAAAGCGGGTCATCGGCGACACCTGTGCATGGATCTGCGACGAGATGCCGGAATCACGACCCCGGCACGTCTTGGGGATTGCCGCCGTCGATGACATCTTCGCCTGCGTTGAAAACGGCGGCGACACCTTCGACTGCGTGGCTCCTGCCCGCTGCGCCCGCAACGGCGCCATCTACACGCGCGACGGCCGCTACAATATCAAGCGCGCGGCCAACAAGCGCGACTTCGGCCCGCTTGAGGAAGGCTGCGACTGCTATACATGCACGCACTACTCGCGCGCCTACGTCGACCACCTGCTGCGAGCGCACGAAATCAACGGCGCGACGCTGGCCACGATTCACAACGAACGCTTCTTCATCCGCCTGCTCGACGACATCCGCGCTTCCATCGACGGCGGCTACTTCGACGAGTTCCGCGACGAGACCCTGGCCCGCTACTACGCCCACGGTTCCAAAGGCTAAAGCCAGCTGCTCGCCTCTTGCGATCTCTAAACTTCTGGTGCTGGTAAACGGACTCTGACACAATCCAAAAGTCTGTCTACCAGCAGCAAAACCCATATTCCATCAATCAATGCTGGAAAACGGACTCTGACAACGGCTAAAAGTCCGTACACATGCATCAATTTATCCGCATACCACTTATCTGCTGGTAAACGGACTCTGCCGCAACCTAGAAGCCTGTTTACCAGCAGTACACCCTCTGCCTCAATCATTACTGCTGGTGAACGGACTACTAGCATCGCCGAAAGTCCGTTCACACGCACAAATTTGGGCAATGGCTTAACAAGTGCTGGTAAACGGACTTTAGAATCAGGCTATGCGCCGTCTTCCAGCACTGATCACCCAAGGTTACTTGAATGAAGAGGTCCCGCTGCTCCCAGTGGCCGCAAAAGGTATCATTCGTCACTTTTCATGGGTTACGGGGCGTATGTAGCCACAGAATACCCAGCCAATCGGTATGATGGAAATGTTCACCGAAGACAGGCAGAGGGGCAAGATGGATCTGAACGAGGCGATGACGGAGCGCCATTCCGTACGAATGTATACCGACGAACCTGTAAGCAAGGCCCTACTCGATGACATCGCCGCCGAAGTCGAACGCTGCAACGCCACCTCCGGTCTGCATTTCCAGATGGCCTCGGGGCTTGAAGACGCTTTTTGCAGCTACAAAACGCATTACGGCCGATTCAACGGCGTTCACAACGCCATCGCTCTAGTCACGAAAATCGACGAACCTTACGATCTGCATCCGGCCAAAAAAGCTCATTCCGCCACAAGCGATGGCGAAAATCCTATCAAACCGGTGACCTCTATTAAGCTAAGTTCAACTTCATGCGCAACGCAATCGGCAGCTAACCCATCCGCCAATTTGCATACGATTAAGCCGGTCACCGGCGTTCACTGCGCTCCAGACGCAGATAAACCGGAAACAGGCACTCGTTGCCACATGGATTCCGCCGTACAACTCGTCGACCCGATTCCTCCTGAAGAGGCCGAAATCGAGGAAAAGGTTGGTTATTACGGCGAACAACTCGCGCTGAAACTCGTGCAACTCGGCTTGGCGACCTCATGGGCCGTTCTGGATGACGCCACGACCGGCTGGTGGGAGCTTGAACCCGGCGAGCACGTAGTGTGGATCCTCGCTTTTGGCCACCCTGCGCGAGCTGGCGCCAAGCACCACAGCAAGCCCCTGGATTCATTGTGCTCATTGCCCGCAAGCCTCGGGCCGGATGCGACGCTCGCCGACTCCCCCGATTGGTTCCAACGCGGTATCGCCGCCGCTTCCCTGGCTCCGACGTCGCTGAGCCAGCAGCCATTCCACTTCACGCTGGAAGACGCACAAACTGTAAGTGCGCGCGTGACTCCCGGCCTCTTTGCCTACGTCGGCTTGGGCTGTGCCAAGCGCAACTTCGAGATTGGTGCCAGTACCGATAACTTCGAGTGGGCAAAGTAGCCCAATAAGACAAACGAGACAACACGCGCCGCAGAAACCCCTTGCGCTCGTCGGCACTGAGCAGTAACCTTATTATTTGTCTGCGAGTATGGCGGAATGGTAGACGCGCTGTCTTCAGGTGGCAGTGAGCGTATGCTCGTGGGGGTTCAACTCCCCCTACTCGCACGAATTTCGAACTCTCGGAAACGTTGAAATATCAAGATTTCCGAGAGTTTTGGCTTTTATCAACCAGCGGTTTTAACCCACAAATTGGGTTAAGTAAACAAAGGTGTGTCTTATTCTGTCCGGATGGTGGTCATGTTGACTGTCCGGCCCATCCTTTTCTGATGCCGAATCCTGATTCGTAGGGGTCGACGCCGGGGTCGTCGGGGGCCGGTTGTTGCACAGATCGGCGGTCGAGGCCGGGCAGGGCGATGGCGTCGCCGGCCTTCCTTGGTTCCGGTTCCCCGCGGCGGAGTGCGTTTTTGGCGAGCCGTTCGGGTTCGGGGTCCCGGGTGCGCATGTAGAGGATCCATTCGCAGACGCGTCTGGCGTGCTCCGGGCTGAGCCCGTTGTGGCGTCGCATGGCGTCCTTGATCGGCTTGTTGGTGCCGCCCTCGAGCATGTTCGTGTTCCACGCGACCGGCCCGCCGGCATTGAGGGCGGGGTCGAGCCAGGTGAAGAGCATGCCGGCGGCGTTGAGCCTGGCGAGCCGGTGGTAGGCGTCGCGGGCGCGCTGGTGGGTGTACCAGGTGCGGTGGAACCCGGTGTCGGGGTCTCTGGCCACGGTCCGCTCGCCCAGCCAGTCGCGGTTCTCCCGGTACCATTCGTTCAGGTCCGCCAGCCACTGCCGCGCCTGTTCCGGGGTGCCGCAGCGTTCCGTGTCGACGAGTCTTTTGGCCAGCCGGTAGAGCGCCCTGCCGGGTTCGGTGCGCGGCCTGGAGGTCAGGTCGGTCCTCGTGTTCCTGAGCACGTGCACGAGGCAGCGCTGGACCCTCATGCCCGGCCAGCGCGCGCCGATGGCGGCGAGGCAGCCGCGCCCGCCGTCGCAGACGATGACGTCCGGCCGCGGGATGCGCCTGAACAGGGCGAGCCAGGCGGCCTTCTTCTCGGTGTCGCACCACTGGAACGCCAGCGGCCTGCCGTCGCCGGCGTCGACGGCCACGAGCAGGCACCAGCCGTTCAGGTACGTGCCGTCCACCTCCACGCAATGCGCCCTGGCCGGTTTCGGAAGCCTGGGCCTGACGCTCCAGCACCAGGCGGTGCGTTTCGCGAACCCCTGACGGCTGGTCACCCCGATCGCCCGGGCGGCCTGCAGAACGTCCGTCCTTCCCAGCACCCACGGCAGCCATGCGCGGAACTCGGCCAGGCGCGTGGCGTCCGGCCTTGCGGCGACCCCGCTCGCCGAGCACGCGTCACACCTCCAGCGCTGCCGCCCGGCCTTCGTGTATCCGTTCCTGCGCATCGGCAGCCCGCACAGCGGGCAGCGCCTCGCCCTCGATGATCTCCTCCTGGCCATACCGCCATGCAACAGCCAGCACACAACCGCACGAAAGTCAACCCGGGAAGCAAAAGACCCGTGTTTAACACCACGGGCGTTAAACACAGGCCCGCACGCCTACTCCCGCAACACCAAACCCCGAAAATAAGACACACCTTTGTTTACTTAACTCCACAAATTGCCCATTAAATTGACAGATTGAAAAATCCAGATTCTTCAGCAGACCGCTCAATCGTTTTATACATCGCCGTCAAGCCCTGTTCTGGAGAAAACCGCAAGTCCGATGATTTCTCTTCGTGTTCAGCCTCCAGCAATGCAGCATATACATGTTCCTGAAAATGGTCATCACCAGAAGTTTCCATAGTTACGCGCCCCCTTCTGCCATTCGGTCTGTTGCTATTTAACTACTTCTGCTCGGGGAACGTACGAATCTTGGGAGGCTGATACGTCGCGGCCCAGCGGGTGATTTCGTCGTAGGAATCGGTGAAAAGGAGCTTCGCGCGGTCGGGGGCGGTGAGGAAGCCAACAGCGGTCATAGCGTCAAACATCTGAGCCATCGGCTGCCAATAGCCGTCGAAATCAAAGAAAACGCAAGGCTTGTCGTTGAGCCCGATTCGCGCCCACGAGAACGCTTCCGCAATCTCTTCCAGCGTGCCAGGGCCGCCGGGGAAGGCGATGAGCACGTCGCCGAGCTCCATCATCCGGCGCTTGCGCTCATCCATATCGTCGACGACTTCCATGGTGGTCAGGCCATTCGCCGCGGCGTTGCGGTCGATAAGCATCTGCGGCATGATGCCGTGCACTTTGCCGCCGCCATCGAGTACCGCCTGCGCCACGACGCCCATCAACCCGACGCCGCCACCGCCGTACACCAGCTCGTCGTCACTCTTCGCAATCCACTCGCCAAGCCGCTTCGCCGCTTTCGCATACTTCGGATCGTCCCCGCTCGCCGCACCGCAATACACCGTGATCTTCATACCGTTCTCCTTAGTAACCGCCCACTTATATGTCGATAAACGTAAATCTCACTATATCGGCATACCAATAATTACAGTTACCGCATCCTCTGAAGTCGGATAACAAAATTGCGGTTTGATCCCCAGCCGTCTCAACCCCCTGGCACGAACTGTAAAACGCTGAAATACGCGATATCAAACGGTCTCGGTCAAAATCAAAGTAAGCCGTAATCACATCGCTACACGAAGTCGTTCAATCAAGAAATAAATAAATTAGACATTATTATCTTTTATACCTATCTATCAATTTGTCTCAAAACTGGGCAAAAAATCGTCCACATTACGGAACGAAGCTGAGAAACCTTACTGCCGTCACGCATACTGCGAGTAAACGGCAATGCCGCATGATGTTGTCCACAAGATTGTTGCGGCACTCGCCGCGATACCCACAAGGGACAAAAGAAGGGAAACATCATGAAATACGGAATCATCGGCGCAGGAGCCATGGGATTCAGATACGGCGTGCTGCTGCAGGAGTTGGCGCACCAGCCGGTGGATTACGTTGAAATTTGGGAGCCGAACCTCAAGAAAGTCAAGGAGCAGGGCGGCGTCTACGTTTCCCGCGACCACGAGAACCGTCACCTTGTCAAGGCCGATATTTACTCGCCGGAAGAATATGCGGCCAAAGGCGGCGACCCCGACCTCTGGATCATCATGGTCAAGCAGATGGACCTCGACAACTATCTCAAACGCTGCGCCGACGCCGGACTTTTCAAGGACCATCAGGTCGTTTTCAGCGCGATGAACGGCTGGGGCCACTTCGAGAAAATCCTCAAGTACTTCCCCAAGGACCGCATCTACGGCGGCACCGCGATGGTCGCGAGCGCCTTCAACGGCCCGGGCGACGTCGATTTCATCGGCAAGCCGGGCGCCGGCACGATGCACATCTGCGCGATGACCGAGGAAGTCACGCCGGTCGAGAAGGAATTCGTGGCCGACCTCGACAAAACCGGCTTCAACCCGCAGGTCACGCAGAACTTCCGCGGCACCTGCATGGCCAAGGTCATCTTCAACTCGGTCATCAACTCGCTGTGCACGATGTACCAAATCACGATGGGCCAGTTCGTTTCGTACTCTGGTTACAAGGACATGGCCACACAGCTCATCAACGAGGCCTACGACGCGCTCGAGCGCTCCGGCTTCCAGCCCATCCAGACCCGCGCCGAGGCCATCAAGGAAATCGATTACGTCAGCCGCGTCGCCAACCCGCTGCACTACCCCTCGATGTATCAGGACATGTCAAAGGGCCGCAAGACCGAGGTCGATTACATCAACGGCTACATCGCTCGAGTCGGCCGCGAGAACGACTGCCCGTGCCGCGTCCAGGAATTCCTGACCCACGGCGTCCACGTCGCCGAACTCGCCTTCCAAGTCCACAAGAAGGAAGCCGCGGAAGCCGCTGAGGCCGCCGCCACAGCCAAGTAACCGGTTTCGCTAGCCAATAGTTAGCCTGTTCAAGTGCTGGCTGGCACTCTCGGCACATTGAAAGCGCCGGCCGAAATCATTAAGCGCCATTCCTTACGCGTTTGCTTCACGCTTGTGCGTAAGAAATGGCGCTTACAGCATCTACATGTCACTTTTTACGCGGAACACGTTCGTAAACACGTAAGAAATGACTTTTAGAAATCCTTACAGCGCATCTCTCGCATCAACGCAATGTCATCTGTCCATAACCGCACCCAATTTGTCTCAAAATTCGCTATAATTTTGTCCGCTATTTGACCATTTAGTACTTAACTCCCAGCTTCTGAGCTTAAAGCTAAGTATCCATGGGGAATCGCTTTCATATCCACAAGATTGTGCGATGCCCGCGGGAGCTCAAAAGGCAGGAAACAGCAAAATTAAACACGGGAAAGAATGATTATGAAATACGGGATTATTGGCGCAGGATCTATGGGCTTCAGGTTTGGGGTACTATTCCACAACCTGGTGGGCCGCGACGTCGATTACATCGATATCTGGGAACCGAACCTGAAGGCAATCAAGGAGCAGGGCGGCGTCTACGTTTCCCGCGATTACGAAAACCGTCATCTGGAAAAAGTCAACGTCTATACGCCTGAAGAGTACGCGGCCAAGGGCGGCGATCCGGACATGTGGATCATCATGGTCAAGCAGATGCAGCTGCAGGACTATCTCACGCGTTGCGCCGACGCCGGGCTTTTCAAGGACCACCAAGTCGTCTTCAGCGCGATGAACGGCTGGGGCCATTTCGAAAAAATTCTCAAGTACTTCCCCAAGGACCGCGTCTATGGCGGCACCGCAATGCTCGGAAGCTCCTTCCTCGGGCCCGGCGAAGTCGATTTCCAGGGCAAGCTTGGCGGTGGAAGCATGCATATCTGCTCGATGAGCGGAGAGGTGACACCGGTGGAGCAAGAGCTGGTCGATGACTTCGAAAAGGCTCATTTCAATCCGATAATTTCGCACGACCTGCAAGGCACCTGCCTGGCGAAGATCATCTTCAATTCCGTGGTCAACTCGCTGTGCACGATGTATCAAATCCGTATGGGCCAGTTCATCTCTTATCCGGGCGCGATGGATATGACCACGCAACTGGTCAACGAGGCTTATGACGCACTGGAACGCGGCGGTATTCAGCCGATTCAGACGCGTGCCGAGGCCATCCACGAAGTCGAGAATTCCAGCAAGGTCGTGATGCCGCTGCACTATCCGTCGATGTATCAGGACATGGTCGCCGGCCGCAAGACCGAAGTCGACTATATCAACGGCTACATCGCTCGGGTCGGGCGCGAGAACGACTGCCCGTGCCGCGTGCACGAGTTCGTGACCAACGGCGTCCACGTCGCCGAACTCGCCTTCCAAATTCACAAGAAGGAAGCCGCCGAAAAGGCCGCTGCTGGTAAGTAACCGATTTCGGTAACCGGGAGACAACTGTTTAAAGGCTGGCCAAACCCGTTAGCGCGTTGAAAGCAACGATTGAAATTTCCAAAACGTTGCTTTCAACGCGTTCTTTTATATCTATATGACCAACGATATAGCCGACTTTTATTCTCTATAAACCCAGGCTTCTAGCCAATAAAGACCAGAGCGCCAAGGCTCAGCGCGAAAACGAAGCAAACCGGGGTGTAAAGCCGTGTATCCCAGTAGGCGAAAACCGTGTCGCGTTCGCGCTTGAAGATGCCGACGACGTTCGTCTCACCGATAAAACGGACGAAGAACACAAGCGTCGCGACACCGAGCAGCATGCGCACGATGATGTTGGGACTCACCCAGTCCCAAACGAGCAGTGTAATCTGCACGACGAAGCAGAAAACCACTCCCCACGCGGCCCAAGCCGGCGGCTGGTCGCCCGCCTTGACGTGCATCAGATGCGGCTTGTAATTGTGCTTGTAGGCCGGCAGCACGTATTCGGTCAGTTTCGTCCCGCCGCAGGCCCAATAGGCGTGTACCGAAAGGATGGCCAGGCTCATCACGATATCGAGCACAATGAGAATATGTTTCAGCAATTCCATGCGTTCCATGCTATCGGAATCGAAAATTCAGCTCTATCATTTTCTGTGATGAAGTTGCCAAAACATATGAGATACAGCAAAATCATCGATAACTTAAAATCGTGCAAACCCTTCTGCTATCAGGGATTAAAGGATTCCACACTTATCGTTTTTTGCAATCACCCATTCACCAACTGCGATAATTCTTTTGTAATAACACGAGTCGATTCAAACTTTTCCACATCAGAACACAACACATAAATAATCCGCCAAAACCAGTCTGGGATTGGCGGATTATCCACAGCAAAATTGGTTCAGGATGAACGGTTCAGAACGCTCTCAGGCATTCAAAAGCCATTCACCTCAAACGATCAATCAACGAAAACGTACTTGCTCAGGCGCTGCATCGCTTCCTGAACGCGGGAAAGCGGGAGGGCGACGTTCATGCGGATGGCGCACGGGGCCTTGAACTGGCGGCCGTCCTGCACGGCGACGCCGACGTTCCACGCCCGCTTCAAGAGCTCGTCGAGCGTAATGTTGTGCGCCTTGCACCAGTCGGAGCAGTCCAAGAAGAGCATGTAGGTGCCTTCGGGGTGGCCGAACGTGACCTCCGGGAAATGCTCGGTGAAGTAATCGCATACGTAATCGATGTTGCCGGTCAGCACTTGCCGCAGCTCGTCGAGCCACTCATGGCCTTCGGGCTTGTAGGCGCCGATCAGCGCGTGCATCGACAGAACGTTCATGGCGTTGTACTCGGGCTTCAGGCCCTTCGACGTGACGCGGTCGCGCAGATACTTGTTGTAGATGATATGGTACGAACCCACAAGTCCGGCGAGGTTGAAGGTCTTGCTCGGCGCGTACATCGCGGCGACACGGTTGCGTGCATCCTCGCTCACGGATTGGGTCGGGATGTGCTTGTGCTCGCCAAGAATGATATCGGACCAGATTTCATCAGAAATGACCACGCAATCATTTTCGCGATAGACCTCCATCGCTTTTTCGATCTCCCAGCGCTCCCAGACGCGGCCGCAAGGGTTGTGCGGGCTGCAGAAAACGGCGACGTGAATATTGTTTTCCTTGAGCTTCTTATCCATATCCTCGAAGTCCATACGCCACACGCCGTTTTCGTCGCGCTTGAGCGGCGAGTGGACGATATGATAGCCGTTGGATTCGATAGCGTTGGTAAAACCGACGTAAGTCGGGCTATGCAGCAAAACCGAATCTCCGGGGGCTGCGAAAGCGGTTACGGTGGAGACGACCCCGCCCAAAACGCCGTTTTCGTAACCGATATCTTCCGGCTTCAAGTTAGTCACGCCGTTGCGCGTCTTCTGCCAGTCGATAATCGCATTGAAGTATTCGTCAGTCGGTCGGAAATAGCCGAACGCAGGGTGCTTCGCACGCTCGATAATCGCGTCCTGAATCGTCGGGACAGTGGCAAAATTCATATCGGCCACCCACATCGGAATGATGTCAAACCCGTCCTTCGGCGGCTCCGGCGCGAACCCCGGCTCCTTGCCCAGCTCGTCGACGGCGATGGCATCCTTGCCGTGCCGGTCCATAATCGACGTGAAATCGTACTTCATTTCTTCTCCTTCTATACAAGCAACGTATGGATTTATGGCGGCCTTGCATTTTCGTTGTGCGCCATACGTCAATCGCTTACGTATGATTCCCACTTTACAACCGGCAATTGCCCAAATGTCACGATGACGTTTCGACTTATAGCAAACGAAATCACGCCTCCGCTGCAGCCATGAGCGCTGTTACGCCCATAACTTTCGCGCTATCCTTCTTCTTCGGCGACCATGTCTTCCACGGATTCGCCGTAGAAGTCGATGATGCGGTCGACGTAAGGGCCGAGGATGGCGTTAGGCATGCTGAAAATTTCGTGGACAGCGGGCTCGACGCGCTCCAAAACCACATCGCCGCTTTCCACACGGACGCGCTCGACAAAACGGTTCTGCGCGGAGTTGCGTACCCACGTATCACGGCCGGCCTGGAAAAGCAGAATCGGCGTCTCGATACGCGAACAGGCCTCGCGCGAGAGAATCGCATGCGACATCTTGAGCGCCTGGTTGACCCAGCCGAACGTGGCGGCGTTGGTTTGATAATGCGGATCTTTCTTGCGTAGACTAAAGTACCATTGCACACGCGATTGCTCGGCACCTTCGTAACCTTTGAGTTTCATGGTCGGCGAGAACTCGGTCTGTCCGGGGGCGCGGCGTCGCGAAAGCCCGACAGTGCTGGCGAGCGCGGTAACCGGCCCGGCAATGGAATTCGGCATGCCAGTGACCGGCTCAATCATCGGCGAGGAAAGTACGGCCCGGTTGAAAAGCATGGGAAAACTTTCGAGCGCAGCCGCCGCAATGCCACCACCCATCGAATGTGAATAGAGGTGCATCGGCTGGTCACCCGCGTACTGCCGCCCGATGGTCTGCGAGAATTTGGCGAGATCCGCGACATACCGCCGCCAATCGTCAATCCAAACCAGCGAGGGATTCGAGACGTCTCGCACCGAATAGCCGTGGCCGCGGTGTTCCAGAATGCAGACGGAGTAGCCGGCAAGCAGGAAATACCATGTCATTTCGGCGTGCTTTGCGGCGAATTCCGTGAACCCGAACGAGAAGACGATGGCCCCGCGGAACTTGGCGCTGGCACCGTCGATATTGAGGGCGTCGAATTTGTGCGCGTCAAAGCAAACGTAATGCAACTTGCCAAGCGTCGGTGGAGCTCCCAGCGAGGAGATGCCGAAGAGCTTGCTATGCATGATCCGCTGCTCTTCTTCCTCGTCCGGTCCGGTGTCGATGCCGGTTCCGCTGATGCCGATTCCTGCGTCGCCCATACCGACGTGGGTGGCACCGCTATCGTTAGAAGCATCTGCACTGGTAGCCGCCGCGCCAGCCGTCTTCCCGCTCGGGTCGTCTGCCACACCAGCAGGCGACATCCAGCCTTCCTCGCGGCAACCAGCGAGCGCGGGCAGCACGGTATCGCGCATCACCTCGGCATAATGGTTCTCGTCAATCAACGGCATATGCATACCGCCAGTCTATCCGCACACGCTGGCACGTTTGGCATCGGTTTCACTTACACCAAACACCATATTTAATTGGCCGGTAAGGGCTATAAAGGTATCCGGCACAAACAAGACGGCCCGGCATCGGAACGATATGGTTCCGTGCCGGACCGTCAGATGACTAGCGAATCAATAGATCATTCTTCGCGTCGGCGAAAAACCGCGAGGCCAAACCCCAGCGCGAGCGACAGCGCCAACGCCGTCATCATCGCAATCACAACTGGCTCAATGCCAACGCCGGTCTCCGTCAAGGTTTGTGAAGCAGGCTTGGAGCCCGCGTTCGGTGCTGGCGATGAAGACGGATCGGACGACGAAGATGCAGAAGACGAAGGAGGCACAGACGAGGACAGCGCCACCCACTTCGGGCGCACGGTGAAGTCAGAACCCGGCACCGCCGTCGGGTTCGCAGAACCTGCGAACTCGAAGCTCTGCCAAGTCGTGCCGTCAACCGAGTATTCCCAGCCGGAGAGTCGATCATGGCTCGGCGCCACCAGGCCGGAAACGGAAGCGGGCTGTGCAACCGTATCGCCTTCGTTCACCGTACCCGGCGCGGGCATTCCCGGCCAAGTTCCGCCGTTGTTGCTATACGTCAACCGGTGCGCACCCCTCGTCCAGACCGGTCGGACGGTGATATCGGCATCAGGCATGTGCGTGCCGGAAGCCGAGGGGCCGAACTTGAACGGAGCCCATGCGCCGCCGGCGACCTGATACTCCCAGCCCGAAAGTTGATAGTTTGTAGGAACGGCCAGACCAGCCGTCGAAGGCGCGTTGGCGATAGTCGAATCATAGGCGACCGGAACCGGAGACGCGGGCCTGTCAGTCCATGCAACCCCGTGCGAATCGTAGGTGACGTTATGCATATTGCGTGCCCAGATGACCTTCAAATTCAAGTCTCTCAGAACAGCCGGCGAGACACCTGAGGTAAAGGGATAGGTGGTGCCGCTGGGAACCTCAATCCAATGGTCGACGCGCCAGCCCGCTTTCGTGGTCTGCGGCTCGTTGAACGTGTCGCCGTCGCTCAGATTTTCGGACGGTACGGCCGAACCGCCGTCCGTGTCGAACGTCACCTCGTGGTCGGTCAACGTGCCTACGCCACGGGTCACCTTACCGCTGTAAGGGAATGCCGCGGAGCCGAGGGCGACCGATTGCGCGGAGAACCCAGCCTTCACGGAAGACGTCGACGCGGGGATGTTCGCCCAGGTCACCGTGCCGCTCGGCGCATCGAATGTATATCCGCTCGCCGGCGACATCGCTCCCGCAGCGGTGTCGAGCGGAGCGTACGAGCCGTCGGGCAATTTGCCGGTCTGCACTTTGACATGATGGAGCGAATGCCCGTCGTCAAGCTGCCAGGTCTGACCGCTGATATCAACGTTGCTGGTTTCCACATTCGACAAAAGATTTGTCATACCCGACATCGGAGTCAGATCGGCGACGTGGTTGTTGACCAGATGAAGCGAATTCATGGCGGTCAAGGGCCTCAGAGGCGAGATATCGGAAATGTTGTCGTAGTCGAGGTTCAGCGTCGTGAGTCTTACCAAGCCGCTGAGCGGGGTGAGATTGGAAACTTGCGCATTGTGGTCGGCCTTGAGAACGTTCAGGTTGTTCAGCACGCTGAGTTTGCCGAGCTGGGTGTTGGTGAGGCCGTCATTCGTCAGATACAGCTCGGTCAGGGTCGGCAGGCTTTGCAACGGCGTGAGGTCCGCAAGAGTGTGCAGATTCTCCATATGCAGTACCCCAAGATGCGTGAAGGGCAGCAACTGGTTGAGGTTCGTGCACGTGTTCCCGCCGCTGTTGACATACCATTCGTTGCCGGCATGCAGCTCATAAAGTTGGGTCATGCCCGACAGCAGGGCGAGAGAGGAAATATTGTTGTCGCAGGCATACAACGTCTGCATCGAAGTCAAGCCCGATATCGGCGTAAGATCCGATATACCGCAATCGGCAATGTCCAGAACGGTCAAGTGAGTGAAAAGCGACAAGGTCGAGAAATTGGTCAGATGATCCGCTCGTATGCTCAGGAACAGAAGATTCGTCAACGGTGCCAGCGCCACGATATCAGTGATCGGATTGAACTGAACATCCAAAAACTTCACCTGCGTAAGAACGCTTAGCGGCGATAGATTGGTGATTCGGTTGCCGCCGAGATCCAGGTGGAGGAAATTGGGATTCGTCCGTAGCGTCGACAGCGCGGATACGTCGCTAATCTGGTTGTCCATAACATAAAGCGCTTGAAGATCCGGGAAACTTGATGTGCTGAAAAACCCTACACTCGAAATGCCATTGCCGTTCATTCCGATGACCTGAAGAGAATGCCAGCTGCTGATCGGCGACAAATCACTGACCCTGTTGTAATCCATCAGGATTGTGTTCACGTTGGGAAGCGAGGAAAGAGAAGCGATGCTTGAGATACTAGGCAGACTGGCAACGCTTCTGTCGTGAGCCAAGTCGATCTTGGTGAGATTGTTGAGATTGGCCAGCGGTGTCACGTCAGTGATGCTCTGATTATGCAATACCAGAGAGTTGAGATTGGTGAGCACTTCCAAACCGGTAAGGTCGGTGATCCGGGGCGCGGTACTGGTCATCTTATCCGAGCCGATGGCCTGCAAGGACGTGGTATTGGTGACCATCGCCGGAGTAAGCACGGCCCCGACCGTCGTTGAATTCTTGGACGCGACGAGCTGGGCCAGCAACGGGTCCGGGAAGCAAGCCGAGATGGTAGTCGACCCGACTATGCATCCGGAACGGGGCTCGATGCCGCCGCCCTGCGGTGCTGGAGCGGGAGTATGGCCAGCAGAGGTGGCGCTTGGATCGACACGGGGCATCAGCGGCACCGGCTGAGCCGTGGCCTTGCCACGACTCGCAGACGCTTGTGATTGGTGCTGACCTGTGGAGGCTTGTTGCGATTGGCGCTCGCCGGCGATAGCCATACCACCGCCAGATAGCAACATCGCTGTCCCCGTCAGCAAAGCAACCAACGAAGAGAGCACTCTCCTCGCGGATATCTTTCTATTTGTTTTTCCCTTATGTTCAGGCCGCTTTGACCTATTTTTCAAACTTGGCAAGACTTCCCCCATTAAAAAAGATTAATTCTCTTTCTTTTAGACTATTATGCTTTGCCAAGCAAATCAAATTACGATAATTACTATTAATTTATGTTTATTATGACCAACAGAATGCCGACATTCTGCCGTTACATTCTCCAATATTCCAGACAAAAGAAGCTAAAAACAAGGTTCCAGAGAACACTTCGCCAAAACCATCTCGCCAAACGACAAATGTCGGCCCAGAAACTCAGACCTGATCCGAAAGCGCGTCATAGAGGAAGTCGCGCTGGAAGATAAGCAGGTTTTCGGCGACCTTTGGATCGTTGGTCATATGGGTGATGCCCGTAAGCGGCAGGTAGGTGTGGGGGCAGCCGGCCTCCATCAGCGCCTGCGAAAGTCGCAGAGAGTTCGCAATGGTGACATTATCGTCCGCGAAACCGTGGATGAGCATCAGTGGGCGCCTGAGCTTTGGGGCGTCGGCGACGATGGAGTTGCGCTCGTAGACCGCCGGATCGAGACCCAGGTAACGCTCGGTATAATGCGTATCGTAGAGCGTCCATTCCGTAGGCGGCGCACCGGCGCAGGCTGCATGGATGGCATCTGGGGCGTCAAGAACCGCGAGCGCCGAAAGGAACCCACCGTACGACCAGCCGATCATCGCCACGTGGTCGAGGTCAGCGTCCGGCGCGATCTGCGGCAGCGCGCGTAGCGCTTCAATCTGGTCGGCCAGCGTCACGTCCTTCATGTTCTCGAAAATCTCGCGGTCCCATTTCGGCCCGCGGCCGGTGGTGCCGCGACCATCCGCTGTGACCACGATGAAGCCCTGATCGGCCCACCACTGCGATTCGGCGTAACCGGCCTGCGAGAAGGTGACCTGTTGGAAGCCGGGGCCACCGTAAGGCTTCAGCAACACCGGCAGCTTGGCCGCCCCGGCGAACTTACTCGAAGCGCTCGGGCGGGTAATGGCAGTAAACATGCGGCGCTCCCCCAGCCACACAAACTCGGTATTCGGCGTGAATCCGGGAGTTTCGGCGTAGCTGGTAATAGCAACTTCCGTAACGTAGCCGGAGTCGTTCGTCAGTACGTTGTCAGTACGTTCATTATCGGATTTATTGGCCAACGCGTGCACCATCACCGCGCCGGAATAAGCCATATCGTGGCCGGAGATGACGATGCCATTACCCGCCCGGCTGGCCGTCCACACACCAGGATTAGCGGTAACCGGCGTAACATTACCGTCGAAATCAATGGTAACCACATCGTAGCTTCGAGCATCATGCAATCCTTCGTCGCCTCGCCAAGCCGCAGGAACAGCCGGAAGCGAGCCGCGTTCCGAAACTATCTCCATAGCGCTACGGCTCACATCGGAATCCATGTTATTTGATACCGGCACAGATTCGGGCGCGACTGCCGTCGCCACTTCGATAACATTGATAGCAGCCTCCAGCTTCGCCGCCTTAACGTCATCCGATGAAGCGAATGCGTCTTCGTCTACCCCGCTCGCAACTTCATGCGGCGTACGCTGCACCACCGCAAGCACGTTCTCATCGCTGACGTCGAGCACCGTGCGCACCTGCCAATCAATCGGCGTAAACGGCTTGCCGTCAACGGTCAGCCGGTTGGTGTCGGTATCCATATCATTCAGGGCGCAGACCAAACGGCCGTCCGGCGTGAAGGCCGGGGTGCCGAGAACCAAGTCAATCCACTGGTCGTTGGCGTGCTCTTCCACAACACAGGTGCGCCCATCAGGCTGAACTTCCAGCACCTGGTCGCGCGTCTGCCGCCGGTTCTGCACCAGCACCAGCGGCTCGCGACCAGCCTTCCAACTCACCGCCGCCACGTATTCGTAACCTTCGCGGTCCCACGAAACGTTCTGCACATCGCAACCAACATAATGCGTAACACTGTTGGCCGTGTCATCTCGGTCTCCCCCGATATCCTCTACTTCGAAGCTTTCATCATTAACGTCGTTCCCCTCATTGCCATTATCGACGTCGCTAACACCTGCAGCATATTGACCTCCACCCAGCCCAGTGGCATCGGCATTGCCGCGCTTGGGTTCGTCGAATTCAAGGTGCGCCAGCATCAGCCGCACGATGGCGTTCTTGGTGAGCGCACGTGCGTAGCGGCGACCGGTCGCGGGCTTGCTTGGATTGGCCGGATCACTGATATACCACATCGGCTCGGGCGAACTGTCATACATCTCGAAGAGCAGACCGCGCGAATCCGGAGCCCACCAGAAACCGTCGTAACGGTCCATTTCCTCGCCAGCGACAAATTCGGCCAACCCGATTTTCAGTGTGCCGCTCGGGTCATTGCCCACGCTCCACACCGTGCTGAACCTGTCGCCGGAAGCGTTGGTACCATTGACATCTCCCGCTTCCCAAGCCCCTTGCGCCTCGGCCGCACAGGTATGTGGACGTGCATGCTTATGCGAACGCCGAGTTGCAGCGGTGCCACCGTCAGCATCATTGCCAGCCGCGAAATCAGATTCATTTGCGTCTTGGTTTAGAGCCGCGTCATCGAATCCGCTATCGCCCCAATCGGCGATATCCACCATCACCAGCCGCGTGCCCGTAGTATAAACGATATGCCTTCCATCAGGCGAAATCCGCGGGTTCAGCACCGGCAGCCACTTGCTGCCGGACGAGGAATCGTTCATATCTCGCGATTCATGGCTATCCTCATCACCTTCATCGCCACCGTCATTTTTGATATCGAATTCCGCATTATTTAGAGAATTCTTTCGAGCCGCAACGTGCTCATCAATCCGTTCGCTCTTTTGACTACCAATCGCAATCTGTCGCGTGCGGGCTCCGCCGCCATCTTCGTCAATCTCGCTGACGAACAGCTGACCGTTAATCGTAAAGACCACACGATGCCCAGCCGAATCCACGGAATACGAAACGATACCCTGCCCACCTTCGCGGGCACGTTCACGTCGCGCCTTCTCCTCCGCCGGCACATCCTCGTTGTCGGCATCGGCAAGGAGCTCGCGCGGATCCGCCAACAGCACCTCGCGATGCGGACCTTTAGCCTCGCGCTTCTGAACATTCAGCGTATTCTCAACGTCGCCCTTACCGACTTGGTCTGAATCGATAACGCTCATCCAAAGCGAAGTAACCAAGTCCTCCGCCCCGTCCGAGCGCAGAAACAGCGCCCGAGACCCGTCGCCAATCACCTGTGCGGCCCGCGGCGCCCCACCAGTAAACCGCAGCGTCCGCGCCTTCCGCCCGGGAAACTCCGAAATCGCCCTCGCCTGCGAATCCAAATCGTCGCCATTTTCAGTCTTGTCTAAAGTCATGTTCCCAGTATAGGGAAAAGAGTCGCACTCACCGGTAGTTGCTAAAAGTAACTGCCTGAAATCCAGCTTCTTTGGGCAATCATGGGTTTGCGCAAGGCGATAAGTCGCCTTACGACAGTTTGGCATGGGGAGTCGTACCATATATATGTAACAGAGTTGTTTGGGCGAGAAGACGAAGAAGAGAAAACGATGAAGTTCTGCAACAAATGCGGGCATAAGCTCGATGACGATCAGAAATTCTGTACCAAATGCGGAGCACCCGCGCCGTCCGTCCCTCTGCCCCAAGGCGAATCTCAGAGCAATCCCCCAACCCCTACCTCGGCAGGCACAGTCCCTACTCCAGCAAACACAGTCTCTACTCCAGCAGGCCCAGTTGCAACCACAGCCGTCAAGGCAAACGCTACAAAGCGTCTCATCATTATCATCGCAGCCATCGTCGCGGTCGCGCTGGTGGCGGTAGGGGCGGGCTTCGGCACATACAAAGCCCAGCTCTGGGGCGGCAAAACCGTGCCAAACCCGGCCGATCTCGGCATCGCCAAGTCCAGCAAGACCCACGAATTCACCGCCGCCGACGTCGAGGCTTCATTACACAAACGCGGCTTCAAGACGACTATCAAGCAAACTTTCTCGGCAAAGCCCAAAGGCAGTTTCGTCGGATATCACAACATTCAGGCGAACAAACGCTACAGCACCGGCAACCCAATCACCGTCTTCGCTTCAAACGGCCCCGGAGTACCGCAAGGAACCCGCGGCCAGTCCGTGCGCAAAATCCAGAAATCCATCGCCAGCATGGGCGTCCCCGTCCATTATTACAAAATAGTAGTCACCGACCAGAAGACCCCGGCCGACACCGTCATCGCCTCCCACCCCGCCGACGGTCAAGCCGTCTCCGACACCAAAACCGGCATCAACATCGGAGTTGCCGAACAAGGCAAAGGCGTAGGTTACGACGTCGTGGGCCAAGACAAAGGACAAGCCCAGCAGCAGTATGCGAGCGCCGGCTTCAATGTCACATTGAAGCCCCGATTCTCATCAAAGGCACGAATCGGCAAAATCGTCGATTCGGACCCGAAGCCTGGCAGCGAAGCCAACGGCGGCAACCTCACCCTCTACTACGGCATCGATGCCAGCGGCTTCAAAGACGCGGTAAGCAGCAAAAATGTATTTGCAAACGATAAATCGTCGCAGTCATTTTCCAGCGACGATTTGGTGGGCGCCGCCGCACCAGTGGAAGGCAAATATTGCAATGAATCCGGCAAATGCATCGATTTGACGAATGGCACGGATACCACAGGCAACGAGCAGCCACGAATTTTCAGCTCAGAAGCCCCGGAAACACCGCGTTCTGCGAATGGAACATACGATTTTCACCATCAATTGGTGTTCTGCGGATCCATGCAGCAGGCGTTTTGTAGTCCCGAAACCGACCCATACGCGTTATATACGAAGAATTCCGGCGCATTCGAATTAACGCCTTACGATTCCGCATTTGGATTCACTTGCGGCAATGATCTAATGCTGGACGGCACTGGCTTCTGCATCGGGGGCAAGCATGTCTATTTGGATCAAGCCGGCCAGCCAGGCGTTTCCAGCGACAATCTTTCCGGCGCCCGCTATGAAATGGGACCGTTATATACATACTTCCCTGTAGGCGCTAATGTCCAGAAAGTCACCGATTCAGGATACTTCGACAAAGACGAGGTCGCCAAATCTGCAAAGCAGAAGGCCGTCGACACTTCACGCCCGTTCTTTATCAGCCGCGATAAGACGCTATATGACAAGACCAGTTTGGACTTTACCTCATTAGAGACCCGCAATCCATTTGAACCATTCGGCTCAGTCGGCAAGAAACCAATGGAGCCAGTCAAGCCCGCGCCCAGCGACGAGACCGCGTATTATCTGGTCGAGGACCCTCAGCTTGACTGGGGTTCGTTGCCGGAGTATGTCATCGGCGGGGACAACAGCGGCAAAAGCACAGCGAAAGGCGACGATAACGGCAAAGCCACTCAACCTGCGGCCAAAGACGCCACACCAGATCAGATTTTGACAGCACTGGCGAAAGGCGATTTTACACCAATCGCCGGCAGCTATTGCCTGAACAGCGGCGAATGCATGCAGTTGAGCAAGGAAGGCGTTCTGACCGGAGTCAATAAGCAATACGACATGATCGCGCACGAAGGCAGCCACCTTTCGCTGAGCAATGGCAGCAACGGATCCCCGGATACCACTTATTCGCCGGATAAACCTTTCTTCATCCTGAAGGGACCGGACAGCGAATATACCTGTGATGGCGGCGTCGGATTGGACCAATGCTCGAATGTGATGATGAATCAGATGACAACGACTCCAACCAAGCTTCTCTACGTTTTCAAAGGCGCGGACACCTCGGCCTGGTACAAAGAGAACGATCAGTCAATCAAGAATCCCGGATTCCTATACGTCGAAGGCGCCGACGACCCGACCCAAGCCCCTACCGACAAGCCATATATAACTATCATGAACAGCCACAGCACAACGTCGACGGAGCCACCCCACCCAAACGACGTTTATTACCTTAAAGAATGACCATCAGGCGCGAAACTTGTAAGCCATGACTTTCCCCGAGTTTCGCAAGACAATTTGGTCGTATCATACAAATAGATCAAATCGTATATGGAGCAAGTATGAAATTCTGCAACAGCTGCGGCAAACGAATGGACGATGACGCACAATTTTGTACAAGTTGCGGGGCGCCGGCGCCTACAGCCACGACGAAGCAATCTTCAGGCACCGATTCCTCGATACCAATGCCAAACAGTTCGACACCAGGCAGCTCGGGACAAAACGCTGCGTCTGCCCCTTCTGCCCCGGCTTTCGCTCCTTCAAGCTCTGCCGCTGGAACTGCAACGACAGCAGCGCCTACAGCGACGCAGACCCGCACGAAGAAAATCCTGATTATCGCGATCGCCGCCATCGTCGTCGTTGCGCTCGTCGCCTCGGTCGTCGGCTTCTGCACCTACAAAGCCCAGCTCTGGGGCGGCAAAACCGTTCCCACGCCCTCCGATCTCGGGATTATCAAATCCGATAAAACGGACGAATTCAGTGCATCGGATGTTGAAAAATCCCTGCACAAGCGCGGTTTCAAAACCGTCACCAAGCAGACGTTCTCGGCGAAACCCCGAGGCAGCTTCCTCAAATACAGCGGCATCGAGTCGAGCAAACGTTACAGCACCAGCAGCCAGCCCATCACCATCATCGCCTCGAGCGGCCCCGGCGTACCTGAGGGCACCAGCGGCAAACCTGTGCAAAACGTGACCGATGACCTCAAATCCATGGACGTTCCCGTGCATTATCGCAAAGTCGCCGTCTCGGCCAACGGCAAGATCAAGGAAGGCACCGTCGTCGCCACTTCACCGGCCGAAGGCAACGCTGTCACCGACCCGAAGCAAGGCATCAATGTGGGTGTGGCCGAAACTGGAGTGGATGGCATCGGCTATGACGTCATCGGCACGGATAAGGGCGAGGCGGAACAGCAGTACACAGATAAGGGCTTCCAGGTCTGGATGGCCCCACGCTTCTCTTCCAAGAAGATGCTCGGCAAAATCGTAGATTCCCAGCCCAAGCCCGGCAGTCAGGTTGCCGGAGGCGACCTCATCCTCTTCTACGGCATCGACGCCAGCGGGATGGACAAGGCGGTGCAAGGCGATAAAGACGATTATTCTGTCTACGCGCCGGCCGCCCCTGTAGGAGGAACGTATTGCACCAAGTCCGGTCAATGCATCAATCTGGACGAGAAAGTCAATCCGCCTTCCTCCAGCTCCAGCTCCGAAAACGACCTCCCTTGGTTCGCCACCACAAGCCAAGTGAAAAGTTCCGAGGACTCCGACAACAGCTCCGCGGACGCCACCGGGCTCGGTCACGAACTGCTCTTCTGTCACACCGGAGGCGACCCCGGCTGTGCATCGCGTGCGTACAAAGATGATTACGGCCAACGTAACGAGCTCTATTATCAAGATTATGGGGCTTTCGAGCTGATGGACTCGAGGATCAGCCAGATAACCTGCGGCACCAGTTCGATCGGCCGCTGGGACGCTATGGACATTTGCGTCAACGGCAAGCTGACCAAGCGAAATTCCTCCGACCAAGACCCGAAGATGTCCGGCGCGTCCTACGAAATGCGTACTCACTACGTCTACTTCCCTGTCGGTTCGGACGTCAAAGGCGTGGTCGATTCCGGTTACTTCGACAAAGCCTACGTCGATAAAGCAAAGAAACAGAAAGCCGTCGACACCTCACGCCCGTTCTTCATCCGCCGTGACAAAAGCCTTTACAAGACCACCAAAGTCGATGTGCCGAGCCTCAAAACCCTCAATCCATTCGTTCCGGAAAACGGTGACAAAGACAGCAAGGGCAGCAAACCCGTTCCCACCAAGCCCGCTCCGAGCGACGAAACCGCTTACTATCTGATCGACGACCCGCAGTTGGATTGGGCCTCCCTGCCCGAGTTCACCATCTCGAAGGACGGCAGCAAGGCCGATCCGAAGCCCACCGCCAAGAACGCAACTCCGGACCAGATCACCACAGCCGTCGAAAAGGGCGATTTCTCGCTGATAGCCGGCAAATATTGCACCATCAGCAACGACTGCATCGACCTAAGCAAAACCGGAATGCTGACCGGTGGGAAACAGCATGCATCCAGTCAGCTACACCTTGGAGCAAAAGGCGAGATGTGGGCCGACACAGCCCATAACGTCGATCCGGCATCGCAATATTTGAACTTGCTCGGTTCCGATAGCGAATACTCCTGCGGCACAGCAACCGGCGCGGCCTGCAAGGATCACATACCTTTAAGCGACATCATCTGGCCGACCGACATGATCTACGTTTTCAAAAACGCCGACACCTCAACTTGGTATACCAGGCAAGACGACGTTCATTCGCCATTATGGGACGCTTACAATACACAGGACGCCCTCGCCAGAAGCAAGCCGGCTTCGACAACCCAGCCATACCTCTACCCGCTTGGTTACCACATGAACCCGGCACCCACCGACAGTTCCGTCTACTATTTGCAGGAATAAATATCGAAATACCGACGAGCAGATACAGGCATTGTCTTGATATCTCTGAGATAGAAATACGAAAGTTCAGGAGTAGGTACCGTTAAATCTATGGAGTAGACCTTGCTAAAGTTCGGGAGTAGACCATGCTAAATCTATGGAGTAGACCCTGCTAAAGTTCAGGAATAGGTGCTGCTAGACATAGAACTTTGACCACCTGGCTTATTTATTTTCTGCCTCTCATTTTTGCGTAATGGCCTCTTTCGTTTAGAATTTCAATCCGCTTTTACCAGTGCGGAAATTTCATACCCTTGATTACGTGTATTTTGAGAGACTTCGATACTCTTGATTTCGTGTATAATTGACTGTATCGATACCCTTGATTCCGTGAAAAATACAGTAATTGCAACAGAAAACAGCGACAGAGAATATGATGCAGAAAACTTCAGTTTTTGAGCGCAAAGCCATCGACCGACTGAAACGGTGGAAAACCGAGTCGAACGGCGGCACGGCCATGCTCATCGAAGGCGCGAGGCGCGTGGGAAAAAGCACGCTCGCCACCGAGTTCGGCAGACAGCACTACTCCTCCTGCCTGCTGGTTGATTTCTCGACTGCACCAGACGATGTCCTCGGCTACTTCCGCGACCTGCGCAACGATCTGGACACCTTCTTCCTCTACCTCTCCGCATTCTACGGGGTCAAGTTGCACGAACGCGACAGCCTAATCATCTTCGATGAAGTACAGCTTTACCCCAAAGCGCGCGAAGCAATCAAACAGCTCGTGGCCGATGGACGCTACGACTATGTCGAAACCGGCTCGCTGGTATCCATCCGCGAGAACGTGCACGACATCCTCATCCCCTCCGAAGAGGAATCCATGCGCCTCGATCCGATGGATTTCGACGAGTTTCTCTGGGCGCTCGGCGAGCGACCCCTTGCCGACGCCATCCATACCTCGTTCGCCAAACTCACCCCGCTGCCCGATGCGCTGCACCGCAAGGCCACCCGTCTCTTCCGCGAATACATGCTGGTCGGCGGCATGCCCCAGGCCGTCACAGCCTACGCCCGAACGCACGACTTCGGCGCAGTCGACCGGACCAAACGTCTCATCCTCAAGCTCTACCGTGAAGACATCGCCAAACACGGTGGCACAAGCCAGCTGCGGGTTACACGGATCTTCGACAACCTCGTCAGCCAGCTCTCCAAAAAGGAGAAACGCTTCAACATCACCTCACTCGGCGCCGACGCACGCAAACGCGACTACGACGATGCCTTCTTCTGGCTTTCCGACGCCTTCGTCACCAACGACTGCTTCAACTCGACCGACCCCGGCGTAGGCCTCAAAATCAGCGAGGACCATTCGACGGTGAAATGTTACATGGCCGACACCGGGCTGCTCGTCTCGCTCGCCCTCGCTGATTCTGACACCACCGACAGCGACGTATACCGCGATGTGCTGCTCGGCAATGTCGGGCTGAACGAAGGCATGATCGTCGAAAACGTCGTCGCCCAGTTGCTGCGAACCTCCGGTCACCGCCTGTTCTTCTACTCCCGCAACGACCGCAAGTACGCAGAAAACCGCATGGAAATCGATTTCCTCATCGTCGAGCCCTACAAGAACGCCGCCATGAAAGCGCGAGTAAGCCCCATTGAGGTGAAATCGGGAAAACGGTATTCCACGGTCTCGCTCAACAAATTCAAGGCTAAATTTGGCCACGAAGTCGGCACACGTTACATCTTGCACCCCAAGCCTCTCAGCGTAAAAGATGATGTGGTGCGTCTTCCGCTCTACATGGCCGGCCTGCTATAGCTGTCAGCTGCCAGCGCACAGAAATAAAACCCTCCTAAAGCGTCATAAATGAGCCACTTGCCAAGGTCCAGTGGCTGTGGCTCATTTATGAAGGGAACGAGCCGGTGCCAACGGGGCAGCGGGCAGAGTGACAGGAACAAGGAAGCAATCCCCCACAATGAAGAAATTGCACGGATTAAGGCGAAAATCGCAACTCGTTTGCGGCCTCGCGTAAGATGGTGCCTGATAAGAAAGGGGCTACGATGAGCGTTTTTGATCGTTTTGAGAAAAGCGTTGAGGGAGCCGTGAACGGCGTATTCTCGAAATTCGGCTCGAAAGACCTTCAGCCGGTCGACCTCTCCAGCGCACTCGAACGCGAAATCGACAACGAGGCCATGCCGGTCGGCCGCGACCGCACCGTCGCCCCGAACGAATACCGTTTCAAGCTGAGCACGCCTGATTTCGACCGCATCGAGCAGTGGGGCAGCGAGACGCTTGCCAACGAGCTTGCAGACAACCTCACGCAGTACGCCAAAAGCCAGCATTATGCTTTCGTCGGCCCTGTCGTCGTGATTTTCGAAGAAGACCTGGACCTGAGCAAGGGCAACTTCAAACTCACCAGCGAATCCGTGCAGGGCAACGCCGTCCCGGTGACCACCGAGAACCAGTCCGAAGACAGCCCGATGCTCGAAATCAACGGCAACCAATACCTTCTGACCAAAGAGAAGACCATCGTCGGCCGCGGCTCAGGCTGCGACATTGTCATCGACGATCCCGGCATCTCTCGCAACCACCTTGAAATCGACATCACTCCGAACGGCACCATCGCCCGCGATTTGGGCTCCACCAACGGAACCTACGTGGAAGGGCACCAAGTGCCGGCCGCGACTTTGCTCGACGGCAACACCATCACCATCGGCCATACCCGCATCCTCTATTGGGCTTCACCGCAGGATCAGGAATAACGGCCAGACGCCAGGTACATCCTTTATGATCACCGAACTTACCTTTGCGATTCTCAAGTATGGCTTTCTCGCCCTGCTCTGGGTTTTCGTATGGCTTGCGGTCCGTTCGCTCAAACGCGACGTCGACACGCTGAGCCCGCACAAATCGTGGTCGCACCGCAAGAGTGCCCGCCGCGCGCGCAAGGCCGCCGAATCCAGCCCGATGCCGGCCGCAGCCAATGCGCCCGTGGCCCTCTCGCATCGCGGAAACCCCGGCATGCAGATGGGCAGCGCCGGCGGAGTCAATATCAACACCAAACCGACGCTTCTGACAATTATCGACGGGCCGCTTGCCGGTTCCTCCGTCCCGTTGAGCAACGGCACCATCACGCTCGGCCGTTCCAGCTCGAATACCGTGGTCTTGGACGACGAATTCGTCTCTTCCCAGCACGCACGCGTTTACGCCGACCCGGCCTCCGGTTCGTGGGCCATCGAAGACCTTGGCAGCACGAACGGTACCATCGTCAATCACCGCCGTATCACCTCGCCCGTAGTCCTGCCCGCGCGCGTTCCCGTGCGTATCGGCGCCACGACGTTCGAATTGAGGTGACCGCCATATGCCAGATACCTCAGATATTTCAAATTCCGCAGACCATTCCGCGCAGCCGTATCCTTCAGAACAGCGTCCTTCAGCCGAGCATCTTTCAGCTCAATATCCTTCAACACAAGGGGATAATTCCGATTCTGCGATGCCACCTTCGATTCCCGTGACGTCACCAAACGGAAGCGGCAAAAACACCAGAAACATCGCAAGCACGCCGAATACGCAACGCATTGCCATCGCTCCAGGAAATACGGGGCAAATGGCTCAAATCACATCGGCCGCCACGGCACATCCCGACAAAGCGGACAATAACCAGCTTTTCCTTTATTCCACAACGGTTTCCGATGTGGGCACCGTACGCCAGAACAATCAGGATTCGTCGTTCGCCGGCGAGCGCCTCATCGCCATCTGCGACGGCATGGGCGGCCACGCGGGCGGCGACACAGCCTCCACCATCGCCATCCGCTCGCTGGCGCATATCGAGCAGAGCGACGCCAAAAGCGACGTGGCCTCCATCGCCTCGATGATGGAAACCAGCGTGATGGCCGCGCACGACGCCATCGTCGGCAAAGCCAAGCGCGAGCGCGGTTTGGCGGGCATGGGCACCACGGTGACGGCCGTCGCCCTCGTTTCGGGCCACTGGGTCATCACCCATATCGGCGATTCGCGCGCTTACCTGCTGCGCGACGGCAAAATTCGCCGCATGACCCAAGATCACAGTTATGTTCAGCATCTGATCGATACGGGACGTATTACAGAAGCGGAAGCCCGCAACCATCCCCAGCGTAATGTCGTGATGCGCGTGCTAGGTGATTTCGACATCGACCCGCACCCTGATATCGCGGTATTCCAAGCAAAACCGACCGACCGCTGGCTGCTGTGCTCCGACGGCCTTTGCGGCGTGCTGGAAGATGACACGCTTGAGCAGATGCTCGCCACGGTTTCCGACGAAGAGGAATGTGCCCAGCAGCTGGTCGCGATGGCGCTCAAGGCCGGCAGCACCGACAACGTCACGGCGGTTATCGCCGACGCCACGCTTGCGCTCGACGCCGATTCCTTCGACCTGCCCCATCAGACCCCGCTGATCGGCGGCGCGGCGAGCTCGAATCTCGAGGCCATCGCCGACATCATCAAGGAACCGGTCGCTTCCTCGCCCGTTCTGCGCTTGGGCAAGCAATCGCCCGCGCAACGTGCCGCAGCCTTGACCCACAGCGATTACGGCGAAAATGAGGGCAACGCTGAAGGCGCTGCGAACGCCGAGAGCCAATACCCTCCGAGCACCGATAACGCGATTTCAGACGACACCTATACAGCGGACAGCATCGGCGATTTAGCTTCCGTCGCAGACGACCCGTCCGACCAGTCCGGCCAGAAAAGCCGCCATCGCAAGAGCAAGCATGTCGACGATGCCGCGCAAACCGATTCGGCCGCCGAAAATGATGCAAATAGCAATGCCGGCAATATCGTCCATGTCGCCCAGCCCTCAGCCGTGCGCGATGAAAACGACAGCAACGCCAATATGGACACCGGCGAGATTCCGGTGGTCAAGAAGAAGAACGGCCGCGTTTCCGCCGATCCCAACGACCCCGAAGTGGCCCGGGCCATCCGCCGCGAGCACCAGCGCCGTCGCAAGGAAGAGCACCGCAAGCACAATCGTGGTCGTATAGCAGTTATCGTCGCCTTCGTAATCGCGCTGGGCGCTTTGTTCGGCGTCGGATTCGGAGCGTATCGTTGGAGCCAGTCGAAGTATTACATTGGTACCAGCGACGGGTCCGTGGCCATTTACCAAGGCGTCAACACCAATCTCTTCGGTTACGCCCTTTCACACAAAGTCGAATCCACCGACATCGAGACTTCGCAGCTGCCACAGTCCTGGAACGACGAGCTGGACCAAGGCATCACCGTGGACTCGTTCGAGGAAGCGGAAAGCCATGTCGCGATCATCAAGAAAGAGGCCAGAAACCTCGACAAATCCAAGAATAAGGACGCACCTTGGCCTTGGTCGAGCGAGGCCTCGGACGGTTCTGCAACGCCGGCGCCAAGCGCCGCAGGTACTCCGAGCGATGTAAACGTCGCGGACGCGGCAGCCAGCGGTTCCGTTTCCGGCTCCGGTTCCGCTAGCCCCAGCTCCATCAGCCCCGGCTCAAGTGCGACACCGAAAACGATAACGACCGTCTACAGCAAGGCGGCGAGCGCATGATCGCCACCCGCTTCCGTCAGATCGGCCTGCTGCTGTTCGCCATCGCGATCAGCGGCATTGCCTTTTTCCAGCTCTTCGCGCGCGTCTACAACGGTTTCCCGGCCAACCTCGTCACCGTCCTCGTAGTGGTCGCCGTGCTCTTCATCGTGCTATGGGCACTGCTGCTGAAATTCCAGCCCTACGCCAGCCAGGAAATCCTCCCGTGCGTGATGTTGCTGACGGCAATCGGCACCATGATGATCGCCCGCATCGATTACGCCAAAAACACCGACGTGGCTTTCCGCCAGCTGATCTGGGCATGCGTGGCGCTGGTTCTGACCTGCATTTTCATCATCGCCTTACGTGATTACCGCGTATTACGTCGCTTTTCGTATGTGAGCATGGTGGTCGGCCTGGCACTGCTGCTCTCCCCCATGATTCCAGGTATCGGCAAAGAAATTGGCGGCGCACGCATTTGGATCGGCTTCGGCTCGCACACCCTGCAGCCCGGCGAATTCGCCAAACTGTTCCTCGCCTTCTTCTTCGCGGCCTATCTCTTCAACCACCGCGACCAGCTGGCCGTCGGCGGCAAAAAAGTGGTCGGCCTGCAGCTGCCGCGAATGCGCGACATGGGTCCGCTGATCCTCATCTGGTTCGCCTCCATCGGCGTCTTGGTGGTCCAGCACGACCTCGGCACCTCGCTGATGTTCTTCGCCATGTTCGTCTCGATGCTATACGTGGCCACCGGCCGCGGCAGCTGGCTGATCATCGGCGGCATCGCTTTTGTAGTCGCGGCGGTGTTCTCGGTCAAGGTTTTCGCGCACGTCGGCTATCGCGTCGACGGCTGGCTCCACCCCTTCGATGCGGCGGTCTACAACCGCAAATACGGCAGTTCCTACCAGCTGGTCACCGGCCTCTTCGGCTTGGCTTCCGGCGGCTTGCTTGGCACCGGCATCGGACAGGGGCATCCGGGGCTGACCCCGCTTGGCAATTCCGATTTCATCTATTCATCACTTGGCGAGGAACTCGGCCTGACCGGCCTGTTGGCGATTCTGATGCTTTACTTGATTATCATCACTTCCGGCCTGCTTACAGCCATGAAAATCAAGGATGGTTTCGGCAAACTGCTCGCTTCCGGCCTAGTCTTCACCATGGCCTTCCAGGTATTCACGGTCGTCGGCGGCCTGACGCTGGTCATACCGATGACAGGCCTGACCATGCCCTATATGGCGGCCGGCGGTTCGTCGCTGGTGGCGAACTATATCCTTGCCGCGCTTCTGATCGTCATTTCCAACGAGGCCAACAAGCCCGAGCCCGACGGCAAACTTTCCAACACGATGCAATATGAGGCGATGGAAGCGCTCAACCAACGCAGCGCGCAGAAAAAGCGCAGCGAAGCCGAGCATTCCCGCGCCCACGCCCGTTTCCGCGCGGCCAACACCGAGCCCGCGACTTCCAGCTTCCCGGCAACCATGCCATCCACGCCATCACCATCTTCGCCACGATCCACGGCTTCGGCTCCGCAAACGGGCCCAGAAATCGATTATTCACCTTCAAAGGCATCGTCAGATTCCATGTCGCAGGAGACCGCTCCGATTTTGCAAGCCGCACAACAACCGCCAAGTGCTCAATCCGGTCCGCGAGTAGCTTCCAGCTCGACTTCGGAAATGCTGCCGCAAACGCCAGGTCCAAACTACGACCCGAACGAGGCAAGTCCCTCGACGGGAACACCCAAACCAGCTTCCGGCGATATCAACGCCGCTGGTAAGCCCACGAATATGGATAACCCGGAAATCCC
The DNA here is from genome assembly GCF_029392315.1 of Bifidobacterium sp. ESL0690. Taxonomy (NCBI): domain Bacteria; kingdom Bacillati; phylum Actinomycetota; class Actinomycetes; order Bifidobacteriales; family Bifidobacteriaceae; genus Bifidobacterium; species Bifidobacterium sp. ESL0690. The sequence goes on from NZ_CP113939.1 coordinate 2,559,871, forward strand.
GAATCTGAGCTTTGACGACCTGATGGGAGGCAAGCAATGAACAAATACCTCCGTCAGCTGTTCACCGCCGTCGTTGTTCTTTTCGCGATCCTCGGCCTTTCCAGCACGATGATCACCGCCATCAACGCCAACAAGCTCAACAACGACCCACGCAACCAACGCGGCCTCTATCACGAATTCAACGCTCCGCGCGGCTCGATTCTCGCCTCCGACGGCACGGTGATGGCCAAATCCGACCCGGTCAACGACCCGTTCGCCTACCAGCGTTCGTATTCGAACGGCCCGCTATACGCGCCCGTAACCGGTTACTTCTCCATCAGCCAGCGTGCCGACCGCGGCATCGAGGATTCACGCAATAAGCTGTTGACCGGGGAATCCAACCAGCTTTTCTGGCAGCAGTTCAAGTCGCTGTTCACCGGTTCGGCCAACAAGGGCGCTTCCATCGAAACCTCCATCGACCCGAAGCTGCAAGCCATAGCTTACGAGCAATTGGCCGATAAAAGCGGCTCCGCAGTCGTGCTCGAACCGAAGACCAACCGCATTCTGGCCATGGTTTCGACCCCAAGTTACGACCCGAACGTGCTCGCCAGCCACGACACGGCGAAAGTCAATAAGGCTTATTCGAATTTGACCAGCGATAATTCGAACCCGATGTTGAACCGCGCGATTTCCGAGCTCTATCCGCCGGGATCCAGCTTCAAGACCGTCGTAGCCACCGCGGCGCTGGAAAGCGGCAAATACCAGACAAACAGCGAGGTTCCGGCCGGCGCGAGCTATACGCTGCCCAACACCAACACCCAGCTGACCAACGCCACCTTCTCAGGTAACGGCGGCCCGGACGGCAAGATATCGCTGGAAGACGCGTTCGCCTATTCTTCCAATACCGCGTTCGCCCAGCTCGGCGGAGCACTCGGCTCGCAGGCCATCCAGGACACGGCCAAGAAGTTCGGCTTCGGCTCCTCGATTCCCATCGACGGTTCCAATTCCACGGGCGACCCCATGCAGGCCATCGCTTCGAAATTCCCGGACAACCCGGCCCCCGACCGCCTCGCGCTGGCTTCGATCGGCCAAGGTGACACCCAGGAGACCCCGCTGCAGAACGCGATGATCGCCTCGGCCGTCGCCAACGGCGGGACGTTGATGCGCCCGACGCTGGTCGACCGTGTGCGCTCCAGTGACCTCACGGTCATCTCGCAGACCAATCCCAGCGTGATGAGCCAGCCGATGAGCAAGGATACGGCCAACAAACTGACCGAAATGATGAAGGCCGTCATCACCAAAGAAGACCCGCATCTTGCGATTCCCGGGGTCTCCGTCGCGGCAAAAACCGGAACCGCGCAGATCGGCGTAGGCAATCAGGCCAACGACGGCTGGATCATGGGCTTCGCACCTGCCGACGACCCGAAAATCGCGGTCGCCGTGGTCGTTCATAATACAGATATGGCAGGCGGCGACGCAGCCGGACCAATCATGAAGGCGATAATGAGGGAGGCATTGGGCAAATGAAGCTCGTTGAGGGTCAACTGATTCATAACCGGTACCGCCTCGATCGCCGGCTCGCACAAGGCGGGATGGGCGAGGTCTGGAAGGGTTACGATATCCAGCTCAACCGCGTGGTCGCCATCAAGGCGTTGCGCGGCGACCTCACCGACGTGGAGGCCAAGCGGCGCAGGCTGCGCATCGAAGCGCATAATTCCGCCGATTTGGCCCATCCGAACATCGCCGCATTGTTTGATTATTACGAGCACGACGGTATCGGTTTTTTGATTATGGAGTTCGTCGACAGCGAGTCGCTGGCCGACCTCTACCACGAAAAAGGCGCGATGGACCCGCTTGAGCTGTTGCCGATCCTGGTGCAGGTCGCGCGTGGCCTTTATGTGGCACATTCCCATGGTGTAATACACCGTGACGTGAAGCCCGCCAATATCATGGTCTCCAAAGACGGCCAGGTCAAAATCACCGATTTCGGCGTCTCCTATTCCACCAACCAGGCGCAGATCACGCAGGACGGCATGGTGGTGGGCACCGCACAATACATTTCGCCCGAGCAGGCGCAGGGCAAGAAAGCGACGCCGCAGTCCGACATCTATTCGCTGGGAGTGGTGGCTTACGAAGGCCTGTGCGGGGAACGCCCGTTCACCGGAACCACGCCGGTTGACATCGCGGCCGCGCACGTCAACGACGCCGTGCCTCCGATGCCGGACACCATCGATGTGCAGCTCAAGCAGTTCGTGATGTCGATGCTCGCCAAGGACCCGCGCGACCGGCCGAAAGACGCCTTGGTCGTCTCTCGCACGCTTTCGCACATCGAACGTCGCCTTTTCGACCAGGAGGCGTCGTTCAGCGAGACGACGATGGTCTCTCGCGACGGCCGCATCGCGCGCCGCGTGGTCAGCGCCCCGTACGCCTCCGACGGTTCGGTGTCGGCAAGCCCCGCCATCACACCGCAACACAAGACGACAGTAGCGAAAAAGAGCAGTAGCCGAGCGCGCGTTGTCGAAAGCACTCACCATGTCGATATCGGCAACGACGAAATAGACGACAGCACGTTGGGCAGCGAAACCCGAAATGCCATCATCAACGGCACCGCCAGCACCGATGAAAACGCCGAATCCGCGAAACGGGCCGAAACTGAAACCGACGATGTCAACAAGGTCGACACCAACGACGCTTCAGACAGTACTTCCAAAGGCACTTCCGAGAATACTTCTGGCACTGTCACCGATACCGCCGACGAAACCGATACCGTTGGCGAAACCGGCGAAAACTCGCACAATCAAGCCGATACCGGCACAGGTGCCAAAGATGAAGCAGGTGCTGAAGCAGGCACTGAGTCAGAAACTCAAGCTGAAGCTGAAGCAGAAGCCGAATCTGAAAACGGCACCGAGACCGAAGCAAAAATCAGCAGCGACATCATGAGCGAATTCTCACCGGCGGCCCAGGCTGCTATGCAGACGATGACGCAGACGCTGCGGGCGATCACAGATTATCAGATTCCTGCTATACAAACCGACGGCAGCGTGCCCGTAGAAGACAAGCCGCCTCAATCGCTCCCGCCGGCCGATACCGCAAAAGCGGGCACGAGTCCGGCCGCGAGCGCAAAAACGGCAGACGCGAGCAGCAAACCGACTTCCTCACCTATAACTTCAAACACAGATACCACGAATCCAAGCAGCGATTCCGCCGAACATCCGGCCACCGCCGCAAGCGATTCGTCAAAATCCTCTTCAGACGCTGCCGAGACGAACGTTCCGGCCACCGAAGCCAGCGACCAGGCAGCGAGCACTGAAAACCGGAAGGAGCAGCAATGAGCACCAATATGCCAACATCACTGGCAGATGGCCGTTATCAGCTGGGGCAACTGATCGGACGCGGCGGCATGGCCGAGGTCCACATCGCCCAAGACACACGTCTGGGGCGCGTTGTCGCAATCAAGATCATGCGCTCCGACCTGGCCAACGACGACATCTTCCTCAAGCGGTTCGCGCGTGAGGCGCATTCCGTCGCGCAGATGAACAACGTCAACATCGTCAACATCTACGATTCCGGCGAAGAGGCCATCACCACCGAAGACGGCAACACCGAGCGCGTGCCGTACATCGTCATGGAGTACGTCAAGGGCCAGACCCTGCGCGACATCATCAAGGCGAACGGCCCGCTGAGCCAGCGCGACGCCGAACAGGTGATGCTGGGCGTCCTGAACGCACTCGATTATTCGCATCGGATGGGAATCATCCACCGCGATATCAAGCCCGGCAACATCATGATCAGCGAACAGGGCATGGTCAAGGTCATGGACTTCGGCATCGCCCGCGCGCTCGACGATTCCGTGGCCACGATGACCCAGTCGCAGGGCGTGGTCGGCACCGCGCAATACCTCTCCCCTGAGCAGGCCCGCGGCGAAGCCGTCGACATGCGTTCCGACCTCTATTCCGCCGGTTGCGTGCTTTACGAAATGCTCACCGGACGCGCCCCCTTCACCGGTGATTCAGCAGTAGCGATTGCCTATCAGCACGTTTCGGAAGTCGCCACCCCGCCCAGCGCCATCGTTCCCGGCCTGCCCAAGATGTGGGATCAGATCTGCGCCAAGGCAATGGCCAAGGACCGGCAGAACCGTTACGCGACGGCGTCCGAGTTCCGCAACGATATTCTGACTTATATGAACGGTGGCATCCCTGTCGCCGCTGCGTTCAACCCGCTTACCGACCTCGCCAATATGAAGGAACGCAAGCAGGCCGAGCAGACCGCAGCCACCGAGGCGATGAACCCCATCGAGACCACCGCAACGCAGGCCTTCGACCCGCTGACCGGCACCTACGGAGGCCCTGCGGCCGAGCTTTCGCAAGGCGGCAACACCGCGCTCAAGTCCCGCGCCGAAAAGGCGGCCGAGGAAAAGGCGAAAAAGAAAAAGAAGATCATCATCGGCTCGATTATCGGCGCCGTTGTGGCCATCCTCGCCATCGCGGGCATCGCTTACGGCGTCACCCACATGAAGAAGCCGGAAATGGTCACCGTTCCGACCTTCAATTCCACCACCACACAAGCCCGCGCCGAGGAACAGCTCGACGAGGTCGGGCTCAAGATGAAGGTGGAGCAAGATACCGATTCGAGCGAGCCTAAGGGCACGTTCACCAAGCAAAACCCGTCCGGCAACGCCAAGGCTCCCAAGGGTTCTACCGTCAAGGTCTGGTTCTCTGCCGGCCCACAGGCAGGTCAGGTGCCTGACGTCAAAGGCAAGTCGGTGGAAGAGGCCAAGGCCGTCTTGAGAAAGGCCGGTTTTAAGGTTTCCCCGGCCACGCAGACCGAAGACAGCCCGGACGTGGCGCAAGGCATGGTCACCCGCACCGACCCGGCATCCGGCTCGGCCGCCGACAAGGGCACGTCGCTGATGCTCTATGTCTCCTCCGGCCTGGCCAAGGTGCCTGATGTCACCGGCCAGCAACAGGATCAGGCGCTGAACCAGCTCAAAGCGTTCACGGTTGTCGTGCAGCAAGAGGCTTCCGACACCGTCAATCAGGGCCTCGTCACCCGCACCGACCCGGCCGCCGGCACCAGCCTCGCGCAGCGCAGCAATATCACGGTTTATGTCTCCTCCGGCAAGCCGAAGGTGAGCGTGCCGAACGTCGACACCAGCGGCAATTCCACGGTCGCGCAGGTGCGTGAACAGCTTAAGGCCGCCGGTTTCAACGTCAATCCCGCCACCGGCAGCGACAACTTTAAAGTGATCGGCATTTCCCCGGAGGCCGGCTCGCAGGCCACGAAGGGCGACACCATCAGCCTGAGTACACAAGCCCCGGCCCCGACCACCAGCAACAACAACGGCACCGGCGGCACCAATGGCAATGCCGCGAAGCCAACCAACTAGGCGATTTTGCCGGCTGATTTAGACTGAGTCAGAGTTGAGCTGAACCAACAGTTGGCCACGGACAAACGGTTCGGTTGAACTAGCAGTTGAGCTGAACCGTAGTTAGGCTGAAGCTACAGTTGAGCCTAATCGACAGTTAGGCAATCAACAAAAATGGCCTTCCCAAAACGTTAAGATTTCGGGAAGGCCATTTTACGTGCGTGCTTTATCTACACTTTGCCCGCACGTCGCTTACACTCGTTACTACTTCGGACCGCTGCTATGCGTTTGCGTGACGTGCTTGGGATGAGCAGGAATCTCGCCCATAGGCGGCAGACCACGGCGATCCGGGCGATGAGGCAGCAAGCGCCAACGCGGAATCGGTGTGCCATCGTAGTGCCACGGCGGCGGCACCAGCAACCGGTAGTTACGTGTGAGCACAAACGCCAAACCAACGAGGAAAACGCCTGCTGCCGTGAAGCCTGCAACCAGTTTCGGATCCGGCTGATCGGTCAAAACCGGCACGGTTTTCGGGATGTTGCCGCGCTTGGCGGTAATGACAAGCCGTTCCGTGTTGACGCCATAAGGCGTACACGTCATCAAAGTAACCAAATCCTTGCCGTTTACCACACGATAAAGATGGGTGTCATCCGGTTTGACCACATGAATGCTGATGACGCGATAGCCCATGGTTCTGTTAAGCGTCTGGATATAAATGTTGTCGCCTTTTCCCAATTCATCAAGACGAGTGAACAATGTCGCCTCTGCCAAACCTCGATGGCCCGTCAATACGGCGTTCGACGATTTTCCACCGACAGGCAGGCTGCTTCCGTGCAAATGGCCGACGCCTTGCGACAATGTACCCTGAGCGGTTCCGTGATAGATAGGCAGACGCAGCGATATTTTCGGGATACGTATTGTTCCCATCACGCCGTTGCTGGAAGTCAGCATCGATTGGTAGGTTTTGTCGCCCGCAGATGAAGAATCATCATTGATATCATTCTGGAACGGATCAACCAGCTCGCCCAGGGAAAGCTGGCCCGAGTCTGCAAGTGTTTTATTATAGCCGAGGGCATCGTGGTATTCTTTCACAACGCGTCCGCGCGGCCACTTCGCCATCTCTTGGGCGGCTTGTATGGAGGCTATGGATTCCCTACGGGCGTTTACCGCTCTGTTCAGCGGTACCCATAAGGCCAATGCAACGGTCAAAAGCACGAACAAATCGTGGATCGTCTCGATAATCACGCCATAGATGAACTGTTTACGATGGCGCACGGGCTGCATGAGTTCATTGAAACTGGGCGGCGTGTATTGTTGCAGTCCAGACTTAGCATTTTCGGAGTTTGCTGGCTCAGTTGCATGCTCCTGCTTGCCCCGTCGGGAAGCGCCAATCCTTTTCATCACCCAACCTGCCTATCTATTGCTACAATGGCGTTGAAATCGTCAAAACCCTTCACAGCCAACAATATATTTGCACAAAAGAGGTCCGTTTTGGATTCATGTCCAAAACGGACCTCTTTGATTTCAATCAACCAATAATCTTGCGACTATCAACTGACTGGAACGAGACCTCACTTCATGCTGTTCAGCCTGTTCTTGCGACGCAGCACCGAAGTGCCAGCAGCCACAGAACCGCAGATGAGGACAAGCGCAGCGATGAGGATGATACCCGCGCCACCAGTCATAGGCAGCTGCGCGATAGAATCGACATTCTGAATCTTGACATCACCGGTTTGAGCAACATTAGCAGTATCGTGACCGAGGTCTTGATCAGCAGTCGCCGCTGAAGGTGTCACCAAGCCCCAGAAGTCGGTAGTGCCTTGCTTCAAAAGCGTTGCTTTTACCATGGCATCCAATTCTGGACGAGTAACCGCAGTCAAGGCGCCACCAGCATCATGGGTATCACCGTCCGTATTCTCAGCGTTCGCAATCTTGACGACAGCAACAGGCTTGCCTGCAACCATGTGATGATCAGTAGCCGCCTTCGTCTGCGTGATACGGTAGATACCCGCCGGCAAACCTCTCAGCAACAACGTTCCAGCCTCGTTGCCTGTACCAACCTGAACTTCATTGCTGGTAGAGGTAAGCGAAGGACCCCATTCGCCATCCTTTCCGGCGACAGTCGAACGCTGCATATTGAGATTGCTGAACGTTGTACCGCCATCAGTTGACTTCTCAACTGTGAAAATAGCACCCTCCAGCTTTGTCGGATCATTACCGAACGTATCTGGCCTGTAAAGGTTCTTCACACTGATATCAAATGAATTGGTGTAGTTGTGATGAACAGTAGTTGGCGTCGGCTCTGACGGATGGCCAGGCGTTGGCGGCGCCGGAGCATTGTCCGGGTTCACCGCATCGACCTTAGCCTCACCATGTCCAGTGGCATCATTGACATTGTTGGACCAACGCACGATACCCGTATTCTTCGAACCGTTATCAGTAACCTTCATCTTGAAGGTCAGCACAATCTGATCACCTTGGTTGAACCTAGTGGCGATGTCAGTAAAACGCATCTTGAAGCCCTGAGTGTTGCCGGAACCAGTCTTCTGATAAGCGATGCCACTGGTAGGAGTCGCAGTTTCGACATCAGTAACCGTATCGTAAGTGGTAGCGGTTCCTGCGACAGTCAGAACAGGATCAGCACCGTCAAATCCCATAGCCGTCGGGCTATCTTCAAGCTCATAATAGTAATTGCTAAAACCAGTCGTATTAGGAACGACAGCAGTAATCTTATATTCAACAGTTGAACCGATGTTCACGTTAGGAACAACGTTACCGGTAACTGCAGTGCCATCAACCGAAGTGTGAACCTTGCTAATGAACGGCGTTTCAGCCTTGAGAAGAACCTCACCAAGCTTGTCATTATCGCCGGTGCTGAATTTCTTCAAACCAGCAGAACCTACGGTGCTACCGACAATCATAGGAATCGATTGCGCCACCTTGGCGCCAGCCGGATCAGATTCAATGAGGTAAATACCTTCTTTAAGGCTCGTAAAATCGACTGAGGTGTCTCCTGTGTTAATCATTGGCGTGTCATAAACACCATCGCTATCTAGACCATCTGTGAACAAGGCCTTGATTTTGCTATTGCTTTGCAACTCAGTAGCAAACTTACGCAACAAGCCGTTCTTATACATGTCACTAGATTCCGTATCACCATTAGTCACAGTTTCCGAAGAATCAGTCTGCGCATAGCCGAGCCAATGACGGGCCACATAACCCATAGGGTTAGCCTTCTCGTCATTTGTCAATGTGTGACTGGATCCCAAAACGCTTTGAACGGTATCTGCAATTACAGTATCGAGATTGAATGTCGCAGGAACACCAGCATCGTAATCGTTGACAGCGGTTTCCCCTGTCTCCTTGATCTCAACACCAGCGATCTTTGTTGCCCCACCGCTCGTCACCGAAGTTGCATGACCATAGGCTCCAATACGAATGGCGCGGAACGCGTTCGATGTATCGAGCTTATGACCGGCATCACTAGTGATGGTGATTTTTCCATCCGTGCCGGTTGTATTGACATTCGTCTCTTCCACAGCGTTCGCTGAACCCGCACCTATCAGGCTGACGGACAGCAACATCGCCGCAGATAGGGCGATGCCTATCCCGGAACGTATTTGCTTTCCTATTTGCATATCTGCATCCTTTGCTCTTCTCGAGTATCGTATCTGGCCTAGGATTCGGTGACGGACAAACAAAATCCGTCATCGGACCGTTAATACAATTCCCGCTATATCTCCACGAATCTCGCCTTCATCGGCTTCACAACTCGCAAACCTTGCGAAGCTGAACTCTGCAGGTGAGAAATCTCACAACAAGAATCGTCGTACAACATAATACATCATACATCGACTTTTGTATTAATAAATTAATTATTGTTCATCCAATTTCTTTTGCATTAGTTCATATATTATCTATTAAAACCCGCAAAAAGGTGATACATACCACAAGCTATTCTAAGATATGTCTAATTATGTTTCCCGTCAAACGGAAAGAGAAGAAATATGAAATTGCGGAAACCACTCGCGAGTTTGGTTGCCCTGATCGCATCGTTAGCGGTCGGTATGGCACCACAGCTCGCCAATGCGACTCCTTTGCAGGGAGGTCGCAGCCCAGTCCAATCCCAAGGACCTCTTCTAAGGGGAGGCCCGTCCATTAGTCCGCGCCTGAGTCCGTTGCCGACTGGACCTGTACCTGGCTATCCTTGCGCTACTAGTGGCGGCTCTGCAAGTAGCTGGAGCAGAATGGCTACGGGCTCAAGTACAACGTTCAGAAATCTGCAATGGCGATATGTCAAAGACGGTGCAGGGGTTTGTTCGGTAGAAATCGGACTCAGAAATCCCACGAAGCCAAATGGGAACAAATGGCAGCTAGGTACATCGGTATATTATGACCCTACGCACGATGACACCCATCATCCATGGTCGATTGATGGTGGAGTTGGAGCCAATAAAGCTGTACAGAGAGTCTTTTTCTCGTCACCCATTGACATCAGCGGCGATTTTTATTCCGTTTTTTACGATCTTCCCAATCTGAGAACCATCGACTGGACAAATGCTAATTTCTTGCCAGGCACCATCACCACTACCGAATCTTTATTCGAAGGTGATTATTCGCTTGAAACGGTAGATCTGAGCCCAATCTCCACAAGTGCTACAAGCGCGCTTACCAATATGAGTCACATGTTTGATAGCTGCAAGAAACTAGAAAGCATTAACTGGGGAGCGCATTGGGACACCAGTAACGTCAGGAACATGTCTGACCTGTTCGTCAATACGTTCGCTCTCAACTTCGAAGACAGCACCTTCAATAATTGGGACACCGGCAACGTCACAGATATGAGTTACATGTTCCAAAACAGCCGAGCCTCAGCGATAAATCTTTCACATTTCAGCACAGCATCACACCCAGATATGAGTCTAATGTTTGCAGGTTGCGACAACTTGCAGAAATTGGATATATCAAACTTCGATACCACGTCGGTGTCGACGGCGGGAATGTTTGATAGATCGGTAATCAAGATGCTGAAGCTGGGCCCGAATACTCCAATCGGAGCAGGTAACGGTCTATCCAGAGGCCCGTTCACTCTCGCCTATGTACCGGAGGTTCCTGGTGTCACTGCCGCATATTGGCAGTGGACAAGTCTGGGCACCGGCACTTGGGGTGCAGAAGACGGCTCTGTTCCAGGATTCGATCCAAATGATGGCATAGCAGCTCCGTCGACCGCAAAATGGTTCGGCAGCGCCCCAGATATGTCCATTCTTTCATTTGCCAAAGGCACGACAGACACCGTCACTGATATGCCGACCATTCCCAATCCAAATCCCTATACCGCAAGCGGCTGCTGGCCCGGACACCCTTGCGGCGTCACCCTTCCGAATAACGTTCCACAGCGCCCAGGCTGGACCTTTGCCGGTTGGAAAGATACCGAGGAGGCAGCCGATTCGAGCCTTCACCAGCAAGGCACCGCCTTCAACTTCGATTGGACCCGTTGGGACAGGTGGAACAGCCTGACTGAATCGTATCATGCTGGCGATCCTCTTCCAGAGCCAAATACCCGTGCCAAATTAGTGGCTCAGTGGACGCAGCGCAGTCTTACCAAGCCGACCATCACAGGCATCGACAGCAAGCCAACGAGCGTTGACGGCAGCTACACACCTGACGACATCATCACTGTTAAGGGAACTGCGCCTAACGCCGATCTCGGCACCGGCCTCAGCGACCCAAACAGAGATACCATCGAGGTCGGGCTGATGAAGACTGCCGGCAGCACATCAATCGCAAGCAACGCTGCTATTAACGCGTTCAATGTAACACTCGATGGTAGCCGCAACTGGACCGCGAAGTTCCACGCCTCCGATTTCACCGGCCTTGATCTGGATAAGATCGGAACCGGCACCGATTATTCGTTCCGTGCAAAGCGCAAAAGCATAGATAGCACCGAGACTGATTATGAGTTCAGCCACAACAACAATCTCGATCTTGTCGCTCCTGGCTTCGGTTCTGGTTCAACGGACAAGCTGGATCACAAGACGCCTGCAGAGAACAGCGGCACGGGTACCGTCTTCGGAACGGTTTATACCTCCGGTGACGGCAGCTCAAACGCACAGCCCAACCGCACGCCACTCGCTTCGACTACCATCACTCTGGATTGGCTCGATTCAGCCGGTGCTCCATTGTCGCCGCCTGTCTCCCCGAGCACAGCTACGACAAATGCGGCTGGAGAGTTCACCGTCAATTGGCCGGCGGGTGTAGTCGACGGCGACAAGGTCAAGGTGAGCATCCCAGCCGATGCTTCCGGCAACAGCTATTCCAAGGTGATTACTTTGGACTCCCACGGACCTGCTGCGCCGACAGCACCTACCGGCACCGCGGTTGCGACCCCGCTGCCGAAGATGACTGGCGTCAACGGCGCCGACCCCACCTTTGACCGTGCTCTTACGGTCACTGCCACCGTCGAACACCAAACCGGCGATCCAGTATCCAATCCAGTGACTGTTAGCGGAACGGTCGGTTCGGCTCCGGCGATCAACGCCACCAGCGTTACTTGGACACCAGGTGCGGCCGGTACGAGCAAGACTGTAACGGCGACCTTCTCCGGTGCAGAGCTTCGCGCCCTTGCGGCGTTGGATCCTGTGGGCACCGGCAAGAGCTTCACGTTCACTGTCACCCACGTCAACACCGCGAATGACAAGGCGACGGACACCGTCACCAAGACCATCGATCTTGTCGCTCCTGGTTTCGACAACGAACAGTGGAGCTCCTATGAGCCCGGAACCACCAATGGCGGCGCCGATGGTGTTGTAAAGGGCACGGTGAAGACCGCGTTCAACAGCAACACCCGTACCTCCAGTGTCGTTGAAGGCGGTGTCGATATTGTGATTCATTGGTTGAACGCTACCGGTACCCCGTTGCCTGGCATCTCTAATTCAACCGCGACTTCAAGGTCTGACGGCACTTTCAGCGTCGCCTGGCCCAGTGGCGTGAACGGCAGCAACTTGAAGAAGGTAAGCATCGATGTCACCGATACCCACAACAATACCTTCACTCACGAGCAGACTCTGACCCGCCAGGCTCCCGAGGCCCCTGCGAATCTGGCGCTCGATACGCCGCTTCCGCACGTGACCAACGGCACCTTGAGCGGCGATATCGTGCTCAAGGGCACTGTTCCGCATCATGTATCCAGCGACGATGTCATCACCGCCAAGGCAACCCGCAGTGGCATGCCGGACATCAGCTCCTATGGCACCACCACTTGGAGCGGCAATAACTGGACCGTCAAGTTCCACGCAACCGACTTCGCCACCGGTACTGCCGATGCAATCGGAAAAGGCAGCGCGTACACGTTCACCGCGTCGCGTACTGTCTCCAGCGGAACCGCAGCCACCAAGGACCTCACCAACCAGTCGATCGATGAGGTAGCTCCTGAGTTTGAGCCCAACGGGACTACGCAATCCCGTGGTCACTTGGTCGGCACCGTCTGGTCTTCAGGCGATACGACTGCACAAAACAACCGTGTCAAGGAGAACGGCGTAGCGCTCACATTGACTTGGAAGAAGGCTGACAATACTGTGCTCGGTACTTCACCTGTCACGAGCGGCGCTAATGGAGCTGTGGACTTCGCCTTCCCGAGTACTTGGGCAAACGATATCAGCCAGGTAGACGTCAAAGCGAAGGATACCAACCAGAATGAATCGGCTTCGGTCAACGTGCAGTTCGATTCGCAGGCCCCAAGCATCACCAGTGTTGATGTGCCCCACATGCTCAACGGCGTCGCCGCTTCCGGCAATGTGGTCGTGCACGGCACTCTTCCTGATTTTGCTGCAGGCGACAATGTGCATGTTGAAGCAGTAAGCGGAGACACAAGCTCTGTCGCAACGCCAGTCAGTGGCACTGCGGCAACCTCCACTACCGTCAACGGCTCCGCACGCACGTGGACCGCTACCTTCCCGCTGACTGATTTCTCGGATACCGTGGGCAAGGGCAAGGACTTCACGTTCTACGCCAAGCGCACCCGTTCCAGCCATGACTCCGCTTATGGCACGCCGACGATGAAGCCTGTCGATATGATCGCGCCGACCCCTGGCGTCACCACGCCACAGCCGACCGGCAGCGTCAACGGAACGGCGGCATCTGGCGGTTCGGCTCCAGTCGCAGAAGGCAATGTCCTGTTGCACCTGAAGTGGGAGAAGACCGATGGCTCACAGCTCGGCACTGCCACCACGGTGCGCAGCAGCACAACAGCCCCTATCGGCAAGTTCACTGCAACGCCTCCGTCTGATGCAACCGGAGCAACCAAGGTCTCGGTCTATGCCGAGGATGCCGCCGGCAACACGTCGGCAGCGACCGTGGTCGACTTCGTTCTGAACAATGCGCCTACGATCACATCGGTCGAGGCTCCGAAGATGACCAACGGCGTGGCTGTCACCACCAGCCATGTCAAGGTCACGGGAACGCTGCCCGGCTATACGTATGCAGCTGGAGACGCAGTTGAAGCCCAGGTGGTAACGGGCTCCAGCACCTCTCCGACGCCAGTTTCCGGCAGAGCCGCTGTCAGCCAGACCATCGCACACGACGGCACATGGACCGCGGAATTCAACCCCGCAGACCTGCCTGACAACGTTGGCTGTGGCCAGGACTTCACGTTCTATGCCCGTCTGACGCGTGACGGCACCGATTCCGATTATGCTGCGCCTAAGGCTCAGAAGGTCGATATGGTCGCTCCTGGCGTCGATGTCAGCAGCCTGCAACTGGAAGCCACCCTGTCCGGTACTGAATTGACGACCATGTATCCTACAGTGCAGACCGGAAATCATGCTGAAAGCGGCGATACGATCGCGCTCAAGTGGATGAAGGGCGGGCAAGTGCTCGCAACCGGCTCCGCAACCAGCGGCGTCAATGGCGCATTCAACGCCACGCCTCCAGCCGCTGCAGCAGGTGCCGATCAGGTGACCATGCAATCTAAGGATCCCGCCGGCAATACCGCAAGTGTACTCACCAAGTCCTTCGATTCCGATGCGCCTATCGTCGCCGATGTCGAAGCTCCGAACATGGTCAACGGTGCTCTATCTGGCTCTGTCATCAAGGTCAAGGGCAATATGCCAACGCCTCACGCCAATGACGAGGTTCAGGTTGTCGCGCTGCCCGCCGGTTCTACCTCCGAGGTTCCTACCGCGGGAACCGCAGCGGCCAATGTAACGATCAACAGAAGCAATGGCGATTGGGAAGCGACCTTCCCGATTTCCGACTTCCCGGATTCCGTGGGCGTCGGCCAGAACTACGTCTTCCGCGCTCGTCGCAGCCTGACGCAGCCTGGCACCACGAAGTATTCGGCCTTCGTCTTCACCGATACGCTGATCGATATGGTGGCCCCCCAGACAGAGTCGCTTAATTACGCAGCGAATGGCGAGAACGGCGAACAAGGCGGTACCGTGACCGGCAAGGCTATGTCGTCTGCCAACGCGAACGCGCAGCCCAACCGTAAGGGCGAAGGCGGCGCCACAGTGCAGTTGACCTGGCTCGATGCCAAGGGCAACCCGCTGCAGCACGCGAACCCGTTGCTGAAGAGCTTCACGGGTACGTCTGTCACGACCAATGCCGACGGTACGTTCACCGCCAATTGGCCTGTGGACGTTCGCAGCGGCGATCAGGTTCAGATTCAGACCCTTGATGTCAATGGCAATTCCTCTGGCATGCAGGTTCTGAAGCTCGGCACGTTCGTCACCCCGAAGCCTCAGCCTGCCGCTCAGCCGGCTCAGCCGAAGCCTGCTGCCAAGCCGCAAGGCGAGCTGGCAAACAGCGGTGCCGACGTAGCAATGGTTACGTTGGTCGCCCTGCTGCTGGTAGCCGCAAGCGGCGTAGGCTACTACTTCAGCCGCAAACATACGAGCAGCGAGGAGTAAAGTCCGGCCCTGATTCCAGCGCAATAGCTGGAACCTAAAATTGGGATCCACCGATATTTGGTCGGTGGATCCCAATTTTTATATGGTCAGAATGACGACATCCCTCGGGTACAGATGCATCAGTGGATACAAATGGTTTCAGCCGGGTACAGATTCACCAGCCGGATATAGATGGCCTCAGCCGAGTACATGAGTACAGATGACACCAGCTGAATACAACTTGCTAAAACTAGATGCAATTAAACGCAGATTCGAGCCAATAAACAAGAGATGACCCATATCTTAAAAAGAACAATCGAATTACATCACTGTAGTTTTCCACCGATGTGGAAAAATTTGTGGATAACTTGGGCATTACCTGCGAAAAACTTATATAGTTATCCACGGCCGTATTTGAAATCATTGATTTTTCAACGATTCTTTAATGCGGATTATGTGGATAACAGTTGTACACATAATCCGAAACAGGCTCAATACGTCGAACCTAGCATTCAATTATCCACACTTATCTACAGCACTTATTCACATTTTGTGGATAACTTTGGTGACAAATATTGCTTGGTTGTTTTCTTAAACGGACACTTCAATCATCTCAATAGCACTTGGCCGGGCCTCTTTGCTCACCAAACCACCATCGAAACCGGATTCTCAAACCAAAGCTCCTGACCTATGACCCTATAACTACGAAACCAAGTACAGTACGCCACCACAGCCTACAGAACATACAAAAAGCGTGTCTCCCGATAATCAGGAGACACGCTTAACGGTTTTTCATCGACAGTGGCCTGGCCTAGCCTCAACTGCCAGCCGCCACCGTGCGGGATTCACCCGCTACAGGAAAAGCGATTAACGCCACCACATGGTCATGATGAAGCCGACCATCACGATGATGAAGCCGATGAGCAGATTCCATGCGCCGATGCCAGGAATCGGGTACTTGCTGGTGAGGTAATAGACCACAGCCCACGCAAGCCCGAGAATCATCAGGAAGCAGAACAGCGGCACGAACCAGCTCGGGTTCGCCTTGGTGCCCTTGATGGTCTCCTCAACGCGCTTGCTGTTCTCAGCCTGACGCTGGGCGACGCGACGCATCTGCGGGGTCATCGACTTCTTGTCGGCGCTGGTGGCGCTCAGCAACGCATCAATCTTGTCCATCGGCAGATCGAGGTCGTCGTCATCGTCGTCGTCGCTATCCGACTTGGTGTCGGCGTCCTTTTCGTCGGTGGCGCCAGCAGCGTCATCAGAATCCTTATCGGCCGGCTTTGCCTCATCGTCGTCGGCGTCCTTGGCGGCGTCCTTTTCATCCGTCACTTTGACGTCACTTTCGGCAGCTTCAGCGGCATCGTCGTCCTTCTGCGTTTCCGGCTCATCCCATGCCTTCTGCGCCTCATCCTTCTTAGCGGCGGCATCGGTGCCCTTGTCCAGCTCTTCGTCAGCCATAAGCGTAGTCTCCATTCAATAGCCTAAACATACATTAGTGTACACTCGAAGCAAGAGATTGTAAGTCAAGGAATCTGGAACAATGAAGGAAAATCCGGGCAGGCATAAAGCGAAACATTCGCGGCTTGGTGGGATAGCCGTATTTCTGGTGGTGGCGCTTACCGGGTACCTTCTGATGACCAATATCCGCGTCAACAAAACCAGCGTTGTTTCTTCCGATACCGCGCAACTGGTGGAGCAACGCGTCGGCCAGGTCGACAAACTGCAGAAACAGGTCAAATCGCTGGGCTCGCAAGTCAATACCCTCAACAAATACGAGGGCAAAGACAGCACAAAAACCGGCAATTCAAGCGAAGATCCGGGGGCTGGGACCATGCTTCCGGCCGTCACCGGACCTGGTATAAGCGTCACGCTCAACGATTCGCCGCTTTGGCAGCATATGGTCTCGGATTCCGCGACCGGGACGGCCACAAATATCAACGATTACGTCATCCACCAGCAGGACATCGAATCCGTGGTCAACGCGCTTTGGCGGGGCGGCGCCGAGGCGATGATGATTCAGGATCAGCGCGTGCTATACAACTCGGCGATCATCTGTAAGGGCAACATCCTGATGCTGCAGGGCAAGCAGTATTCGCCGCCTTATACCATTTCCGCCATCGGGCCGAGCGGGAAGATGCGCGATGCACTCAACGATTCGAAGGCGATTCAGACCTATCAGGAATACGTCAGCGCATTCGGGCTGGGCTGGAAGGTCGAGGACAAAGACAACCTGAAGTTCCCCGAGGCGCCGGTGCTGCAGACACTGAAGTATGCCACCGTGATGAAAAATGACAATAAAGAAAATGACGGCAAAACCGGCAATGAAAAATCCGGGGATGCAAAGGCCGGCGACGGCAAATCTGGCGATACCAAATCCGGCGACAGTAAAACGGGCGCTACTAATAATAAATAAGGACTAAGAGCGCAAAGGGCACACAGACGGATACAATTAATGCATACTGGCCGATAAAGTAATGCGGCAATTCAAACCCGCAACTATTGCACGGCAATGACGGATTGATGTGGTGAGTTACAAGGAACGAGAGATGGATTTCATGGCTGATAACAGCGGGTTTAACGGCGGCGGGCGGCGCAAGGATGCCGTTGAACCGACAGACTTGGACAAGGCCTTCGAAGATTTCGGCGTTCCGGATCCGCCGTCGGGCGCGGGTCTGGGTTCTGATGCAAGTTCCGTTGCGGGCACAGTTCCACTTCCGAATGCCACTGCAAACGCGGCTACGAGCGCGATTCCGCTTCCAAACTCCTCCTCGGCTCCGACCCAGAATTGGGCTTCGGCTGATGGCCAGATACCTCTCCCCCGATCCGCAGCGAACCCGACTGGTGCAACCGACCAAGCTCAAACGGAAGTGTTCCAGCCTATCCAGACTGCGCAAACCGCGGAGCAAAGCGGCTTTGCGGGACAGGGGAACTTTGCTGGGCAGGCCGGGTATATGGCACAAAACATCGGCGGCAATGGCAACGCAGGTAATACTGGAAATATCGGTAACGCAGGCAATATAGCCAATGCCAGCCAAGCAGGCCATGGTCGGCATTCCGGCCACAATGCGGGCAGCAACGGGAGCAATGGCGGAAATGGCAACGCCAGGGCACCGCGCTCGAAATCGAAGCGCCTGTGGATAGTGCTGGGAATCTTCGCCGAAATCCTCTTCACGGTAGCCGCGATTTGTGCGCTATACATCGTTTGGCAGATGTGGTGGACCGGCGTGCAATCCGAACATACGCAATACAATCAACGCCAATCGGTCTCGTGGAGCGACCCGAGCAAAGCTGCGGGCTCGTCCAAGGGTGTCAGCATCGCGAAAGCCCAGAACGGCGCTCCCCCAGTCCAGCCGCAATCGGCCGATACCGGCGACATCGTCGCGCAGATCTATATTCCACGTTTCGGCGACCAGTGGCAGCGCAACATCGTGCAGGGCACCGATATGACCTCGCTCAACAAGCACGGCATGGGGCATTATACCGATTCCCAGATGCCCGGGCAGATCGGCAATTTCGCCGCGGCAGGCCATCGCAACGGTTACGGGCAGCCGCTGGGCGACGTCGACAAGCTCAAGGCCGGCGATGCGATTGTGCTGCGCACGAAGGATTACTGGTATGTCTATACCTACACCAGCTACAAAATCGTGACGCCGGACCATGTAGAAGTCGTCGCGCCGAACCCTGACGATCCCACGGCCCCGGCCACGCAACGCATGCTCACGCTGACGACCTGCGAGCCGAAATACTCCACCCCGACGCACCGCTGGATTACTTACGGCAAGTTCAAGTATTGGGCGAAGGTCTCGGACGGCGTGCCGCAGGAACTCACCCACGTCGGGCAGAACGGCAAGGTCCAGTTCATCAACAACCAGCAGGAATCGGTGTTCGCCAAACTTCCTTCGCTGGTTCCGATCATCACCGCGCTGCTCGTTATCTATGTCGTGTTGTTCATCGCCGCCGCGCTCGCTTGGCGTTGGCCGCTTCGCCGCGCCATTCGCAACGGTGAGGTCAAGAAGCCGGACCCGAGCATTTACGGAGGCCTGACGAGGCTCCAGCCTGGCATCAAAGGGATTCGCATACTGCTGGTGCTCTTGCTGCTGGTTACGGTGGCGCTTGCCATCATGCAATGGGCCTGCCCGTGGGCGGCGAGCAATATCCCGATTCTGCATCAGATGTCGAACTACGTCGCGGTGAATAACTGACGGCAACTGCCAACAGCTGACGGCAACTGATGGCAACTAACAACAACTAACGGCAATTGCGGTTGCTGATAGGTTGATTGCGGCCTGTAACGCGATTTTCCGCCCTAAAATCAATGGACGCGGCGTAAGGTTTCCATAAACCCGCTACGATGTTAGAGTGATTTTATGACTCAAGAAAACGCACAGCAGATCAACCTTTTGAACTTTGCGGGAAGTAACGCCATAAATATCTCTGGCAGCAACGCGCAGAATACCGGAAACGGCGCTCAACAAAGCAATGACGGAAACAGCCCACAGAACGATACTCAGGGCAGCAATAACACGAACACCCAGAATAACGTACGCGACGTCATCATCGTCGGTTCCGGGCCTGCGGGCTACACCGCGGCCATCTACCTCGGCCGTGCGGGTTACAAGCCGCTCGTCATCGCGGGAGCCCTGACCCCTGGCGGTCAGCTCGTCAACACCACAGAGGTGGAGAACTACCCCGGCTTCCCCGACGGCGTGATGGGCCCCGACCTCATGGACAGCATGCAGAAGCAGGCCGAAAAGTTCGGTGCGGAAATCGTCTTCGACGATGTGGTGTCGGTCGACTTCGGCGACGGTTCGGATGCAGGCGCCATGAAAAGCGTCACCTGCGACCAGGGCGACGTCTTTAAGGCTCCGGCCATCGTGGTGACCACTGGTTCCAACGTGCGCAAGCTCGGCGTGCCCGGCGAGAAGGAATACTCCGGCAAGGGCGTCTCCTACTGCGCCACTTGCGACGGTTTCTTCTTCCGCGACAAGCCGATTGTGGTGGTCGGCGGCGGCGACAGCGCCTTCACCGACGCCGAGTTCCTGACCCGTTTTGGTTCTTCGGTAACTCTGATTCACCGTCGCGACGAATTCCGCGCTGCCAAGATTCTTGTGGACCGCGCCAAGGCGAATGACAAGATGTCGTTCATCCTCGATTCGGTGGTCGACAAGGTCAACGGCGAAGACGGCAGCGCCACATCCGTCACTGTTCGCAACGTTAAAACCGGAGAGACCACCGAGGTGCCGGCTTCTGGCGTCTTCGTGGCCATCGGCAACACCCCTGCCACCGGATTCCTTGGCGGGGCACTGAAACTCGACGAGAAGGGCTATATCAGCGTCGACGGCGCCTCCACCCGCACTTCCCTGCCGGGAGTCTTTGCCGCAGGAGATGTGGTCGACAGCGTTTACCGCCAAGCTGTTTCCGCCGCTGGTATGGGCTGCCGTGCCGCCCTCGATGCTCAGGATTATCTGGACAGCCTGGACAACTAAGACGGCCTCAAGTAAATTTGCTTTTTGTCTTGAATGCAACCAGGACATTCCAAAACGATGCCTTCCGATTTCGATTTCAATCGAATCGGGAGGCTTTAATTTTGCATGTTCGTAATTGAGGCATTGCCTTTCAAAAGCAGTGGAAGGCTTTTATTTTTAAATGGTTCTCAGCTGAGAAATTAACTTTCAAAAGTACAGGAAGGTTTTATTTTTATCGTTCTAAGCTACGACATTAACTTTCCAAAAATTATGTAATACTCTTATTTTTGTATAATTTCAATACAGCAATTCACCGATTCTTGGCTGACCTTGTTGACAAGAATCGAACTCAAATAAACGAAATCCTGCTGAGTAATTTGGCCTTTATACCATATGTTACTCGGCAGGATTTTTGTTACGTTGCTTTAATATTTTACGAACCTGTTTACACCCAGCCGTTTTGTTTCTTTTCGCTTTGCTGCGGGACCAACAGTTTCATGATGCGATCCATGTCTTCCTGCGACGAGAAGACGATTTCGATACGTCCACGATTTTTGCTGCCTTTAATCGCAACCTTCGTGTCGAAATGGTTTTCCAATGTGTGCTGGATTGGCGACTGTGCCCATGGATTGTTTTGCTGAGACTTCTGCTTTTTGCCACCGTCTTTGCCGTTGGTTTTCATCGCCACAATCTCTTCAGTGCTGCGCACCGAGAGACCTTCGGCGATAATGCGGTTCGCCAGCTTCTCCATTTCCTCCTCGTTGGGAAGACCAAGCAAGGCCCTGGCATGGCCAGCGGAAAGCACACCAGCCGCGACCTTCTTCTGCACGGAAGGCGGAAGATTGAGCAGGCGAAGAGTGTTGGCAATCTGTGAACGTGACTTCGAAACCGACTTCGAAAGCTGCTCCTGAGTGAGGCCGAAGTCCTCCATCATCTGCTGATAGGCAGCAGATTCTTCCAAAGGATTCAATGCCACACGATGCAGATTCTCAAGCAAGGCATCGCGAAGCATTTGGTTATCGCTGGTCGTCTTTACGATTGCAGGAATTGATTTCAACCCCGCAAGATGGGCAGCGCGCCAGCGCCTCTCCCCCATGATCAGCTCATACTCGCTGTTCATGTTCTGCTGCGGATGCCTGTTAATGACGCTGCTGTCAGACTCGGCCGAATTTGAGACTTTCTGATTCGCCGGGCGCTTTCGAACCACAACGGGCTGCAGAACTCCAACTTCCTTTAATGAAGCCGCAAGCTCTTTCAACTCGTCTTCATCAAAGATCGTTCTTGGCTGATTGGCGTTCGGTCCTATCTTGTCGAGATCCAGCTCGACCAAGTATCCGCCCTCGACAGGTTTCAGTTCACTGGTATTCGATTGCCCTGTTTTCTTATCCTTGGCAACTTCCTTGACCGAAGACTCGACTCCCTTGTTCTCGCCTTTAGCCGCCTTAATACGATTCGGCTTGTTCTCTGTAACTGATTTATCTGCTGTATTGGTTTTTTTATTTCCTACAGTGCTGCCAAAGAACAAATCACTGGGATGCGCTACTCCTTCTTTCAACGATGGCATGGCCAAGCGCCTTCTCGAAGAAGGTGACGATGTTTCACGTGAAACATTCTTTTTCACGGTTTTGTTCTTCGGCTGAACGCTACTTTTCACAGCGGTGGTTTTGGATGGAGTTTTTGCAGACTTTACTGTTCCGGCGACTTTCTTATTCGGTGTTTCACGTGAAACTTTCTTCGGCTCATTGCTGGTTACTTTTGCAGAAGAATCACTTGCAGTTTTGCCCGTTGCTGACTTTCGATCTTTAGCGGTTGTTTCACGTGAAACATTTCGTGACGGTTCCTTCTTTATCGGTTCCTCCGCAACTGCGGAAACAGCATTGGCATCCGGACTCGCCTTTTCAGATTCTCCAGGCAAAGCAGGGAATAGAGCACCAAGGCCTTTTCCTAAACGTGACTTCGATGCCATATCAGTTACTCCTCTGCTTTCTTTCTTCTAATGTCTTCAAAACCTGAGGCGACTTTCTTGCGATTTCCAGCGCGGCTTCTCGGTACGACACAGCCCCAGTACCACGAGGATCGTATTCGATGACTGTTTTGCTAAAACTCGGTGCCTCTGAAATCTTTACCGACCTGGGAATTGTTGTCTGCAAAACGATATTGGGATAATGCCCCTTAACCTGATCAAAGACCTCTTTGCTCAGCAATGTACGTTTGTCGAACATCGTGACAATCATCGTCGAAACCAAAAGTGTGGGGTTGTAGTGTTCCTGAACCAAGCCGATTGTCTGAATAAGCTGGCCAAGACCTTCAAGTGCATAATACTCAGCTTGTATCGGAATCAACACCTCATTGACGGCACACATCGCATTGATGACCAAAAGACCCAAGCTTGGCGGGCAATCAATGATGACAAAGTCATAATGTTTTCTCGAAGTCAATGCAAAACGTTCCAGCGCTTCTTTGAGCAAATCATTCCTATTGCTCAGATCCGCTACCTCAAGTTCAGCACCACTTAGATCAATCGACGAAGGAATAACATCCAAGGTCGGGAAAGAAGCAGAAGTCTTCTTCACGTCATCTATGGACTTACGACCTTCGAGAATGTCGTAGATGGAGGGTTCACCGGTATTGTGCTTGACACCCAGCGCGGTTGAAGCGTTTCCCTGAGGATCCATGTCAATAACAAGTACCTGCTCATGGGCAAGAGCTAAAGCAGCAGAGAGATTGACTGTTGTGGTCGTCTTCCCTACTCCACCTTTTTGATTGGCTACAGCGATGTAGCGTGTTTTTTTAGGCTTCGGAAAACGAACCTTATTCAATGCCTCATATCGTGACGAAACTTCAGCCATCTCTGAGCCTAGAGAATTGCTTTTACCGCCGAAGATACGTCTGATTGTTTCCGAGGCAGATTCCATATCAATCAACTCCCTACGACGATCCGCCGTGAATCACAGACTGTGGGATCAGCACAGCATATTATTGTTCTATTTCTTCTAGTTTCGTCATTCGTATGGACAGATTTCACATTTACTCACTTATCCACATCCTTGTGGATAAGTGTGCGTAACTTTTGTGCACAAGTTCAAAGTTGGAAAAATAGAGTCGGATAATCGTTGGAATTCGAGGCTTTCTGAAAACTTTGTGAAATACAACTAAAAATGTGGATAACTTTTCGAGTTGTGGAAAATGTGGATAAGTCGGTTTATAGCTACAACTTACCTTACATAATCTGCATATAGAAATCACAGAACTGCAAGGTCAGATATATAACAGGAACAGAATTCTTCAATAACAAATAAAGTTCGCATCAAAATGTTTCACGTGAAACAATAGACGACCAGTTATAAATCGACGTCGTCAATAATAAAAACGATAAAACGAAAGAACTGCAACAAATTACAAATGATATAACCCGAAAAATGTTTCACGTGAAACAACCGACCCATAGTAAAAAATCCAAATCTTCAAAAACGGAAACAAAAAAAGCAGTATCAGCAACAAATTGAAATCATATAACCTGTCAATTGTTTCACGTGAAACAATTGACAGTCACCTTATTATTCAAAGTCTTGTCATTTAAACGATATAAAGAAGTGTTAAAACTGATTCTTTTCTAGATTTTAAGAATTTTCACGTGAAACAATGCGTAATGGATTCTCAGGTAACTTAAAAACAAAAAACAATCATAGAGAACATTATCTGCAGAAAACTGAAGGAGGAAACATAATGAGGAATGTTTCACGTGAAACATTCCTCAAAACGATGAAAACAAACAGTCACTTCTTGTCGACTATGACGACATGAGTTGGTTCGAAACCGTCAGCAATGGGAGCTTCTAGAACTTGTGGGTTGCGTCCACCGTTCTTCTGAATCTCTTTAGCGGCTTTACGAACTTCAGCAGAAGCTGAACGACCTTTAAGAGCAATAAGTTGGCCTCCATGCTTCAGAAGGGGAAATGTCCAACCGCTAAGCTTGGTCATCGGCGCGACAGCTCTACTGGTGACTACGGCGAAAGGATGCAAGCTTCGATCGCGCTTCAATGCTTTGATATACTCCTCCGCCCTAGCACGAACAACTTGTACATTGCCAAGCTCAAGCTCGTCGACACATTCGTCGAGCCATTCTACGCGTCGCTCCATAGGCTCGATAAGTGTAACTTCGTGATCTGGCAAGCAAGCCGCAACTACAATACCGGGGAACCCGCCGCCAGTACCAACGTCAGCAACTGTCTTAAATCGCTCACCATCAGTGGAAGACTCAATAAATGGAACAATAGCGGCCGAATTGAGGATATGACGCTCCCAGATAATGTCTACATCGCGAGGACCTATAATACCCCGCTCTTCGCCTTCTTTGGCAAGCTTCTCTTTAAAGACTTTCATCTTCGGAAATACGTCACCAAATATATCCTGCAGTAGCGTAGACTGCTCAAGCGCTTCGTCTGTATGTATCTCTGTGTCCATCTCTACCCTATCTATTAAGAACAACTACCCAATCTACCAGAGACTTTGCACATGTGACGTTAAAACAAAAACAGCCATATCAGCACATTGATAAAAGAAACAGTACGAAGGGCAGAAATGTTCGGACTTAAGAATGATTAAGAGCGAAACTAACAAAAATGAAGAGGTCACAGCAATAAAACTGTGGCCTCTTCATCGCACAACATCAAATGAATTATGCGAAAACGACAGAAACCGAATCAGCGTTCTTCGTCCGGATCGGCTTCGTTGATATCATCAGAATCACGAACATCGTCATCTACGATTGTTTCACGTGAAACATTCTCAGGAACATCCTCATCCAAATCGTCATCATCGTCAAGATCGTCTTCAGCAGCACGAGCCTTCAAATAAATGGTGACATAACGATGCGGTTCCTCACCATGAGAGCGAGACTTGAGCCCTTCTTCACGTACGAGGTCATGAACAACCTTGCGTTCAAAGGAATTCATCGGGTCAAGATTAGCCGGTTCACCTGTCTCACGCACTTCGTCAATAACATCCAGCGCCAAGTCGCGCAGGTGCTGACGACGCTTCTTGAGGTAACCGTCAACATCAAGAATCAGTCGCGACCGGTCCCCTGTCTTCTGCTGTACAGCCAAGCGAGTCAGCAATTGTAATGCATCAACAACCTCGCCTTTGTGCCCGATCAAGTTCTTGATGTCCTCGTCGTCATCAGCAACAATCTGAACGGTTGGGCGCCCATTGCGCACACCCATCTCGATATCACCCTCGTAATCGGCGATATCCAATAGCCCTTCAAGATAGTCGGCGGCAATGTCAGCTTCGTCATTGAGCTGCTCAACCGTCTTTTCTTCATCACGTGACATATTCAACTCCTTAACCCGACGTATTGTCCTTAAGTTTAAACCATACCCGACCCCAAAAGTAATATAATACATCACCTAACGGGGCCGAGTCAAAGCCTTACTTCTTTTTCTTGCGCTTGCGCTTCGGCTGCTCACGCTGGAAGCCGTGCTCTTCGCGCAATTTCGCTTCCTCTTGGGCCTTCTGCAAGGCCTCTTCCTCGAGCGATATCTGGCCGGCCTTCTCACGACGCCTGTTCTCGTTGGTGTGGTCGCGCTTCTTCTTCTCGTCGTCAGCGCGGGAACCCGGCGTCGGGAACTCACGGACCTGCCAGAGCGAACGCAGCATGTTGCAGATGTTGTTGGTCAGCCAGTAAACGAGCACCGCGAACGGCATGGAAATGGCGGAGAAGATGTACATCAGCGGGAAGACCCAGGTCATCGCCTGCTGCATCTTGTACTGCGAGCCTTCCATTTGGGCCGGCGGCAGGTTCTTGCGCATGTTATTGAACTGCATATACCACATCGCCAGGCACATCAGCACGGTAAAGATGCCAATAACGACTTTGCCGGAAGCGTTGGCCATGCCAAAGGTGTTCGAAATCTTGAGCCCGAAAAGGTAGGTGTCGGCAAATTCCGAGGCCGTCGCTTTGTCGAAGGCGCCGAGCGTTCCGCGCGAGCCGTGCGCGATATACGGTATAGCGGAAAGCATATAGAACATACACATGAACACGGGGCCCTGAATGACCATAGGCAGGCAGGAACCCATCGGGTTGACCTTATTATCTTGGTAAAGCTTCATGGTCTCGCGGCTCATGGCCTCTTTGCTGGCCTGGTCCGTTTTGCCCTTGTACTTCTTCTGGATGTGCATCATCTTGGGCTGCAACGCCTGCATCCGGGCCATGGCCTTCATCTGCTTGACGTACATCGGCAAGATGATGGCGTGCACGACGAGCACGAGGAAGACGATGGCGAGAATCCACGAAAGCCCGCGCGACGGCAGGCCAATGAGGGTCATGAGCTTGTGGAACCAGTACATGATCTCGCTCATGAGCCATTCGATAGGCGTCAGGATCTTGTAGACCCAGCCGAACACGCCACTATCCAAAAGGAAGTGGTTGTAATCAGGATTGGTAAAGTTCATTAGGCCGTCTCCTTCACGTCTGAGGCCAATGGGGTCAGTCGCGGCTCTTCGTGAGCTTTGGACCAGGAAAATCTATAGAAAATCGAATAGTGTTGGGGCACGTCGTCGATGCCGCCGTTGCTCCACGGCCGGCAGCGCAGCAGCCGCAACAGCGCAAGCAGCCCTCCGCGTGCGGCGCCGTAACGGCTCACCGCCTGGATTGCATAGTTGGAGCAGGACGGATAATACTTGCAGCAAGGCGGGTTTCCGGCGGAAATATGGACCTGATACCAGCGTACGGCGGCAAGCATCGCGTGCGCGAAAACGGAACGGGAGGACTTAGAACGGGAGGACTTACCGGATTGAGAAGCCGGCACCCTCGTTCCTGCGATAACAGCGATATTCGTCGCTTTCGACACGCTTTCGGCAGTCATGATCGGTCACCCTGGCGGCTGCCGGTTTTGGGGCTTATACCATCGTTCATGCCATCACGATTTGCGCGGCTCTTGCGCCCCTGCCCCGCCGCCTTTCGGCTTACTGCGGCGAACAGCTCCCCTACTTGGGTATCCAAGGATGAGAAATCGGCCCGTGCGGCGCTCGGCTTGGCGCGCATGACGATATCGCAATGCTCCGGCAAACGGTCTTCATATGCGCGGGCCAAAACGCGAAAACGCCGCTTGACGTGATTGCGCGCAACGGCGTTACCGACGTTTTTGGACACAGCAAGCCCAAGGCGTCGCTCCGACATCTTCTGCCGGATCGCGTCTGCGGATACGGAACCACTCGTAGCTTCCTTAGCCATAGCTTCCATAGCCTTGCCGGTCGATTCTGCCTGTGCTGCGGCGGCGTGACGGCCATCGGCGTCAATGCAACAAGAATCGTCGTACACCAAAAAATGCACGACGATATCCTTTTCAGTGACTTTTCTGCGACGCTTCAGCACCCGGACAAAATCACGATGGCTTTTCAGCCGATCCATGCCCTTGCCGCCGATTGATCAGACAGCCAGGTTCTTGCGGCCCTTGGCGCGACGGCGGTTCAGCACCGCGCGGCCGGCACGAGTGCGCATGCGAGCGCGGAATCCGTGCTTCATGTGGCGACGGCGGTTATTCGGTTGGAATGTCCTCTTCATAATATGCTCCCGGTTTTCTTTTCAGCCATGCAAAAGCACGGCTCCTCATGAGTCAAGCTCTACCAAGTTACTCCTACCCCTAGTCTCAAGTCAAAACGACCGCCGAAACCGAGGCAACGCAAGGCAGCAACCATCCACATTTATTGTGGATAACTTTTGCGACACGCCCGGAATGTGCATAACCCCAAGCGTTCGACCACAGTGCCCTGTTTTCCCGCGCTAATCGCGCTTTTTCGTGTTCACTGGATAGCAACAGACATCAACAGCGAAGTTAAAGAGTGATTTGGAATCGAGGTCAAATGGTGTTACCTTGGAACGTTCGGCCGAAGGGAGTGACCTTCACCCATTCGGCCGGCAAACACGGATACAGCTTGGATGACGTAACCTATGCATGCACACACATGACAAAATACGACGAATTCCAGCGCCATGGCGAATCGTATATGAAACTTACCGGCGAATATCATGGCGATTCGCTTGTCCAAACCATCGAAGTAATGATGAGAATAGCGCGGAACGGTAGGCTCATTATATTCCACGTTAATGCAGAACAAGGCAATTTCTGGGCTAAAGACTGAAACGGAGACAGAAGTGTTCAAAAGAATCAAGGAACGTCACAATGACGAGAAATGGCACTGGGACGACAGCAAAGCCGTCGAATACACCGGCGAAGAAGGACAAAAGCACGTCGACGAAATGCTGATGAGGGTCACTGGCACCACGAACGTGGACGCCGCGGTGCAAACGATTCTGGAGGCCCCAGAGGAGGGTCCGAAGAAACTCGGCCATCATAGCAAGCAAATGCAATTTAAGCTACCGACTTGGCTACGCACACGCCTTGCCAAACCGAATCCTTCGGCATAGAAACCCAGCCTGAGAAGACCTGAGAAGAAAAATGTTCGAACGAATCAAGAAATACAAAAAGGACCGAGAATGGCACTGGGACGATAGCAAAGCCGTCATGTACACCGGCGAAGAAGCACAAAAGCAAGCCAACGCAGTGCTGATGTATATCACCGGTGCTCCTGACGCGGACACCGCGGTACAGATGCTGTTGGAAGAGGATGGCCAAAAGCCGAGCAAACGCCCCAAAAGA
This sequence comes from Bifidobacterium sp. ESL0690, assembly GCF_029392315.1. Classification (NCBI taxonomy): domain Bacteria; kingdom Bacillati; phylum Actinomycetota; class Actinomycetes; order Bifidobacteriales; family Bifidobacteriaceae; genus Bifidobacterium; species Bifidobacterium sp. ESL0690. The sequence goes on from NZ_CP113939.1 coordinate 2,589,226, forward strand.
CCACAGCTCAAAATTTCCAACACATTGCGACATATTTTGAGTCCCGATCTCCGCTACAGCGTGGAGCAGGACGATGATATTCGTAAAAACCAAACCGCAAGGGTGCGGCAGAAGCGGTGTCCAAGTTTTCCACCGCAAGCTTTTGTTATCAAGGACATAAAATGAGTTCAAATAAGGAAATATCCCTTATATTTCCTTATTTTACTATTTACGCTACAATTTCTGGCAGGTTGATTATCAGATTTTGCAGTGTACACATAATGAATACCGGTAATTTGCAGGAAAGAACAAATGTCAAATAGCCTGATGTTGGACGCAAGCGAGACGGGTCTCAATGACCCACGCTTCAAAAACAAGTCGGCTGATATCGATGACCTTATACATTTCATAGATGGAAAAATCTCTGACTTGCAAAAAAGTTCAAAGCATAAGCCGCGTGTCTTTGACCCCATGAACTCAGGTTCAGACCGCAATTGACGGTATCGTGTAGCATCGCACGATCCGACTATTCAAATCGCTCGGTCATTGGTGATGTGTGCGCTAATCAATCTACCAAGCGGTCACAAAAAGGTAAAAACTGTAAGCCTGCGGCCAGAATGCGACACGCCGATGAAGTGACGAATTCACTGGGTTTTGAGGACGCGTCAAATCCTTCCAAATGGTCATGAAATGTAAGGCAAAGTAGGACGGCAAACGTTCCACTTAGCTTCCGGAAACGGCGTCGGGCAACCTGATTCGCCATACGACCTTGGGTTGAATTTGGGCGTAAGACACCCTAATGTTTAATCAATAGTTTAGGTGTTGTGTGAAATCGCGGCGTAATACGAAGTCGCGTCTAGAAGAGTTTGAAGTTTTGAAGTAAAAGGGTGGGTTCCTTATGAGTGTCATTCACAGTCTAGTTGCACTGACATTGTGCATAGCCACGGGAATCGTACCCCCCCCCCGCAAAATGAACCGTCACTAAATAATCCGAATAATTCCAGCCCGGTCGCCGCTTCCAGCCAGGCTGCCACGGCCTCGGCTGCATCATCAACCTCGGCCATCGTCCCGGCCCACGGCCCCTCAACATCTTCCACAACTACTTCTTCGATCTCAGCCACCTCCGCAGGCACCACAGCATCTTCGACTTCCGCTGATGCCACCCAAAACAGCAACAGCCAAACTGGCAACGCCGCCAGCAACCCTGCCACCAATCAGGCCCAAAGCAGCGTCAACGCGCAAGCATCCAACAAGCCCACAGCCGGCCTCACCCACACCAACGCCGCCGCCACCCCCACAGCCAAACCCAAAACCCTAAGCGCCCTCACAGCAAAAGACTTCTCCAACGCGTCTAAGACCCTCGCCACATTCCAGCAAAGAATGAAGCAACCGAGCCGCCACAACGCCAACGACAGTCACCAGACCACACCAACCGCCGCCACCGAATCTAAGTCATCGGCAACCGGCACCCTGCCGCACGCCACAGCCACGCTGACCGCCAGGCAGAGCCCGGTCTCCCCGAAAGCCACCTCCCCACTGACACGTGAAACATCCGCAGTCGGCCCGCAAGACGAACCCATGGTCGGCCCGCAGTCCGAGAACCCGCGTCTCACCCGTCTCTACGCCGACCCAAACGATGACGGGCATCTCCAAATCAGCGGCGAAGCCGATCAGGTCTACTACCCGAACAACTGGGTCCACGTGGTCATATGTCCCACCGGGCTTATCGGTAACCCCTTCACCCAACCCGGCCCCGTCACAGGAAATGGCGACGTGCCTGCGGCTTGCAGCAACATCGAAACCTACACCGACGGGCACGCTGGCGGCTATACGGGCGGAGGCACGTTCACCTGGAGTGGCGACGAGGGACGTGGCAACTCCACCTGGACCACCCAAGACAGCGACTTCAAAGCAGGACCGGGCTATTACGACATCTGGGCCTACAACAGGAGCTGGGCCTGGAACTCCTATCAAAGTAACATCATCCGTTATGCCTACACCTGCAACCGCGCGTCAGCCACGAAGGTCACGCTCATCTACGACATGTCAAGCATGCCGGGAGCATCCACGCCATCCAGCGTGACGGTGAACACAAGCGCAAGACAGGCCAGAGGCCAACTCGCCTACGAGCCAGACCACCCTTCATGGCAGGTATTCGACGGCTGGACCTTCAACGGCGCCAACTACAACGCCGGACAAATCGTGACCTTCGACTGGCGTGCCAACGCCACATACACCGTCACTCCCCGCTGGCACCAGCCCACCACCGCGACGTTCAACTACAACCTCAACGGCATGTCCGGCAGCACACCCGGCTCCCTGCAGTTCAACACCACCTATTACGGCGGCTCGTTCACCCTCCCGAATCCACCCTCGCACCCCGACTGGCAGATCTTCGACGGCTGGAGCATCGACGGCTCCAGCTACAACCCCGGCCAGACCTACACCTACGCCGCACACGACAACGGGACCCACACCGTCACCGCACGCTGGCACACCCGCTACGACACCGTCACCATCCATTACGACATGGGCGCCACCGGCTGCAACAAGCCGCCGGACCAGTCCGTCGACAGCACCTACTACACCAACACCAGCCTCGCAGGAACCCCCTCCACCTGCCCCGCACACACCGCCTTCGACGGATGGACCATCAACGGATACAACTACAACCCCGGCGGCATCTTCACCTACCCCCAGCACTACACCGCCACCTACACCGCAACAGCCCGCACCCATACCGTCCAGGCACCGACCGGCCTGACCGCCGCCTACCACATCGCCGGCACCGTCACCCTGTCCGGCACCAGCAACGTCCAGTCCGGCGACAAGATCACCGCCTGCATGACCGAAGGCACCGGCGACACCGCCTGCCAGCCAGCCATCACCGCACCCGCCAACAACAGCGCATGGCAGTGGACCATCACCTTCCCGGCCGGCGACTACACCACCCGCTACGGCATCGGCCGCCAGCACCACTTCACCGCCAAACTCACCAGCAAAAACATCGACAGCACCCAAGCCGACCTGCAGGGCACGCTCCCATGGATGACCGTCAGCTACAAGCACGGCGAAGGCGCCACCGGCACTATACCCGACACCAACGCGCTGACCGACACGGCCACCGGCAAGGCCACATTCACCCTGCCCGACAAAGGCACCATGACACCGCCCGCGCACGCGTTCCCCGACTTCACCGGATGGACCGACGGCACCACCCTCTGGCAGCCCGGCAGCAGGGACATCCCCACCAACACCACCGGCGCATCCACCGACGCAAACGGGCACACCACCCTCACCCTCACCGCCCAATGGCACACCGTCACCGCACCCACCGGCGTGACGGTCACATGGAAGCATGACATACGCTACGGCAATCCCGGGGTTGTGTTCACGGCCTCGGGCCTGCCGACAGCGGCGACCGGCTGGCAAATCCGTTACAAGCCCAAGAGCAGCCAGTCCTGGTGGACCTCGCCCAGCGACAAGATGGCACCCACCGACACTTACGAGACGGAGAACTTCGACTTCACTCCCGGAAGCACGTGGACCGTCCAACTGCGCGACGTGGCCAAGGACGGCAACGGCAACACCGTCACCAGCGACTGGAGTCCTGAGATCACCGGGATCCTGCCCTGGATGGATGTGACCCTGCTGCCGGGCGGCCAGCAGCCCGGCGACACCACGGTTGGCCATGCCAAGGGCTTGGTCGACCAGGTCGAGCATAAGGGGTACGTGACCTTGCCGGCCGGCGTAGGGACCGTGCCTGCCGGCATGGCGTTCCAATCAACCGGCGGGTGGACCACCCGCCCGGACGGTTCGGGCAGCGCCTACGACATAGGCGCCGCCGACATTCCCACCAGCATGGGCGCGGCCGGAAGCGACGGCACGGTCTTGCTGACCCTGTACGCCCGGTGGAGGATGGCGACGCAGGCGCCCGCGCGCGGCCAACCGTGTGCGAGTGTGGCGGGTTGGGCGCAGTGGGGCACATCGGCCGGCGCGATAGCGGGCGTGGGCGACGCGGCCCACCCGCAGGACACGGGCGCGGTCTGCTATGCCATTGAGGGCACGACCCTGCGCCTGACCGGCGGCACCAGCCCGGCCTACGAAGACCCCGACGGTGTTCCCTGGGCGTCTCGAAAGGCCCTCATCACTAAGATCAGCGTCGAGGGCGACCTCACCCTTGACGGAAACAGGATAGTCTATGCCGGGGCGCCATTCCGTCGCATGACGCTCCTCAGCGACTTCACGATCATCCCAGCAGGAAGACTCCGCCTGACCGGTCAGGCGGCCGGTAGTCTTTTCGATAGCGATGGGGCGCTGCTTTCCCTCGATGTGACCCGTTTCGACATTGCCGCCGCCCAAACGCTGGACTACATGTTCTCCAGGTGCGCCAGCTTGGAATCAATCACGGGACTGGAGTCATGGAAGACGGACAACATCACCAACATGTCGTCCATGTTCAACGGCGACGGCCAACTGACGGACGTGTCGGGCACCGCCGGCTGGAACACCGCCAAAGTGGATTCCATGAAATACATGTTCTCCGGCTGTGACAGTCTGGTCGACCTGGACATGAGCCAATGGGTGACCAGCCAGATGGACGGGTACGGCCTGTCCCAGCTGATGCCAAAGAACCTCAAACGCCTGCGACTCGGGCCCAACACAAGAATCGCCCGCTCGACAGGCTACGACGACGCATGGGTCTACATATCGGCCACCCACACCTGGCACCGATGGGACTGGCCCAAAGACCACCACCCCGTCGACGGCGGCGCCGTCACCGACCCTGCGGGAACAGCCACCAACGGCACGCTGGACGCGTTCGAGTCGCGCGCCGCCTCCTCGGACCCGGCCGGCACCTACATCCGCGACGACGTCACCCCCACCTGGACCGACCTCACCTACAACCTCAACGGCGGCGCCGGAGACGCCAGCCTGCCCACCGCCGTCAGCACCACCGATAGCACTGGCCTCGCCATCGACACCACCTTCAAGGACGGCGAATACGCCACCGCCAGCCCCACCCACATCACCGGCAACAAACCCCACCAACTCTTCCAAGGCTGGGCCATCGACACCACCAACATGACCGGCGGCACCGCCACCATCAACAACCACACCATCACCGCGGCCAAGGGAGCCGGCGGCGTGGCAACCGTCACCGCCCAATGGACCCCGGCCCCCCAGGCCATGCCTGGCACACTGGCCGTGTCCGTCACCCCGAACACCACCGACCAGGGCGGCGTCAGCGTAAGCGTCACCGCCACGCTCGATACGGCCATGCCCGCCATCGACGCCGCCAACGGCGACCCGGCCAAACCCGCCGTAGACGCCGGCGGCACGGTCAAGGTCTGCGCCAAACCCAGCAGCCAGAACGACGACTACTACAGCGTGCAATGCCAGGCCAAGGCCAGCACCACCGCGGGAAGCCAGACCATCACCCCCGACCCGCTGCAACTGCCCGGCACCGCCCAACTCGATGGCAACACGGTCTCCTTCCCCGCACCCGGAGAGCAATACACGCTGGCTGCCACCTACACGCTCACCGACCCCCAGACCCGCAACCAAATCGACTCCACCGCCACACAAGCCGGAGGCGGCTCCGTGACCGGCACCCTGCCCTGGGCCGACACCTCCTTCGACACCAACGACTCACACGGCGGCACCGGCACCGCACCCGACGACGCCAAGTCGTTCGTCGACACCGCCAGCGGCAAGGCCTGGGCCTCCCTGCCCAACGCCACCAACACCATGACCCCCGAACACACATTGTTCGCCGGATGGTCCGCCACCGCGAGCGCCGCCAACCCAGACACCGGCATGGGCGACCCCGCCAACCGCAACATCCAGCTGCCCGCAACCACGGGAGCCACCGAGACCCAGACCACGTTGTATGCAATCTGGCACAAGCTCACCGCACCCGACGTCTCCGTCATCAAGCGCAACACCCTGACCAACACCGTCACCATCCAAGGCACCGCCATGCCATGGCAGGCCGGCGAGACCGTCAGCATCAAAATCGTCCCCCTCGACGGTCAAAACGACGGCACCATCCTCGACAACCAATGGCACACCACCGACATGGACCCCGTCGGTCTCAACAACGGCAGCTACCAACACCCCTGGAGCATCACCCTCACCGAGGACCAGCTACCCGTTCGCGGACGCTACCGCATCGACACCAGACTCAACGGAGAAGACACCCCATGGCGCGCCGCACCACACACCGTCTACGCCGAAAGCTCCTCCTCACCCATCACCCTCACCGGCCTCTACAGCCACGCACTCCCCCTGACCGGCGGGCAACGCACCATGCTGATCGTCGCCCTCGCCCTCCTGTGCGTACTGCTCACCGCAGGCAGCCAGCTCGCCCGCAACCGCAGACGCTGGCACCACCAATAATCAAAGACTTCCCGCCCGGCCGTACCCAACCAACCGGCCAAGGACGGGAACCCAACCGGGTGCCGGCACGGGACCAACACACCAACAACCAACCCCGCGCCGGCACCCACCCAACACAACCAACGAGCAAAACAATCGCAGCCAATCACGTCACAAGCCACGCCAAGCGATTATCCCAATCCCCCCGCTCCGGCATCATTGCCGCAGCAAAGCCGAGTTCTCCACAATGCCTTCCACCGTCCGAGTGATGATGCCGTCCCGGTCCATGGCCGAATACCGCTCGGCCACCTGTGGCAGCGCGCCCCGCAAGCCGTCAACAACGTCGTTGACGATGCCCTCGCCCCGTTGGGCCGGGATACCCAGACGAGACCTTTATCCGACCTCCTTGGCACCGCGGGCAAACCGGCGAGGTTCCACCGTTTGCGGCTCACGTTCCGCGTCCAGCCGCAGCCCCAGCGCCGAGAACACCTGCAGCACCTTATACATGTCAAAGGAGGGCTTGCCCGTCTCGACCTGGGCGATCCAGCTACGCGAAACCGCCGAGCGATCCGCGAGCTGCTGCTGGGTGAGCCCCAGGCCCTCGCGCCCCTCCTTAATCGCCATACCTACGTCAAGCATTGTCCGGATTTGCATGCTTTCAGCCACCTTTTGTCCACGAACGTAAACAATACGCATTGTACACGTTCGTCAACAAGTAGGCAATCTGAAAGCAAGATGAACCGGGCGAACTCCACCGATTGAGCACGATGCAGACAAAGACCACGGAACAACCATTGCAAGACCACGACTCGGGATGGCCAGCCCCAAACCTATGCCCGCGCCAGCACCTACACACCACCCACACCTAATCCGCGACACGCCGAAGCAAGACACAGAAAAAGCGGGTTTTCATATCTTTTAAATCATCCCGAAACTTTCCAAGAAACCAACAAAACGCAGTACAAAAGCAATGACAAACCTATGACCGGTGTCGCATTTCTCAATCAATAGAATTCATCCATTCCGAACAAACAAGATGAATTTGTACAACAAATTGCATATAGTAATACTTGGTGTGTTGGTTAGATCACAGTTCTGTGATGTGTTGGATCACGGAGTTGTGATCAGAGAAATAGAAAAGTTGGTTGGGAAATGGGTGTTATTAACGGTTTTGTCGCTTCATTGCTATGTATAGCCATGACAATCATGGCTCCGATGTCTTCTGGAGCGTCCAATGACCCGGTGGGGCCGTCCACCCAGACGACATCCAGCCAGGCCGCATCGGCCACTTCCGCCTCAGTATCTTCCACGATTCAGACTTCTGCGTCTTCGGCTCCTTCCGCTTCCGCTAGCACTACCTCCGCTGGCTCCACCCAAGCCAGCAACGGTCAAACCGGCAACACCGCCGGCAACTCTGCCGGCAACTCTGCCGCCAATCAGACCCAAAGCACCGTCAACGCGCAGGCATCCAACAAGCCCACGCAACAGCCGAATACCAACCAACCTGCAAACCAACCCCAAAACGCCCAAAACGGAACACGTACACCAGGCAAAGATGCCAAGCACACCTCCGCCGCCGGCCTCACCCACACCAACGCCGCCGGCACCCCCACGGCCAAACCCAAAACGCTCGGCGCTCTCGCAACAAAAGACTTCTCCAACGCATCCAAGACCCTGGCCACATTCCTGCAGCGGATAAAGCAACCGGACCACCAGGCCAGATTAGCAAGCATCACAAGCACACAATCATCGGCATCCGGCACCTTGCCACGCGCCACAGCCACCTTGCCCGCCAGCCAGAGCCCAGTCTCCTCGAAAGCCACCTCCCCGATGGCACACGAAGCGCCCGAGGCAAGCCCGCAGGACGAACCGGTTGTCGGCCCGCAGGGCAATCCAGTGGTTGGCCCCCAGGGTTCAGGCCAAGTCCGCGTCTCGTCGTGGAGCGTCGACTCGGACGGCGTGGTCCACGCGTCCGGCACCGCCGACACAATCGGCGGGCAGACCACATGGATCGCCCTGCGCGCCTGCCCCGTCGGCACCCCCTTCCCCAACCTCCCCAACGGCTCAAGGCCCGAGGGCTGCATGGACCAGGAGATGCTCACCGACGGCCACAGCGGCGGATACGACGGGCCCGACAACTTCCCATGGGGCGGCTTCTATGCCGGCAGCCACAAGATGTTCGTAAGCGGGGCGGGCTACTACAACATCTGGGTCTTCTCCCAAACCGCGTGGGGCAACACGAGGGTGGGCCCCTTCACCGTGGCATCAAACTACTACGCCAACGGCACACAGGTCACCGGCACGAAGGTGACGCTGTCGTATGGCATGCCGTCAGGCTGGTCAACGCCGTCCACGCAGACCATGGACACGACCCGCGCCGCAGCCGGCGTGTATCTGCCGGGCGAGCCGAACCACCCGTCCTGGGCCGTGTTCGACGGATGGACGCTCAACGGCACGAACTATTCAGCCAACCAGTACGTCGAGTTCCCCAAGAGCACCAACGCCTCGTACACTGTCACCGCACGATGGCATGCACTGCCCACGAGCGTCAGGTTCAACTACAACCTCAACGGCATGTCCGGCAGCACACCCAGCTCCCAGGAAATCAACACCACATATTACGGCGGCTCGATCACCCTGGTCTCCCCGCCCTCACATCCCGCCTGGCAGGTCTTCGACGGCTGGCAGGTCGACGGCCGGGACAACGTAAACCCCGGCAAGACTTACACATATCCCGCCCATGACGAAAGCACCCACACCGTCACCGCACGCTGGCACATCAACTACACGGGCCTGAGCGTCTACTACAACCTCAACGGCATGCCCGCCACACAACCCGGCAGCCAATACGCCGACACCACCTACAACTCCGCAAGCCTCACCGTCGGCGGCGCCCCTTCGGGCATACCCTCCTGGGCCGCGTTCGACGGCTGGTACACCAACACCAGCGGCACCGGCACCGACTACCAAGGCCGCACCCTCAGTCTCGGCTACCAGTCAAACGCGAGCTACACCCTCTACGCCAAATGGCACGCCCTGCCCACCAACATCACCATCACCTACGACATGGGCACCACCGGATGCGACAAGCCCGCCGACCAGCATCCCGACAGCACCGGCAAGACCGGCACCGCCACCACCACACTCGCCGGCACACCCGCCACCTGCCCCGCCCACACCCACTTCGACGGCTGGACCATCAACGGCACCGACTACGCCCCCGGCGGCACCTTCACCTACCCCAGACACTCCACCGACACCTACACCGCCACCGCGCGAACACACACCGTCCAAGCGCCCACCAACCTCACCGCCGCCTACCACATCACCGGCACCGTCACCCTGTCCGGCACCAGCAGCGTCCAATCCGGCGACAAGATCACCGCCTGCATGACCGAAGGCACCGGCGACACCAGCTGCCATCCAGCACTCACCGCCACCGCCAACAACAGCGCCTGGAACTGGACCGTCACCTTCCCAGCCGCCGACTACACCACCAAATACGGCTACGGACACCAACACCACTTCACCGCCAAACTCACCAGCAAAAACACCGACAGCGCCACCGCCGACCTCAAGGGCACCCTTCCCTGGACCACCCTCAGCTTCGACAAGGGCGCCAGCGGCGGCACCGCGCCCGGCAGCAAGGACGCATTGACCGACACGACCGCCAACAAGGCCACGTTCACCCTGCCCGGCAAAGGCACCATGACCGCACCCGCCAACGCGTTCCCCGACTTCACCGGCTGGAGCGACGGCACCAACCTCTGGCAGCCCGGCGGCAGGGACATCCCCACCAACGCCAGCGGCGCGTCGACCGACACGAACGGGCACACCACACTCACCCTCACCGCCCAATGGCACACCGTCCCAGCACCCACCGGCGTCACCGCCACATGGTCACACACCACAGGCTGGATCTCGTTCAAGGCGTCAGGCCTGCCGACGGGGACGACCAGCTGGCAGATACGCTACAAGCCCAATAGCAGCCAGTCCTGGTGGACCTCGCCCAACGACACGATGACACCCACCGACACCTACCATACGTATTACTCTGATTTCACGCCCGGCGACACATGGACCGCACAGGTGCGCGCCACCGCCAACGACGGCTCCGGCCACACCGTCACCAGCGACTGGAGCCAGGAGATCACCGGCATCCTGCCCTACATGGACGTCATCCTCAAACCAGGCGAAGGCACCGGACCCGTCACCGACCCCCACGTCAAGGGCCTGGTCGACCCGGACGACCACAACGCCCACCTCACCCTGCCCAACGCAACCGACAAAGGCATCAGCGGGCCCGACGGCAGGATCTTCGCCAACCAATGGAACACCAGCAGCGACGGGTCCGGCACCAACCACGCCTCGGGAACCGACCAGCCCATCCCCGCCAGCGAGGGCACGCCCGACGGGCAGGCCACCAGGCTCACCCTCTACGCCCAATGGAAACCCCAATCACCCGCCCCAGCGGCCGGCCACTGCACCGACGGGGCTGCCGGCGCAGCCGGCTGGGCGCAATGGGGCACTCCCGCAGGGCCCGTCTCCGGGCTGGCCGGGCAGAACACCGCGGCCGCCTGCTGGGTCATCGACGGCACCGTCCTGCGCCTGTCCGGCGGCACCAGCCCCGACTACCAATCCAGCTCGGACATCCCCTGGGCCAGCCAGTCCAACAGGATCACCAAGGTCTCCATCGAGGGCGACCTCACCCTCAACAAGACCAACGACAGCTACAGCGGCCTGTTCGGCTACGGCCACTACTACGGCAAATTCACCACGCTCACCACCCGCGACGGCGGCAAGCTGCGCATCGCCAACCAGGCCGGCAGAAACCTCTTCGTCTACGCCTACAACTTGTCGGACATCGACCCGTCCGGCTGGGACGTCAGCCAGGCCACCACCTTCGAGAGTATGTTCAACACCACAGCCACCTCCTTGGACCTGTCCGGATGGAAGACCGGCAACGTCACCACCATGGAACGCATGTTCGAGGGGGCCAGCAACCTGACCAGCCTCGACCTGTCCGGCTGGGACACCCGCAAACTCCACAATACCTCCGCCATGTTCTCCTCGAACAACAACCTCGCCGATATCGACCTATCCGGCTGGGACACCACACACCTCAACACGCTCGACGCCAACGCCATGTTCCCTAAAGGCCTCAAACGCCTCCGCCTCGGACCCAAGACCCGCCTGCCCGACCCCGTCGACAGCTGGTACGACCCCTTCAAAAATGTGGACGCCGCCCACACCTGGCACGAATGGGACTGGGTTAAAGGCCACCACCCCGCCGACAACGGGCCCGTCGGCACCACACCGCTCACCGCCGGCGACGGCACGACAGACACCCTCAGAAAACGCTGCGAATCCGCCACACCCCAAGGCGTCTACATCCGCGATGACGTCAACCCCACCTGGACCGACCTCACCTACAACCTCAACGGCGGCACCGCAGACAACACACTGCCCACCCAGATAGGCGCGGCGGCCACCGGGTCCACGCCCAAGCGCGACGGGCTCGCCATCGACACCACCTTCAAGGACGGGCAATACACCACCGCCACCCCCACCCACATCACCGGCAACAAGCCCCACCAACTGTTCAACGGCTGGACCATCGACACCACCAACGTCACCGGCGGAACAGCCACCGTCAGCAACCACACCATCACCGCGCCAAAGGGCGCCGGCGGCACGGCCGCCATCACCGCCCAATGGAGCCCGACACCCCAGGCCACACCCGGCACGCCAGCGGTGACAGTCACCCCGCGCACCACCGACCAGGGATCCGCCGGCGTGAGCGTGACCGCCACGCTTGATGCGGCCATGCCGGCCATCGACGCCACCGGCGACGACCCGGCCAAACCCGCCGTAGACGCCGGCGGCACCGTCAAGATCTGCGCCAAACCCAGCAGCCAGAACGACGACTACACCAGCGGCCAATGCCAATCCAAGACCAGCACCACCGCCGGCAGCCAGACCATCACCCCCGACCCGTTTGCTTTACCCGGTTCCCTGACCGGAGGACAAGCCACCACCTTCCCCGCCCCCGGCGAGGAGTACACGCTGAGCGCCATGTACACGCTCACCGACCCACAGACCCGCAACCAAGTCGACTCCACCGCCACCCAAGCCGGAGGCGGCCTCACCACCGGCACCCTGCCCTGGGCCGACACCACCTTCGACACCAACGACTCCCACGGCGGCACCGGAACCCCGCCAACCGAAGCCAAATCGTTCGTCGACACGGCCAGCAACAAGGCCTGGGCCTCCCTGCCCAACGCCACAGCCACCATGAAACCCGAACACTTCGTGTTCGCCGGATGGACCGCCACCGCGAGCGCCACCAACCCCGACCAAGGCATGGGCGACCCCGCCAGCCGCATCATCCAACTCGACGCCACCGGCGCCACGGAGACCCGGACAACCCTCTACGCGGTCTGGCACAAGCTCGCCACACCAACAACCGTCACCGGCATCACACGCGACCACATGACCAACACGGTCACCATCACCGGCACCGCCACACCCTGGACCAGCGAGGACGACATCACCCTCGACCTCGTGCCCCTCGACGGGCAGGACGGCCTCACCCCCGCAGGCGCGCGGCATGCGACCATCAGCCCCACCGATGGGCACGGCGCCACACTCGCCTACGACGGGCACACCGAACACCCGTGGACCATCACGCTGACCCCCAGCGACCTGCAATCGGGCGGCAGGTACCGCACCGTCGCCAAACTCGAGGCCCACGACCACGCCTGGCGCGACACCAACGCCGACCTCCACGTCTACAGCGAACCCGATGAACAGGCACAGCCCGCCATCGACGGCTACTTCCACCACGCCCTGCCCCTCACCGGCGGGCAACGCACCATGCTCATCATCGCCCTCACCCTGCTCGGAGTCATCCTCACCGCAGGCAGCCAACTCGCCCGCAACCGCAGACGCTGGCACCACCAATAGGCGATAATTAAATAACAACAACTGTGTCCTGTGACGCCGTATCAACACGGTGCGCCACAGGACACAGTGCTATAAAACGCTATAAAATCGGCAACACTGCCAACATATTTCCGAGTTTCGCAAACGAACCGGCACACCCAACAAATCACGGGTTATTGGCCAAAAAGCGTGTCAATTCTGGCCAATAACCCGAAACCACAATCAACCAGTCGCATTAAACCTGCCAGAAACGCGCAACAAGTAATTTGCACAAAATGTAATATATTGTATAATTACTTCGTCATTTGACTGGTGGCCCCATGTCACAGCATGCCATGGGTTTTGGGGGAAATAGTCTATAAAAGGTCCGTTGGGGAATGAGTGTCATTAATGTTCTTGTCTCATTTACATTATGTATTACTTTATCGTTCATTGCCCCTGCAGGCACAGCACGCGAAAAATCGGCTGCCCCAACCGACACCGCAACCGCAAGCAGCCTCCCTACCCAGACAATCCGTTCAGCAAACCTGCCGGGAAAGACCTCGCCAACACAAGCCATACCAACCAAGCCATCGCAAATCGCAACGGCAAAAGTAAACGCCGCCAAGGCTGCCAACACCAGCCTCACCCATGCCAGCACGATTAGTGCACCCAAGCTTGGCACCCGCACCAACACCAGCGCCGCTGAGTCAGGCCTCACCCATACCAATTCCAGCGTGGCCAAGTCAGGCCTCACCCATACCAACGCCGCTGGCACACCCGCAGCCATGCCAGAAACGCTGAGCGACTTCATTCGAAAGATAAAGTCACCCGGCCATCGAAACCATAGGGGCCATAAAACAGCCAACAAACGCCATGGCACACATCGCATGCTTAGGACGGTTGGCGGCATCACAACTGATGCTCCACAAACTACGCAGTCCACACGGTCTCTAAAAGCCAAGAAATCACCAAAATACAGGCAACCTCGGCAATCCGCACGATCCACGCAATCCAAGCACCCCTTGCTATCAACCCCCACCCGTACATTGCTCGCCAAAGCCGCTCTGCCGGCAATCCAGAGCCCGGTCAGCGCTCAAGCCGCCCCTCCCCTGACACGCGAAACACCCGCCGTGGCCCCTCAGGACGAGCCCACGGTCGGCCCGCAATACTACACAAACAGCGACCCCTCAGGCCACATCAGAAACGTGCAATTCACCACAGACAGCGCCGGCAACATCAACATCACCGGCACCGCCGACGACACCGACAAGCCCTTCGGCTACGACAGCACGTGGATCATGGCACGTCTCTGCCCCACCAGCACCGGCACCCCGCACATCTCCGGAACAACCATCCCCTCAGAATGCAGCGACGTCGAACTCTACACCAACGGCCACGCCAGCGGCGAAACAGGCACGTTCACATTCGGCCCCGGCCGTTGGGGCATCTTCTACAGCGCCGCCGGATCGGCCGCCAACACCTCCATCGACCATTCGCACTCCATCACCCCAAACGACTTCAAGGAGGGACCCGGCTCCTACAACATCTGGCTGTTCAGACGCGACCGCTTCTACCAGAACCTCACTACCCCCGTCGCGGCAATCACCGACTACTACCCTCCATTCGCCCCAAGCAGCGTCACCCTCAGATACGACATGTCAGGCATGCCGGGCGCATCCACGCCAGGCAACGCAACAGTGGACACGACCTACGGGGCGGGAAGCACCACCCTCGCGGGCGAACCAAGTCACCTCTACTGGCAGATTTTCGACGGCTGGTACCTCAACTATTCCAGCTACAACGCCGGCCAGAGCGTATCCTTCGCCAAGGGCACCAACGCCACATACACCGTCACACCGCGCTGGCACACCCGCTCCGACACCGTCACCATCCACTATCAGGACAACGGCTCCGGCTGCACCATGCCCGGCAACCAGACCGCCGACAGCGCCAACTACAGCAGTCTGATCCTCGCCGGCACGCCATCATGCCCCGCCCACACCGCCTTCGACGGATGGACCATCAACTACGCCAACTACGACCCCTACGGCACCTTCAACTTCACCCAGCACGTCACCGCCACCTACACCGCCACCGCACGCACCCACACCGTCCAAGCGCCGACCAGCCTGACGGCCGCCTACCACATCACCGGCACCGTCACCCTTTCCGGCACCAGCAACGTGGTCTCCGGCGACAAGATCACCGCCTGCATGACCGAAGGCACCGGCGATACCGCCTGCCAGTCCTCATCCGCCGCACCCGCCAACAACAGCGCTTGGAACTGGACCGTCACCTTCCCATCCACCGACTACACCACCAGATACGGCTACGGACACCAGCACCACTTCACCACCAAACTCACCAGCAAAGGCGTAGACAGCACCACCGCCGACCTGAAAGGCACCTTGCCCTGGATGACCGTCACCTATGACAAAGGCACCGGCACCGGCACCGCACCCACCGATGAAGACGCCCTCGTCGATACCGCCGCCGGCAAAGCCACGATCGCCGTCCCAGCCCAAAGCGACATGACCGCGCCCACCGGCTCATGGTTCGAAGGCTGGAAGAACCCGGACGGCACCCTCACCTGGCAGGCCGGCTCCGCCGCCATCCCAACCAACGCCAGCGGCGCGACGACCGACGCAAACGGGCACACCACACTCACACTCACCGCCCGATGGCACACCGTCCCCGCACCCACCGGCGTCACCGCCCGCTACAGCCACGCGGACGGCTACGTCTACCTGACCGCCACCGGCCTGCAAGCCGGGGTCACCGGCTGGCAAATACAGGTCAAGCCCAACACGGACAACCACTACTACCAGGCCGCATACAACACGTCCACAACCGGCCAGTCCTACTATTACGGTTCATCTTTCAGGCCCGGCGCCACATGGACGGCCCAGGCCCGAGCCACCTATACCGATGCCTCCGGCAACAGCGTGACCAGCGACTGGAGCAGCGAGTATACCGGGATCCTGCCCTACATGGACGTCACCCTCAAACCCGGCAGCCAGCAGACGCCCGGCGGCGACACCCACGCCAAGGGACTCACCGACCTCACCGAGCGGAAGGCCTATGTCACACTGCCCACCGGCGTGGGCGCAAAACCTGCTGGCATGGACTTTGAAAAGTGGACCACCAACCCCGACGGCACCGGCGACACCTACCAAGTCGACACCGACATACCCATACCCACCGCTTCGGGCAACCCTGGAAGCGAACCCGGCCAGACCCTGTACACCCTCTACGCCCGCTGGACCTACACCGGCCAGCCCCCGCAGCCAGGCCACTGCGCGGACTCACCGGGCTGGAGCCAATGGGGTACCGCAGCCACCCAACCCGCCATACCCGGCATCGACGGCCAGGTCACCGGCAGCCCCTGCTACGCCATCGTCGACAACGGCACGACCCTGCGCCTCACCGGAGGCACCAGCCCCGACTTCTCTTCTGCTGCCGACATCCCCTGGAACGGACAGAAGACCAACTTCACCAAGATCAGCATCGAGGGCGACCTCACCCTCACCAGCAGCACGCCAAGGCCGTATTACACTTCTCCGATCTCCGGTCCATTCAACAACGCATACTATCTGACAAGCTTCGAGACCAACGGCCACAAATTCGTCCTCGACCGTTCTGCGGGCAACGGACTCTTCACACAGGACAACCGCCTCCCCTCCATCGATGTGTCCAACTGGGACGTTCACACAGCCGTCAACATGGACAAGATATTCAGCTTCGATTCTGGGCTCGAACAAATAAAAGGCATCAACAAATGGCGTACCAGCAACGTGACCACGATGTACGAGATGTTCTATTATTGCACACACCTGACAAGCGTGGACCCTTCCAATTGGGACACCGGCAAACTTGAAGACGCAATGGCCGCGTTCCGCGGCGACGACCAGTTAGCCGACTTGGACCTCTCCAGCTGGAACACCACAAAAACATGGGGAGACGGCGAACTGCTGCCCGGCAACCTGCAACGCCTCCGCCTCGGACCACAAACCAAGTTCGACAGCAGCGCGTTCAGCGAAATCGGCGACAGCCACCCCGACGCCCACTGGAACGAATGGGACTGGCCCAAAGACCACTACCCCAGCGACCTCGGCCCCGTGGGAGCCACGGCCGGAACATCCGGCGACGGTACCCTCAACACCCTCAAAACCCGAGCCGCCTCCGCACACCCCGAAGGCGTGTATATTCGCGATGACGTCACCCCCACCTGGACCGACCTCACCTACGACCTCAACGGCGGCACAGGCGATGCGAGCCTGTTCACCCAGCCCGGCGCGGCGGCCGCGGGCTCCACACCCAAGCGCGACGGCCTCGCCATCGACACCACCTTCAAGGACGGCGAATACACCATCCCGGACGGCACAACCGACACCGGAAACGCGGCCCACCACATCACCGGCAACAAGCCACAGAACCTCTTCCAAGGCTGGACCATCGACACCGGCAACGTCACCGCGAACGCGTCCGGCGGTACAGCAACGGTTAGCAACCACACCATCACCGCATCCAAGGGTGCCGGCGGCACCGCGACCATCACCGCCCAATGGACCCCGGCCCCCCAGGCCATGCCCGGCACACCGGCGGTGAGTGTCACCCCGAACACCACCGACCAAGGCGGCGTCAGCGTAAGCGTCTCCGCCACGCTCGACCAAGCCATGCCCGCCATCGAAGCCGGCAACGGCGACCCGGCCAAGCCAGCCGTAAGCGCCGGCGGTACGGTCAAGATCTGCGCCAAGCCCGCAAGCCAGTCCTACGACTACGGCGGCGTGCAGTGCCGTTCCAAGGCCAGCACCAGCGGCGGCAGCCAGACCATCACCCCCGAGGCGCTCGAACTGCCCGGCAGCGCCCGGCTGCACTCCAACATGGCCTCCTTCCCGACTTTCGGCCAGCAGTACACCATGGCTGCCACCTACACGCTCACCGACCCCGTCACCCGCAACCAGATCGAAGCCCCGACCACACAGTCCGGCGGCGGGTCCGTGAACGGCACCCTGGCCTGGCTCAACGCCTCGTTCGACACCAACGATGCCCACGGCGGCAACGGCACCGCGCCCGCAAGCCTCAGCTCCTTCGTCGACACCGCCAGCAACAAGGCATGGATCGCCCTGCCCAACGCCACCAACACCATGAAACCCAGCCACTTCGTCTTCGCCGGCTGGTCCGCCACCGCGAGCGCCATCCAGCCCGACACCGGCATGGGCGACCCCGCCAACCGCAACGTCCAGCTGCCCGCCACCACGGGAGCCACCGAGACCCAGACCGTCCTCTACGCCGTCTGGCACAAGCTCACCGTCCCCACCGTCACCAGCCTCAAACGCGACGTCTTCCACAACAGGGTCATCATCACCGGCACCGCCGCCCCCTGGACCAGGGATGATGACATGTACGTTGAGATCAACCCTCTCGACGGACAGGCCGGGTTCACCCCGGGCTACTTAAACACCCGCATCAGCGTCGCGGACGGGCAAGGCCACGCGCTGCCCTACGACGGGCACACCGCGCACCCATGGCAAGCCATAATCCCCGAAGACCAGATGCCCGCAGGCGGCAGGTTCCGCACCCGCACCATGCTCAGGGCCCTCGACCACGCCTGGCGCGACACCCACGCCGGCACCTACGTCTACAGCGATTGGGAACTGCGCGCCAATCCGCCCATCGCCGGCCACTACCAGCACTCCCTGCCGCTCACCGGCGGGCAACGCACGCAGCTGATCGTCGCCCTCGTTCTGGTCGGCGTCATGCTCATCGCCGGCAGCCAGTTCGTCCGCAACCGCAGACGCTGGCACCACCAGTAAAGACTTCCTGCCCTGCGCCCCACCCGGCCGGGCAGGAAACAATCGGGTGCCGGTGCGGACTCAAACAACACCAAACCAACCCCGCGCCGGCATCCACCCACACAACCAACAGCAACGCAACGATGCGCACCGACCACACCAGCCGCCAACCAGCACTTGGCTGAAAGGAGACACCAGACAGCACTACTCCCTTGCAACTCAGCCTCTTACGCCCGGTAACCATCACAACCACACCCGCACGCAAACCGGTGAGATACGACACCGAACCGACAGCACCATCAAGACACAGCCAACCCAGCGGACAGAGGCGAAACTGCATCAACAATCCGGCCATTGATTACCAGCTTTATCAGGACAGCGCACAGAGACGCTCCGAGTATGAACCGCGACACGCCGATAAATGGGGCGGTTTCACTATGTTTTAAAGCAGCGTCAAATCCTTCCATCGCCCTACAAAATGTAAGGCAAAGTAAGACGGCAAACGTTCCACTTAATTTCTGACAACGACGCCAGGAACCCCGATTTGCCATACAATCTCGGATTGAGTTTGGGCGTAAGGGCCCCTAATGTTTAATAGATAGTTGCGGTGTTGTATAGAAATCGTGATGCATTACACGACGTCGCGTTTTGAAGTTTAGAAGAGTCTGAAGTAAAAAGGGTGGGTTCCTTATGAGTGTTATCAACAGTCTCATCGCACTGACATTGTGCATAGCCACGGGAATCGTACCCCCCCCCCGCAAAATGAACCGTCACTAAATCAGTCAAACAATTCAAATTCGGTTGCGGCTTCCAGCCAGGCCGTCACCAGTTCGGCTGTATCCCGTCCCCAAGCCAAGTCCACCACCAAGCACACCACCCAATCAGCTGTGGCGCATTCTGCCTTATCAACAAACCCCGGTGCCACACACCCCAAGACTCAACCCGCAAGCCAAACCAAACCCCAAACCCAGAACAAGTCGCAACAACCTCAAGTGGGCCCGCAGAGTACGTGCACGCCCAGCGGCACACATACTTGGGGCACTGCCTACAACGGCCCCGGCGTCAGTGGCATATACGGCCGCGACACCAGAGACGTCACGTGGTCCGTCGACAGCTCCTGCACCCTCTATCTCTCCGGCGGCACCAGCCCCGACTATTACTACACCGGCTACGATGACAAGCCTTGGTACACATATGCAAATGACGACGGGCAAAATCTTATAACCCGTATTCAAATTGACGGCAATCTCACGCTTTACACCGATAACGACAGTGCATATTACAAAGGCATATTCGAGGATATGTCCAACCTCGCTACGGTGAACGGCAACACGCTACACCTAGCTGGGAAGGCTGCCGAGGCACTGTTCGAAGGCGATCACAACCTTTCTTCCATCTCTGGCATCTACGGTTGGGATACCAGCAAAGTTACTGACTTGAGTCGAATGTTCTATTTTTGCGATGGCCTCACCTCACTGGACCTGTCCAGCTTCAACACCATAAACGTCATCAGCATGCTGCATATGTTCGACGAATGCAGCAACCTCACCTCACTCAATGTATCCAACTTCAACACCACCAACGTCACCGACATGGGTGGCATGTTCGACGGATGCAGCAACCTCACCTCACTCAATGTATCCAACTTCAACACCACCAACGTCACCGACATGGGCGAGATGTTCCGTAGCTGCAGCAAACTCACCTCACTCAATGTATCCAACTTCAACACCACCAACGTCACCAGCATGGGTGGCATGTTCGACTGGTGCAGCAACCTCACCTCACTGAACCTGTCCAACTTCAACACCACCAACGTCACCGACATGGGCGAGATGTTCCGTAGCTGCAGCAACCTCACCTCACTGAACCTGTCCAACTTCAACACCACCAACGTCACCAGCATGTGGCATATGTTCGATTCTTGCGATAGTCTCACCTCACTGAACCTGTCCAACTTCAACACTGCCAACGTCATCTACATGGGTAGCATGTTTATGTATTGCAGTAACCTCACCTCACTGAATATATCCAACTTCAACACTGCTAACGTCACCGGGATGTACGACATGTTCAACGGCTGCAATGACCTCACCTCACTGAATATATCCAACTTCAACACCACCAACGTCACTCTTATGAACGGAATGTTCGAAAATTGCGGTACGCTCGCCACACTGGACCTGTCCAGCTTCAACACCACCAACGTCACCGACATGCACGATATGTTCAGTGGCTGCAGCAACCTCACCACACTTGATGTATCCCACTTCGCTACAAGTAACGTCACCAACATGAGCAGCATGTTCCTGTACTGCTACAAAGTGGTCTTGCTGGATTTGAACGGCTTCGACACCAGCAAAGCCACGCTCCCCAACACGGCATTGGATTACCTACCGTCTGGATTACGGATGCTGCGGCTAGGCTCGGCCACACGCCTGAACACGAACGTCTTCACGGACATCAATGTAGGAATTTGGGTCAGAACCTCCAGCTTCGACACCAATGAGCTTCCCCTTTCCACCATCGGCGGGAACCAATCTCTAGCCGCCATCGCCAGCTCTGCTAACCCCGCCGGCTACTACATCGATAACAAGCTCATGGTCCCGAACTTCACCATCACCGTAGACCCGGGCCCCGGGGCGACCACCAGCGTCCACTCCTACAGGGTCGACACCAGCTCCTCCGACCAGACCATCACGATCCCGTCAAACATTCTGACTAACCCCGCCGGCAAAATCTTCGACGGATGGAGCTCACCCCACCCCAACGAATGCAGACCCGCCGCTGCCACAAACTCTTGGTTTTACCCCAAAAACGTAAGAGGCAAGGTGACCATTACCGCCAAATGGAAGGCGGTACCCGCGGCGTCGCTGTCCTTCATCAACAACTCTTGGTCGCTGGAGCCTGAAGACAGCCCGGCGGGACCGGTCAAGTTCACGATTCAGGAGGGTGCGAAAACCGCCAACAGCGAAAGGATAGATGTCACGACCGGGCACGGGGGATCGGGCTCATGCTCGCTTTCCACCTCCACGGGAAACTGCGACGTTACCATCTCGGCCTCCAGCCTGGAACCTACACCCGGCGTGCAGTACTCGGCCACGGCCACGGCCGCCATACACGACCCATACACCGGACAATGGGTCACGAGAGATACCAGCACCACCCAACGCGGCTACCTGGCCTACGAACACCTGATCTTCTCAAGGGGGACGGGCACCGGTACCCCGCCACAGGACATCAAAGCCCCGTTGTACGTCGACAGGTCCAGCACGCGCACCAAGGCATCCGTGAACATACCAGGCCAACAAGGACTCACCGGACCGGGCGGGGACACATACCTCAATTACTGGACGTACACCGACAATATAATAGGCGTCCGGACGATCGCCCCAGGGCGAACCGACTACACGATAGGCAACGAAGTCAGCCGTGGAGTACTACAGGCCACACTGACGCCACACTGGACGCAAATAGGCACTCCGTCCTACTACACTAACGCAGTACACGCGAGACAGGGGACACCGACGACCGTCGACTTCGAATACGCGGACCCCATGGACACCGGAGACACCGGAGCTTTGCTCAGCGGGCTCTCGGTTAAAATGGACATTGACACCCACCGGACCAACGGAACTGACGGATGCACCTTATCGATATCGACCAGAAGCTGCAAGGCGACAGGCTGGGCGGCCGACAGGCTTACTGACACTACTCGCGGTGCGGCCGATCGCTACCAGTACCACGTCTCATTGACACTGACGGTCACCAACCCCACCACTGGCCAGCGTATGACAAGGATCACCGACAAGACCGGCACCCTAGCCTCAATGAGGGCCACGTTCGCCCGGGGCACGACCCCGGCTGGATCGGTGACCGGCGACGAGCCTGCCACAACTGACGACGTGCTGGTCGACACGCTATACCAAACTGCTGCAATCCCCGTCCCTACACGTGGAAACTTGCGTGGCCCGAACGCTTGGTTCGCCGGGTGGGCCGGCCCGTCCACCACTTACCAGCCCGGGGCGCAGGATCTGCCCATTTCGGAGGCCACTAGCCTGGATGGCAATGTTCACTACACACTCGCCCTAGCCGCCAAGTGGACCACCATGGACAACCCGTCGCTCGACGACCCCATCGTACATGCACCTGCGGGCGCGGCATCAACCTTTTCCGTGACCCCCTACAAGGGCCGGAACACGCCCGAAGGCTGGTCGATAAGCGTGACATCCGCCACCACCGGCACTACTTTGGTCTCCTGCACGGAATCCACCGCCAGCCCATCCGGGTACTGCATCGCCCTCTTCCATCCAATCTCTGACCTGACCAGCCCCACGCCCGGCAGCACCTACACGATAACTGCCACTGTCACCGCGCCCAACCCCGACGACCCCTCCGACACCGTCACCGCCACAACCACCAAAAACGGCATTCTGCCCTATATCACCCTTCGGTACGCCAAGGGCGGCGGCACCGGCACACTTCCTGCGGGCGCCCAGGCCCTCATCGACAACAGCGGTGGCTTCAACGCCAGCAAGGCCTACTTTGACATCGCCAGCCCCACTGGGCTGACTGGCCCGGGCGGGGCCGCGTTCACCGGCTGGCAGGCCGGAGGACGACCCTGGCAGGTCGGTCCTGCGCAAGCCATCTCCAAGACTGCTGGCACCGCTGGCGGGACCGGCGAAACCATCGTCACCCTCACCGCCACCTGGAGCACCGTCGCCAAACCCAGCATTCTCACCGCCACCTACCATCACACCGGCAACACCGTGACCCTGATGGGCACAGCCATGGGCGTGGGCGGCGACACCGTCACCGCCTGCATGACGGACGGTGACGGTGAAACCGACACCTGCCGAACCTCAGCCGCCAACTCCCGTCCCGCACCCGAGCCAGCACCCGGTAGCGCGTTCACACCCATCACTACCGGTAACCCCCGCGTGGACACCTTCACAGTCGATCCCAACGACGTGGGCAGCATCGCCATCACCGGCCACGTCGACCGCGACACCACATTCACCGGCCCCAACGCCACCACGGCCCACGTGCGCGTCTGTCCTGCGGGCACACCTGCACCCACCGCTGGAGCCGTGCCCGCCGACTGCAGCGAGATCAGCACCTTCGCTGGTGGGAAATTCATAATCGGCGCCAACGACACCGTCGTCTGGAACGGCCACGCTAGGCCCGCACCCACAGACAACGACCACACGACCAAGGACACCGATTTCAAAAACGGCGACGGCTACTACGATATCTGGGCCTACACCGCCTTCTCGATGAACACCACCAGCATCCGCCAAATGGGCACACCGGTCAAGATCTATAGCCGCTACCACTACACCGCCACCCCGCCGGCCGCACCGACTACGGCCAGCTGGGACTGGAGCGTCACCTTCCCCGCTAGCGATTACACCAGCCGCTACGGCGCCAACGGCCAACACCACTTCACTGCCCACCAGACCAGCCAAGGCGCCAACGGCGGCGCCCAGGATCTGCAAGGCACGTTGCCCTGGCTCAAGACCACCTACGACACGAACATGCCCGGCGGAACCACTGCCACCGCGCCCGACCCCGGCAAAAGCCTCATCGACACCACCGACAGCAGCCGGCTAAGCGACATCACCCTCGCCCGGCCCACCGATTCGATGGAACCCGCCGACAGCGTCTTCCTCGGCTGGTCCGCCAGCGCAAGCGCCACTACACCCGACACCGGCATGGGCGACCCCTCATCCAGAACCGTCACCCTGAGCGCGCCCGCCGGCTCGCCCGAGGCCGACACCACGCTGCACGCCGTATGGCGCAAGCTCAACAAGCCCACCATAGACGCCAAAGGCAAACGTGACCCCTCCAGCAAGGACGCCACGCTAACGGGCAACACGACCCCATGGACCAACGACGAACCCGTCGAAGTCCTCATTCATGCCATGAACGGGCAGACCGGCAGCGCCCTGGACACCCCGCAAACACCGACTGTCAGCACATCCGGCGACTACGACGGCGCCACCCAACACGGCTGGACGCTCACCCTGCCCTATGCCAGCCTCCCCGACAAAGGCCACTACCAGGTGTCCGCCAGCGCGGTCGGCGACGACGGTGCATGGCGAGGCGTCGCCCACCGCTACGTCAAGGCTACGGCCACGCAGGATGTCACCATCGACGACAACCTCGTGCACGCACTCCCCCTGACCGGCGGGCAACGCACCATATTGATCATCGCCCTGACCCTCCTGGGAGTGTTCCTCATCGGCATGAGCCAGCTCGCACGCAACCGCCGACGCTGGCACCACCAATAAAAGACTTCCCGTCCGGCCGTACCCAACCAACCGGCCGGACGGGAACAATAAACCGGGTGCCGGCACGGGACCAACACACCAACAACCAACCCCGCGCCGGCACCCACACCCACCAACAAACAACACCAAACCAACCACTTCATTAAAGGAGACGCCAGAAAAGCAGAAGCCCACCAAACACCTCACAACCAACACCAACCACCCCATGAAAGGAACCGCCAGGCAGCAAACCCCACAACTCCGCAAAGGCCGGCCGCACCAGCCGTCACCACAGCCCGCATCAACGGACGAACGGACAGCGGCACCAACCGTCCCGACCACCGGACCGTCACGCGCAATCCAACCCCCTAACACAGGCACACGGGGCCAGTCCTTCACGCCCAAATCGCGACACGCCGAAGGACACCGCTGTTTCACTACGTTCCGAACTAGCGTCAAATCCTTCCAAAAGCCCACGAATTGTAAGGCAAAACAGGACGGCAAACGTTCCACACGACTCCCGGCAACGACGCCGCAAACCTCCATCCGCCATACATCTCCGTGTTGAATTTGTGCGTAAGACACCCTAATGTTTAATCAATAGTTTAGGTGTTGTGTGGAAACGCGGCGTATTACACAGAGCCGCGTCTAGAAGAGTCTGAAGTAATAAAGGGTGGGTACCTTATGAGCGTCATCAACAGTCTCGTTGCACTTGTGTTGTGCATAGCCACGGGAATCGTACCCCCCCCCCGCAAAATGAACCGTCACTAAACAACCCGGCCAATCCCGGCACAGCCGCCTCCAGCCAGACTGTCGCCTCCAACTCGTCGGTCGCCCCCACTTCCACTTCCGTCTCCGCATCATCGACGATCCAGACCCAGGCTTCTTTAGCATCTTCATCTTCAACTGTCACCACCCAGCCCAATAACAGTAATACAAAAAATACCGGCCGCCGCATTGACAAAGACGCCAAGACCATGCCCACCGCCAGCCTCACCCACACCAACGCCGCCGCCACCCCCACAGCCAAACCCAAAACCCTCAGCACCCTCGCAACAAAAGACTTCTCCGACGCATCCAAGACCCTCGCCACATTCCTGCAACAAATAAAACAACCGAGCCGCCACGGCATCAGCAGCCACCGGACCAAGCCGGCCGCCACCATCGAATCCCGATCATCGACGACCGCCACCCTGCCACGCGCCACAGCCACCCTGCCCTCCAGTCAAAGCCCGGTCGGCATCAAACCGGTCTTCCCGCTGACACGCGAAGCCCCCAAAGCAACCCCGCAGGACGAACCCACGGTCGGCCCGCAGGGTGGTGGCGGCGCGATACGTCTCTCCACCTTCCGAGTCGACCCCTACGACGACGGACATATCCAACTCGCCGGCACCGCCGACACCATCTATGGCATGGAAACATGGGTCAATATCGCCGTCTGCCCTGCAGGCACCTCCAATCCCAACTTCACCGAAAACGGACCCAGCGCGCCCGGCTGTAGCAACATCGAAGCCATCAGAGACGGCGGGGGGCAGGACAACTTCAGCTGGTACGGCAACGAATTCATCAGAGACCCGAACTGGACCACTCGCGACAGCAGCTTCATGAACGGGCCCGGCTATTACGACATCTGGGCCGCCACTCGCACCTCCGGCTTCGGCATCAGCATACCGGTCATCGTCCACTCCAACTACTACTGCTCGCG
Source organism: Bifidobacterium sp. ESL0690 (assembly GCF_029392315.1). Taxonomy (NCBI): domain Bacteria; kingdom Bacillati; phylum Actinomycetota; class Actinomycetes; order Bifidobacteriales; family Bifidobacteriaceae; genus Bifidobacterium; species Bifidobacterium sp. ESL0690. The sequence continues at coordinate 2,616,285 of NZ_CP113939.1, forward strand.
GGGGCAAACTTACGTCACCCTCAAATACGACATGTCAAGCATGACGGGCGCCTCCACGCCAGACAGCGTGACAGTGAACACGACCGACGAAGCGAAAAGCATCACCCTCGCCGGCGCACCGAGCCACTCCCCATGGCAGGTTTTCGACGGATGGTACGTCAACTATTCCAGCTACAACGCCGGCCAGAGCGTAACCTTCGGTCATCAAGCCAATGGCACGTACACCGTCACCCCCCGATGGCACATCCATTACACGGGTCTGAGCGTCTACTACAACCTCAACGGCATGCCCGCCACACAACCCGGCAGCCAATACGCCGACACCACCTACAACTCCGCAAGCCTCACCGTCGGAGGAACCCCGTCCAACATCTCCTCCTGGGCCGCGTTCGACGGCTGGTACCTCAACACCGACGGCACCGGCACCAACTACCAGGGCCGCTCTCTAAGCGGCGGCTACCAGTACGACACCAATTACACCCTCTACGCCAAATGGCACGCCCTGCCCACCAACATCACCATCACCTACGACATGGGCGAAACCGGCTGCAACAAACCCGCCGACCAGCACCCCGACAGCACCGGCAAGACCGGCACCGCCACCACCACACTCGCCGACACACCATCCAGCTGCCCCGCGCACACCGCCTTCGACGGCTGGACCATCAACGGCACCGACTACGCTCCAGGCGGCACCTTCACCTACCCCAGACACTCCACCGACACCTACACCGCCACAGCCCGCACCCACACCGTCCAGGCACCAACCAACCTCACCGCCACCTACCACATCACCGGCACCGTCACCCTCACCGGCACCGCCAACGTACAGGCCGGCGACAAGATCACCGCCTGCATGACCGAAGGCACCGGCGACACCGCCTGCCAACCGGCCATCACCGCCACCGCCAACAACAGCGCCTGGAACTGGACCATAACCTTCCCCGCCACCGACTACACCACCAAATACGGCTACGGCTACCAACATCACTTCACCGCCAAACTCACCCAAAACAACGCCGACAGCATCCCCGCCGATCTCAAGGGCACCCTTCCTTGGACCACCCTCAGCTTCGACAAGGGCACCAGCGGCGGCACCGCACCCGGCCCCAAGGACGCATTGACCGACACGGCCAGTGGCAAGGCCACGTTCACCCTACCAGGTCAAGGTTCCATGACTGTCCCCGAATACGCCTGGCCCGACTTCACCGGGTGGACGAACGGTACCACCCTCTGGCAGCCCGGCAGCAGGGACATCCCTACCAACACTACCGGCACATCCACCGACGCAAACGGGCACACCACTCTCACCCTCACCGCTCAATGGCACACCGTCACCGCACCAACCGGCGTCACCGTCCACTACAGCCACGCGAACAACTACATCTACCTGACGGCCACCGGCCTCCAGGCCGGCGTCACCGACTGGCAGATACTGGTCAAACCCACCGCCACCAGCAGCTACCAGCCCACGTCAAAAACGTCCACGACCGGTCAGTCCTACTACTACAACTACGACGGCGCGTTCACGCCCGGCGCCACATGGACGGCCCGGGCCCGCGCCATCTATACCAATCCCTCCGGCGTCAGTGTGACCAGCGACTGGAGCGCCGAGTTCACCGGAATCCTGCCCTACATGGACGCCACGCTGAAACCCGGGACGGGCACCGGCACCGACGCACACGCCAAGGGCCTCGTCGACCCAAATGACCACAACGCCTACCTGACCCTGCCCACAGCGATCGACAAGTCCATGGCTCCGCCGTCCGCCACCATGAACTTCGACCGGTGGGACACCCGGCCCGACGGCACCGGAACCCCCTACCCCATAGGACAGGCCGTCATCCCCACCAGCCTCGGCACACCCGACGGGCCCGCCACCGACGTGACCCTCTACGCCCAATGGAAACAAAGCACCCCCACCGCCACACCCGGCAACTGCGAGGCCGGAGGATGGAACACCTGGGGCACACCCGCCGCCGACACCGGGGGACTGGCCCCGCCCGATTCCCGCGCCGTGTGCTGGACCATCGACAACGGCACCGTCCTGCGCCTCTCCGGCGGCACCGCCCCCGACTACAAGCACAACACCGACATCCCATGGAACGGCCAGAAGAACACCATCACCGCCATCAGCATCGAAGGCGACCTCACCCTGGCCGGCAAGAACAGCATGATGATCTCCCCGTTCAACACGATGGGGGCCCTGACCACCCTCACCAACGGCCGCCACACCGTCAGCCTGGCACGCTGGGCCGGCAACGACCTCTTCGACGGCGACGAAGCCCTCACCGGCCTCGACCTGAGCGGATGGGACGTCAGCCACAACACCAACATGAACACGATGTTCAGCCGCTGCAAGAACATGAAGACCCTGACCGGCATAGCCGGCTGGCAGACCGGCAACGTCACCAACATGTCCCAGATGTTCGACACCTGCCAGAAACTGGCCACACTCGACCTGAGCGGATGGGACACCCACAGCGTCACCAGCATGCGTTACACCTTTGGCGGGTGCGACAAGCTCGTCGACCTCGACCTGAGCGGCTGGGACACCCGCAACGTACCCGGCGGCTACTTCACCATCAATTACATGCTGCCAGCCAACCTGCAACGACTCCGCCTAGGCCCGAACACCCAACTGCACAACACCGACCCGAGCTCCCAATACGGCAACGGCGACCCCTTCGCATCCCTCAACGCCACCCACGCCTGGCACGAATGGGACTGGCCCAAAGGCCACCACCCCGCCGACCTCGGACTGGTAGGAGCCACGTCAGGGACACCCGGCGACGGCACCCTCAACACCCTCAGGGACCGCGCCGCCTCCGCCACACCACAGGGCACCTACATCCGCGACGACGTCAACCCCACCTGGACCGACCTCACCTACAACCTCAACGGCGGCACCGGCGACAACGCGTTACCCACCCAGATAGGCCAGGCGGCCACGGGGTCCACGCCCAAACGCGACGGGCTGGCCATCGACACCACCTTCAAGGACGGCCAATACACCACCGCGAGCGCCACCCACATCACGGGCAACAAGCCACACAGCCTGTTCAACGGCTGGACCATCGACACCGGCAACGTCACCGGCGGCACGGCCACCGTCAGCAACCACACCATCACCGCGCCCAAAGGTGCCGGCGGCACGGCCGCCATCACCGCCCAATGGAACCCGGCCCCCCAGGCCATCCCCGGCACGCCGACGGTCTCCGTCGCACCGCGCACCACAGACCAAGGCGGCGTCAACGTGAGCGTCACCGCCACGCTTGGCCAGGCCCTGCCGGCCATCACCGGCAACGGCAACGACCCGGCCAAACCCGCCGTAGACGCCGGCGGCACGGTCAAAATCTGCGCCAAACCCAGCAGCCAGAACGACGACTACACACCCGGCCAATGCCAGTCCAAAGCCAGCACCACCGCTGGCAGCCAAACCATCACCCCCGACCCGTTCACCCTGCCCGGCTCCCTGACCGGAGGACAGGCCACCACCTTCCCCACCCCCGGCGAAGCCTACACCATGACCGCCATGTACACGCTCACCGACCCACAGACCCGCAACCAGATCGACTCTTCAGCCACCCAAGCCGGAGGCGGCTCGGTGACTAGCACCCTGCCATGGGTTGACACCACCTTCGACACCAACGACTCCCACGGCGGCACCGGCACCCCACCAACCGACGCCAAATCGTTCGTCGACACCGCCAGTGGGAAAGCATGGATCGCTCTGCCCAACGCCACCGGCACCATGAAACCCGAACACTTCGCGTTCGCCGGATGGACCACCATACCCGCCAACGAGCAACCCGACCAAGGCATGAACGACCCCTCCAATCGCGACATCCAACTAGACGCCACCGGCACCACGGAGACGCAGACCACCCTCTACGCGGTCTGGCACAAGCTCGCCACGCCGACCACCGTCACCGGCATTACACGCGACCATATGACCAACACCGTGACCGTCACCGGCACCAGCACACCCTGGACCAGCGAAGACGACGTCACCGTCGACCTCGTCCCCCTCGACGGGCAGGACGGCCTCACCCCCGCGGGTGCGCGGCACGCGACCATCAGCCCCACCGACCAGCACGGCGCCACACTCGCCTACGACGGGCACACCGCACACCCATGGAGCATCACACTGACCCCCAGCGATCTGGCATCCGGCGGCCGATACCGCACCACCGCCAAACTCGAGGCCCACGACCACGCCTGGCGCGACACCAACGCCGACCTCCACGTCTACAGCGAGCCCGACCAGCAGAACCAGCCCGCCATCGACGGCTACTTCCACCACGCCCTGCCCCTCACCGGCGGGCAACGCACCATGCTCATCATCGCCCTGACCCTCTTGGGAGTGTTCCTCATCGGCATGAGCCAGCTGACACGCAACCGCCGACGCTGGCACCACCAATAAAACACTTCCCGCCCGGCCGTACCCAACCAACCGGCCGGACGGGAACAACAACCGGGTGCCGGCACGGGACCAACACACCAACAACCAACCCCGCGCCGGCACCCACACCCACCCAACCAATGCCGCAAACATCCAAGTATCCTTTGCGAAACCTCCAACACCGGCAATGTCAAAGCCCGTGCCGATGACGAAGATAAACACCAAAATATGAGAGCCGTCATCCATAGCCGAATTTCAGAACTTCGGTACGAAGAAGTTCGGTATACCGAAGTTCGGTATGAGTAAGCTTGGTATATCAAAGTTGCTATAATCAAGATGGAAACTCGTCCGTCACCGAACGCTTGTCACTGAACGCACGTCCCCGAACGCACAGAACTGCGGCACAAAACGGCAACGCAGAACCGTCGGCCTCAAAAACGCGACGCGGAACCGTAGCGCATAAGCAACAACACCGCAAAACGGCGACGCCGACCCCGGCAGCGCAACCAAAAGCACAAACAGGCACGCAACCCAAAAAGCGCAAACCAAAAAGGAGGCACGCGATGTTCGTAGGACGCACGGAAGAACTCGAGGCCCTGGAAGACATGTATAGCAGCGGCCGGTTCGAGATGATGGTGCTCTATGGCCGTCGCCGCGTGGGCAAGACGTCGCTGATCGACGAGTTCTCCAAAGACAAGCGGACCTTCTATTTCACCGCCTCGCAAAAGAGCACCAAGCTGAACCTCGAGGTCTTCTCGCGGCAGATGTCCAGCTTTTTCGACATGCCGGAATTGCCCGCGTTCACGGACTGGCGTAGCGCATTTGAATTTTTCGTCGGCCTGACGCGCAACAGCCAAAGCGCCGGCAACGGGCATTTCGTGTTCGTCTTCGATGAATTCCCGTACGCCGCCCAGGCCGACCCGACGCTGCCCTCGACCTTGCAGACGGCCATCGACCACGGCTTCAAAGACACCAGCGTCATGATGATCCTGTCCGGCAGCAATCAGGGATTCATGGAAAGCGAGGTGCTGGGCGGCAAAAGCCCGCTGTACGGCAGGAGGACCGGGCAGATCAGGCTCGAGCCGTTCGATTACTACGACGCCGCGAAATTCCTCCCGAACGTCTCCAACGAGGAACGCGTGCAATATTACGCGACGTTCGGCGGGACGCCGTACTATCTGGCGCGGTTGCGGCCCTCACGGGGATTCAAGCGCAACGTGGCAGACCTGATGTTCCGCAAGTCCGGACTGCTGTATGAAGAGCCGATGATGCTCCTGCGCGAGGAGACGCGCGAGCCGGCCTCGTACTTTTCCGTGCTGCAGGCCGTGGCGAACGGCAGCTCCACGCCGAAGCGCATCGCCGAACACGCGGGCGTCGAGGCCTCGAGCGTCGCCAGATACCTCAACTCGCTCGTCGACCTGGGGCTGGTGGAGCGCAAGCTTCCGTTCGGCGACAACCCGCAGAAATCGCATAAAGGCATGTACGTCATCGCGGACCCCTTCTTCGCCTTCTGGTTCCGCTTCGTGGGCACGAATGTGGACGTGATCGAAAACGGAAAGGGCCCCGAAACGGCGGAGGAGACGACTTCCGGCGAGGCGTTCGCGACGTATGTGGGCCAGCAGTTCGAAAACATCTGCCTGCAGTGGGTGGCGAGGCACAGCGGGACCCTCGACCTGCCGTTCCGCGCAACGAGATTCGGCAAATGGTGGGGCAACAACCCCGTCGCGCGCGAGCAGACCGACATCGACGTGGTGGCGGCCAACGGGCGCGGGCAGCTTCTGATCGGCGAATGCAAATGGCGCAACACCTTCGACGTCACCGAGGCGATCGACAAACTGCAGGGACGGGTCGGCCTGGTGCCCGGGTTCAAGCCCGCATCGACGCGTCTGGCGCTGTTCAGCAAGAGGCCCGTCGCGAAAACCGTCCGCGCGAAAATCGGAAGGGACGCCCCCGGCCTGCTGTTCTTCTCAACGGATGATTTATATCGCAAATAACGGGGCCGGAAATAACAGGACTATAAGCAAAGAAAGCACCGAACAACGGCAAATCCGATGCCTCCGAATCAGCACATGCGGATGGAAGACTGCGCACGAATCGCGACACGCCGAAGGATGGTGCGGTTTCGCTGTGTTTTGAGGCCGCGTCAAATCCTTCCACAGGCCCATAAAATGTAAGGCAAAGTAGGACGGCAAACGTTCCACACGACCACCGGCAACAACGCCAGAAGGCACGATTCGCCATACAACCTCGGTTTGAATTTGGTCGGAAGTGCCCCTAATGTTTAATCAATAGTTTAGGTGTTGTGTGAAACTGCGACGTATTACACAGAGTCGCGTTTAGAAGAGTCAGAAGTTTTGAAGTAAAAGGGTGGGTACCTTATGAGTGTCGTTCACAGTCTCGTTGCACTCGCGTTGTGCATAGCCACGGGAATCGTACCCCCCCCCCGCAAAATGAACCGTCACTAAATAATCCGAACAATTCCACCCCGGCCGCCGCCTCCAGCCAAATCGCGCCGTCCGTCCCCGCTTCCGTATCGACTCCGTCCACCGTCCAGGCCCACGGCCCCTCCGTATCTGCTTCCACAGCTCTCTCCACTCCCGCGACTACCACTTCCACCACTTCTTCGATTTCAGCTCCTTCACCCGTCGCGCCCACAGCACCTTCCGCCCCGGCCGCCAACGGCCAAACCGGCAACGCCGCCGGCCATACCCCAGGCACCCCCAACACAACCGCAGACCAACTCAAAAACACCCAAAACAGTAAGCGCACCACAGGCAAAGACGCAAAAACCACACCCGCGACCGCCCTCACCCGCACCAACGCCGCCGCCACCCCCACAGCCAAACCCAAGACCTTAAGCACCTTCACAGCAGAAGACTTCACCAACGCGCCCAATACCCTCGCCACGTTCCTGCAAAGAATGAAATCGACATCTCACGCCACCGACAACAATCAAACCACACCGGCCACCGCCATCGAACCCAAGTCATCAACGAACGGCACCCTGCCTCACGCCACAGCCACACTGACCGCCAAGCAGAGCCCGGTCGGTCCCCAAACTGCGTACTCACTGACACGCGAAGCACCATCAGTGAGTACGCAGGACGAACCCATGGTCGGACCGCAATCCAACAACCCACGCCTCACCCGCCTCTACGCCGATCCATACGACGACGGGCATCTCCAGATCAGCGGCACCGCCGACCAAGTCTACTATCCCTGGAACTGGGTCCACGTAGTCATCTGCCCCACTAGCGTATCCACTCCCGTCACCTACCCGGGCAACACCAACGCACTCTGCAGCAACATCGAAACCTGGACCAACGGCAGTAGCGGCGGCGATACGGGCGGCTCGCCTTTCTCTTGGGCCGGCGACGAGAACCGTGGCAACTCCACCACTTGGACCACTAGGGACAGCGATTTCAGAGCCGGGCCCGGCTATTATAACATTTGGGCCTACAACAGAAACTATGACTGGAACCAATTCCAAGGCAACATCATCTACTCCAACTACTACTGCAGCCGCGCAGGAGACACAACAATCACACTCACCTATTACATGTCAAGCATGCCAGGCGCGTCCACGCCAGGCAACGCGATAGTGGACACAACCAACGAAGCGAAAAGCATTACCCTCGCTGGCGAACCCAGCCACCCCTTCTGGCAAATCTTCGATGGCTGGTATCTCAACGGCACCAACTACAACGCCGGCCAAAGCGTATCTTTCCCCCAACACGCCGACATCTTCTACCCCGTCACACCCCGCTGGCACACCAAGCCCACCAGCGTCAGGTTCAACTACAATCTCAACGGCATGTCCGGCAGCTGGGCCGGCTACCAGGAAATTAGCACCGCCTACTCTGGTGGCTCGATCACCCTGCCCTATCCGCCCTCGCACCCCGACTGGCAGGTCTTCGAAGGATGGACCGTCGACGGCGCGCACTACGTGGACCCCGGCCAAACCTACACGTATCCTGCCCACGCCAACGAAAAACACTCCGTCACCGCACGATGGCACACCCGCCCCGACACCGCCACCATCCACTACGACATGGGCGCCACCGGATGCGCCAAACCCGACGACCAGACCATCAGCAGCGCCTACTACAGCAGTGTCTCCCTCGCTGGCACACCTGCCACCTGCCCCGCACACACCGCCTTCGACGGCTGGACCATCAACGGATACAACTACAACCCCGGCGGCACCTTCAGCTTCGCCCAACACGTCACCGCCACCTACACCGCCACCGCACGAACACACACCGTCCAGACGCCCACAGGACTGACGGCCGCCTACCACATCACCGGCACCGTCACCCTGTCCGGCACCAGCAACGTCCAGTCCGGCGACAAGGTCACCGCCTGCATGACCGAAGGCACCGGAGCCACCGCCTGCCAACCCTCATCCGCCGCACCAAACGCCAACAGCGCATGGAACTGGACCATAACCTTCCCCACCACCGACTACATCACCCGCTACGGATACGGCAACCAACACCACTTCACCGCCAAACTCACCAGCAAAGGTGTGGACAGCACCCAGGCCGACCTGAAGGGTACATTGCCCTGGACCACCGTCACCTTCGACAAGGGTGCCAGCGGCGGCACCGCACCAGGCAACAAAGTCGCCCTGACCGACACCACCTCCCACAAGGCCACATTCACCCTGCCCGGCCAAGGCTCCATGACCGCACCCGCCAATGCGTTCCCCGACTTCACCGGCTGGAGCGACGGTACCACACTCTGGCAGCCCGGCAGCAGGGACATACCCACCAACACCACCGGCGCATCCACCGACGCAAACGGGCACACCACCCTCACCCTCACCGCCCAATGGCACACCGTGCAAGCACCCACCGGCGTCACCGCCCGCTACAACCACACGGACGGCTACGTCTACCTGACCGCCACCGGCCTCCAGGCCGGCGCCACCGACTGGGAGATACAGGTCAAACCCACCGCCAGCAGCGGCTACTGGTCCACGTCGAACACGTCCACGACCGGCCAGTCCTCCTACAACAACTACAACGGCGCCTTCACGCCCGGCGACACGTGGACGGCCAAGGCCCGCATCACCTACACCGACAGCTCCGGCCACACCGTCACCAGCGACTGGAGCACCGAGTTCACCGGCATCCTGCCCTACATGACCGTGACCCTCGACCCCGGGCAGGCCACCGGCGAGGCCACCACCATCAAAGCCCTCGTCGACACCGGAGAGGGTAAAGCCCACCTGACCCTGCCCGCAGGCATCGGCACTCCTCCCGCCGGCATGGCCTTCCAAGCCACCGGCGGGTGGGCCAGCAACCCCAACGGCACCGGCAACACCTACAACGCCGGAGACACTGCCATCCCCACCACCACGGGCACACCCGGAAGCACCGGCGAGACACTGGTCACCCTCTACGCCCAATGGAAGATGCGCACCCAAGCCCCTGCGCGCGGCACACCCTGCACCAGCGTGGCCGGCTGGCAGCAATGGAAAAATAGCGCCGGCGTTATCCACGGCATCACGGGACAGGACACCGGAGCCGTGTGCTGGGCCATCGAGGGATCCACCCTGCGCCTGACCGGCGGCACCAGCCCTTCCTACACAGGAAGCGCCGCCGACATCCCCTGGAACGGGCAGAAAAGCGCCATCACCAAGATCAGCATCGAAGGCGACCTCACCCTCACCTTCGCCAGCCAGAACGGCACCATCAACACCCCCTTCGACCAGATGGCGAACCTGACCGCCTTCGCCCACAACAGCAACACCATCAACCTCGACAAATTCGCCGGCATGGACCTCTTCTACAACGACACCGGCCTGAAGAGCCTCGACCTGCCCACCATGCGCTTCGCCACCGCCGAAGGGCTAGACAGCATGTTCTTCCACTGCGACCAGTTGGAGACGCTGACCGGCATCAGCCACTGGGACCTGCACACCGTATGGAAGATAAGCCAAATGTTCGGCTCCTGTCGCAAGCTGACCGGCCTGGACCTGTCCGCCTGGAACACCAGCAAAGTCATGGAAATGCAATCTGTGTTCGACGCTGACTACGCCCTGGTCGACCTGGACCTCAGCGGCTGGGACACCAGCCGAGTCAACACCTCTTCCAACGGCTGGTACATGAGCGACCTGCTGCCGGGCGGGCTGCAGCGCCTGCGCCTCGGCCCCAAGACCAAACTCATGGACCGCGCCTTCCGAGGCATATCCGCATCCCACACCTGGCACGAATGGGACTGGCCCCAAAACCACCACCCCGCCGACCTCGGCCCCGTAGGAGCCACGGCCGGCGCCAGCGGCGACGGCACCCTCACCACCCTCAAAACCCGCGCCGCCTCCGCACACCCCGAAGGCACCTACATCCGCGACGACGTCACCCCCACCTGGACCGACCTCACCTACGACCTCAACGGCGGAACAGGCGACGCGAGCCTGCCCGCCCAGATAGGCCAGGCGGCCACCGGCGGACAGCCCAAGCGCGACGGGCTCGCCATCGACACCACCTTCAAGGACGGCGAATACACGATCCCCGACGGCACCGGAGACACCGGCAACGCCGCCCACCACATCACCGCCAACAAACCACACAGCCTGTTCAACGGATGGACCATCGACACCGACAACGTCACCGCCAACGCGTCCGGCGGCACCGCCACCGTCAGCAACCACACCATCACCGCAGCCAAGGGAGCCGGCGGCACCGCCACCATCACCGCCCAATGGACCTCGACACCCGAGGCCACGCCCGGCACGCCCCAAGTCACCGTCACCCCGCACACCACGGACCAAGGAGGTGCCAGCGTAAGCGTCAGCGCCACGCTCGATGCAGCCATGCCCGCCATCGAGGGCGGCAACGGCGACCCGGCCAAGCCCGCCGTAAGCGCCGGCGGCACGGTCAAGGTCTGCGCCAAACCCAGCAGCCAGAACGCCGACTTCTACCCGGTGCAGTGCACCTCCAAGACCAGCACCACAGGAGGCAGCCAGACGCTCACCCCCGAAGCGCTCGAACTGCCCGGCAGCGCCCGGCAGCACTCCAACACCGCCTCCTTCCCCGACCCCGGCGAACAGTACACGCTGGCCGCCATGTACACGCTCACCGACCCACAGACCCGCAACCAGATCGACTCTTCGGCCACCCAAGCCGGAGGCGGCCTCACCACCGGCACCCTGCCCTGGGCCGACACCACCTTCGACACCAACGACTCCCACGGCGGAACAGGCACCCCACCCGACGACGCCAAGTCCTTCGTCGACACCGCCAGTGGCAAGGCCTGGGCCTCCCTGCCCAACGCGACCGCCACCATGAAACCCGAACACGCTGTCTTCGCCGGATGGACCGCCACCGCGAGCGCCACCAACCCCGACCAAGGCATGGGCGACCCGGCCAGCCGCATCATCCAGCTCGACGCCGGCGGCGCCACCGAGACGCAGACCACCCTGTATGCCGTCTGGCACAAGCTCGCCGCCCCCACCGTCACCAGCATCAAACGCGATACGCTCACCAACACCGTCACGGTGACCGGCACCGCCACCCCCTGGACCACGCAGGAAGGCGTCGGCCTCGACCTCACCCCGCTGGACGGCCAGGGCGGCCTCACCCCCGCCGGCACGAGGTACGCCACCATCAGCCCCACCGACGAGCACGGCAACTCGCTGGCCTACGACGGGCACACCGCGCACCCCTGGACCCTGACCCTCACCGCAAACGACCTATCCACAGGCGGTCGATACCGCGCCGACGCCAAGATCCGAGCCATGGACCAAGCCTGGCGCGACACCAACGCCGGCTTCTACGTCTACAGCGCCGCCGCCAGCAGCCCGACCAACCTACCCGGCTACTTCCAGCACAGCCTCCCTCTGACCGGCGGGCAACGAACCATGCTGATCATCGCCCTCACCCTGCTGGGAGTGTTCCTCATCGGCATGAGCCAGCTCGCCCGCAACCGCCGACGCTGGCACCACCAATAGGAAGGCAGCAGACCAATGCACAGCCACGAACGAGCACACACATAACCCAACCCGCGCGGACTAGCGCCAGCACCAACAGCACAGCCCACACGAACAAAGACGAAAGCACGCGCAACCCCACCACGCGGACCGGCAACAACACACGGTCCGCGCCAATCAATAAGACTTCCCGCCCTCGGCCGCATCCAACCAACCGGCCGAGGCGGGAACAACAACCGGGTGCCGGCACGGGACCAACACACCAACAACCAACCCCGCGCCGGCACCCACACCCACCAACAACCAACACCAGACAACAACACGAAAGGAACCGCCAAACAGCAAACCCCACAACTCCGCGAAAGCCGGTCGCACCCAGCCGTCACCACAGCCCACATCATCGGACGAACGGAAAACGGCACCTACTCAAAGCCTGCACCACAAACCCGCGCACGCCCAGCCAAAGGACAGCGGTACCCACCCGACGGCCAGCACCGCCAACCCGCACGCACCCGACCGACGGACGGCACCAACCGTCCCGGCCACCGGACCGTCATGCACAGACCCAAACCCCTAATACAGGCACACGGGGCCAGCCTTCTATGCCCAAATCGCGACACGCCGAAGGACACCGCGGTTTCACTGTGTTTTGAAACCGCGTCAAATCCTTCCAAAAGCCCACGAATTGTAAGGCAAAGTAGGACGGCAAACGTTCCACGCGGTTCCCGGCAAAGACGCCAGGAAGCACGATTCGCCGTACAGCCCCGGATTGAATTTGGGCGTAAGACACCCTAATGTTTAATCAATAGTTTCGGTGTTGTGTGGAAACGCGACGTATTACACAGAGTCGCGTTTTGAAATTTAGAAGAGTCTGAAGTAATAAAGGGTGGGTACCTTATGAGCGTCATCAACAGTCTCATCGCACTGACAATGTGCATAGCCACGGGAATCGTACCCCCCCCCCGCAAAATGAACCGTCACTAAACAACCCGGTCAATTCCGGCACAGCCGCCTCCAGCCAGACCGCCGCCTCCAACTCGTCGGTCGCCCCCACTTCCACTTCCGTCTCCGCATCATCGTCGATCCAGACCAACGGCTCCCCCGCATCCTCATCCACAACACTCTCCACTTCCACTACCACCGCTCCCACCGGCAACGCCGCCAGTCAGACCCCAGGCACCACCAACATTCAGGCATCCAACAAACCCGTACAACCGTCGAACGCCAACCAGTCAAAGAACGCCAGCCAAACCCAAGGTTCCGCCCAACCAACAAAACAACTTAGAAACACCAAGAACACCGCGCTCGACACCACCAAGACCGGCCTCACCCACACCAACGCCGCCGCCACCCCCACAGCCAAACCCAAAACCCTAGGCACCCTCGCAGCAAAAGACTTCTCCGACGCGTCCAAGACCCTCGCCACATTCCTGCAACGAATGAAATCGGCGTCCCATACCACCGGCAATAACTACCGAACCACACCGGCCGCCACTCTGCCACACGCCACGGCCACACTGCCCGCCGCGCCCAGCCGAGTCGCTTCCCCGAACCTTGCGTACACCGGTGCCCCCTCACCCCTCCTGTCACGAAGCGCGCCCAGGGTGAGCATGCGCTCGGGCGGCGGCGTGCGCGTCACCAACTGGGGCATCAGCCCGGACGGGAAGCTCAGCGGCTACGGCTTCGCCGACCGCATCGACGGGGAAGACACATGGGTCCACATGCGCCTCTGCCCCGCCGGCGTCGACCCCGGTGCCGGCACCAACAACATACCCGCCCAATGCTCCGACACGGAGATGCTCACCGATGGCCACACGGGCGGCGTCTACGACCACGACAACTTCGCATGGGGCGGCATCTACAAGCAATGGGGCCACACGGGACCCGATGGGTCAGACTTCACCAGCGGACATGGCGACTACATCGTCTACGTCTACACCCAAACCTGGGGCGGCTTGAAGACCTCCGACCCTTACACCGACGACTGCTACACCAACTACTTTGGCGCCAGAACGTATGTCACGATCACCTACAACATGACCGACATGACAGGCGCGTCGAAACCAGCAGACCAAAGAGTAGAAACCACCAATGGCGAAGGCAGCATCACCCTCGCCGGCGAACCAAGCCACCCCTCATGGCAGATCTTCGACGGATGGTGGTTAGACTACTGGAGCGCCTATGACGCCGGACACACTCTGACCTACCCCCAGCGCACCGACGCCACGCACACCGCCACCCCCCACTGGCACACCAGAACCACCAAAGTCACATTCAACTACAACCTCAACGGCATGCCCGGCGGCACACCCGGATCCCAAGAAATCAACACCACCAACAACGGCGGCTCAATCGCCCTCCAGAATCCGCCCTCGCACCCCGACTGGCAGGTCTTCGACGGCTGGACCGTCGACGGCTGGAACAACATGAACGCCGGCCAGACCTACAGCGTCAACGTCCACGACGAGGGCACCCACACCGTCACCGCACGATGGCACGTCCGCCCCGACACCGTCACCATCAACTACAACGCCAACGGCTCCGGCTGCAGCATGCCCGGCCAGCAGACCGCCGACAGCGCCAACTACAGCAGCCTGACCCTCGCCGGCACCCCATCATGCCCCGCCCACATCCGCTTCGACGGCTGGACCATCAACTACAACAACTACAGCGCCTACAGCACCTTCAACTTCACCCAGCACGCCACCGCCACCTACACCGCCACCGCCCGCACCCACATCAACTACACCACAGCCACCCTGGCCTACAACCTCAACGGCCTGCCCGCCACACAACCCGGCAACCAGACCGCCGACACCACCTACGCCGCGGCCAGCATACCCGTCAACGGCGCCCCATCGGGCATACCCGCCTGGGCAGTCTTCGACGGCTGGTACACCAACAACAGCGGCACCGGCACCAACTACGCCAACGCAAGCTACCCCGTAGGCCAGCAGGACGCCGGCACCCACACCCTCTACGCCAAATGGCACGCCCTGCCCACCAACGTCACCATCACCTACGACATGGGCACCACAGGATGCGCCAAACCGGCAGACCAGCACCCCGACAGCACCGGCAAGACCGGCACCGCCACCACCACACTCGCCAACACACCAGCCACCTGCCCCGCCCACACCCACTTCGACGGCTGGACCATCAACCACACCGACTACGCCCCCGGCGCCACCTTCACCTACCCCAGGCACTCCACCGACACCTACACCGCCACAGCCAGAGCACACACCATCACCGCACCCACGGGGCTCGCCGCTACCTACCGGCACAGCGACGACAAGATCGTCCTCACCGGCACCGCAGACGTCCAGTCCGGCGACAAGGTCACCGCCTGCATGACCGAAGGCACCGGCGACACCAGCTGCCAACCAGCTGTCACCGCCACCGCCGCCAGCAACGCATGGCAGTGGACCATCACCTTCCCAACCACCGACTACACCGACAGATACGGCATCGGACACTCTCACCACTTCACCGCCACCCGCACCAGCCAAGGCACCGACAGCGCCGCCACCGACCTGAAAGGCACCCTGCCCTGGATGACAGTCAGCTTCGACAAAGGCGACGCCACCGGCACAGCCCCCGGCGACAAGAACGCACTGGTCGACACATCCACCAACAAGGCCTCGCTCACCATCCCCGGCCAAGGCTCCATGAACGCACCAGCCAACTCATGGTTCAATGGATGGAAATCCGGAACCGTTACCTGGCAGCCCGGCCCCGCCAACATCCCCACCAACACCGCTGGCGCCACCACCACCGACGGGCACACCACACTCACCCTCACCGCCCAATGGCACACCGTCCAGGCACCCACAGGACTAACCGCCGCCTACCACATCACCGGCACCGTCACCCTCACCGGCACCGCCAACGTCCAGTCGGGCGACAAGGTCACCGCCTGCATGACCGAAGGCACCGGCGACACCGCCTGCCAACCCGCCATCACCGCCACCGCCAACAACAGCGGATGGAACTGGACCGTCACCTTCCCGGCCACCGACTACACCACCCGCTACGGATACGGACATCAGCACCACTTCACCGCCAAACTCACCGAAAACAACGCCGACAGCGCCACCACCGACCTGCAAGGCACCCTGCCCTGGACCACCCTCAGCTTCGACAAGGGCGCCAGCGGCGGCACCGCACCAGACGCCAAGGACGCCCTGACCGACACCACCGCCAACAAGGCCACATTCACCCTGCCCGACAAAGGCACCATGACCCCGCCCGCGCACGCGTTCCCCGACTTCACCGGATGGAGCGACGGCACCAGCCTCTGGCAGCCCGGCCCCCGGGACATCCCCACCAACACCACCGGCGCCACCACAACCAACGGGCACACCACCCTCACTCTCACCGCACAATGGCACACCGTCCCGGCACCAACCGGCGTCACCGCCCGCTACAGCCACGCGGAGAACCGCGTCTATCTGACCGCCACCGGCCTCCAGACCGGCGTCACCGACTGGCAGATCCAGGTCAAACCCACCACCGCCACCAGCCACTACCAGTCCACGTCGAACACGTCCACGACCGGTCAGTCCTCCTACTACGCCAGCTATTTCACGCCCGGGGCCACGTGGACGGCCCAGGCCTGCGCCACCTACACCGACGGTTCCGGCCACAGCGTGACCAGCGACTGGAGCACCGAGTTCACCGGCGTCCTGCCCTGGATGGATGTCATCCTCAAGCCCGGAGCCGGCACCGGCGCGGACAACGAGG
The DNA here is from genome assembly GCF_029392315.1 of Bifidobacterium sp. ESL0690. Lineage (NCBI taxonomy): Bacteria > Bacillati > Actinomycetota > Actinomycetes > Bifidobacteriales > Bifidobacteriaceae > Bifidobacterium > Bifidobacterium sp. ESL0690. The sequence continues at coordinate 2,633,372 of NZ_CP113939.1, forward strand.
CCAAAAGCCTGGTCGACACCACCGCCGGCATGGGCTACCCCACCCTGCCCGGCGCCACCGGCATGACCGCCCCTGCCGGCACCGCGTTCGCCAACCTGTGGACCGCCGACCCGGGCGGGGCCGGCGACGGCTACATGGGCACCGCCGCCATACCCACCAGCAAGGGAACGCCCGACGGGGCCGCCACCCGCGTCACCCTCTACGCCAAATGGGGGCCGCGCACCCAGACCCCCGCCTCCGGCGCCTGCGCGGCCGCCGGATGGCGGACATGGGGAACCTCCGCCGGCCGCATAGCCGGCATCGACAGCCAGGGCGACCTCGGCGACGTCTGCTGGACCGTGGAAGACAGCGTCCTGCGCCTTTCCGGCGGCACCAGCCCCAATGACGATTACACCGACGATGACGATATCCCCTGGAACACCGTCAAAAGCAGCATCACCAAGGTCAGCATCGAAGGCGACCTGACCATCACCGGTGATGTCTACAACGACTGCAGCCTCTTCGGCGACATGCCCCAGATGACCTCCTTCACCAACAACCACCACCCCGTCACCCTCGACCGCAACACCGGCAACCTGCTCTTCGCAAGCGACAGCAAGCTGGAAAGACTCGACCTGTCCGGCTGGCACACCGGCACCGAGACCAACCTGCGCCTCGCCTTCTCCGGCCTTAGCAAACTCAAAAACCTGAACCTCGACGGCTGGGACACCGGCAAGATCACCAGCATGATCAGGACCTTCTCCGGCAACCCCGCCCTGACCGACCTCGACGTCGCCGACCTGAACACAGGCAACGTCGAAGACATGTACCTCACGTTCGACGGCGACACCGCCCTGACCGACCTCGACCTCAGCGGCTGGGACACCGGCAAAACAAGCAGGTTCGGAGGCTGGGCCGGCGGCATGCTACCCAGGGGCCTGCAACGCCTCCGCCTCGGCCCCGACACCAAACTGGGCGACTACGCCTTCGGCAGCATATCCGCATCCACCACCTGGCACGAGTGGGACTGGCCCAAAGGCCACCACCCCAGCGACCTCGGCCTAGTAGGAGCCACGGCCGGGACACCCGGTGACGGCACCCTCTCCACCCTCAAGACACGCGCCGCCTCCGCACACCCCGCCGGCGTCTACATCCGCGCGGACATCACCCCCACCTGGACCGATCTCACCTACAACCTCAACGGCGGAACCGGCGACACCAGCCTACCCACCCAGATCGGTGCGGCGGCCACCAGCGCTACGCCCAAGCGCGATGGGCTCGCCATCGACACCACCTTCAAAGTCGGCACCTACACCACTGCCACCCCCACCCACATCACCGGCAACAAACCACACCAGCTCTTCAACGGCTGGACCATCGACACCGGCAACGTCACCGGCGGCGCGGCCACGGTCAGCAACCACACCATCACCGCGGCCAAGGGAGCCGGCGGCACCGCCACCGTCACCGCGCAGTGGACCTCGACACCCCAGGCCATGCCCGGCACACCGGCGGTGGCAGTCACCCCGCACACCACGGACCAAGGCGGCGTCAATGTGAGCGTGACCGCCAACCTCGATGCGGCCATGCCCGCCATCGGCGCCACCGGCAACGACCCGGCCAAGCCTGCCGTATCCGCCGGAGGCACGGTCAAGGTCTGCGCCAAACCCAGCAACCAGAACGACGACTTCTACCCGGTGCAGTGCACCTCCAAGACCAGCACCACCGCCGGCAGCCAGACCATCACCCCCGACCCGTTCGCCCTGCCCGGCTCACTGACCGGAGGCCAGGCCACCACCTTCCCAGCCCCCGGAGAGGCCTACACGCTGGCGGCCATGTACACGATCACCGACCCCCAGACCCGCAACCAGATCGACTCCACCGCCACCCAGACAGGCGGCGGCCTCGTGAACGGCACCCTGCCCTGGCTCAATGTCGCGTTCGACACCAACGACTCCCACGGCGGCACCGGCACACCGCCAACCGGCCTCAAGTCGTTCGTCGACACCGCCAGCGGCAAGGCCTGGACCACCCTGCCCAACGCGACCGGCACCATGAAACCCGACCACTTCGTCTTCGCCGGATGGACCACCACACCCGCCAACGAGCAACCCGACCAAGACATGAACGACCCCTCCAATCGGAACATCCAACTGCCCGCCACTGTGGGAGTCACGGAGACGCAGACCACCCTGTACGCCGTCTGGCACAAGCTCGCCACACCCACGGTCACCGGCATCACACGCGACCATATGACCAACACCGTGACTGTCACCGGCACCGCCACACCATGGACCAGCGAGGACGCCATCACACTCGACCTCACACCGTTGGACGGCCAGACCGGCCTCACACCCGCCGGAACACGGGTTGTGACCATCAGCCCCACCGACCAGCACGGCGCCATGCTCGCCTACGACGGACACACCGAACACCCATGGACGCTGACCCTCACCGCAGATGAACTGCCCAGAGGAGGCAGGTACCGCACCGTCGCTAAGCTGAAAGCCCACGATTACCAATGGCGCGACACCAACGCCGACCTCCACGTCTACAGCGAGCCCGACCAGCAGAACCAGCCCGCCATCGACGGCTACTTCCACCACGCGCTCCCCCTGACCGGCGGGCAACGAACCATGCTGATCATCGCCCTGACCCTCTTGGGAGTGTTCCTCATCGGCATGAGCCAATTGGCCCGCAACCGCCGACGCTGGCACCACCAATAAAAGACTTCCCGCCCGGCCGCATCCAACCAACCGGCCGAGGACGGGAACCAACAGGGTGCCGGCACGGGACCAACACACCAACAACCAACCCCGCGCCGGCACCCACACCCACCAACACCAAACAACAAACCCAACCAACGCCAAAGCGCCAACGCACGATCAAACCACGTCCTAGCGCACCGACGCCCGTTTCACAACGCCCAAAATGCCGACTTCACATCGACATTATCTTCGTCATCGACAAAACTAAAATGTCGAAGATACCTAATATCTATCGCTCAAAACAGCCGTAAATCGTTGCGCCATCAGCAATGTCGAAGATAATGTCGATGACGAAGATAAATGTCTATGATACAATGTCGATGACGAAGATAAATGTCGAAGAAGGCGACGATGACGATTCTGAACGAGCCCTTGGCCAAGGCGATCCAACGGCTGAGATCGCAGCGGACCGACGACGCGGACTACGAGGCGAAAGCCTGCGCGCACGGCCTGAGCGCCAGCGTGTGGGACACCGTGAGCTCGTTCGCCAATTCATTCGGCGGCATCCTGCTGCTCGGGTTGGATGAATCAAGCGGGTTCGCGCCGGCGCAAGGCTTCGATATCAACAAAGTCCGCGACCAGTTCGTCGAAGGCATGGGAGATGGCGGCAGTGACGGAATCAGACTCACCAACCCGCCCACCTATCGTATGCGTCGCGAAACCGTCGACGGCCGGCAAATTCTCGTGGTAACCATCTTCGCCAACGATATCGGCAAGAAGCCCTGCTACGTGACGGCAAAAGGTGTCGAGAACGGCAGTTACAAACGCGTTGACGACAAAGACATCCGCCTTTCGTCCGCCGAGATATACGAGTATCGGCACCAGCTCACGCCAAGCTATGCCGACATGGAGGTCGTGCCCGGCTGTGACGCCACCGATCTGGACGATCAGCAGTTACGGCTCATCTTTGCCGCGAAGAAGAACTCCCGGGCGCTTTACGGGGCGAAAACGAAACAGCAGAAACTCGCCAGACTCGACATCACCGACAAAAAAGGCGAGGTTCTGCTCGGCGGTCTGCTCGCGACGGGGCAATTCCCGCAGCAGTTCTTCCCGCGGCTCATCATCGACGTAGCGGCCCACCCTGGCGATACCAAATCCGAGCCGGGCAAGTTGCGTTTCCTCGACCGCGCGCAATGCGACGGACCAATCCCGGTCATGCTCGACACGGCTCTGCAGGCGGTGCGCCGCAACCTGCGGACATACTCATTCGTCCAGGGCATCGGACGCACCGACGAACTCGAAATACCCGAGGAAGTGCTGCGCGAGGTGCTCGCCAACGCCGTGGTGCACCGCGAATACCACCAATATTTCCGCGGCCAGCCGGTCAGCGTCGACATCTACCCGAACCGTGTCGAGGTAAGCAACCCCGGCGGGCTTTGGGGCGGGGCAACCACGGAAAACCTTGCGGACGGCACCTCACGCTGCCGCAACGCCGCGCTCATCGTCCTGGTACGCGACGCCCCGATTCCCGGGGAAGGCACGGCGACGACCGTAGAGGGGCAAGGCTCCGGCATCCCCTTCGTGCTGCGCCAATTGGAGCAACGAGGCCTGCCCAAACCCACGTTCCGCGCCACCGCCGACCAGTTCACCGTCATTCTGTGGCGCGCAGACCCAGCGTTGCCGCCCTTACTCTTAGGATACTCAGGGCCCTCAGGACAATCCGCGAGCGCAGGTTCTGCGGACCTTTCAGTCTCTTCAAGCTCTGCGGACCCTGCGGCCTCTTCAGCCTCTTCAGTTTCCACCGCCCACACAAGCCAAGAACCGCACGCCGGCTCTTCACCGACGAGCAAACCAAGCGGAAACCCCCGAATTTTCAAGGCCCGCACAGCTCACAAGGCTCGCACGAACGGAAGAGGCCCGGCAAGCCAAGTCAAGGAAGAGACTCTGGCAGCCATCTACGAGGCCATGCCGTCGGGCGCCGCGATCACCGCCCGTGAGCTCGCACAACGAACCAGAAAATCCTCCAAGACCGTGCAGCGCGCGCTCAAGACACTCATCGCCGCGGGGCAGGTGCAAGCCATCGGAAAGCCAAAAAGCCGCACAAGGGCATATATAAAGACCGAACGGTAAAGAAGATACAGACCAGAACCAAACAGATACAATCAGACCGACTGAAAACAGTGGTGTCACGCTTCTAACTTGAACTCAGGAAATCACATAAACTGTATTTTGTATGATACACTTCTTACATGAACGTCATCACGACCGACACCTTTGACACATGGCTTGACAAGCTTCCAAACCAACGCGCCAAAGATAAAATCTATTTCTGGATCCAACGTATCCAGTACAACGGTGCAATCACCGGAGACACCAAGAGCGTGAAAGACGGCGTAAACGAATGTCGTTTCCACACAGGTGCAGGCTACCGTGTCTACTATGCCAAACAAGGTTCAGAGATAATTTTGCTCCTAGCCGGCGGCGACAAAAGCACGCAGCGACGTGACATCGAAAAGGCCAAGGCAATGCAAAAGGAATGGAGCCGGAAAACACAACACCGCAAATAGACGTCCATAAGTGAAAACGACCATCGCAAACCGTTACACCCATTTAAAACATATCCACAAGTAACAACCGATTCGGGAAAGACCATGACTAACTTCAAGCAATTCGACATCTCAGACCACCTCAAAACACAAGAGGACATCGACCACTACATCAACGACGCTTTCGAGGAAATCGACAACGTCGAGGACGACAAGGAGGCAACGGGTCTGGTACTCGAGACCCTTCGGACTGCCGCCACGGCCGAACGAAAGATGAGTGCGATCGCACGCCGCGCAGACGTCGGTCGGGAAAGTCTCTACCACTCATTGAACAAGGACGCGAACCCCTCGTTCCGTACCATCCTGAGCGCCATCAGGGAACTCGGCGGAAACCTCAGGATAACACCGCGGAAGGCAGTGGCATAGATTCACTATCCAAGCAAACGATAAAAGTAGCTCACCAACAAATCTTGACTCCCAACCACATCGCAGACGTCGCCCACATCGACATTTATCTTCGTCATCGACTGCAATACGGGCGAGATATCTCGCTGCACGAGCTCATCGAAAAATCGCATGATCCCAAAGGGCCATGGTCCAAGTTCCACGACAAAAACAAGCGCCACGTCGTCATTCCGCAAAAAGATATGAGGGACTATGCCAGCAAGACGCCTATTCTGAAGTCCACGAGCTACGGCATTCCGATGCAGGACGACGCCGAATACACGCCAGAAGGCATACCGATTCTCGAACGTCAGTACGACGATTACGAAAAGGGGCCGGACATCGATCCCATCACGTTGAAACCCATCGTCAACGAGAAATAACAGATCAATAAAATAGCCGGGCCACTTAAAAGTTATCGAGGTTCTGGCGACCGTGCCCTCATAAGCAAAATGTGGATAACCTGTCGAAGACGTTCACAATTCATATCTGCTTATTCACTGCCTGCAAAAGGCCGTGACAGCGCGGTTTTACGCACCGAAGTTATCCACAAATTACATTGATGTTATTCACATTTCGCTGTTTCCAACACGCAAGACTGTGGATAACTTCGGGGCGTAGGAGTACATATAGGATATTGCATCGCGAAGTCGAAAATGCTGTGCCCACAACAAGACGGCACGATGGTGAAGGCGACGATGCCGGAAACGTAAGAAAACGTAAGAAACAATTGAGGAAAGGGC